>NZ_LT607413.1:5588750-6206666 GCF_900091495.1 Micromonospora echinospora | reverse complement strand
AGATCACGGGGCCGCCCGAGCGGAAGATGACCATCAACGCGCTGAACTCGGGCGCCCACGTCTGGCTCGCCGACCTGGAGGACGCCAACACCCCGCGCTGGACGAACGTCCTTGACGGGCAGCGCAATCTTCGTGACGCGGTACGCCGCACCATCTCTGTGGACAACGGCGGCCGGCGCTACGAACTGGGCCCCGGACCGTACCCGACGATCGTCGTCCGGCCCCGGGGGTGGCATCTGGACGAGCGGCACCTGCCGGTCGACGGGGTGCCGGCAGTCGCCGCGCTGGTGGACTTCGGGCTCTACCTGTTCCACAACGCCGACGAGTTGCTGGCCCGGGGCAGCGGCCCGTACTTCTATCTGCCGAAGCTGGAGAGCAGCGACGAGGCAGCGCTCTGGAACGACGTGTTCGACCACGCGCAGGAGCTGCTCGGCCTGCCCCGCGGGACGATCCGGGCCACCGTGTTGATCGAGACGATCACCGCCGCGTTCGAGATGGACGAGATCCTGTGGGTACTGCGCCCCCACGTGACCGGACTCAACGCGGGCCGGTGGGACTACCTGTTCAGCATCATCAGGACCTTCCGCGACGCCGGGGCGTCATTCCTGCTGCCCGACCGCTCGGCGGTCACCATGACCGCGCCTTTCATGCGCGCGTACACCGACCTGTTGGTCGCCACCTGTCATCGACGGGGGGCCAGCGCGATCGGCGGCATGTCCGCCTTCATCCCCAACCGGCGAGACGCCGACGCCACCGAGCGAGCCTTCGCCCAGGTCCGCGCCGACAAGCAACGCGAGGCGGCCGACGGCTTCGACGGCTCCTGGGTCGCCCACCCCGACCTGGTCCCGATCTGTCGGGAGGTCTTCGACCGGGCCCTCGGCGACCGTCCCCACCAACTGCACCGGCGCAGGACCGAGGTGGCTGTCACCGCCGAGCAGCTGCTCGACCTGCGCGGGATACCCGGACAGGCCACCGGAGTCGGTCTGCGCGACAACGTCGCCGTGACGCTGCGCTACCTGGAGGCCTGGCTACGGGGCAACGGCGCGGTGGCGATCAACAGCATGATGGAGGACACCGCCACCGCGGAGATCTCTCGGTCACAGATCTGGCAGTGGATCCACCACGGCGTACGCCTGTCCGACGGCACACCGGTGACCGCCGAGCTGGTCCGCGGCATCGAGGACGAAGAACTCGCCGCGATCCGGGCCGAGCTGGGCCAGTCGGCCTGGGCGGGGTCCCGCTTCGACGACGCCCGCCGGCTCTTCGAACGGATCGCCCTCGATCTCGGGTTCGTCGACTTCCTCACCATCCCGGCGTACGAGTTGGTCGACTGATGCGCCTTCGCACGGAGGTGTACACCGACCTGGACGACCGGCTGGCTGCGGTCGACCTCGAGCTGCGCGCAGCCCACCCGGGCCGGGCCGGCGGCCGGCAGCCGGTGCACACCGTCTACGTCCCCGCCGATCGGGTCACCACACGTCTCGTCCCCACCTGGGGGGCCGCCGCCCTCGCCGCCCTGCGGGGCTGCCTGCCACCGCCGTTCGCCGAGGAGTTGTGCGAGGCGGTCACCAGCAAGCTGGCCTCGGAACCGATCGAAGACCTGCGAATCGACCTGGAGGACGGCTTCGGAACCCGTGACGACGCCGACGAGGACCGGGCGGTACGGACGGCGGGCCGGGCGCTGGTCGACGCTTGGGCGGAGGGAATCGCGCCGCCACTGGTCGGGATCCGAGTCAAGAGCCTGGAGGCGGCCACCCGGCGGCGGGCGGTGCGCAGCCTCGACCTGTTCCTGGACGCCTGCGGCGGGGCAACGCCCGGCTTCGTGGTGACCCTGCCTAAGGTCAGCCATCCCGCGCAGGTCGAGGCGATGGTGGTGCTCTGCGCACGCCTGGAGTCGGCCTACGGGCTGCCGGACGGGACGCTGCGGTTCGAGATCCAGGTGGAGGTGCCCCGGGCCGTGCTGGGCCCGGACGGCACCGCGACGGTGCCCCGGCTGGTCACCGCCGCCGACGGCCGCTGCGCCGGGCTGCACTTCGGCACCTACGACTACAGCGCGGCATGCGGGATCGCCGGCCCGTACCAGAGCATGGAGCACCCCGCCGCCGACCACGCCAAGGCCGTGATGCAGGTGGCCGCTGCCGTGGCCGGTGTGCCCGTCTCCGACGGCTCCACCAACGTGCTGCCGGTGGGCGCGGCCCCGGCGGTGCGAGCCGCGTGGGCGCTGCACGCGCGACTGGTCCGCCGCTCCCTCGAACGCGGCTTCTACCAGGGCTGGGACCTGCACCCGGCGCAGCTGCCGACCCGGTTCGCCGCGACCTACGCCTTCTTCCGCGACAACGCGCCCGACGCGGCCCGGCGGCTGCGCGCCCACCTCGATCGATGCTGCGACGGGGTGCTCGACGAACCGGCGACCCGGCGCGCGCTCGCCGGCTTCCTGCTGCGCGGGGTCGACTGCGGGGCGCTGGACGCCGAGCAGGTGGGATTCGAACCGGGCGAGCTGCGGAGCCTGACGTGGTGAGCCCTGACCGCCGCGACCGGCGGTCGACGAGGCAGGAGGGCAGATGACGTACGACCTGGTGCTGCGGTCCCGGCGGATGGTGTTGCCGGACGGGCAGCGGGCGGCGGCGGTCGGCGTGCGTGACGGGCGGATCGCCACGCTCGCCGGCTATGCCGACCCGCTCGACGCCGCCGCCGAGGAGGACCTGGGCGACGTGGCCCTGCTGCCCGGCCTGGTGGACACGCACGTGCACGTCAACGAGCCCGGCCGCACCGAGTGGGAGGGTTTCGCCAGCGCGACGCGGGCGGCCGCCGCGGGCGGGGTCACCACCGTCATCGACATGCCGCTCAACAGCGTCCCGCCGACCGTCACCGCCGAGGCGCTGGCGGTCAAGCGTGCCGCTGCGGCCGGCCGCTGCCACGTGGACGTGGGCTTCTGGGGCGGTGTCGTGCCGACGAACCTGGCCGACCTCGCCGAGCTGCACCGCGACGGGGTGTTCGGGTTCAAGGCGTTCCTGGTCGATTCCGGCGTGCCGGAGTTCCCGCCGGTCGACCCCGAGTTGCTGGGGCGGGCGTTGGGTATGGTCGACGCGCTCTTCGTCGTGCACGCCGAGGACCCGCGGTCGGTGCGGGAGTCGCCCCCGTCGGCCCGCTACGCCGACTTCGTCGCCTCCCGGCCACCGGCAGCGGAGCGGTCCGCCGTCGCCGCCGTCGTGGCTGCCGCCCGCCGCACGGGCGGCCGGGTCCACGTGCTGCACCTGTCATCCGCGGAGGCCCTGCCCGACCTGGTGGCCGCGCGGGCCGACGGGGTGCGGCTGAGCGTGGAGACCTGCCCCCACTACCTGGCGCTGACCGCCGAGCAGGTGCCGGACGGCGCGACCGAGTTCAAGTGCTGCCCGCCGATCCGGGACCGTGACAACCAGGACCGTCTCTGGGCCGCTCTCGCTGCCGGTGCGGTGGACTGCGTGGTGAGCGACCACTCGCCCTGCCCGCCCGCGCTGAAACACGCCGAGACCGGCGACTTCGCCGCGGCCTGGGGTGGCGTCGCGTCGGTGCAGCTCGGTCTGCCGGTGGTCTGGACCGAGGCCCGCCGCCGCGGGCACGGCCTCGCCGACGTCGTCGGCTGGATGGCCACCGGCCCGGCCGACCTGGTCGGACTGTCCGGCAAGGGTCGCATCGCGGTGGGCGGGGAGGCCGACCTGGTGGCGTTCGACGCCGACGCCGACTTCCACGTCGACCCCGGCCGGCTGCATCACCGGCATCCGGTGACCCCGTACGCGGGGCAGCGGTTGACCGGTGTCGTCCGGACCACCTGGCTGCGCGGTCAGGCCGTCACCGGTCGGACGCCGCGCGGCCGGCTGCTGCGGGCGGATACGGCATGAGCGACCTGCCCGACCTGCCCGACCTGGCGTCGCGAACCTTCGGCGGGGGCGTCGTCGCGGCCAACGACGAGTTCTTCGCCGCCGCGGACAACCTCGTCGACCCGCGGCCACCGACGTTCCAGCCGAGTACCTTCGCCGCCAAGGGCCAGGTGTACGACGGCTGGGAAACCCGCCGGCGTCGGGACCCCGGCGCCGACCACGCCATCGTCCGGCTCGGGCTGCCCGGCGTCGTGCGCCTGCTCGTCATCGACACCAGCTTCTTCACCGGCAACTACCCGCCGTACGCCGCCGTCGACGGGTGCGCCGTCGACGGCCATCCGGGGCCGGTCGAGCTGGCTCGGGCGCGCTGGGTGCCGCTGCTCGCGCGTACGCCGCTGGCCGGCGACAGCCGCAACGCCTTCCCGGTCGCCGTGCCCTACCACCTGACCCACGTGCGGCTCACCATCTTTCCCGACGGCGGGGTGGCCCGGCTGCGGGTGTACGGGGACGTCGTACCCGACCCGGCGCTACTGCCGGAGGTGTTCGACCTGGCGGCGGCCGAACACGGCGGGTGGGTCGAGGCGTGCAGCGACCGGTTCTACGGCGCTCCGCAGAACTTGCTCGCCCCCGGCCCGGCCCGGACGATGGGGGAAGGCTGGGAGACCGCCCGACGGCGCGACGACGGCAACGACTGGGTGCTGGTCCGGCTGGGCCTGCCCGGGACGGTGCACTTCGTCGACCTCGACACCAGCCACTTCAAGGGCAATGCCCCGGGCAGCGCCACCCTGCGCGCCGCCGACGCGCGCCACGGCGACCTCGACGACCCACGGACGTGGTTCCCCCTGCTGCCGGACACCCGGCTCCGGCCGGACACCCGGCATCGTTTCCCGGTCACCGAACCCCGCACCGCCACCCACGTCCGGCTGGACGTCTTCCCCGACGGCGGCATGGCCCGGCTGCGGGTGACCGGCCGCGCCGACCCCACCGCACGGGCCGTGCTCGCCGCGCTGCGGGAACGCACCCGGCTACCGGCGGCCGGACCCGCCCCCGCCGCACCACGAGGAGCCGGAGCCGCGGATCTGGCACCGAACCGACCGCACCGCGACAGCACCAGGAGCACGGATGTTTCTGACCCCGCATGAGCAGGAGCGTCTGCTCATCCACACGGCGGCGGACGTCGCCCGGCGGCGGCGCGACCGCGGCCTACGGCTCAACTATCCGGAAGCGATGGCGACCATCACCGCGTTCCTGCTCGAAGGCGCCCGCGACGGCCGCTCGGTCGTCGACCTGATGTCGGCCGGGCGGACCGTGCTGACCCGCGAGGACGTCCAGGAGGGCGTCCCGGAGTTGTTGAAGGAGGTGCAGGTGGAGGCGACGTTCCCGGACGGCACGAAGTTGGTTACGGTGCACCACCCGATCCCGTGATTCCCGGCGAGGTGCTGCCCGGCGACGGTCCGGTCCGCGTCAACGTCGGACTGCCGGTGACCAGCCTGCTGGTCGTCAACACCGCCGACCGTCCGATCCAGGTCGGCTCGCACTACCACTTCTTCGAGGCCAACCCGGGGCTGTCCTTCGACCGGGCCGCCGCGTACGGGCTGCGGCTGGCCATCCCGGCCGGCACCTCGGTGCGCTTCGGGCCCGGGGTGAGCCGCACGGTCGACCTGGTTCCGTTGGGCGGTGCCCGGATCGTGGCGGGGCTGCGCGGCGAGGTTGCCGGTTCGTTGGACAACGACGGGACGGGGACGGCGCCATGATCGAACTGGACCGTCGGCGGTATGCCGAGCTGTACGGACCCACCACCGGCGACCGGATCCGGCTCGCCGACACCGACCTGCTCATCGAGGTGGAGGCCGACCACTGCGTCGGCGGGGACGAGGTGGTCTTCGGCGGCGGCAAGGTGATCCGGGAGTCGATGGGGCAGTCCCGAGCCACCCGGGCCGAGGGTGCCCTCGACACGGTGATCACCGGGGCTGTCGTGCTCGATCACTGGGGCGTGGTGAAGGCCGACGTCGGCATCCGGGACGGCCGGATCGTGGCGCTCGGCCGAGCCGGCAACCCGGACACCATGACCGGCGTGCACCCTGACCTGGTGATCGGCCCGGCCACCGAGGTCATCGCCGGCAACGGACGGATCCTCACCGCGGGCGCCATCGACACCCACGTGCACTTCATCTGCCCACAGCTCGTCCAAGAGGCGCTCGCCGGCGGGATCACCACGCTGGTCGGGGGCGGCACCGGCCCGGCCGAGGGCAGCAAGGCGACCACGGTCACCCCGAACGCCTGGCATCTGGCGCGGATGCACGAGGCCCTCGACACGTTCCCGGTCAACGTGCTGCTGCTGGGCAAGGGCAACACGGTCTCCACCGAGGCGCTCTGGGAGCAGTTACGTGCCGGGGCCGGCGGGTTCAAGCTGCATGAGGATTGGGGCACCACGCCGGCTGCGATCGACACCTGCCTGCGGGTGGCCGACGCATCCGGGGTGCAGGTGTCCATTCACACCGACACCCTCAACGAGGCCGGCTTCGTCGCCGACACGCTGCGCGCGATCGGCGGACGGGCGATCCACACCTACCACACCGAGGGAGCTGGCGGCGGGCACGCCCCGGACATCATCACCCTGGCCGCCGAGCCGAACGTGCTGCCGTCGTCGACCAACCCGACCCGCCCGTACACCCGCAACACCCTGGCCGAGCACCTGGACATGCTGATGGTCTGCCATCACCTCAACCCGGCGGTGCCGGAAGACCTCGCCTTCGCGGAGAGCCGGATCCGGCCGTCCACCATGGCCGCCGAGGATCTGCTGCACGACCTCGGCGCGATCTCCATCATCGGCTCCGACTCGCAGGCCATGGGCCGGATCGGCGAGGTGGTCACCCGCACCTGGCAGAGCGCCCACGTGATGAAGCGGCGGGTCGGTCCGCTGCCCGGGGACGGGCGGGCCGACAACCACCGGGCTCGCCGGTACGTCGCGAAGTACACCATTTGCGCGGCGATGGCCAACGGCCTGGAGCGGGAGATCGGCTCGGTCGAGCCGGGCAAGCTGGCCGACCTGGTGCTCTGGGAGCCGGCTTTCTTCGGCGTCCGGCCGCACCTGGTGATCAAGGGCGGGATGATCGCGTACGCGCAGCTGGGCGACGCGAACGCCTCGATCCCCACCCCGCAACCGGTGCTGCCGCGGCCGATGTTCGGCGCGTACGGGGCGGTGCCCGCCGCGACCAGCGTGGCGTTCGTCGCGCCGGCCGCGCTCGAGGCCGGACTGCGGTTGGACGTACGGCGACCGCTGGTGCCGGTGGGTGACGTGCGGTCGCGGGGAAAGGCCGACCTGCCGGAGAACGGCGCGATGCCGAGGATCGAGGTGGACCCGGACACCTTCACCGTCCGGATCAACGGCGTGGTGGTCGAGCCGGACCCGGTCACCGAGTTGCCCATGGCACAGCGGTACCACCTGTTCTGACCATGGACAGCGCCCTGCTCCTGCTCGCCGACGGTCGGTTCCCGGCCGGGGCGCACGCCCACTCGGCCGGCCTCGAGGCCGCGGTCACGGCCGGACGGGTCACCGAACTGCGCGACGTCGAAGCGTTCCTGCGTGGGCGGCTGGCCACCGCCGGGCTGGTCACGGCGGCGTTCGCCGTGGCGGCCCACCGCGCCGACACGCTGCCGGCGGGGAAGCGGCCTGGCCGGCTGGCGGAACTCGACGCCGAGTTGGACGCCCGCACCGCCGCGCCCGCACTGCGCGCGGTCTCCCGCCGGCAGGGCCGGGCGCTGCTCCGGGCCGGCCGGACCGTCTGGCCGGGCGGGCGCTTCACCGACCTGCCGGCCGAGCCGGGCGGTCCGCACCAGCCACTCGTCCTCGGGTTGATCGGCGTCGCCGCCGGACTCGCCGCGTCGCAGGTCGCCCTGCTGGCCATCCACGGCACGGTGACCGGGCCGGCCAACGCCGCCGTGCGGCTGCTCGGCCTCGACCCGTACGAGGTCCAGGCGCTGCTGGTCCGTCTAGCCCCGACCGGTGACCGGATCGCCGCTGCGGCGGTCCGGGCCGCCGCCGAGCCACCGGCCGCGTTGCCCTGTGCCGCCGCGCCGCTGACCGATATCCAAGCCGAAGCTCACGCCACCTGGGAGGTGCGTCTCTTTGCGTCCTGAAACCACTCCGTCGGACCCGCACGACGAGTCCGTCCCGCATACCCACCCCGCCCCGGATGTCGATCCGCACCCGGCGCTGCCCCACTCGGCCCGGCCGCTGCGGATCGGCATCGGCGGGCCGGTCGGCTCCGGAAAGACCGCCCTGGTCGCCGCGCTGTGCCGGGCCTTCGCCAACGAGCTGCGGCTGGGTGTGGTGACCAACGACATCTACACCACCGAGGACGCCGACTTCCTCAAGCGCGCCGGGGTCCTCGACCCGGATCGGATCCGTGCGGTGGAGACCGGCTGCTGCCCGCACACCGCGATCCGGGACGACATCGGGGCGAACCTGGACGCCATCGACGAGCTGTCGGACCAGGTCGGCCCGCTTGACCTGGTCCTCGTCGAGAGCGGCGGCGACAACCTGACCGCCACGTTCAGTCGCGGCCTGGTCGACCAGCAGATCTTCGTGGTCGACGTGGCCGGCGGCGACAAGGTTCCCCGCAAGGGTGGCCCCGGGGTCACCGCCGCCGACCTGCTCGTGATCAACAAGACCGACCTGGCTTCCCTGGTCGGCGCGGACCTGGCGGTGATGGACCGGGACGCCCGGGCCCGCCGTGGGGACCTACCCACCGTCTTCCTGTCCATCGTGCGCGACGGCGGCGCCGCCGAGGTCGCCGCCTGGGTACGCCACCAGCTCGCGCACCACACCGGCGGGGCCGCCGCCGGCATTGCCTGATGTTCGCCGCGGCCCGCGTGCGGGCGAGCCCCGACCGCCACGGCGGTACCGTCCTGGCGGACCTGCACGGCGAGCCGCCGCTGGTGCTACGCCAGGTCCCGGACGACCACGGCGCCGCCGTGGTCTACCTGGTCGCTGGCGCGGCCGGTCCGCTCGGTGGCGACGACCTCCGGCTGGACATCGAGGTGGAGGCGGGAGCTGCGCTCCGGGTACGCACCCTCGCGGCGTCCGTCGCCCTGCCGGGACGCTCCGGCGCGCCGTCGCGGACCCGTGTGCGGGCGCTCGTGCACCCCGGTGGGAGCTTGGACTGGTTACCGGAGCAGTTGGTCGCCGCCGCCGGGTGCGCACACATTTCGCACGCCGAGATCAACCTGGCCGCCGGGGCCACCCTGACCTGGCGCGAGGAGCTCGTCTGTGGCCGGCACGCCGAACCGTCGGGCGACGCGACCGTCTCGATGTCGGTCGACCACGATGGCCGGGCGCTGCTACGGCAGTCGCTCGCCGTGGGACCGGCCGCCGACGGCTGGGCCGGTCCGGCGGTACTGGGCGGAGCTCGGGCCACCGGTTCGCTGCTTCAGGTCGGTCCCGCCGCAGCCGCGTTGCCTCCGGTGGTCCGGGGGACGGCGTCGCGGGTGCCGCTGGCGGGCGGTCCGGCCGTGTTGTTCACCGCCACCGCCGACGACGCGCACACCCTCCGGGAGCATCTCACGTCCGAACGTTGGGCCGGCCTGCCGTGACGCTGTCCGGTCGGCCGAGTCCGATGGCGTACCCCGGCGCTCCGCGAGCCGGCCCAGCCCTCCTGTGGCCGCGCTCGCCACCGCTAGGCTCCGTCGGCCATGACCGGCCTACCAGCGGGTTTCTGGTCGATGCCGGAGGTGCGGTAGACGATGGTGTCGTTGCGGTCGCCCGGCTGCGGGTCACCGACGGCGATGACCAGGCGGGTGCTGGCGACAAGTACCTCGACGAGATCGTCCACTTCTTCGAGACGACGAAGTTCGAAGTCGTCGTCTTCGAGGACCTCGACCGGTTTGACGACCCGCACATCTTCGAGGCGTTGCGCGAGCTGAACACCCTGCTCAACACCTCGCACGCAGCGCGGGGCCGGACGATCCGGTTCGTCTACGCGCTCAAGGACAGGCTGCACGACGCCCTCCGCGGTCAACCGATCGCCTGTACCCATGCCTCGGCTCGGGGGCCGGCGCCGACGGCACGCAGGACGGTGACGGCGTCCCGTGGGTCGTCCACGGTCACGACGTGTACGTGCTGGCGGGCGCGGTGGTGCCGGACGTCGACGTCGAGCAGCCGGCCGGCGCGGACCAGGACGTCGGACAGCAGGGCATCGGGTACCCGCACGCGCAGCTGGGTGCGTCGCCGGTCGCTGCTGGACACCAGCAGCGAGGTCCGCCACACGGTTCGCGCCAGTGGCATCGCGTCCGGACACTGGCGGTGCAGCTTCCCGGGCAGAGACGTTCGCAGCTGCTGAAGCAGGTCGGTGGCGGCCTTCAGTTCCGACGCCGGCACGAGCACCTCGAAGCTAGCCCGGCCGGCACCGGCGCGACGGGACGGTTGGCAAGTCGTCGTGACCTCCGGAACGGCCGTGCGGATCACACGGGCCGTCCTGATCGCGAGTTGGGCGTAGATCGTTGAGGCGACACTCGCCCAGTGGCCAGCGCAGTCCCATGGCACAGGCCGGAGAAGACCAGTGACGAGCGCGGCGTCCGCCCAGGCGAACGGCGTGGCGGGTACGGACGCGGCCAGGGCGTCCAGCAACGTGCGATGCGTGATCGCCCCCCAGCGCCCGTGCCGTCTGACCTGTCTGGCCGCGCGAATCGGCGCCTCGGAACTGCTTTCCATATCGAGTATCGAAGCAACGGCGTCCCAATCGCGACAATGAGCGCCGGGAACGATGTTCGTCCTCTCCCGCCAACCCGCTTCGGAGGAACGCACCATGAACGACGCGTCACGCTGCTGGTGTGCTTGCCCCGGATGCGAGAGGACCAGATCAGGAGCGACCACTACGCCATGTGGTAGGTGGGATCACCCCCGCCTCACATACGTCCACGGGGAGGTGCCGACCTCAATGGAGAGGAACGACCCGACAGCACACACAGATCACTGCCATCGACCTGGGGACACCATCCGCCAGGTCGTGCTAGGTCAGCGCGCCGAAGCCGCCGAGTGGCAGCGTCGGCGCGAGTAGCTGGGCCCGGACGGGCCCACGGCACCCTCATTGCCGTATCCGCAACGCTCTCCATGGCGCTCTGGCTGGTGCTCGCGTTCAGCCTGGGGCACCACGCTACCGACTATGCCACCTACGGCCACGCCGTCCTCGTCTCCTTCGCTGCCCTGCCGGCTATCGCCCGCATCCAGCTCAGCATCGCGTACGTCCGGGAGACCCGCGCCGCCCTGCGGCACGACGAGATCCTGAAGATGGCCGACGCTGTGAGCAGCCGCACGATGGAGCATTCCGAGGCGGTCAGCGATACGGTCGACCGGCTCGGCGCGGCCATCCAGGGCGGGACCCAGGTGCGCAACATCCGCTGACCTCCCCCAAATGTCCCCACGCGATGAGTAACGGCCCCTCGGAGTCTTCCCGAGGAGCCGTTTTACCTGGTGGACAGGGGTGGGTCGCCGGGGACTCGAACCCCGAACCCTTCGATCCAACCAAGGAGAAGGAAGCGCTCCCATAACCGCACAGGCGGAAAGCGGACGCGCTACTCAGTCGAATGCTCTATCCAGTTGAGCTAGCGACCCAGATGTCGATCATCGCACCGTCCGGGCGGACACGGCCATCGAGTTTCGGAGTCACTGCCGTACACGGCAGAGATGGAACGCCGCCGCTTGTCAACTCCGCTTCAATCGTGGGCCTGTTGCGAAAGTGGGGTTTGCCGTGCCATGCGGCAGGCGCCGCTCTGCGTCAGGCTCTGGAGGGCCGCTGTCTCGGGGAGCTGTCGGCCGCGAGCGGGAGACTGCGCAGCGACAGAGTGCTCGGTGGAGGTAGGGCCCAGTGAGCCGCCTCAGCGCGGAACGACTGGAGCAGGTACGCCACCAGGCGCCGGGACGCAGCACTGTCCCGCGGCAGCGCGGTGACCAGACCGCAGTGGGACAACAGGGCCACGGCGAGGTCGGAAGGGTGGAAGTCGGCCCGCAACACGCCCGCTGCCTGGGCTCTGCGGACCAGGGTCAGGAGATCCCGCTCGGTCCGTTCTCGGGCCTGCGCGTGTTCCACCGTGCTGTCCGGAAAGGCTGCGACGAACGCGGCCGAAAACCCCTGTTCCTCCCGCTGAAGCTCGCAGGCCGTCTCGACCAGGCGCTGGAAGCCCCGCCAGGGGTCGGGGTCGGCCAGTGCCTCGGTGAGCGCTCGGGCGCAGGTCTCCATCTGCTGCGCGAACGCGGCCCGCACCAGAGCATCCCGGGTCGGAAAACGCCGGTACAGCGTCGCTACGCCGACCCCGGCCCGTCGGGCCACGGTCGCCATGGGCGCGTCGATCCCGTGCTCGGCGAAGACCGCGCGGGCGGAGACGAGGATGCGCTCCTGGTTGCGCCGGGCGTCGGCCCGCAGCCTGGCCGGGCCCGCGATCCGAGAGGATTCCTCCACCACTGTTTCTCACCTCCGCTTCAACCGGACGATGTCGTCCACTTAATAGCCTACGCTCGGCGCCAGGTCCCCCGCAGGGCCACTGGTGGCGAAGGTGAGAACGATGGACGACCGCATGATGAAAGCAATACTTTTCGACCGCTTCGGCGGCCCCGAGGTGCTGTACGTGGGCCGGGTACCACGCCCCGAACCGGCGCCCGGCGAGGTGCTCGTGCGGGTGCGCGCGTTCAGCATCAACGGCGGCGAACTGGCGGCCCGTTCCGGCAGCCTCCGTCTCTTCACCGGACGGAAGTTCCCGCAGCGCGTCGGGTTGGACCTCACCGGCGAGGTCGCCGCACTCGGCGTCGGCGTGACGGACTTCGCGGTCGGCGACCGTGTGTGGGGCATCGTGGGCCGTACCGGATTCGGCAGCGCCGCCGAGTACGTGACGGTCCGCGTCGAGCGGCTCGGCCGGGTCCCGGACGGACTGGATCTGGCGGCAGCCGCCGCACTGCCGGTGGCAACCACGGCCGTCACGGCGCTGCGCGACAAGGCCAGGCTGCGCCCCGGCGAACGACTGCTCGTACGCGGCGCTGCGGGCGGCGTCGGCAACGCCGCCGTCCAGCTCGGACAGGCATATGGCGCCGGAGTGACGGCCCTGGCCCGCGCCGCCAACCTTGACTTCGTCCGCACGCTCGGCGCCCACCACGCCATCGACCACCGGACCGTCCCGCCGAGGGAACTGGGCCTGTTCGACGTGGTCCTCGACACCGTGGGCACCGACCTGCGGGCCTTCCGGCGCCTGCTGGCACCTGGCGGACGCATGGTCACTATCGCCTTCGACCTGGCGCGGCCCGCCGCCTCACTCGGCTACATCGCCGCCAGCGCCGTACACGGAGGCGGCCGGGTGCGCTTCTTCAGCGGCAACCCCAGTCGGGCACTCTTCGACGACCTCGCCCGCCAGGTGGTGGAGGGTGGCCTGCGCCCTGTGGTGGACAGGTTCTTCTCGTTGGAGGAGACAGCGGCGGCACACCGGGCGCTGGAGGCGGGCGGGGTGCGGGGCAAGTACGTGGTCAGGGTCCTGAGTCATTGATTCGTTTGCAGTACGTGGCGAGGTTGGTCAGGATCTCGTCGGCGGTCTTGGTCCAGACGTAGGGTCGGGGCTGCTCGTTACAAAGGGCGAGCCAGTCGCGGATGTCTTTCTCCAGGGCGACCACGCTGCGGTGGACACCACCGCGGATGGGCTTGTTGGTGATCTCGGCAAAGAACCGTTCGACGAGGTTCAGCCATGACGCGCCGGTCAGGGTGAGAACTGCCCCGGATCTTGTAGAGCCTTGCCCGCTTGGGAAGGATCGAGAGATGGCAGGAACGAAGCCGTATCCGCAGGTACTTGCGGGAGCGGGCGGTGCGGATGGTCGTGGAGGTGCGGCCGAACTACGAGTCGGACTGGGCGGCGATCACCCCAGTGGCGGCTCGGTGGGGTCGGCACCGCCGTCCATCACACAAACCGCTGGCTCAGGTCAGGCCAGAGTGGACAGCTCACACCCTCGCCACGCGTCTACAGGACCGCCAGATCGAAAAGACGCTCCGCCATGCCCGATCCACTGACCTGGCGCCGGCATCAAGGAACACGCCGCGATCCGCTACGCCAACGAGAGGTTGATCTGGCGTTGACGATGCCCTGGTTCGCCTGCTTCGTGGGTACGTCTGGCCGCTGCTTCGAAGGCCGTTGTGCAAGGAAAGCCTCGCTGCCGGTCGTTGCTGCTGCCAGTGGGTGCGGGTTCCCATCCCTCTGGGCAGGACGTGTACGCCTTCGTCGCGGAGCGCGGTCATGGTGTTGGCCGCCGTGTCACGGACGGTCGCCACCGACGCTGTGCTGGCCACCGTCCCCGAACCGACCGAGTTCCTGCGGGACATCGAGCGGACGCAGTCCGGACGTTCGCAGGTCGGCGTGGTCGGATGACGGAATCCGCCGAGACGAGGCGGTCGACGCCTTCGAGATGTTGCGGTCGACGCCTTCGAGATGTTCGGCGGCGAGCGCAGGGCCGCGGTGGTCGAGATCGGTGTGCACGCTGCGAGGGTTGCCCGTGGGCCTGCCGGCGCCGCTGGCTACGGTGAGCGCATGGGTGTTGTCTCGTATCCCTGGTGGCACACGCGTTTCGAGTCCGTACGGATCGATGAGGGCGCCTCCGACGTGGCCGGTGTCGCGCTGGCGCGGACAGAGCTGGCGAGTGCCTTGGTTTTCGCCGAGCCGTTCGTTCTACCGCCGCTGCTCGCCGAGATGCTCGCATCGGGTGTCATCTGGTGTTCGCGTACCGCCGGCGACCGGTATGCGGAGTTCGGCTGGTGCGGTGCGCAGATGGCCGAGATCTCCTGCGATTACGAGTTCGCCGACTACATGCCGGCTGCGGTACCGCTCGCCTTCGACGGTGGCGGTGGTCTCTATCTGCTGGACGCGCGTGCCGGTCGCAACGACGGGCGGCAGCCGGTCGTCTGGTCGCACTCCGGCAGCCTCGGATGGCATCCGGACGACCACAGGCTGGTGGCCCCGGACTTCGAGTCGCTCGTGTGGGACACGAGCCTGACATGACGGATGCGCGTGGTCGTAGCGTTCTCGGGAGGTGCTGGGCGGGGTTCGCTCGTGAAGTGACTGCTGCCTGTGGGTTGGCTCCAAGAGGGGTGTGTGACCCGGTGTGGCGCCGGCCGCGGTCTGACTCAACAGAGGCGTGAGGGTGTAGGGCACTGCAAGTCGGTCTGTCGTGCGCGGTCGTCATCGTCAGCGACGGCGAAGGGCTGAGGCGGCATGGTGAGCATCGGGATAGATCCACACAAGAGTAGTCACATCACCGTGGCTGCCGCCACGGTCGGCACGGGCCAGAACCATCCCAGCTTCGGGCCCAGCACCGGTATCGTCGTTGAGGGCACCCCCATCATTCTGGCCGGGGTGCCGACTGCGGCGGTCGGCACGCCCACCGGATGCGGGCGGTGCCGCCGGGCGACGGGATCACCGTGGGCTCGCGGTCGGGGGCCAGCACGGTGCGCCGTTTTCGGCCCCCGGCCGCTGATCGTCACGGCGGGGGCAGGTACATGGCCCGGACGGTGACGCGTGGGCTGGGCGCCGACTCGTGGCCGCTCGCGTCGACGGCGACGACGACGTACTCGTGGGTGGTGCCCGCACCGACGGGAAGCGTCAGCGACGTGCCGGCGGTCTCGCCGACCACCGTGGCGCCCTCGTACAGCCGGTAGCCGGCCGGTGGTTCCCCTCCCGTCGAGGAGGACCACGTCAGGGTCACCTGCGCCGAGGAGGGCCACACGGCTGGAACGTTGCCGGAGACGACGAGGGAGGCGGGCGCCGCCGGGCGGGCGGGCGGCCCGTCCGGGGTGGTCACCTCGACCCGCCGGCTGCGCGGGCTCGCACCGCAGCCCTGCGCGAGGCTCGCGACCACCCGGTACGCATGCGCCGACGCGGAGGGCAGTCCGGTGAGGACGGCCTCCGCGTACCGGGTGGTGGCGACCGGGGTGTCCCCGTCGAGCACCGTGTAGGAGTCGGCGGTGGAGTCGAAGATCCAGGCAAGGCGCGCCGAGGACGGCGACGTGCCGGTGACCCGCAGGTCCACCGGTCGGGGCGGCTCGGTCAGGCAGGTCTCGGTGGCGACCGTGGCGGCGGCGCTGTGGGTGGACTCGTTGCCCGCCGCGTCCAGGGCGGCGACCGTGAACCGGTGCCAGGTGGCGTGGTAGAGCCGGTCCACCGTGACCGTCGTCCCGGTGGTGGCGGCGACCAGCGTGGCGCCGTCGTAGATCGCGTACCGGGTCGGCGGGGTGCCGGGCGGAGCGGTCCAGGACAGGTCGACGGTGGAGTCGGTCCGACCGGTCACGGTGAGCCCGGTGGGTGCCGCCAGCCGGGCCGGGTCACCCGGTGCGGTGGTGGCGGTGAGGGAGCCGGCCAGGCGGGGGCCACCGCTGCCGGGGCACTGACTGTAGCGGTAGAGGGCGAACTGGTGGGACGCGGCCGGTGTCAGGCCGCCGACGCGGACGCTGGTCCCCGGGACCGGGCCGAGGCTACGGCCGTCGACGCGCAGTTCGAGGTCACCGCCGAGCGGGTGCCGCGTCCAGGCGATGGCGACCGCCGAGGCGGTGACCTCCCGGACCGAGACCGGCACGCCGGGATCGGGCATGCACTCCGGGTTGTAGCCGTACTGCCAGGATCGTCCGGTGGCCGGGGTAGCGCGGGCCGACTCCCGGCCCCGGCGGTCGACCGCCGTGACGGTGTAGGTGTGCGTGGAGCCGAACGGGACGTCCAGGTAGGCGGCGGTGGTGGTGGTCCGGGCCACCACCTGGTCGTTCTCGTACACGCGGAAGGCGGTGGCCCGGGAGCCGGTGCGCGGCTGTTCCCAGGTGAGCGAGATGCTGCTCCCGGTCGTGCTCGCCCAGAGGGCGGTGGGCGTGGCGGGGCCGGTGGAGCCGGCCGAGGCGGCGGGTGCGGTGGTGGCGAGGGTGCCGAGCACGGTGGCGAGCAGGATGGCGCCACGGCGACGGAGCGGTGGGCTCACAGAGATCCTCTCAGATCCGCGAAGGTCGATGAACTTATCGAAGCCACGTCGTGACAGCCTGTCAATTGGCCGTTGGGAGCGCTCGGCTCCGCAGTTGGTCAGGGGTAGCCGCGCCGTCCTCATCGGAGGCGACGTCCATGCCCAAATACACCGCGCCCATCGTCGGCGGGGACTGTACAAATAACGGCTGATCGACCGATCAAGGGAGAGACGCCAGATGACGACCGAGATCATCTCGGGGCAGGAGCCGGCAGCCGTGCCGGTGGGTGCGGTCACGGATGAGCAGTTGATCGCGATGCTGGTCGATCGGACTCGTGGTGACGGGTTGAAGCTGACCGGTGAGGGTGGGCTGCTGCAGCAGCTGACCAAGCGGGTCCTGGAGTCGGCCCTGGATGGTGAGATCACCGACCATGTCGGCTACGACAAGCACGACCCTGCCGGTCGGGGCAGCGGGAACAGCCGTAACGGCAGCCGGACCAAGACGGTGCTCACCGATGTCGGGCCAGTCGAGGTGCGGGTTCCCCGTGACGCGGCGGGGACGTTCGAGCCGCAGATCGTGCGGAAACGGCAGCGGCGCCTGACCGGGGTCGACGACATGGTGCTGTCGTTGTCGGCCAAAGGCTTGACGCACGGCGAGATCGCCGCCCATCTGGCCGAGGTGTACGGGGCTGAGATGTCGAAGCAGACCATCTCCACCATCACCGACAAGGTGATGGACGGCATGGTCGAGTGGCAGAACCGGCCCCTCGACCCGGTGTATCCGGTCGTGTTCATCGACGCCATCAACGTCAAGGTCAGGGACGGTCAGGTCGCGAACCGGCCGATCTACCTGGTCATGGCAGTCACCGTCGACGGCCACCGGGACATCCTCGGGATCTGGGCCGGTGACGGCGGCGAAGGCGCGAAGCACTGGCTGCACGTGCTCACCGAACTGAAGAACCGCGGCGTCGCCGACGTCCTGATGCTCATCTGCGACGGGCTCAAGGGTCTACCCGAGGCAGTGGAGACGGTCTGGCCGCGCACCATCGTGCAGACCTGTGTCGTGCACCTGCTACGTAACTCGTTCCGGTACGCGGCCCGGCAGGACTGGGACAAGATCGCCAAAGCGCTCAAGCCGGTCTACACCGCGGCCACGGAGGACGCCGCGGCCGAGCGGTTCCTGGAGTTCGCCGAGACCTGGGGCAAGAAGTATCCGGCGATCGTGAAGCTGTGGGAGAACGCCTGGGCCGAGTTCGTGCCGTTCCTCGCCTTCGACGTCGAGATCCGCAAGGTCATCTGCTCCACCAACGCGATCGAGTCCGTCAACGCGCGCATCCGCAAGGCCGTCCGGGCTCGTGGGCACTTCCCGAACGAACAGGCCGCCCTCAAGTGCGTGTATATGGCGTTGATGAGCCTCGACCCGACCGGCACCGGCCGCCGACGCTGGACCATGCGCTGGAAGGCACCCCTGAACGCCTTCCAGATCGCCTTCGAGGGCCGGCTCACCCCGGCCAACCACTGACCACCTCAACCAAGATCAGCCGTTAACTTGACACTCCCCGGTGAGCCTGGCCGGGCAACGGGTCGGCGTTCAGCCGGCAACGATGATGTTGTGGAGATGAGCGATGCCGGATGCGGTGTCGGTCAATGTGCTGGCGGCACGCCGGTAGTCGCGCAGGAGCTTGAAAGTCTTCATACGGGCCAGGGCGTGTTCGACCTGGGCGCGGACGGTGCGGTGATGGTTGTTCAGGTCCGCCTTCCACTCGGGTAGCTCGCTGCCGTCGGCAGGCTTGCGGTACGGGATGATCACCTCAGGATTGCCGCGGTAGGCGCCGTCGGCCATGACCGGCCGTCCGGCCAACTTCTGGTCGATACCCGAGCTGCGGTAGACGATCGTGTCGTTGCGGTTACCGGGTTGCGGATCACCGAGGGCGACGACGAGGCGGGTGTGGGCGTCGATGGCGACCTGCAGGTTGATGCTGTAGCGGTAGTTCTTGCTCGGGGCGGCCAGCCGGTGGTCCCGGGTCGGCACGAGAGTGCCGTCGACGATGGTGATCTGCTCGACCCGACGCCGACGCCCCGGCGTCAGAGCGAGCAGGGGGCCGACGGTGTCGATGACCCGATGCGCGGCGGAGTGCGACACCCCGAACAGCGGGCCGATCTGCCGCATTGTCAGGTTCGTGCGCCAGTACGCCGCCACCAGCAACACCCGGTCGGCGAGGTCGAGAGACCACTGCCGGCCCGGCCGACCGTCAGCGATGGCGTCACCGCCACGCTCGGCGACCAGCCTGACGAGGCGGCGGAACTGGGCGGGCTGCAGCCCAGTGAACGGGAAGATCCACTCCGGGCCGGCTGCCGAGATCACCTGCACCCGGACATAATCCACCATGAACCGGTCACCGAGTTACGAGACGTCCTTTAGCGGGTCAACGGCGATCGTGTCGGCGTGGTTCGCATGGTGGTACCTCCGGTTAACTGTGCTGCGGCTGCGGGCTGGCAACCGCCGGAGTCGACCGGAACGGGGGACCACGTGCTCGAGAAGCTGATCATCCAGAAGACACTGCGCGTGCCGGCCAGCGACGGCACGGCGGGCGACGGCACGGCGGTGGCCCGGCAACTGGACGCGGCGCTGCTCGAAGTCGGGTTCTCGGCGTCGCGGGCTCTGCTGGAGCACATCGGCGCCCTGGCTCCCGGTCCGGCGATGGACCTCGCCGCTACGGTCGTGTCGGCGGTGCGCGAGCTGGTGGGCGATCATGTCCAGCACAACGCCTATTTCATCGGCTTCCCGGACGGCGTGCCGGACACCATCGAGTTCTGGACGGATCGGCTTCGGGCGGCCGTGCTCGCCGGTGGGGGCACGGCGACCGACGCGCAGCTGCGGGACGCCGTTGCCTCGGGCGGGGTGAACCTGCTCGACCTGCCGGCTTACGGGGTCTACCAGCACACCCATGCCGAGCTGTTGGCCGTGCACGACGACCTGGTCGCCGCAGCCGGTGACCGGGTGACGTTGCTGCGTCTCGGCGACCCGGCCGACGTGGAGGCGGCGCGGCTGTATCTGGCCTTGGCCGGTAGCTCGACGCCGCACGGCGAGGCGGACCTCGCCATCCTCGGTGAGCTCGCCGTCGCCTGCATGGACGGCACGCAGCCGGCCGAGGTCCCGGTGCGGGAGAACCGTGCCGTGCTCAACGGGATCCGGTTCGTGCTCGGTCGGCCGCTGGTCGGCGTGGACAGCACGACCGATGTGCTGCGCGTTGCCTGCCATGTCTCCGGCGGGGACGCCTCGCTCGTCACACCCACGCGGTTCCGTGCCTTCCGGCGCCCGGAGCGGCGGATGCTGCTGGCCGCGTTGAACGAGGTCGTCGGGGCGAGCCCGGACAAGCTCGGTGACGTCGTGCGCTACGCGGAGCGGTGGAAGCGGCTCGGGGAGCGGCTGCACCCGCACGAGTACGGCCAGTGGCCGCACGCGCAGGAGGTGTTCGCGGTCGAGCGTGGTGAGCGTCGCGTGTCCAACCTCGCCGGCCGCGCGGAGGCGGCGATCCGCGCCGGAGCCATCGGCCCGGCCGCTTCGGTGTTGTCGGCCGCGTCGGGCCTGCTCCTGCGGTCCGCGGATGTCCGAAGAGGGTGCGTATCGGCCCGGAGGGGCTACCGATCCGGAACGGCCAAGCCGGATCCGGTCCGAGGGTCGACCGCGCCGGTTCCGGGAACGACTCCGGCACCGGTGCCCGGTCGGCCGGAGCGGTCCGCCGCCTGGCGGGGCCGGTCGCGAACACCAGCACGGGTGCCGCTCCAGCTTCGCCAGAGCCTGCCGTACATCCCTTCCGCCGAGACGAGTTCGGCGTGTGATCCCGTCTCGACGATCTTGCCTTGGTCGAGGACGACGATCCGGTCGGCGGTGGCGGCCTGGGTGAGCCGGTGCGCGACGATCAGCGTGGTCCGCCCGGCGGTCGCGGCGGTCGCCGCCGCGTCGAGGTCGCGGGCACCGGCGCTGCCCGCCTCGGCGGTCGCCTCGTCCAGGATCGCGACCGGGGGGTCGGCGAGCACCAGCCGGGCCAGCGCGAGGTGCTGGGCCTGAGCGTCGGTGAGCTGGTGGGCGCCCTCGCCGACGACGGTGTACAGCCCGTCGGGCAGTTCCCGGACCCAGCCGAGCGCACCGACGGCATCGAGGGCGGCAGTGACCTGCTCCTCCGTCGCCTCGGGTCGCGCCAGCCGCAGGTCCTCGACCAGCGGCCCGGAGAAGACGTGCACCTGCTGGGTGACGATGCCGACGTGGCGCCGTACGAAGGATCCCTCCAGGGTGGACGGATCCACACCGCCGATGCGGACCGATCCGGTAGCCGGTGCGATCATCGCGCCCGCGATCGCGGCCAGCGTGGTCTTGCCGGCACCGCTGGCCCCCACCAGCGCGACCCGTCGCCCTGCGGGGATGCGCAGGGAGATGTCGAGCAGGACGGGCGGGCCGTCGTCGTACCAGTGGGTGACGTCGATGATCTCCATCGAGGTGTCGGTCAGGGGTGCGGGATCGCCCGCAGCCGCCGACGCGGGTAGCCGAGCCACCCCGACCAGCCGCGCCAGGCTCGCGCCTGCCCGCTGGAGCGCGTCGGCCTCGGAGAGCAGCAGGGCCAGGGGATTGAAGAGGCGGTGGAAGTACAGGGCCGCGGCGGTCGTCGCGCCCACCGTCACGGCGTCGGCGCGGACCAGGAGGTAGCCGACGACGAGGACGGCGCTCAAGCCGACGAACTCCGCGCGGTTGATCCGGGACACGAAGCGGGTGAACATTGTGAAGACCCCCACGGACAGCCCCATCGCCGTGTGGGAGCGGTCGGCTATCTGGCCGACGTGTTCGGTCTCGAGGCGGTAGGCCCGTACCGTCGTGCCTCCCCGCAGCGCGCCGACGATCGCCTCGGAGCGCTGCGCCGCCGCGACCCGCTCCTTCGCGTAGTACGGCCCGGACCGGGGCAGGTACCACCGCAGCGCCCACGCGTACAACGGGGCCGCGGCCAGCCCGGCCAGGCCGAGCCGCCAGTCCACCGCGAACATCCCGACGCCGGTGAGGACGACCGTGATCAGCGTCGAGACCAGGGTGGGCCCGGTGGTGCTCACCACCGTGTTCACCACGGCGGCGTCGTCGCCCACGCGGGACAGCAGGTCACCGGTGCCGACCCGGTCCAGGGAGGTCACCGGTAGGTGGAGGGCCCGGTCCAGTGCCCGCTCCCGTAGCCGGGCGAGAACGGTGGCGCTGACTCGGGCGACGAGGACCGTCGCCCAGGCGGTCAGCGCGGCGCCGAGCACGGCGGCCACCGCGACCACCGTTACGGCCCGGAACAGGTGCCCGAGGGTGGTGCCGCCGAGGAGGTTGTCGATCATGTCGCCGAGGACCCAGGGCGCCACCAGCCCGATCGCGCTGGCTGCGACGGCGACGGCGAGTGCAGCGGCGGTGAGTCCCGGCATCGTGCCGGCCTCCGTGCGCAGCGTGGCCCAGGTCTGGCCGGCGGAAGCGGTCGGCAGGGCCCGGTGCGCCGTGGAAGTCTTGGTCACCGCAGCACCGCCTCGCGGTATGCGGGTTCCGTGGCGACCAGGTCGGCGTGGGTGCCTTCGGCGACCAGCCGGCCGGCGCGGATGACGACCACCCGGTGCGTTGCGTTCAGCAGGGTCGGGCTGGTGGTGACCACGACGGTGCTGCGGGAGCCGCCCTGGCGGGCCTGCGCGAGTCCGTCGGCGATCAGCGATTCCGTGACCGGGTCCACCGATGTCGTCGGTTCGTGCAGGACCAACACCGGGGGGTCCGCCGCCAGGGCCCGGGCGAGGCCGACGCGCTGCCGCTGCCCGCCGGAGAGGTTCGTACCCTGGCCAGTCAACGGCCGGTCCAGTTCGTCCGGGTGGCCGGCGACAACGTCGTCGGCTGCGGCGGCCCGGATCGCGGTGGCGAGCCGGTGCTGGCCGTCGTCGACAGCCGGTGCGGCCGAGTCCCGCCCGCTGGAGGTCGTCCAAGAGCGGTGGCCGGGGAGCAGGTTCGACCTGAGGGTTCCGTCGAACAGCGCGACGCGATGCGGTTCGACCAGCACGGTCGCGCGGGCGGCGTCGAGGTCGAGCTGCTCGGCGGGAACCCCGTCGATGGTCACCGTGCCGGTGTACTCGTGTCGCGGCACGCGACCGGAGAGGAGCATCAGGAGGGCGTCGGCGTCCCCCGGGTCGTCGGTGACCACGCCGAGCGTCTCGTCGGCGTGCACCGCCAGGGTGAGCCGTTCGAGGGTGCGGTAACTGACCGCATCGAGGGCGAGTCGCGTCTCGGCGTGGGGCAGCGGTGTCCGGTCGCCGGGACGGATGGTGGGCGCGGCGGCGAGGACCCGGGCGATCCGCTGGGCGGACGCGCGAGCGCCGGCGTGGAGCTGGACGCAGAACCCGAGGCGTTGCAGCGGTTCCGCGGCGAACTGCGCAAGCCCCACCACGGCGATGAGTTCTCCCACCGTGATCCGTCCGCGTACCGCGAGCCAACCAGCGGCGGCCGTGACACCGGCCAGGTACAGCCCACTGACCAACACGGTAAGACCCTGGTGGAGTCCCTTGACGTTGGCGGTGTGCACGGTGGCCGCCAACTGTCGAGCGCTTGCCTGTGCGTACCGTCGGGACGCGTTGCCCTGCGCTCCGAGCCCGTGGAGCACCCGGACTCCGTGGAGCAGGTCCGTGGCGAGCGCGGTGGTGGCGGACATGGTGGTCTGCTGGACGATTCCCCGCCGGGTCAACAGTGGGGCGAGGCGCTGTAGGACGGTCACGACGATCACCGCGCCGACCAGGACCCCGAGCCCGAATGGGGCATCGATTACAAGTAATGCGATGCACGAGACGGCCAGCGCGGTCGACGCGCTCGCCGCCATGCTCACCGCCCGGATCACCGTCGCCATGGCCGTCACGTCGGTGGACGCGACGGCCAGCAGTTCCCCGTCGCGCATGCCCGTGCGGTGGTCGCGGGGATCGAGGATCAGCCGGCTGATCTCGACCCGCAGCAGGTGTGCCTCCCGTTCCATGGCCCGCAGCCCGTGCGCGGCGCCGAACCGCCAGGCCAGAGCGATGACGACGAACAGCAGGCCGAGGCCGGCGATCGACGCCGTCAGCGCGGAACTGTCCCCGGTCGCCACGGCCCGGTCGATGATCAGACCGATGGCTACCGGTACCAGCGCCTCGGCGGCCTGGTGTACGCAGAGCAGGGCGAGGGTGGCGGAGAGCCGGCCCAGGTGCCGGCGGACAGCGCGCCGCAGCAGTCCGGTGGCGGTGGCATGGTCGTCAGCACTCGGTTCTCCGTTCACCGTTCCCCCGACAGCTCCCGTAGACGGATCGAAGAACATTGAAAGGTAGGCTAACCTAAGTTGCTGGACGGAAGAAATCCTTGATTGTGGCCAGTTCCTGATCATTCAACCGCCCTCAGTGGCCGGGGCGTGGAATTGAGAGACGACGCATGTGAAAGCCGTGTTCAGCGCCCGGAATCGGGCGGGCTCCGCCAGTCAGCCCGTGATCGGAGACGTCCGGCGCGGGCGGATTACCGTGCTGATCACGCTGCTGGCGTTGCTCGTGCTGGCGGCGCTCGCCAGCCTCACTGTCGGGGCGAAGCCGATTCCACCCGACGCGGTGTGGAGCGCGATCACCGCACCCACCGGGAGCGAGCACGACTTCGTCGTCCGCACGCTGCGTGTGCCACGTACGGTGCTGGGCCTCGGGGTGGGGATGGCGCTGGGCGTCGCCGGCGCGTTGATGCAGGGACACACCCGTAACCCGCTGGCCGAACCGGGCCTGCTGGGTGTCAGCGCGGGTGCCGCGTTCGGCGTCGTGGTCGGCATCGACCTCCTCGGCGTCACCGGTCTGTATGGCTACGTCTGGTTCGCATTCGCCGGCGCCTTCGCGGCGAGCGTCGCGGTGTTCCTGCTCGGCTCGGTCGGCAGGGGTGGGCCCACCCCGGTCACCCTGGCCCTGGCCGGGGTCGCGCTGAGCGCCCTGCTGACGTCGCTGACCTCGGCGCTCGTCCTGTCCGACGTGCAGACCTTGGACAGGTTCCGGTTCTGGGCCGCGGGTTCGGTCGCCGACCGGGGTGCCGACATCACCTGGCAGGTCACGCCGTTCCTCCTCGCCGGACTGGTGCTTGCCGCGCTGAACGCGCCGGGGTTGAACCTGCTGGCGCTCGGCGAGGAGATCGCCCGGGGACTCGGCGTCAACGTGCGCCGGGTCCGCTGGACCGGTCTGGTCGCGGTCACGCTGCTCGCTGGAGCGGCGGTGGCGGCGTGCGGGCCTATCGCGTTCCTGGGCCTGGTGGCGCCGCATGTAGCGCGGCACTTCACCGGCCCCGACCACCGCTGGTTGCTGCCCGCGTCGGGTCTGGCCGGCGCCGTGCTCCTGCTGGCGGCGGACGTGATCGGCCGGGTGGTGGTGTCCCCTGGGGAGCTTCAGGTCGGCATCGTCCTCGTGTTCGTCGGCGCGCCGTTCTTCGTCGCCCTGGTGCGCCGCCGGCACCGGCTGGTGTCGTTGTGAGCGCCGGCGGAGTGGACCAGGTCACCCGGTACGAGCGGCCGGCCGGCCGGGTGCCGGGCCGGACGCCCGTACGGGTCGGTCCGTTGTCCGGCGTGTGGCGCCCCCGGACGGTGGGGGTGACCCTGGTCGGGCTGGTCCTGCTCGGTCTGGTCGCCGCGGTGAACGTCGGACGTGGCGATTTCCCCATTTCCGTCGGCGAGGTGGTCGCCGTCCTGTTCGGCGGTGGCGACCGCGCGGACCGTTTCGTGGTGCTGGAACTGCGGCTTCCCCGGACGTTGACCGGGCTTCTCGTCGGCGCCGCGTTGGGACTGTCCGGCGCGATCACCCAGGTCGTCGCCCGTAACCCGTTGGCCAGCCCGGACATCCTCGGGGTCACCGCCGGCGGCAGCGCGGCAGCGGTGGCGGTCATCGTGCTGGGGGCGGCTCCGTCGCCGGGGGCGGGCTGCTGGCCGAGGTGGGCCTGCCGGTCGCGGCGCTGGTGGGTGGTCTCGGCACCGCGGCCCTGGTCTACCTGTTGGCGTACCGGCGTGGGCTCGACGGATACCGACTCGTCCTGGTCGGGGTGGGGGTCGGCGCGCTGGCCGCCGCCCTGGCGAACTGGTTGCTGGTGGTCGCGGAGATCGAGGAGGCCGCCCGGGGCACGGTGTGGCTGGTCGGCTCGCTCTACGCGCGCGGCTGGGAGCACGTCGTCCCGGTGGGACTGGCGTTGGTTGTGCTGGTACCGGTCGCGCTGCTGCTGGCGTTCCCGCTGGGCGCGCTGCAACTCGGTGACGACACCGCCCGAGGTCTCGGCCTGCGGCTCAACCGGGTCCGGGCCGGGCTGGTCACCGTCGCCGTCGGGCTCGCCGCCGTGGCGACCGCGAGCGCCGGCCCGGTCGCCTTCGTCGCGCTGGTCGTGCCGCAGATCTGCCAGCGGCTGGTGGGCGGCGCCCGGCCGCCGCTACTCGCCTCGGCCGTCTACGGCGCGCTGCTGACCGTCGCAGCGGACCTGCTGGCGCGGACCGCGCTCGGCGTCGAACTTCCGGTGGGCGTGGTCACCGCGATCCTCGGCGCACCGTACCTGCTCCATCTGCTCGTCCGTGGCAACCGGAGGGTCAGCGTATGACGGAGATGGCTCCCACCGCCCGCCTGCGGGCCCGTGGGTTACGCGTCGCCTACGGCGACCGGGCGGTGCTCGACGGCCTGGACATCGACGTGCTGGACGGCTCCATCACCGCGGTGATCGGGCCGAACGGCTGTGGCAAGTCGACCCTGCTGCGTACGCTGGGGCGGCTGCTGCCCACCACCGGTGGACACGTTCTGCTCGACGGCGTACGGATCGACCGGATTCCCTCCCGGCGGGTCGCCAAGGTGCTGGGGGTCCTGCCGCAGTCCCCGACCGCCCCGGACGGTATGACGGTGGCGGACCTGGTCGCCCGGGGACGCCACCCGCATCAGGCCTGGTACCGCCAGTGGTCGGCGGCGGACGAGGAGGCGGTCGCCGAGGCGCTCCGGTGGACCGACATGGCGGAGTTCGCCGAACGCGGCCTCGACACGCTGTCCGGTGGGCAACGCCAGCGAGTGTGGATCTCCATGGCCCTCGCCCAGCAGACGGACGTGCTGCTGCTCGACGAGCCGACCACCTTCCTCGACCTGGCCCACCAGATCGACGTCCTCGACCTGGTCGAGCGGTTGCACCGCGAGGGTGGCCGGACGGTCGTGATGGTGCTGCACGACCTCAACCTCGCCGCGCGCTACGCCGGTCGGCTGGTGGCGATGCGCGACGGTCGGATCGTCGCCTCGGGCACCCCGTACGAGGTGCTCACCCCGGCGGTGATCCGGGAGGTGTTCGGGCTCGACGCGCAGGTTGTCGACGATCCGGTGTCCGGTACCCCGTTGGTGGTCCCGATCGGCCGTCGGCACCGGGCCGCCGTGCCGACCCCGGAGTTGTCCGGCCGGAGCTGAGTCGGGCCGCCGGTCTGGACGGGCGGCCGGAGGTGGAGCGGGTCCGCCGGGTGGCGGAGCCCGGGAGAAGCTGGCCGGGCGCGGGCGAGCGGCGGTGGGCCCGCCAGTGGAGCGAATCCGCAAAGTTACATTGAGATATCTCGATGTCACTGTTAGGGTTGGCTTACCTAATTGACGCGTCCTGGGTCGCACTGAGGTTCGTCGCGTCCGCCATTCGTTTCCACCCGTCAGTGGTCGCTGCGCGCTCAGCCATCCACGGAGGAGCAGATCTGTGCCCGACAACCCTTTCGATGACGAGGACGGCGTCTTTCACGCCCTGGTCAACAGTGAGGGCCAGTACTCGCTGTGGCCGGTGTTCGCGGCCGTTCCGGCCGGCTGGTCGATCGCCCACGGCCCGGACAGCAGGCAGGCGTGCCTCGGCCATATCGAGGCGGTGTGGACCGACATGCGCCCGGCGAGCCTGGTCGCCCTGATGCGGACGGACCGCGACCACCACCAGACCGATGTCTGACCGTGCCGGGGCGGGCGCCGACGGAACACTGCAGCGGTACCTGCACGCCAGTGTGACCGTGGCACGCGACCCGGTCGCCGCCGGAGTCGACCTGGTCCACCGGGCGCGGGGTCCCCTCGTCGTGTACGAACGCCCCGGCGAGGTCGCCGTCGCCTCCGGCGTGCTCGCCGAGATCGTCCTCGACCGCCGGCAGGTCCAGGTACGCATCGGTGAACACCGACATGTCGAGCCGACCGGTGACGAGCCCCTGCAACAGGTGCACCGGCTGCTGGCCGGCCTCGACGTCGCCGGCTGGCGCGCGTACGGCTGGATCGGCTTCGAGCTGAGCTACCTGCTGCACGGCATGCCGGAAGCGGTCGGGCCGGCGCCACTGCTGCATCTCGTCGTACCGCGGCGGGAAGCCCGCATCAGCAACCGGACGGCCCACCTGCGGGCCACCGACCCGGCCGGGCTCGCCGACCTGTCGGCCCGACTCTCCGCCGTACCCGACCAGCCGCCGCACCACGCGGACGGCCGTCCCGTCGACGAGTCGAGCGGAGCGGTCGAGTACCGGGCCGCGGTCGCCTCGGCCATCCGCGACATCCGCGGCGGCGACCTGCAGAAGGTGATCCTGTCCCGCGTGGTCCCCGTCCCCGGCCCCGTGGACCTCGTCGCGACGTACCGGACCGGTCGCCGACGCAACACGCCGGCGCGGTCCTTCCTGCTCCGGATCGGCGGCGTGCAGGCCGCCGGGTTCAGCCCGGAGACCGTCATCGAGGTCGGTGCCGACGGCACGATCTCCACCCAGCCACTGGCCGGCACCCGCGCGCTGTCCGGGCTGGACACGGTCGACGAGGAGCTGCGCGCGGAACTGCTCGGCGACCCGAAGGAGATCTTCGAGCACGCGATCTCGGTGCAGGCCGCCCAGGAGGAGCTGCGCGGCGTGTGCCGCGACGGCTCGGTGCACATCGAGGAGTTCCTGACGGTCCAACGCAGGGGCAGCGTGCAGCACCTCGCCTCCCGGGTCACCGGCCGGCTAGACGCGGGCCGCAACTGCTGGCACGCCGCCGCTGCGCTGTTTCCCGCGATCACCGCGTCCGGCATACCGAAGCGCGCGGCCTGCGCCGCGATCCACCGGTACGAGACCACGCCGCGCGGCCTCTACAGCGGAGCCGTGGTGGTCGCGGACTCCGACGGCGGGCTCGACGCCGCGCTGGTCCTGCGCACCGTCTTCCAGCAGGACGGGCGGACGTGGCTGCGCGCCGGAGCGGGCATCGTCGCCCAGTCCACACCAGAGCGGGAGTTGGAGGAGACCCGGGAGAAGCTGCGCAGTGTCAGCCCGTTCCTGGTCGGAACCGACGAGCCGGTCCCCGTCGCCGGCGGGGAGGTGGCCTGAGGTGAGTACGTCGCACACGCCGGACGTCAGCGAGGCCGGTCTCCGCGCCACCCTCGCCGATCTGCTGGAAGAGGAACCGGCGACGGTGGGCGCCAGCACCAACCTGTTCGAGGAGGGGCTGGACTCGATCACCCTGATGCGCCTGGTCGGCACCTGGCGGCGGGCCGGCTTCCAGGTCGACTTCGCCGAACTCGCCCAGCGGCCGACCGTCACCGCGTGGTCCGAGCTGCTCAACCGGACACCGGACGACCCCACCCGCGCCGCGCCGCCACCGCACGCCGGCACCGCCCGGACCGGGGCCGCCGGCACCTCCCGCGACCCCGACACCGCCGGGTCGGGCCAGCCGGCCGACGGCTCCGGCGAGGAGTTCGCGTTGGCGCCGATGCAGTACGCCTACTGGGTCGGGCGTACCGACGGGCACCCGCTGGGTGGCGTCGCCGCCCACCTCTACACCGAGTTCGACGGTACCGGGGTGGACCCGGACCGGCTGGCCGCCGCCCTGGAACGGCTCGTGGCCCGCCACGACATGCTGCGGGTACGCATCACCGACAACGGTCGGCAGCGCGTCGACACCCGCTCCGGGTGGCGCGGACTGGTCGTGCACGACCTGCGGGACGCCGGACCCGACCAGGTCGAGGAGGCGCTGGCCGCCACCCGCGACACGTGGTCCCACCAGCTCCTCGACATCGAGGCGGGCGAGGTCTTCGCCACCGCGCTGAGCCTGCTGCCGGGTGGCCGTACCCGGCTGCACCTCGACGTGGACATGGTCGCCGCCGACGCGGTGAGCTACCGGGTCATGCTGGCCGACCTGGCTCGGCTCTACGCCGACCCGGCGGCGACGCTGCCCCCGATCGGCTACCACTACCGGGACTACCTGGCCGCCCGGCCCGTCGCCCGTCGGGACGCGCAACGGCGGGCCGCCGCCTACTGGCGGGAACGCCTGGCGGCCCTGCCCGGGGCCCCGGACCTTCCGCTGGCGGCGGACCACCCGGTGCCCGGCACCCCCCGGGTCGTCCGGGAACACCTGTTCCTGCCAGCCGAGCAGCGGGCGGCGCTCGCCGCGGCGGCCCGTCGGCACGGGGTGACACTGGCCGCCACGGTCGCCACCACCTTCGCCGAGGTGCTGGGCGCGTGGAGCGGGCAGCCACGTTTCCTGCTCAACGTGCCGATGTTCGACCGCGCCCCCACCCACCCGGACGTGGACCTGCTCGTCGGCGACTTCACCAGCTCGGTGCTGCTCGCCGTCGACCTCTCCGAACGGCTGGCCTTCGCCGACCGGGTCCGCGCCGTGCAGGCCCGCTTGCACGCCGACGCCGCCAACGCCGACCACCCGGGGGTGGCGGTGCTGCGGGACCTCACCCGCGCCGCCGGTCGGCAGGTGATCGCCCCGGTCGTGTTCACCAGCGCGCTCAACCTCGGTGAGCTGTTCGCCGACTCCGTACGACGGGAGTTCGGCGACGCCGGGTGGATCGTCTCCCAGGGACCGCAGGTGCTGCTCGACGCGCAGGTCACCGAGATGACGGACGGACTGCTGGTCAACTGGGACGTCCGGGTGCGGGAGTTCGCCGACGGCGTCGTACCGGCGATGTTCGCCGCCTTCGCCACGCTGGTACGACGCCTGGCGACCGACCCTGCCGTGTGGCGTGACCCGGTCGACGGCTTGCTGCCGCCGGCACAGCTCGCGATCCGGGACCGGGTCAACGCCACCGACGGCCCGTGCCGCGCGCGTACCCTGCACGGGGACTTCTTCGCCCACGCCCGCGCCCGGCCGGACGCGCCCGCGCTCCGCTGGGGCGAGGCGTCGCAGCTGACGTACGGGGAACTCGCCGAGCGGGCCCTACGGGTGGCGGGGGCGCTCACCGCGCACGGGGTGGCACCCGGCGATCCGGTGGGAGTGTCCCTGCCCAAGGGCCCCGACCAGGTGGTGGCGGTGCTCGGCGTGCTCGCCGCCGGCGGGGCGTACGTGCCGGTGGGCACCGACCAGCCGCCCGCGCGGGCCGCGCGGATCGCCGCGCTGGCCGGCTTCCACGTGCTGCTCACCGCCGGCAAGGAACCCGACGGTGGCCTGCCCCTGGCGCGGGCGTCGACCCACCCGCCGCTGCCCACACCGGTGCCCAGCGGTGGCGACGACCTGGCCTACCTGCTGTTCACGTCCGGGTCGACCGGTGAGCCCAAGGGCGTGGAGATGCCGCACCGCGCCGCGACGAACACCATCGACGACCTCCGCGACCGCTACCGGCTCGGCCCCGAGGACCGCACCCTGGCCGTGTCGGCGCTCGACTTCGACCTGTCCGTGTTCGACGTCTTCGCTCCGCTGTCCAGCGGCGGCGTCGTCGTCGTGGTCGGCGAGGACGAGCGGCGGGAGGCGCACCGCTGGGCCGAACTGGTCCGGGCGCACCGGGTCACCGTGCTCAACTGCGTACCGCAACTGCTCGACGCGATGCTGCGCGCCGTCGGCGACCGGGCCGACCTGCGCTCCCTGCGGGTGGTGCTGCTGGGCGGCGACCGGGTGGGCGTCGACCTGCCGGCCCGGCTCGCGGTCGCCGCGCCGGGCTGCCGGTTCGTCGCGCTCGGCGGCACCACGGAGACGGCGATCCACTCGACCGTCTGCGAACTCGATCCCGGCGCGGCGGTCCCGGCCGACTGGCAGTCGGTGCCGTACGGCACCCCGCTGCGCAACGTGGTCGTCCGGGTCGTGGACCCGCTCGGCCGGGACTGCCCGGACTGGGTCCCCGGGGAGCTGTGGATCGGCGGCGCCGGCGTGGCCCGCGGCTACCGGGGCGACCCGCGCCGCACCGCCGAGCGGTTCGTCCATTCCGGCGGGCGCCGCTGGTACCGCACCGGTGACCGGGCCCGCTACCGGCCGGACGGGACCGTGGAGTTCCTCGGCCGCCTCGACGACCAGGTGAAGATCCGCGGCTTCCGTGTCGAACTGGGCGAGGTGGAGGCGGCCCTGTCAGCCGGGGAGTCGGTCCGCGCCGCAGTGGCCGTGCTGACCGGCGGGGACCGTCCGGCGCTCGGCGCGGCCGTCGTCACCGACGGCACGACCACCGTCGAGGAGGTCCGCGAGCGGGTCCGTGACCTGCTGCCCGCGCACATGGTCCCGGATCGGGTGGTACGGCTCGACGCCGTGCCGCTCACCCCGAACGGCAAAATCGACCGGCGGGCGGTACGGGTGGCCGTCGAGCGGGCCGACGCCGGGCCGGCCGCCCGGGTGGCCCCGGACGACGAGGTGACCCGCGCGGTCGGCCTCATCTGGGCCGAGGCCCTCGAGGCGGAGCCCGACACTCTGGGAGTCACCGACGACTTCTTCGCCAGCGGCGGCGACTCGCTGCTGGCGACCCGGGTCGTCGCCGCGCTCCGCGACACGCTGGGAGCCACGGTGTCGGCGCGCATGCTGTTCGTCGCGCCGACCATCGCCGGCCTCGCCGAGCGGATGCTCGCCGCCGAACCGGCACCCGCGCGTCTGCGCCGCGCCGCGGCCGTCTACTGCGAGGTCGCCGCGCTCTCCGACGACGAGGTCGCCGCGCAACTCGACGAAGGAGAACGAGTATGAGCGCGTCCCCGCCCGTGCCGGCGCTCGACGGCGTCACGGCCTACCCCGACGAGTTCGTGGACCGCTACCGCGCCGCCGGCTACTGGCGCGACGAGACGCTGGGGCAGCTCCTGCGGAGCTGGGCGGCACGCTCCGGCGACTCGACGGCGGTGGTGGCCGGGCCGGTCGGCGCGCCGCAGCGGCTGAGCTACGCCGAACTCGACCGGCGGGTGGACACGACCGCCGCCGGACTGCGGGCGCTGGGCATCGCGGCCGCCGACCGGGTCGTGGTGCACCTGCCGAACACCCTCGAGTTCGTGGTGGTGCTGTTCGCGCTGCTGCGCTGCGCGGCGGTGCCGGTGCTGGCCCTGCCCGCACACCGCCGCGCCGAGATCGCCCACTTCGTGGCGCTGTCCGAGGCGGTCGCCTACGTCGTTCCCGACCACCACGAGGGGTTCGACTACCGGCCGCTGGCCGCCGAGGTCGCCGCCGCCGCGCCGACCCTGCGGCACGTGCTGGTCGCCGGTGACCCTGGTCCCCACACCGCGCTCGCCGACCTGCCGGCCGGCCCACCCGGGCCGCTGCCCGACGTCGACCCCGGCGCGGTCGCGCTGCTGCTGATCTCCGGCGGAACGACCGGGAAACCCAAACTGATCCCGCGCACCCACCGCGACTACGCCTACAACGCCCGGGCCAGCGCGGAGCTGTGCAGGCTCAGCGCCGACGACGTCTACCTCGCCTGCCTGCCCGTCGCCCACAACTTCCCGCTGGCCTGCCCGGGTCTGCTCGGCGCGCTCGGCGTCGGTGCCACCGTCGTGCTCGCCCCGACCCCGAGCCCCGACGTCGGGTTCGGGCTCGTCGAGCAGGAACGGGTGACGGTCACCGCGCTCGTGCCGCCGATGGCGCGGATGTGGGTCGACGCGGCGGACTGGGACACCCGCGACCGGTCCAGCCTGCGTCTGCTCCAGGTCGGCGGCGCGAAACTCGACGCCCAGCTCGCCCGCCGGGTCGGCCCGGTCCTCGGCTGCGGGTTGCAGCAGGTGTACGGGATGGCCGAGGGGCTGCTCAACTACACCCGCCTGGACGACCCGGACGACCTCGTCGTCGGCACCCAGGGCCGGCCGTTGTGCCCCGACGACGAGGTACGGGTGGTCGACGGCACCGGCGCGCCAGTGCCGCCCGGCGCGGTCGGGGAACTGTGGACCCGGGGCCCGTACACCATGCGCGGCTACTACCGGGCGGCGACGTACAACCGGACGGCCTTCACCGCCGACGGCTTCTACCGGACCGGCGACCTGGTCCGCCAACTGCCCACCGGCCACCTCGTGGTCGAGGGACGGGTGAAGGACGTGATCAACCGCGGCGGGGAGAACGTGTCGGCGGCGACGCTGGAGGAGCATCTGCTCGCCCATCGCGCCCTGGCGCAGGTCGCGGTGCTCGGACTGCCCGACGAGACGCTCGGCGAGGCGGTGTGCGCCGTGGTCACGCTCAGTCCCGACGGCGCATCCGCCCCGAAGCTGAAGGAGCTGCGGAGCTTCCTGGCCGGGCGAGGGCTCGCCCGCTTCATGTGCCCGGACCGGCTCGTCGTCCGCGACACCCTCCCGGTGACCGGCGTCGGGAAGATCGACAAGCGGGAGCTGGCCGCCCTCCTCACCGCCGCCGAGACGGAAGGCCACCAGTGAGCATGGACCGGACACCCAGTTCCACCGCGCGCCGCCGGGAACTGCTGCGCCGCCGCCTGGCCGAGGAGAGCCTGCTGGCCGCGCCGGCCGCGGAGGGCACCGCCACCGTGGGCCCCAGCGGCCCGCCCGCGCCCGGCGCGCTCTCGCCGGGGCAGCGGCGGATGTGGTCGATCCAGCAACTCGCCCCGGGCACCGTCGGCTACAACGTCACCATCGCCCTGGACCTCACCGGCGACCTCGACCCGGACCTCTTCGCCCGGGCGGTGCACACCGTGGTCGCCCGGCACGACATCCTCCGCACCACCTACCGCCTGGCCGACGGCGACACCGACACCGGACCGGTCGTCCAGGTCGTGCACCCGGACCTGCCCGCCCCCGTCGACCGGTTCGACGTCGGTGACCTCGACGACGAGGCGCGCGCCGCCCGGGTGGACGAGCTGGCCCGCGCGGTCGCCGGCCGACCCTTCGACCTGTCGGTCGACCCACCGCTGCGGGTACGGCTGATCCGCACCGGCCCCACCACGTACACGCTGGTGGTCGTCGCGCACCACGTCGCGTGGGACGACGGCACCTCAGTGGTGTTCTTCACCGAACTGATGGGCCACTACGCCCGGCTGGCCCGGGGCGAGCCGGTGGACCGGGAACGCGCCGCCCGGCAGTACGCCGACGTCGCCACGACCGGCGTCGACGCCGACGGCGAGGCGACGACCTACTGGCGGCACCAGCTCGACCCGCTGCCCGACCCGCTGGACCTGCCGGGACTTGCGGGCGGCGCGGGCGGTCCGGGCTGGGAACGGTCACAGTCGATGCGTCCGGGCACCGGCCGGCGGGTACGCGAGTTCGCCCGCCGCGAGAACTCCTCCACCTTCATGGTTCTGTTCGCCGCCGTGTCGGCCCTGCTGCACCGGTACACCGGCGCCCGCGAACTGCTCGTCGGCGCGCCGGTCGTCAACCGGGACTTCACCGGCGCCGACGAGATCATCGGGTACCTGGGCAACACCGTCCCACTGCGCGCCGAGGTCGAGCCCACCGACGACTTCCGTACGCTGCTCGCCCGCGCCCGGACCACCTGCGTCCAGGCGTACGCCCACCAGCACGTCGAACTCGACGACATCGCCAGAGCTGTCGACCCGCAGCGCAACCGTGGCGACGCGCCCCTGTTCAACGTGGTCCTGTCGCTGCGCTCGCCGGTGCTGGAGCCGTTCCGCGCCGCCGGGCTGGCTGCCAGCCGTCGCCACGTACCCGGCCCGGACGCCCGCTTCGACCTGACCCTGGCCGTCGAGACCGACGCGGACGACCTCACCGTCGAGGCCAACTTCCCGGCCGGCCCGGCGGCCGACGCACAGGTACGGCACCTGCTGGACCATCTGGACCGGCTGCTCGACGCCGCGCTGGCCCGGCCGGACACCCCCGTCGGCGACCTGGACCTGCTCGACCCCGACGAGCGCGCCCGCCTCCTGGGCACCTGGAACGACACCGCCGTCGAGGTCGACGGACGCCTGCTGCCCGAGCTGTTCGCCGCCCAGGTCGCCCGGACCCCGCAGGCCCTCGCCGTCGTCACCGCGACGGCCGGCGGACCCGGGGCGGCCTTCGCCGAGACGTCGGGAGACCCGTCCGGGGCGCGCGAGCTGAGCTACGCCCAGCTCGACGAGCGGGCCAACCGGCTCGCCCGGCACCTGGCCGGCTCGGGCATCGGCCCGGAGGACACCGTGGCGCTGGCGGTGCCCCGCTCGCCCGCGATGATGGTGGCCGCCCTCGGGGTGCTCAAGGCCGGCGCGGCGTACGTCCCGGTCGACCCGGCGTACCCCGCCGACCGGGTACGGCTGATGCTCACCGACCCCCGACCCCGGCTGCTGCTCACCACGTCCACGGTGGCCGGCGACCTGCCACCCGGCGGACCGGACCGACTGCTGCTGGACGCCCCGGAGACGGCGGTCCGGCTCGCCGCCCTGCCCGGCACCGGCCTCACCGATGCCGACCGGACCGCGCCGTTGCGCCCGGACAACCCGGCGTACGTCATCTACACCTCGGGCTCCACCGGGCGGCCGAAGGGAGTGGTGATCTCCCACCGCGCGCTGAGCAACCACCTGCACTGGGCGCTGCGCCGGTTCACCGGCCTGAGCGGCCGTACCCTCCTGCACTCGTCGATGTCGTTCGACTTCTCGGTCACCCCGATGTACGCGCCGCTGCTCTGCGGCGGGGTGCTGGAACTGTGCGCGGAGGGCCCGGACGCGATCACCACCGCCGTCGGCCCGGCCACCTTCCTCAAGATCACTCCGAGCCACCTGCCGCTGCTGCCCTCCGTGCGGTTCGCCGATGACGGGCACCGCACGCTGGTGATCGCCGGCGAGGCGCTGCGCGGCGCGGCCCTGGGACGGTGGCGGCCGCCGGCCCTCGGCACCATCGACGTGATCAACGAGTACGGACCGACCGAGGCGACCGTCGGGTGCACCCTGTACGACGTCGCGGGCGCGACCGACGGCACCGTCCCGCCCGGTCCGGTGCCGATCGGCGGGCCGGTCACCAACACCACCTGCCACGTCCTCGACCCGGCCCTGCGGCCGGTCCCGGTCGGGGTGACCGGGGAACTGTACGTCGGCGGGGCGCAGCTCGCCCGTGGCTACCTCGACCGGCCGGCGCTCACCGCCAGCCGCTTCGTCGCCGACCCGTACGGCGTCGCCGGGCAGCGGCTCTACCGCACCGGCGACCGGGTACGGCGTCGCCCCGACGGCAGTCTGGAGTTCGTGGGGCGGGTCGACGAGCAGGTGAAGATCCGCGGGTTCCGGATCGAGCCAGGCGAGATCGAGTCCGTGCTGACCGCCCACCCGGGCGTCGCCCAGGCCGCCGTCGTCGCCCGCACCGACGGGCCGGGCGGCGCCTACCTGGCCGCGTACGTCGTCCCCGCCACCGGAGCGGACCGGCCACCGGCGACACCCGGCACCGGCCCGGACCTCGACGGCGCGACGCTGCGCGCCCACCTGGCCGAGCGGCTGCCCGACCAGATGGTCCCCGCCGCCGTCGTCCTGGTCGACCGGCTGCCGCTGTCCCCGTCCGGCAAGGTCGACCGGCGGGCCCTGCCGGCACCGACGTTCGCCTCCACCGCGTCGACACCGGCCCGGGAGCCGTCCGACGCGATCGAGCGGACCCTGCTGGACCTGTTCACCCAGGTCCTGGGCAGCGACGGGATCAGCGTCACCGACTCGTTCTTCGAACACGGCGGGGACAGCATCGTCGCGATCCAGCTCGTCAGCCGGGCCCGTCGGGCGGGGCTGACCATCTCCCCCCGGGACGTCTTCGAACGGCTCACCGTCGAGGCGCTCGCCGCCGCCGTACGCGCCGCGCGACCCGCGACGGCGGCGGTACCCGAGGACGTCCGGGAGGACCGGACCGGCCCGGTCGAGCCGACGCCGATCCTGCGGGCGTTCACCGAACGCGGCCGGCTCGGCAACGGACACCGGATGTCGCTGCTGCTCGACGTCCCGGCCCTGGAACACCAACGGCTGGTCCGCGCGGTGCAGGCGCTGCTCGACACGCACGACGCGCTCCGCGCCCACCTGGACCGCGCCGGGGCGCGCCCCCAACTGTGGGTCCGCCCCGCCGGTACGGTTCGCGCCGAACCGCTGGTGCACCGGGTCCCCACCGCGGCCAGCGGCGCGGACCCCGCCCAGCTCGACCGGGAACTCGCCACGGCGACCGCCCGTCTGGACGCCGGGGCCGGTCCACTCGTGCAGGTCGTCTGGTTCGACGCCGGGCCCGGCCGATCCGGCCGGCTCCTGCTCGTCGTCCACCATCTCGTGGTCGACGGAGTGTCCCTGCGGATCCTCGCCGAGGACCTCGCCACGGCGTGGCGGGCCGCCGCCGACGGGCCGCCGGCCCTGCCCGCCACCGGCACCTCCCTGCGCCGCTGGTCGCGCGAACTCACCCGCCAGGCCGCCGGCCGGGCCGGCGAGCTGCCACGGTGGCGGAGCATCCTCGACGGCGCCGACCCGCTCTTCGGCACCGACGGCCCCGACCCGGTCCGGGACACCTGGGCCACCGTCCGGACGGTCACCGTCGACCTGGACCCGGCCAGCACCGCCGCCGCCCTGACCACCGTGCCGCAGGTCTTCTTCGCCGGCCCGGACGACGTGCTGCTCACCGCGCTCGCGCTGGCGGTCGCGGCCTGGCGTCGCCACCGGGGCGACGACCCGGCCGCCGCCACCCTGGTGCTGGTGGAGGGGCACGGCCGCGAGGAGGCCGCCGTCCCCGGTGCCGACCTGTCCCGCACCGTCGGCTGGTTCACCAGCCAGTACCCGGTGCGGCTCGACCTGTCCGGGATCGACCTGACCGACGCGCTGGCCGGCGGACCGGCCGCCGGCACGGCGCTCAAGAGGGTCAAGGAGCACCTGCGGTCGCTGCCCGACCACGGCATCGGGTACGGCATGCTCCGCCACCTCGACCCGGACTCCGCCGGTCAGTTGGCTCGCCTGCCCGCTCCCCGGCTCGGCTTCAACTACCTCGGACGGCTGGACACCGCCGGCGAATGGCCGATCGCCCCGGGCGGGGTCAGCGCCGCCTACGACCCGGACATGCCGGTACCCACGGCGCTGGTGGTCAACGCGGTCACCGAAGCCACCCCGGCGGGGCCACGGCTGACCGCCCACTGGATGTACGCCAGCAGGATCCTCACCGAACCGGAGGTCCGCGACCTCGCCCGCCGGTTCGGCGACGCGGTCGCCGCCCTGGCCGCGCACGCCGCCACCCCCGGCGCCGGCGGCCACACCCCGTCCGACCTGCCCCTGGTGTCGCTGGACCAGAGCCAGCTCGACGCCCTCGAAGCGAAGTGGACCCAGGCATGACCGGATCGGCCATCGAGGACGTCCTGCCGCTGTCACCGTTGCAGCAGGGACTGCTGTTCCACGCCACCCTGGACGAGGACGACCCGGACACCCCGGACGTCTACCTCGCCCAACTCGTCGTCGACCTGGCCGGGGAACTCGACCCGGACCGACTGCGGGCGGCCGTCAACGCCCTCGCCGCCCGGCACGCCGTGCTGCGCACCGCCGTCTCCCGCGACCTCGCCGAACCGGTCCACGTCGTGCTGCGCCACGTACGGGTGCCGTGGACGCTGGTCGACGTGACCGCCCGCGCCGACGCCGAGGAACACGCCCGGCACCTCGTCGACGTGGACCGCCGGACCCGCTTCGACCTGGAGACGCCGCCGCTCGTCCGGGGCCTGCTGATCCGGTTCGGTCCATGGCGGCACCGGCTCGTGCTCACCAACCACCACATCGTCAGCGACGGCTGGTCCACCCCCCTGCTCATGCGCGACCTGTTCGCCCTGTACGCCGCCGCGCACCCCGGCGGTCCGCGCGACGCCGCCGCGCTGGCCGCCGCGCTGCCGCCGGTACGCCCGTACCGTGACTACCTCGCCTGGCTGCGCGGACGGGACCAGGCGGCGTCGCTCGCCGCGTGGCGGGCCGCGCTCGACGGCGTCGAGGAGCCGACGCTGCTTGCGCCGGCGGCCCGGGGCGGCCCCGCCACCCTTCCCGACGAGGTCACCGACGTGGTCCCGGCCGATCTCGCGGCCGGCCTGACCAACCTGACCCGGCGGCTGGGGGCCACCGTCAACACCGCGCTGCAGGTCGGCTGGGGACTGCTCGTCGGCCGCCTCACCGGCCGTGACGACGTGGTCTTCGGCGCCACCGTGTCCGGACGTCCGGCCGACCTGCCCGGCGTCGAGTCGATGGTCGGGCTGTTCATCAACACCATCCCGGTCCGCGTCCGGATCCGTCCCGCCGAGCCGGTGACCGCCCTGCTGACCCGCGTGCAGGCGGAGCAGGCCGCGTTGCTGGACCACCAGCACGTCGGCCTCGCCGACCTCCAGCGCGCGCTGGGCGGGACGGGGGAACTCTTCGACTCGCTGATGGTGTTCGAGTCGTTCCCGTTCGACGTGGACGCGATCGACGCGGCACTACACGGCGCCGGGCTGCGCAGCACCGCCGTGTCCAGGCCGATCTCCACGCACTACCCGCTGACGCTGCTGGCCACCCCGACCGGAGATGGGATCGCGCTCACCCTCAAGTACCGGCCCGACGCCTACGACGCCGCCGCCGCGCGTACCCTCCTCGACCGGCTGGTCCGGGTGCTCACCGCGCTGGTGACCCGCCGGGACGCCCCGGTGGCGGCGGTCGAGGCGCTCGCCCCGGCGGAGGTCGCCGCCCTCGTCGCCGCCGGTACGGCCACCGGGCCCCGCTCCGGCCGGGTCCATGCCAGCCGCCGGGTCCTCGACGCCGAGCCGGCGCTCCGGCCGGAGCCGGACGCGGCCGGCGCGGCGACCCTGCCAGAGTTGTTCGCCGCCCAGGCGGCCCGGACCCCGCACGCCGTCGCGGTGGTCGACGGTGACCGGCGACTCAGCTACGCCGAGCTGCACCGACGCGCCGACCGCCTGGCCCGTCGGCTCGGTCGCGCCGGCATCGGCCCCGAGGACCGCGTCGCGTTGCTCGTGCCCCGCTCGGCGGAACTGGTCGTCGCGGTGCTGGGGGTGCTCGCGGCCGGCGCGGCGTACGTGCCGATCGACCCAGACCACCCCGCCGAGCGGATCCGGTTCACCCTCGCCGACGCCGCCCCGGCGGCCCTGGTCACCGCCGCCGTCGACCTGCCGGAACTGCCGGACGTCCCACGGCTGGTGCTGACCGGCGGCGAGGACGACCCCGGGACCGAGCCGACCGGTGCGTGGCCGGTCTCGCCGACCCGACCGGAGCACCCCGCCTACGTCATCTACACCTCGGGGTCCACCGGCACCCCGAAGGGAGTCGTGGTCAGCCACCGCAACGTCGTCGCCCTGTTCGCCGCCACCCGGCCGCTGTTCGGGTTCACCGCCGACGACGTGTGGACCCTGTTCCACTCGTACACCTTCGACTTCTCCGTCTGGGAACTGTGGGGACCGCTGCTGCACGGTGGCCGCCTGGTGGTCGTCCCCCGGGAGACGACCCGTTCGCCGGGGCGCCTGCTGGCGCTGCTGGCGGAACACCGGGTCACCGTCCTGAACCAGACCCCGTCGGTCTTCGACGAGCTGGCCCGGGCGGACGCCGAGACCCCCGGCACCCCGTTGGCGCTCCGTACGGTGATCTTCGGCGGCGAGGCGCTGGAGCCCACCCGGCTGCGCGACTGGTACGCCCGGCACCCGGAGGACACGCCCCGCCTGGTCAACATGTACGGCATCACCGAGACCACGGTGCACGTCAGCCACCTCGCCCTGGACGCGGGGGTGGCCCGCGCACCGGCGAGCGTCATCGGGCGGGGCCTGCCCGGTCTGGACGTGCACCTGCTCGACCCGGCCCTGCGCCCCGTCCCGGACGGGACCGTGGGCGAGGTCTACGTCGGTGGGCCCCAGCTCACCCGCGGCTACCTGGGGCGGCCCGCGTTGACGGCGACCCGGTTCGTGGCCCATCCGTTCGGTGCGCCGGGGCAGCGGTTCTACCGCACCGGCGACCTGGCTCTGCGGCGTCCGGACGGCGGACTGGAGTACGCCGGCCGGGCCGACGACCAGGTGAAGATCCGGGGTTTCCGGATCGAACCCGGCGAGATCTCCGCCGTCCTGGCCGGCCACCCCGACGTGACCCGGTGCGCCGTCGTCGCCCGCGACGACCGGCCCGGCGGCAGGTATCTGGTCGGATACGTCACCGGGAACGCGCCGGATCCGGCCCGGCTGCGGGAGTACCTGCGGGCCCGGCTGCCGGAGCACCTGGTGCCGGCCGCCGTCGTGGTACTCGACGCGCTGCCGGTCACCGGCAACGGCAAGCTCGACCGGCGGGCGCTGCCCGCCCCGGACTTCGGCGGCTCCGGTACGTCCCAGCCCCCGACCACGCCCACGGAGCGAACCGTCGCCACCTTCTTCGCCGAGGTGCTCGGTACCGGCGGAACCCACGACGGCGGGCGGAACGCGGACGACAGCGCCAGGGGCGACATCGGCGCGGACGACTCGTTCTTCGCCCTCGGCGGGCACTCCCTGCTCGCCACCCGGCTGGTCGCGCTGATCCGCGCGAAACTGGGCCGGGAGGTCGCGGTCCGTACCGTGTTCGCGCATCCCACCGTGGCGGGCCTGGCAGCGGCGCTGGACGGCACCGCCGGTGCCGTCCGGCCGTCCCCCCGGGCCGGTCGTCGTCCGGCCCGGCTGCCGCTGTCCTTCGCCCAGCAGCGGCTGTGGTTCCTGTACCGCTTCGACGGCCCCACCGCGACGTACAACATCCCGTTCGCGCTGCGGATCCACGGCGACCTGAACGTGACCGCGCTGCGGGCCGCGCTCGGCGACGTGGTCGAGCGGCACGAGATCCTGCGGACCGTCGTCGCCGTCGACGCCGAGGGCCCGCACCAGCGGATCGGTGCCCCGCAGGAGCGCCGACCGGCGCTCGTCGCGGAGCCGCTGCCGGCCGAACGGCTCGACGCGGAGCTGGCCCGCGCCGCCGCGTACGCCTTTGACCTCGAGCGCGACGTCCCGATCAGGTGCCGGCTGTGGCGGCTCGACGGCACCGCCGGGTACGTGCTGTCCATCGTGCTGCACCACATCGCCGGTGACGGGTGGTCCACGGAGATCCTGCTCGCCGACCTGGCGGCGGCGTACCGGGCCCGCCGCGCCGGCGGGCCGCCGCACTGGTCCCCGCTGCCGGTGCAGTACGCGGACTACGCGCTGTGGCAACGCGACCTGCTCGGCGACGACGACGATCCGGACAGCCTCGCCGCGACGCAGATCCGGTACTGGCGGAAGGCTCTCGACGGCGTACCCGACGAGCTGACCCTGCCGACCGACCGGCCCCGGCCACGGCAGGCGACCTACCGTGGCGGGGTCGTCCGCGCCAGGCTGGACGGGGCCGCCGCGAGCCGGTTGCGCGGGCTCGGCCACGAGCTGGGGGCCAGCGAGTTCATGCTCGCCCAGGCCGCCGTCGCGGTGACCCTGGCGAACCTGGGTGCCGGCACCGACATCCCCCTCGGCGCGCTGGTCGCCGGGCGCGGCGACGAGGCGGTCGCCGGTCTGGTCGGCTTCTTCGTCAACACCCTCGTCGTGCGGCACGACCTGTCCGGCAACCCGTCGCTGCGCGAGACGGTCACCCGGGCCCGGGACACCGTCCTCGCCGGGCTCGACCACGCCGACGTGCCGTTCGAGCGGCTCGTGGAGGCCCTGAACCCACTCCGCTCGCCGGCCCGCCACCCGCTGTTCCAGGCGATCGTCACCCATCAGGACGCCCCGGCCGGGACCGAGCTGGCGGGACTGGACACCGAACTGCTCGTCGGTGACCTCGGGGTCGCCAAGTTCGACCTGTCGTTCCGGTTCGGCGGCATGTCCGGCGAGCCCGGCCTCGACGTCGAGGTCGGGTACCGCACCGACCTGTTCGACGCGGGCACGGTGGAGTCGATGCTGGGCACCCTGCGGCGGGTACTCGACACCCTCGTCGCCGCGCCGGACACCCGGCTGGCCGATCTGGACCTGCTCACCGTCGAGCAGCGCCGGTTGTTGGACTCGTTCAACGACACGGCCGTGGCCGTACCGGACGACACCCTGCCGGAGCTGTTCGCCGTCCAGGTCGCCCGTACCCCGGGCGCGGTCGCCGTGGCAGGGGCCGGAGCCCGGCTCACGTACGCCGAACTGGACGCCCGAGCGGAGGCGCTGGGCCGGGTGCTCGCCGCCCGGGGGATCGGACCGGAGCAGATCGTCGGGGTGCACCTGGACCGCAGCGCTGAGCTGATCGTCGCGCTCCTGGCGATCCTGCGCCGGGGAGCGGCCTTCGTCCCGGTCGAGCCGGCCTGGCCGGCGGCGCGCATCGCGCGGATCTGCGCCGACTCGGGCACCCGGCTGGTGCTCACGACGGCCCCGGGACGGGCGGCGCTGCCCCCGATGCCGGACGTCGACGTCCTCCCCGTCGACTCCGCTCGTCCCGTCGACCCGGTCGGGCCGGGGGGTGCTGGTGTACCGGCCGGGGCGGTCGCCGGAGCGGGCGGTCCGCCGTCGCTGACCGGCGACAACCTGGCGTACGTCATCCACACCTCGGGCACCACCGGCACCCCGAAGGGAGCCATGATCCTGCACCGTCCGATCTGTGCCCGGCTGCGCTGGCAGGCCGGCATGCTCGGCTTCGGCCCCGGTGACGCGGCCCTGTTCAAGGCGCCGCTCGGATTCGACATCTCGATCAACGAGATCTTCCTGCCGCTGGTCACCGGGGCCCGGGTCGTCATCGCCGAGCCCGGAGCCGAACGGGACGCCGCGCGGCTGTTGGAGCTGATCCGCGAGCACCGGGTCACCTTCACGTACCTCGTCTCGTCCGTGCTCGACGTGCTGCTCGGCCTGCCCGGCATCAAGGCGGTGTCGGGAACCCTGAAACACGTGTGGTGCGGGGGAGAGGCGCTCACCCCCGAACTGTTCGCCCGGTTCCGGCAGACCCTCGGCGCGACGATGTACCACGGCTACGGCCCCGCCGAGGCGACCATCGGCGTGAGCCACCTGCTGTACCAGCCGGGCACCGAGCGGGCCTCGGTGAGCATCGGACGTCCGAACCCCAACACCCGGATCCACGTCCTGGACGAGCTGCTGCGGCGGGTGCCGGTCGGGGTGCAGGGCGAGCTGTACGTCGGCGGGTTGCCGCTCGGCCGGGGCTACGTCGACGCGCCGGGGCAGACCGCCGCGCGCTTCGTGGCCGACCCGTTCGGACCACCGGGGGCGCGGCTCTACCGCACCGGAGACCTCGGCTACTGGAACCCGGACGGGACGCTGGAGTTCTGTGGGCGGGCCGACCACCAGGTGAAGATCCGTGGGATGCGGGTCGAACCACAGGAGGTCGAGGCCGTGCTGGCCGAGCACCCGGCCGTCCGGCAGGCGGTCGTGCTGACCACCCGCTCCCGTACCGGGGTGCCGGCGCTCGTCGGGTACGGCGCCACGGGGGAGGCCGGCATCACCGGCGAGGAGCTGCGGGACTGGCTGCGTGGACGGCTGCCCGACCACATGGTGCCGGCGGCGGTCGTCTGTCTGCCCCGGTTTCCGCTCCTGCCCTCCGGCAAGATCGACCGGCCCGCGCTGCCCGCCGTCGAGCTGCGCGGCTCCGCGCCGTACCGGGAGCCGACGAGCCGGACCGAGGAGGTGGTCGGCGCGCTGTTCGCGGAGATCCTCGGCCGGGACCGGGTCGGCGTGGACGACTCCTTCTTCGAGCTGGGCGGGTACTCGCTGCTCGCCACCCGGTTGGTCACCCGGATCCGGGCCGAGTTCGGCGTCGAACTCGCCCTCCGGACGGTGTTCGACGTGCCGACGGTCGCCGGGCTGGCCGACGTCATCGACACCGGTGACGTCGCCGCGCTGCCCGCCGGCTCGGGTGCGCTCGGGGCCTTCGCGCCGTTGCTGCCGATCCGGCGGACCGGCTCCGAGCCGACGCTGTTCTGTGTGCACCCCCGGCTCGGGCTGGCCTGGATGTACACCGGCCTGCTGCCGCACCTGGACCGCGACCGTCCGGTCTACGGCCTCCAGGCCACCACCATCCCTCCCGACCAGCGGGAGGCCCCGGACATCCGACAGCTGGCGCACCGCTACGCGGAGCGGATCGTGGCACACCAGCCGCAGGGCCCGTACCTGCTGCTGGGTTGGTCGTTGGGCGGGCGGATCGCGCAGCTCGTGGGCTGCCTCCTCGAGAGCTGGGGGCACCGGGTGCCGCTGCTGGTCCTGCTGGACGCGCACGCCGAGGTGGGCCGGCCCGCCGCCGGGCCGGACCCCGAACCGGACCGGTCGACGCTGTACCACCGCTGGCTGGAACGCGCCGGATACGACGTACGGGGCCTCGACCCGGCGACCGTGACGCCCGCCACGGTCCGCCGGCACGCGGCCGAGCACGGCGGGGTCTTCGGCGGTCTCGACGAGGCCGACATCCACGAGATCGTCGACAGCTTGCTGGCGGTCACCCGCCTCGACCGTCGCGCCGAACCGCAGGTCTTCGGCGGTGACGTGCTGTTCTTCTCGGCTGACGCCGGCACCGGCGGGGCGGTGGAGCAGTGGCGGCCGTACCTCACCGGACGCGTCCACGAGCACCCGGTCGACTTCGCGCACGACGATCTGATGGCGCCGCGCTCGCTGGCGCAGATCGGTCCGGTGGTCGCCGAGTACCTGGGGCGGCTGTGAACGCGCCCCACCGGCCGTGCCGCGCGGTCCGGTCCGGCCACCCGCACGCCGGGGTGGCCGGCCGGGACCGGCTAGCGGAGCACGGTCTTCAACAGCGGGACCAGCCCCTCGACCGCGTACGGGATGCTCAGCACCGACCCGGCGGCGAGCGCGAGGGAGACGTCGAAGTCCTCGACCACGGCGAGGCGGTCGGCGGTGGCCGCCTTCGACGCCGCCAGCGCCGGGTACTGGGCGAGCGCGTCGGCCCGGTTCAAGCCCTCCCGGGTGAGCAGGAGCACCACGTCGGCGTCGCCGTCGTTGACCAGCTCGTTGGACAGGTCGGTGAAGAACGTCGACTCGCCGAGGCCGGCGACGTAGGCCGACGGGGTGAGACCCAGCGCGGTCGCCACCCTGGTGCGGGTGTCCGCGGTCGTGAAGATGCCGAGCTTGCCCGCGGTGCCGAGCAGGATGGTGATCGTCTTGCCCGCGAACGTGGGGTTGTCGTTCTTCGCCTTGGTGAGGATGGCCTCCGTGTCGGCGACGAGCTTGTCACCGTCGGCCGCGCGTCCCACCGCGGTGGAGATGACCCGTACCGACTCCTGCCAGGTCACCGCGTTCGGCCCGGTGTTCGGCGGCAGGCCCACCGTGGGGGCGATCTCGGTCATCTTCCGGTACTCGGCCTCGTCGCCGTTGGACTGCACGTTGAGGATCAGGTCGGGGCGCAGTGCCGCGATCTTCTCGAGGCTGACCGGGAAGGTGAGGATCTCGGGGTTGGCCGACCCGAGCTTGGATTCCGCCCAGACGCCGACGCCGCGCTTCATGGTCGGCACGAACTGGTAGACCGAGGCCGGCACGAGGCCGAGGGCGACCAGGACGTCGTGGTCGGTACGGCCGACCGAGGCGATCGTCTTCGGCTGGGCCGGGATGGTGACCATGCCGAACTTGTCGGTGACGGTCGCCGGGAAGGTGCCGCCCGAACCGGTGGCCGGCGGCGCATCGTCATCGGCCGACTCGCCGCAGGCGGAGAGCAGCACCGCCGAGCCGACGGCGGCACCGAGGCCGAGGAACCGACGGCGGCTCCACCCGTGCCCGGGTCCTGCTGACTGCCCCATAGTCACACACCTCTTTCGCGAGGAATCGCGTGCCACGCCGGCCGGCCACATCAAGGGATTGCACCAGGGAGAAAGGAAAGTCCGAAGAGGACCGCGCTCGGTATCGCGATCAAAATAGCAGAGGCTAACCTAAGTTCGTAGTTGGAGGAGAGATGAGCACCTCGGTGCCGTCGCCACAGGCGGTGTTACCCCTGGTCATCGAGGGAACGGGCGTCGCTGTCGAACACCTTCGGACCAACCGCGCCACGGTTCGTCGCAGTCTCACCGCGCACGGCGCGGTGTTGCTGCGCGGATTCGACGTCGGTGGTGTCGAGGGCTTCGAGGACTGCGTACGCGCACTGTCCGGTGCCCCGTTGACCTACACCGAGCAGTCCACCCCCCGCAGCCGGATCAAAGGCAACGTCTACACGTCGACCGAGTACCCCCCGCACGCGGAGATTCCGCTGCACACCGAGATGTCCTATCAGGCGGTGTGGCCGCTGGTGCTCTTCTTCTACTGCGTCGAACCGCCGCACACCCGGGGCGCCACGCCGCTGGCCTCGACCAGGCTGGTGTACGAGCTGATCGACCCGAGCGTCCGCGAGGAGTTCGAGCGCCGCCGCTGGATGGTGCTGCGCAACTACGGCGACGACGTGGGCCTGCGCTGGTGGACCGCGTTCGACACCGAGGACCGGGCCCAGGTCGAGCGGCTGTGCCGGGCCGGCGGCGTCGTGCCGGAGTGGGTCGGCGCGCGCGGCCTGCGTACCCGGGCGGTGCGGGACGCCGTCCACCGGCACCCGGTCACCGGGGATCCCGTGTGGTTCAACCACATCGTCCTGTTCCACGAGAGCAGCCTCGACCCGGACGTCCGGGAGGCCATCCGGGACATCTACGGCGAGGACGGCTTCCCCCACAACACCTACTACGGTGACGGCGCCGTGATCCCCGACGACGTCGTGGACCACCTGCGCCAGTGCTACCGGGCCGCGTCGATCCGGTTCGACTACCGACGCGAGGATCTCGTGATCGTGGACAACATGGCGGTGGCGCACGGCCGCGAGCCGTACACCGGCCCGCGCCGGATCGCGGTCGCGATGTCGGAGCCGTCGGACGGTCGGTGAACGGCGGGACCGGCCCCGGCGTCCGGCACCGGACGGTGGCGGACCCCGGGCTCCCGCCGGTACGGTCAGGGCCGGTCGGTGAGGTACCCGCCCATGGTGTGGAAGTAGTCGGTGGCCGCGTGCTCCGTGCCGTCGTCGGTGCGTACCCGCTTGACGACCAGGCCGTGACTGCGTCCCCGGCGGGCCTCCGCGCCGGCCACGATGACGATGCCGTCGCCCTCCCGGATGAAGATCCGGCCCGGGGTGCCGCCGTAGCAGCCCTCGCTGACGGCGGCTTCCAGGATCCGGATCCGGGCGCCACGGTGGTGGGTGAATGCGTTCGGGTACGGGTCGGACAGCGCTCTGACCAGGCGCTCGAGGTCTTCGGCGGGCCAGGTCCAGTCGATGCGGCTGTCCTCAAGGGACCGCTTGTGGAAGAAGCTCGCCCGGCTTCGGTCCTGGGGTGTGAAGTCGGTGCGGCCCGAGGCGATCAGCGCCAGCCCGTCCAGGGTGATCGGCCCGAACAGGGCGAGGGTCCGGTGGAACAGGTCCGTGGTGGTGTCGGTCGGCCCGACCGGTACCGCGCGTTGCAGGACGATGTCACCGGCGTCGAGCACCTCGTCCATCAGGTGGGCGGTCACCCCGACCTCGGGCTCGCCGTTGATCATTGCCCAGATCAGCGGCGAGAAGCCGGCGTACGCGGGCAGCAGCGAGTCGTGCACGTTAAGGGTGCCGTGGCGGGGCAGGTCGTAGATGCTCGGCGGCAGCCAGGTGCGCCAGTTGGTCGCCACGATGATGTCGGCGTCGGTCCGCTTGACGGCCTCGGCCAGCGAGTCGTCGGGGCGCTGCCGGATCTCCACCGGGATGCCGTGCTCCCGGGCGAGGTCGGCGACCGAGTCGTCCCACATCTGTTCGTACGCGTGGTTGCTCTTCGGGTGGGTGACCACCAGCGCCACCTCGTGCTCGGATTCGAGCAGCGCCTGGAGGGTCCGGTGTCCCCAGGTCTGATAGCCGAACATGATTACCCGCATACGGAAACCTCCGGGATATTGGCGAGCATGGTTACTCCGGGTGCGGCTCACCTACGTGGCGACAAAGGTCATCTCATTGACCGCCATAAATGTTAAGGGTAGCCTACCCTAAATCGCGATCTGGGGGTATCCATGGCGCACGCCTCGTCACCGGCCGAGTTGCCCGTACTCGACATGGTCGGCGTCGGGTTCGGTCCCTCCAACCTGGCGCTGGCCGTCGCACTGGCCGAGAATCACCAGCCCACCGGAACGCGCCACCAGGTCACCGCACTTTTCTTCGAGCGTCAGCAACAGTTCGGCTGGCACCGGGGAATGCTCCTCGACGACGCGACGATGCAGGTCTCCTTCCTCAAGGACCTGGTCACCCTGCGCAATCCGGCCAGCCGGTTCAGTTTCCTGTCGTACCTGCACGCCCGGGGCCGCCTGGTCGACTTCATCAACCACAAGACCCTCTATCCGCTCCGGGTGGAGTACCACGACTACCTGGAATGGGCCGCCGCCCAGGTCGACGACCTGGTCCGCTACGGCCACCAGGTGGTCGGCATCGCACCGGTGGCGTCGGAGGAGGGGACCGACCTACTCGACGTGCTCGTCGACACCGGGCACGGCACCACTGTCTACCGCGCCCGCAACGTGGTGCTCGCCACCGGCCTGCGGCCCCGGCTTCCGGCCGGGATCGTCCCCGACGACCGGATCTGGCACAACCGCGACCTGCTGTTCAACCTGGACCGGCTGGCCGGTGCCCCGCCGTCGCGGATCGTAGTCGTCGGCGCCGGACAGAGCGCGGCGGAGGTCGCCGCCCACCTGCTCGAACGCTTCCCGGCCGCGGAGGTCTGCGCCGTCTTCTCCCGGTACGGCTACAGCCCGGCCGACGACAGCCCGTTCGCCAACCGCATCTTTGACCCCGCCGCAGTGGACGACTTCTTCGCCGCACCGCCCGAGGTGAAGGCGAGCCTCATGGGGTACCACGCCAACACCAACTACTCGGTCGTGGACGGTGACCTGATCGCCGACCTCTACCGGCGCAGCTACCGGGAGCAGGTGCTCGGGCGACGGCGACTACGGCTGCACAACGTCTCCCGGCTGGTCGGCGCGTCGTCGGTGTCCGACCGGGTCGAGGTGACCGTGCAGGACCTGACCACCGGCGAGCACCACACCCTCGACGCCGACCTCCTGGTCTGCTCCACCGGTTACGACCCGGTCGAACCCACGACCCTGCTTGGGGAGCTGGACCGCCACTGCCTCCGCGACCCGGCCGGCCGGCTGCGGGTGGCCCGCGACTACCGGATCGTCACCGACGGGACCATCCGCTGCGGCATCTACCTCCAGGGCGGCACCGAGCATTCGCACGGCATCAGCTCCTCACTGCTCTCCAACGGGGCAGTGCGGGCGGCCGAGATTCTCGACTCGATCACCAACCGGCTGGACCTGGCCGCAGGCGCCACCATCCATCCCGCCACCGTCGGCAGCACCTGACCACGCAGCTGGTGGCGCTGGCCGGCGGCCTACTGCATCGCGAGTTGGACATGGTGGCGGCCGATCGGCAGCATCAGCGGCTTGCCGGAGACCGGGTCGATGATGACCTGGCTGTCCAGGCCGAAGACGGTGCGTACGCACTCCTCGGTCAGCACTGCGGCCGGTTCGCCGGCGGCGTGCAGGTCGCCGCCGGCCAGGGCGATCAGGTGGTTCGCGTAGCGGGCCGCCATGTTCAGGTCGTGCAGCACCATCACGATCGTGGTGCCGCGATCGGTGTTCAGGTCGGTGAGCAGGTCCAACACCTCGACCTGGTGGCTGACGTCGAGGAAGGTGGTCGGCTCGTCGAGCAGTAGCAGGTCGGTCTGCTGGGCCAGCGCCATCGCGATCCACACCCGCTGGCGCTGCCCACCGGAGAGTTCGTCGACCGACCGGTCGGCCAGGTCGGCGGTGTGGGTGGCATCGAGCGCGGCGGCCACCGCGAGGTCGTCGTCCTTGCTCCATCGCGACAGGATCCGCTGGTGCGGGTTGCGGCCCCGGCCGACGAGGTCGGCGACGGTGATGCCGTCCGGCGCGATCGGCGACTGCGGGAGCAGGCCGAGGGTGCGGGCCAGCTCTTTGGCCGGCATCTTGTGCACCTCCCGGCCGTCGAGCAGAACATGACCGGTGCGCGGTGCCAGTAACCGCGACATCGACCGCAGCAGCGTCGACTTGCCGCAGGCGTTGGCGCCGACGATGGCGGTGATCTTGCCAGGCGGCACGAGCAGGTCGAGTGACTCGATGACGGCGCGATCGCCGTAGCCGACGGTCAGTTTCTCCACGGTCAGGCAATGGTCGGTGGTCACAGCGAGCCTCCCGCGCGGTTGGTGCGGACGAGCAGGTAGATGAGGTACGGGGCGCCGAGCACGCCGGTGATCACACCCACCGGGAAGCGGGTGTCGAAGGCGAACTGGCCGAGAAAGTCGGCGACCAGCACCAGCAGTGCGCCGACCAGCCCGGACGGCACCAGCAGCGAGCCACCGGGCCCGGTCAGCCGGGCCGCGATCGGTCCGGCCAGGAAGGCCACGAACGCGATCGGTCCGGTGGCCGAGGTGGCGAACGCGATCAGCCCGACAGCCGCGACGATCGACACCAACCGGGTACGTTCCAGCCGGGTTCCCAGAGCCGCAGCGGTGTCGTCCCCGAGTTGCAGCATGGTCAGGTTCCGCGCCTGGCTCAGCAGCACCGGGCCGAACACGGCCAGCGCGATCAACACCGGGATGGTTTCGTCCCAGGTGGAGCCGTTGAGGCTGCCGTTGAGCCAGCGTGTCGCGGCCTGCAGGTCCCACTGGCCGGCCTGGTTGAGGATGTACGAGGTGGCGCTGTTGAGCATGGCGGCGATGCCGATGCCGATCAGCACGAGCCGGGTGCCGGCCACCCCGTCCTTGAACGACAGCACGTAGATGATGACGGCGACGCCGAGTGCGGCGACGATGGCAAAGACCGAGACGCCGCTCTCAGCGAGGTTGAGCACGATGATGCCGAAGGCCGCGGCCGAGCTGATGCCGATGATGTCGGGGCTCGCGAGGGGGTTGCGCAGCATGGTCTGGAAGGTGACGCCACCCATTCCGAAGCAGAGCCCTGCCGCCAGGGCCAGGACCGTACGGGGCAGACGGAGTTCACCCACGGTGAACGAGGCGCCGGGCACGGTCTCGCCGAGGATCACCCGCAGCACGTCGCCGGGCGGGTAGAAGGTTTGCCCGACCATCAGCGAGACGACGACCATCGTCGCCACCGCCACGCCGAGGGCGGCCAGCACGGTGTGCCGCCGCCGGCTGCGCCGGACCCGGCCGCGGGTGACGGCCTCGAGGGTCCTGCTGCTCACAGTTCGCGTACCTTCTGCCGGCGGACGACGTAGATGAAGAACGGGGCGCCGATCAGGGCGGTGATGATGCCGGCCTCGATCTCGTCGGGCCGGTTCACCATCCGACCGACGACGTCCGCGGCGGTCAGCAGCCCGGCCCCGACGAGCGTGACGAACGGCAGTAGCCAGCGGTGGTCGAGACCGACGAGCAGTCGGCACAGGTGCGGGACGATCAGGCCGACGAACGCGATCGGCCCGGCGACCGCGGTGGCCGCCCCGCACAGCATCACCGCGCCGAGAGCGGCGACCCCGCGTACCAGAGCGACGCGTTCGCCGAGGCCGGCGGCCAGTTCGTCGCCGAGGGCCAGCGAGTTGAGCGCCCGGGCGCAGAGCAGGCAGATGACCAGGCCGGTGATCAGGAACGGCAGCACCTGGCCGATGCTCTCCCAGGTCGCGCCGCCGACCCCGCCGACCTGCCAGGACTGGAAGTTCTCGGCGATGTCACCGCGCGGCAGCACGACCGCCACCACCAGCGAGGAGAGGGCGGCGGAGGTGGCCGCACCGGCCAGCGCGATCTTCAGCGGGGTGGCACCGGCGCGCCCGATCGAGCCGACCGCGTAGACGAAGAGGGTGGACACGGCCGCGCCGGCGATGGCGAACCAGATGTACGCCGTGGCGGTGTACAGGCCGACGGTGACCATGCCGACCGCGATCGCCAGCATCGCGCCCATGTTCACGCCGAGGATGCCCGGGTCGGCGAGCGGGTTGCGGGTGACGCCCTGCATCACCGCGCCGGACAGTGCCAACGCCGCGCCGACGAGCGCCGCGAGAACCGTACGCGGGATGCGCTTGACCACGGCTGCCTGGTTGAGCGTGTCGTCGGTGCCGCCGAAGGCGGCGGTGATGTCGGACCAGCCCACGATCCGGGAACCGAAGGCGACCGACGCGAGCATCACCAGGACGAGGACGGCCAGGACGACCAGCAGCCAGCCCAGGCGAGCCCGGGCCGGACGTCGCAGGGCAACGACGTCCGGCCCGGGCTTGGTTGCAGTGGTCATCAGATCTTGTCGGCGGCGGCGGCGAGCAGTTCGACGTAGTCCTTGAGCACGAACGACACGGCGAGCGGCGTCGGGTTGGCGGCGGTGGCGACCGGGGTGCTGTCCGGAAGCGAGACGAACGAGCCCCGCTTGATCGCCGGGATCTTGGAGAGCAGTGGGTCCTTCTGCAACGCGGCCAGCGTCTTGCCCTCGGCGTCACCGTAGGTGACGATGATGTCCACATCACTGAGGTTCTGTACCTGCTCCGCGCTCTGCGTGAGGCTGAACTCCTTGGTTGTCGCGGAGGCCTTCGCGATGCTCTCCGGATGCTTCATGCCGAGGTCGTTGAAGAACTGGGCCCGGGTATCGTGCGTGGTGTAGAAGCTGATCTTGCTTAGATCGGTCGAATCGAGATGGGTCAGGAACATCACCGACTTGCCGGCCAGCTTCGGGTAGCGCGCCGCCTCGTCCTTCATCTGCTTCTCGATCTTCGCGATCAGCGCGTCGCCCTCGGCGGCCAGGCCGAGGGCCTGGCTCTCCAGCTTGATGCTGTCGCGCCACGACGTGGCCCAGGGCGCCTGCGGATACGCGACGACCGGCGCGATCTTCGTCAGGGTGTCGTAGTCCTGCTTGGTCAGACCGGAGTAAGCGGCCAGGATGACGTCCGGCTTGGTGTTCGCCACCGCCTCGAAGTCGATGCCGTCGGTCTCGTCGAACAGCACGGGTGTCGACGCGCCGAGTTCCTTGAGCTTGGCGGCGTCCCAGGGCAGCAGGCCGTCGCCGTCCTCGTCGCCGAAGTTGGCCTTGGCGTAGCCGACCGGGACGATCCCCAGGGCGAGGGGGACCTCGTGGTTGGCCCAGTTGACGGTGGCGACCCGCTCGGGCTTCTTCTCGATCGTGGTGGTGCCCAGGGCGTGGGTGATCGTCAGGGGGAACGTCGTCGTCGCGTTTCCGGACGCGGCGGGCGTCTCGTCGGTGTCGGACGATCCGCCGCACGCGGCGAGCGCGAGCGTGGTGGTGACCGCGACGATTCCGGTGAGTAACCGGGAGAGGCGCATGTGAAGTACTCCAACTCGCGTCGGTAAGGCAAGCCTTTCCTAACTTGATCCGTAAGGTACTTCACGTTTCCGCTGCTGGTGGCAAGGGGGTACGAGGTAGTGAGCAAGTCCAGTCCCGGAACCGCCGTCCTGCGCAGGGCGGTCGCCCGCAACGGGCGACGCCTCTGGACCGGAACGGCGTTGGCCAGCGTGTACCAGCTCTGCGCGGCACTGGTGCCGGTCCTCATCGGTGTCGTCGTGGACCGGGCCGTCGCCACCGGCGACGTGGGCGCGCTGCTCATCTGGATCACGGTGCTGGCACTGGTCTATCTCGTCCTGGTGGTGACGTACCGTCACGGCGCTCGGCGACTGCAACGGGCCATCGCCGAGGAGGGCCACCGGCTACGGGTGGAGGTGGCGGCGAGGATCCTGGACCCACGCGTGCTCCGGACCGACCGGCCCACCGGTGACCTGCTCGCGATCTCCAACACGGATGCCGACTACACCTCCTACCTGCTCGATCACATCCCCCGGATCACCAGTGCGCTGGTGGCGGTCACGGTCAGCGCGGTCACACTGCTGCTGATCTCGGCGCCGCTCGGGCTGACCGTGCTGGTCGCGATCCCGATCGTGCTGGCAGTCCTCAACCTCACCGCACCGCTGATCGCGAGGCGCGTCAAGGAGCAGCAGGACCAGGCCGGTAGGGCCACCGCGCTCGCCACGGATCTGGTGACCGGGCTGCGCCCCCTGCGCGGCATCGGCGCCCAGGACACCGGCGCCGAGCGCTACCGCCAGGTGAGCCGCCACTCCCTGGCGGCCACACTGCGCGCCTCCCGGACCCAGAACGGGTACCTGAGCGCGGCCACGACGCTCAGCGCCCTGCTGACCGGCGGCATCGCGATCATGGCGGGCTGGTTCGCGCTGACCGGTCGCATCACGGTCGACCAGTTCATCACGGTGATCGGCTCCGCGCAGTTCCTCATCGAGCCGTTCGGCGTCCTCTCGGTCGTACCCAGCTGGACCGCCGCGGCGCGCGGCGCGGCGGACCGGGTGGCCGCCGTCACCCAGGCCGGGGTGACCCTGCCGCCGCCCGCCGCCGCACCCGGTGGCATCGAGTGCGACCTGCGCCTGACCGACGTCACCTACGGCCCGCTGGCCGGTCTCGACCTGCACGTCCGCCCCGGCGAGTTCGTCGGCGTCGTGGCCGACCGGCCGGCGGACGCCGAGGCGCTGGCGCGCGTACTGGCGGTACCCGACTCCTACAAGGGTGACATCCTGCTCGGCGGAGAACGGCTGGAAACCGTGGACCGTGGCCGAGCACGCCGCCTGCTGCACACCGAACCGCACCGCACCGATCTGTTCACCGGCACCCTCACCTCGAACATCGCCATCCACGACGACCACGGCGGACGACTCGCCGAAGCCCTGCGCGCCGCTGCCGCCGACGAGGTGGCCCACCTGCATCCGGAAGGTCTGCACATGCCGGTCACCGAACGCGGCGCGAACCTGTCCGGCGGCCAGCGCCAGCGCGTCGCTTTCGCCCGCGCGTTGCTCGCCGGGCCGCCGCTGCTGGTCCTGCACGACCCGACCACCGCCGTCGACGCGGTCACCGAGCAGGCCATGGCCGACGGCATCCGTGCGCTGCGGCACGGACCGGGCGCGTGCTACGGCACCGTCGTCATCACCAGCAGCCCGACGTTGCTCGCCGCCGCCGACCGGGTCGTGTTCATCGGGGACGGCAGCGTCACCGCCGAGGGTTCACACGCCGAACTCGTCACGCACGACGACCGATACCGTCGGGCGGTGCTGCGATGACGAACCCGATCCTGCCTGTGGCCAGCCCGCGTGAGAGCAGAGCGTGGCTCGGCGCCGAACTGCGAGCCCGCAAGGGGGCCACCGGCATCACGCTGGTTGTCGGGCTGCTCGCCGCCGGCACCTCGATCGTTCCCGCCTACGCCCTCGGCCTGCTGGTCGACCGAGTCCGGGCCGGCGGCGGCACCACGGCCCTCGTTCCGGTCGCCGTGACCATCGTGATCGCCGCAGTCGTCGGCGGCCTGGCGACCGGTGCCGGTGCCCACCTCATCCGCCGGCTGGGCGCACGGATTCTCGCTGACCTGCGCGAACGCGCCGTGGACACCGCGTTGCGCCTGCCCGTGGCGGTGCTCGACCGGGCGGGCCGGGGCGACCTGATCTCGCGGGTCGGCGCGGACATCAGCGCCATCGACAGGGCCGTCTCCGACGTACTACCCACCATGATCTCCGCACTGCTCCTCGCGGCGATCAGCCTCGCCGCGATCATCGGCATCGACTGGCGACTCGGGCTGGCCGGCGCGGTCGCCGTCCCGCTCTACGTGCTGGGGGCACGGTGGTACCTCCCACGGGCCGCTCCGGCCTACGCGGCGGAACGGGTCGCCATCGCGCATCGGTCCCAGCAGTTCGTCGAGAGCGTGCAGGGCATCCGTACGGTGCACGCCTACCGGTTGGAGGATCGACACCTCGCCGGCATCGCCGGTGCTTCCCGACGCGCCCGAGACATCTCGATGAGCGTGTTCGCCCTCTACACGCGGTTCGTGGGGCGCATCAACGGGGCAGAGCTGGCCGGGCTCGGCTCGGTGCTGGTGGTGGGATTCCTCCTCGTACGCCAGGGAGCTGTCACCCTCGGCGAGGTCTCGGCGGCCGCCTTGCTGTTGCACCGCCTGTTCGGTCCGATCCTCCTGCTGATGGTCACCTTCGACAAGGCCCAGGACGCCGGGGCCAGCCTCGCCCGCCTCGTCGGTGTGCTCCGCATGGAGGCCGAAAGCCGCGCAGGCGTCACCACCGCGTCAGCGCGCGACCTCGTCCTGGCCGGCGTCAGCTTCAGCTACGACGGGGTCACACCCGTCCTGCGTGACGTCTCCCTGCGAGTCGAGCCGGGTCACCATGTCGCGCTGGTCGGCTCCACCGGGGCCGGAAAGACCACCGTCGCATCGCTCGCCGCCGGGGTCCTCCGGCCCGGACAGGGCAACGCCACTCTCGGCGGTGTTCCCGTCACCGAGCTGCCCGCCCGCACGATCGCCATGGTCAGTCAGGAGACCCACGTGTTCGCCGGTCCGCTCCGCGAGGACCTGCGGATGGCCAGGCCACAAGCCTCGCCGGACGAACTCACCGCCGCCCTGGCCCGCGTCGGCGCCCTGGCGTGGGCGCTCAACCTCCCCGACGGCCTGGACACCGTGGTCGGCGATGGCGGCCACCCCCTGACCCCGGCGCAGGCGCAGCAGTTGGCGCTCGCCCGGGTGGTGCTGCTCGACCCGGCGGTCGTGGTGCTGGACGAGGCGACCGCCGAAGCCGGCAGCGCGGGTGCGCGCGACCTCGAACAGGCGGCCGCCTCGGCGCTGGAAGGACGAACCGCGCTGGTCGTCGCCCACCGCCTCACCCAGGCCGTGTCCGCGGACCACATCATCGTCATGGAACATGGCGAGATCGTGGAGAGCGGTCCGCACGCCGAGCTGATCGAGGCGGGCGGAAGCTATGCCCGCCTGTGGACGGCATGGGCGGCCCGAGCCACAGACGGCAAGGAGCCAGCCGCTCAGCGGAGGTAGGAATCCACCACAAGCTACTCGTCGCAGACCACTGGACTCCGATGACGCGTCGCGGATCCACCATGGCGATGCTCACACTCGGTGCACAGTCGTACGCTGCGCGTAACGTATGTGTGAGCATCGACGTGCGTTACATATGTGGCGTTGGGTGGTTGGGGGAGCATGCCCACGAGTCAGGTGCAGCGTGACCAGTTCGGAGGTCTACTCAGGACCCTCCGCCTCGAGCGGGGACTGACCCAGGAGGAGCTTGCCGAGGCGGCCGGCTCCAGCGTCCGCGGCATCCGGGAGATGGAACGCGGCCGGGTGCGCAGCCCACAGCGACGGACGGTGGTGCTGCTCGCCAACGCCCTGCGGCTGGCCGGGGCGGACCGCGACCGCTTCGTCGCCCTGGCCCGGGCGCAGCGGCCGCCACACGACCGCGCTGCGCCGCCGTACGACGGCCCGGCGGTGGTCGTGCCCGGAGAACTGCCCGCCGCCCTCCCGGACCTGGCCGGCCGGGCGGAGATCCTGGCACGGCTCTCGGCGCTGGCCGCCGACGTCACCGCCGGACGGCCGGACACCGCCTCGGTGGTGGTGCTGCACGGACCGCCCGGGATCGGCAAGACCAGTCTCGCCGTCGCGGCCGGACACCGACTCAGCCCGGCCTTCGCGGGTGGACAACTCTTCGTCGACCTGCAGGGCGTCGGGCCCGGCGGACCGGTCGACCCGGCCGAGGCGCTGGCCGGACTGCTGCGGTCGCTCGGGGTGCCGGACAGCCGGATCCCGGTGTCCCCGGCCGAGCGGGGTGGTCTGTTCCGCACCCTCACCCGGGACCGGCCGCTGCTGGTGGTCCTGGACAACGCCGCCAACGAGGCACAGGTACGCCCACTGCTGCCGGCCGGACGGGGATGCCTCGCGCTGGTCACCTGCCGGCGTCCGCTCACCGGCCTTGCCGGTGCCCTCCGCCAGCCGCTCGACCTGCTCGCCCCGGCAGCCGGTCGACTGCTGCTCGCGGCGATCGTCGGCGCCGACCGGATCGCCGCCGAGCCGGCCGCCGCCGACCAACTCGTCACACTCTGCGGCCAGCTGCCGCTGGCCCTCCGGATCGCCGGCAACCGCCTCGCCAGCCGACCGCAGTGGTCGGTCGGTTGGCTGGTGGACCTGCTCCGCGACCAGCGTCGACGGCTGACCGTGCTGACCGCCGGAGACCTGGGCATCCGGTCCGCGTTCGAGGTCTCGTACCGGCAACTGGACCCGACGGCCGCGCGGGTGTTCCGGCGGGCCGCGCTGATCCCCGGCGCCGACTTCGAGCCTGCGCTGGCCGCCGCCGTGGCCGGCACCGACGAGGAAACCGCCACGACGGCCCTGGAGGAGCTGGTCGAGGCCGGTGTCCTGCTGACCACGGGGGACCGGTACCAGCTCCACGACCTGGTCCGGCTCTACGCCCACGAACGCCTCGACGCCGAGGAACGCCAGTCCTGCCGGACGAGGGCACACGACCAGGTGGTCGACTGGCTGCTACGGCGCACCCGGCAGGCCGGCGCGATGTTCGAACCGGGGGCCTGTAGGGCCGACTCCCCGTTCGACGACGACCGGGCTGCGGCGTACTGGCTGGACCGGGAGTCCGGCAACTGGCTGGCGGCGCTGCGCGACGCGGCCCGGAGCGGCCGGCACACCGACGTGGTCGCGGTCGCCAGGGCACTGCACTGGTACTCCGACGCCACCAGTCACCGGCATCCCTGGGAGGAGATCTTCTCGCTCGGCGTGGCCGCGGCCCGGGCCGCCGGCAGCCCGCGCGACGAGGCCGCACTACTGAACTTCCTCGGCTGGGCCCGGTACTTCTGCCAGGACCGCAACACCGACGGCCTGGCCACCCTGGCCCAGGCGCTGGAACTGGCCCGGCGGATCGGGGACCGCCGCGAGGAGGCGTGGGCACTGACGTACACCGCCGCGATCCACATTCGGACCGGCCGCGCCGGGTCGGCCATCGACCACTGCCGCCGGGCCGTGGCCCTGTTCCGCGAGATCGGGTACACCCTCGGCGAGCACAGCGCGGCCAGCGCGCAGGGCACAGCGCTCGCCGCGCTCGGCCGGTTCGCCGAAGCAGCCGAGCTGCACCGCGAGGTGCTGGTGTTCCACGGCCGGGGCAACGATCTCAGCCGTACCGGCGCGGCGGTGGCCCGGGCCGGCGCGATGATGAGTCTCGGGGCGGATCTGGCCGGGACGGGCCGGTGGCGGGACGCCGCGGACGAGTACGCCCGCGCCCGGCGGGTGTTCCACCGGTGCGGCGCGACGTTCAGCGAGGCCAACGCCGTCCACCGGTACGGGCTCGCCCTTCGGGCGTTGGGCGAGGTCGACGCGGCGGCCGAGGCGCTGCGGGCGGCGCTGGACCTGTATGCCGCGCTGTCCTGCCCGTGGTGGGAGGCGCAGACCCTGTCCGCGCTCGCGGCGCTGGCCGACGCGGCCCCGGACCGGGCCGCCGAAGCCCGCCTGCTGCGCCAGCGGGCATTCGACCGGTGCGGCGAACTGGACGCCCCGGAGGTCCGGACCCTGCGCGACACCCTGCGACGCGACCTGGCCCAGTCCTGACCCGCGACCCGGACCGGGCCCCGCCGACGACGCGGCGGGGCCCGACAGACGGGATCAGTTGCAGGTGGTGCCGTTGAGGGTGAACGGCACCGGGGTGGCGGGGGAGCCGCTCGCGGTGAAGCCGACATTGACGGCGCCGCCGGTCGGGATGGTGGCGTTGTGGTTCTCGTTGGTGACGGTCACCGCTGGGCCGGTCTGCTGGAAGACGCCGTTCCAGTGGCCCTGGACGAGTTGTCCGCCAGGCAAGGCCCAGCTCAGCGTCCAGCCGTTGACGGCCGGGCCGTCGTTGTAGACGGTGACGCTGGCGGTGTAGCCGGTGCCCCACGAGTTGGTGACGACGAAGGAGACCCGGCAGGTGCTGGCGACCGCCGTCGCCGGCACGAGGTTGCCGTAGTCGTCGCGGGCGGTGGCGAAGTCCTGGAACCCGAAGCCCGGCCCGGCCGACCGGGTGGTGGTGCCGGCGGCGAGCACGGTGCCGTCGGCGTTGACGGCGTAGACCGGTCCGCCACTGTCGCCGCCCCGGGCGGACTCCTCGCCGTCGAGCTGGGTGGCCTCGACGAGGTCCTCGATGTCGTCGTAGTGGAAGTCGACCCGCAGGTTGCAGACCGGACCGCCGATCTCACCCGCGGAGGTGTACCCGGACTGGCACAGCAACTGGCCGGGGAAGACCTCGGTCCAGCCGACCACCTGGGCACGGACCTCGTCGTGCTGACCGCCGACGTAGAGGTGGTCACCGGGCGCCGACGTCGAAATGATCATCGTGTCATGGTCGTCGTTGCTGTCGACCGCGTAGCCGACCAGCGTGCCGGTGCCGGTGGTCGTGTCCCAGCCGACGTGCCAGGGCGAGCCGATGGCTCCGCAGTGCTCGGCGGTGAGGACGTAACCGGCGCCGGTGTCCGCGTCACGTACGCCGAAGCCGGCGGTGCACCCGGGCGTGGTGAACCCGATGCCCGCCCCGCCGTCGAACGGCGCGGAGTCGTCGGCCCGGGACCGTTCGACCATCCGTTCGCGTGCGACGAAGCTGGTCCGGACGCCGGTGACCGGCAGCTTCGGCAGCCTGGCGCCCGGGGTGCGGTCGACGGCGAAGTCGATGCCGCTGCCGTCGGTGCGCAGCCTGACCGCGTGAACGGCGTCCGCCGGGTCGGCTTCCACCACCGGGGTGAGTCTGGCGGCCGCCGTGCGCAGGTCGGCCCGGGAGTAGGTGGCGTCGGCCATCTCGACCGGCGCGGTACGACGGGCAGCGGTGACGGCTGCGACGATGTCGGCGGGCGGCGCGCCCTTCCACCACAGGGTGACGTGGTCGCCGACCAGGCCGATGCCGGCGTAGCCGCGTGCCGGCGCGCGTTCCACCGCGGTGCGGATGACATTGGCCGCGTCGACCAGCGGGGCCTGGGCGATCATCCGGTCCCGGGTCTGTGCCGGAATGACGTCGAGGATGGACTTGGCGGCCCCGGTCGCCCCCGGCTGCCCGGACTCCGGGTACGCGGAGGCGGGACCGGTGAGCGCCGTCGCACCGACCAGCGCCCCGACGACCACCGTACGGGTGATCGCTTTCCGAATTCGTGTCATGGCGCTGAGTCAAGCAACGCCCGATGCCGGGAGACAGGCAGGACGCCCGGCAGGAGTGATCCTGCCGGGCGTCCGGTCATCGGCTCGACCGGACGGAGGAGAGGGTCGGTGAGACCACGCGTCCGATCGCACGGAGGAGCGCCGCAGTGGCACTACCGGGCGAGCAGCGAACGCAACACCTCGCTGATCTCGTCAGGTGCCTCCTCGGCCATGAAGTGCCCGGCGGACGTGGTGCGGTGCTCCAGGTCGGCGGCCCAGGCGCGCCAAAGCCCGGCGGCGTCGTAGCCGAGCGCGGCTCCCCAGTCCTGCTGGACGACGGCCACCGGCATGGCCAGCCGACTCCCGGCGGCCCGGTCGGCCTGGTCGTGCTCGACGTCGATACCGGCCGAAGCACGGTAGTCGGCGACGATCGAGGGGACCGCCTCGCGGGCGGCCTTCAGGTACTCCGCCCGCACCTCGGCGGGGATGGCCCGAGGGCTCCGGGCCCACACGTCGAGGAAGTAGCCGAAGAAGGCGTCCGCGCTGGCCCCGATCATCTGCTCGGGCAGCCCGGGCGGCTGGGCCATCAGGTACAGGTGGAAGGCGACCGCAGCGGAAGACCCGTGCAGAACGTCCCACATGTCCAGAGTCGGCAGGACGTCGAGAATGGCGAGGTGGGTGATCGTGGCGGGATGGTCGAGACCGGCGCGGAGGGCGACGAGGGCGCCGCGGTCGTGTCCGGCCAGGGCGAAGCGCTCGTGACCGAGCGTGCCGGCGAGGGCGACGATGTCGGCGGCCATCGTCCGCTTGGAGTACGTGTCGGCGGTGCGCGCCTCGGGTTTGTCGCTGGCGCCGTAGCCGCGCAGGTCGGGACAGATCACCGTGTGGTCGGTGGCCAGGTCGACGGCGACGTGCCGCCACATGAGGTGGGTCTGCGGGAAGCCGTGCAACAGCACGACCGGGCTGCCGGCGCCCCCGACGGCCACGTTCAGTGTCACTTCGTCGTCGACCGTGACGTGCTGGTAGTCGAACCCGGGAATGGCGGAAGTCATCGTTGTTCCTTTCTCGTCGGGCAGGCTCCTTCAGCGTGCCGCTGGCGGATGAGCAACCGATGAGCGCGATACGTTGACCTCCAGGAACGGAAGGTGGTTCGGTGCAGGTCGGGTTCGGTGTCCTCGGACCGGTTGTCGCCTGGGCCGGCGACGGCACGCCGATCGACGTGAGAGGGCCGAAACACCGCGCCGTACTGGCGCGGCTCGTCGTCGCGCGCGGCCGGGTCGTCCCGGTCAACCGCCTGGTAGACGATCTGTGGGAGGATCCCCCGCCAGGCGCGACGAGTGCGGTGCGCACCTTCGTGGCGGCGTTACGGCGCGCGCTGGAGCCGCAACGCCAACCGCGAGAGCCGGCCCGGCTGCTGGTCACCGAGGGGCCCGGCTACGCGCTCCGGGCCGCGCCGGACACGGTCGACGCCTGGCGCTTCGAGGACGTGACCGCCGCCGCGTCCGGCACACCGCCCCACGAGGCACTCGAACGCCTCAACCTGGCGCTGAGCTGGTGGCGCGGGCCCGCGTACGCCGACTTCGACGACGAGCCGTGGGCCCGGGTCGAACGCTCCCGACTCGAACAGCTACGGCTGAACGCGATCGAGAGTCGGGCCGCGGCCCGACTGGCTCTCGGGCGCGCGGCCGACGTCGTGCCGGATCTCGACGCCCACGTGGCCGAGCATCCGTGGCGGGAGGAGGCGTGGCGGCTGCTGGCACTGGCGCTGTACCGGACCGAACGGCAAGGGGACGCGCTGGCGGTACTGCGCCGAGCTCGCCGTCTGCTCCTCGAACAGCTCGGCGTCGATCCGGGCCCACGGCTGCGGCGTCTGGAGACCGACATCCTCCGCCAGGCCGACCAGGTGGGCGGCGGGCCCGCCGCACCAGGCCCGGAACGGATCTGGGCGCAGACAACGGCGGCGTACGACCGGACCGTGGCGTCCGACGCCCGTGCGCGGCTCGAGTCGACGGTCGGGCTGCTGCGCAGTCTCGCGGTCACCGGCGCAAGCGGGCTCGAGGTGGCGCGGGACCAGCGGGTAGCCGCCATCGACGCGGCCGAGCAGCTGGGCAACCCCGACCTCACCGCGCGGGTGATCGGCAGCTACGACGTACCCGCGATCTGGACCCGCTCGGACGATCCGGAGCAGGCGGCGCGGATCGTGGCGGCGGCCGAACGGGCCCTGGCCGCCCTGGATCCGGACTCGCCCGACGCCACCCGGGCCCGCCTGCTCGCCACCATCGCGACCGAGTCACGGGGCACACGCGCGACGCGTGGACCGGAAGCGGCCCGGGAGGCGGAGCGGATCGCGCGGCGTCTCGGCGACCCGGCCCTGCTGGCCTTCACCCTCAACGGCGTGTTCATGCAGACGTTCCAGCGTGCGGGCCTCGCCCCCGAGCGGGACGGGGTCGGCGCCGAACTCGTCGCGCTCTCCACCCGTCACGGCCTGGCGACATACGAGATCCTCGGCCGCCTCATCCGCATCCAGGCCCGCAGCGCGCTCGGGGACTTCGCCGGCGCGGACGAGCACGCCGCCGCCGCGGACCAGCTCGCCGAGCGGCACGAGCTGCCACTCGCCGGCGTGTTCACCCAGTGGTACCGCGCACTGCGCCTGGCCGCGACCGGGTCCTCGCCGCCGGCTGCGGAGGCCGCCTACCGGAACGCGGCGGCACGGCTGTCCGGCGCCGGCATGCCGGGGGTCGAGCGGGGCCTCCTGCCGCTGGCCCTGCTGTGCCTGCGGACGTGGCACGGCCAGCCGGCCCGGTTCGACGACGACACCGACTGGGGCCCCTACAAGCCCTGGGCGCGTCCGCTCGTCCTGCTGGCCCGCGACCGCCCCGCCGACGCCGCCGCAGCGCTGCGCCAGATCCCGGACCCGCCTCGTGACCTGCTGTTCGAGGCACTGTGGTGCCTCACCGGTCACGCCGCGCTCGCGCTGGACGACCGGGCGACGATGAGACGCGCCCGGACCGAACTCGCCCCGGCCGCGAACGAGCTGGCCGGGGCCGGCAGCGGCATGCTCACCGTCGGCCCCGTCTCCGACCACCTCGACCGCCTCGCCGAGAAGATCGGTGACGAGCGGGGGTAGCGAAGACGTCAGCGGAGTGCACGACGGGGGACTGCCGAGGGAGATGTCCGGTCCCAGGGGTCACTCCAGGATTTTTCGCCTTGACCTCTTCGTGCCGGACCTGCTCATCGATTGGCTGATCCTGCACCACGTCGTCTTTGGGCCGACACGTTCGACGGGTCTGCCGTCCTGCCTCTGTGCGTCACCGGTGTCGCCCGATCCGACGGTCAGGTGGGCCATGAGCTGTTGAAGTCTCTGCCGGGTGTCGGGCTTGGCGGGCTGGCTGCTGCATCAGGTCACGCCCCTGAGGCTCTTCGGTCTGGCCCGATCGCCGATCCGGTCGGACGAGGTCCGGCACCAGACACGCCGGGACGAGATGGGCGAGGCATGGAGCAGGTCGGCGCGGGTAACCGCGCGTACCGACTTCACGGGCCTGACCGACGAGGGGAAACCGGATGACGAGCGGATCGCAACATCGACCGGGCGGGCCGGGCGGCAAGGCGGGGCAGGCCCGGAATGCCGCCGTTGGCGTCGGCCGCGATGCGGCGCAGGCCGCTGGCCAGGTGTCGCACCAGGCTGTGGATCAGGGCAGGGAGGTGGCTGCCGAGACCCGCCGGCAGGCGCGCAACCTCGTCGAGGAGGCATCCGCCCAGGCCCGGCTGCAGGCAGAACAGCAACAGCGGCGGGCAGCCGACGGTCTGCGTAGCCTTGGTACCCAGTTGCGGTCGATGGCCGACGACGGTCACCAGGAGGGCGTCGCCGCCGACCTGGTACGCCGGGGCGCCGACGCCGCCCAGCAGGCGGCGGGCTGGCTGGACAACCGCGAACCCGGCGATCTGCTCGACGAGATCCGCGACTACGGCCGCCGCCACCCGGGCACCTTTCTCGCCGCCGCCGGCATCGCCGGACTGCTCGCCGGCCGCCTGGGTCGCGCCCTCTCCAGCGGTAACGGCGGCTCGACCGACCAAGCGACCGGACATCCCGAGGAACATCCCGAGGAACATCCCGACGGCATGCTGCATCTCCCACCTTCCGCCAGCGCGCGGGCTCCCCTGCGGCACGGGCCGACCGGCAGTGAGGTGGGGCCGTGACCACGCCACCGTCCTGCGGCGACAGCAACGACAAGGCACAGCAATCCATCGGCGAACTCCTCGCCGACGCCAGCCGTGACCTGTCCACCCTGCTGCGGCAAGAGGTCCAACTGGCCAAGGCCGAGCTTCGGCAGGAAGCTCGTACTGCTGGCGCCGTCGTGGCGATGGTTGCCGCCGCTGCGATCGCGGCGTTGCTGACCCTGTTGTTCCTGTCCCACGCGCTGTGGTGGGGGCTGTCCAATGTCATGGACCAAGGCTGGGCGGCACTGATCGTCGCCGTGTTGTGGGCCGTCGTCGGCGGCGTACTGGCCGCCCGGGCTCGTAAGCAACTCAGCGCCATTCGCACGCTACCGCGTACGAAGCAGACCGCGCGGGAGATACCCGACGCCCTGCGGGGCCGCTAGAAACCGGAACGAGGTGAACCGGCATGACCACCGATCCCGACCAGATTCGTGCCGAGATCGAGGCCACCAGAACCGACCTGAGCGCCAACGTCGACGCCCTCACCTACAAGGTCAACCCGAAACGGGCGATGACGGCACCGATCAGCCAGGCCCGCGGGCGACTCACCCGCGCCGTCGACAAGGTCATGGGCACCACGCAGCACGCCCGCGAAGCGGGAAGGCAGCACGCCGCAGCAGCGGCCCACCAGACCACCGACGCCCTGTCCTCCGCCGGGCAGCACGCCCGAGCCCTACCGGAAGCGTCCAGGCAGCAGGCCCAGGGCAATCCTCTCGCCGCCGGCCTGATCGCCTTCGGAGTAGGGCTGCTCGCCTCGTCCCTGATCCCGCCCAGCAACCCAGAACAGAAGGCCGCCGGGCACCTCAAGCAGCAGGCTCAGGCACACTCCGGCCCAGTCAAGCGACGGGCCGCAGACATCGCCCACCAGGCACAAGACAACCTGCGCGAACCCGCGCACCAAGCCACCGAAGCCATCAAGAGCACCGCAACGCGAGGCGCGACCGAAGTTCGCGACCAGGGTACCCAGGCCGCCCGACACGTGGGCGAGGAAGCCCGCAACAGCAAGAACCACCTGTGAGCGCACCGGCGGGTGCGAAGCTTCGGACGAACCAACCAAGCGGCGCGGGCCACGCTGCCGCGCCCACACGCTACGCAGTCCCGCCGACCCGGGTGTCCACTGCCAACTGCTCCGGCAGCGGCAGTTGGACACCCTGTAATCCGAGCGGCTCAACGACTACGAGCACGAGACGGAGTCTGTCGGCACGGCCGAGGATGACGGTCTCGTGCAGACGCCGTCTACGAGAATCATGCCGCGCGGCGACTCCTGGCACTCGATAGGTTGCAGCCGATGGGCAGACTCCTCGACGGTGCTGTGATCGCTGGTGACGGTTCGGGGAACTCGATCTGGATCGCCGCCGACGGAATCGTCCGTCTCGTCGACCATGACAACGGCAACAAGGTCGCGCGGCTCGCTTCCGACCTCAGAACTCTGCTGAAAGACAACGTCCACGGCTGACTCAGTCACCCATGCCGCGTAGGCGTTGCGACACGGTCAGTTGTTGTGCGGGGTTGACGCCGTCCGAGGTGACGAGACCGGTGAAGATCAGCAGCCCGTCCGGCCGGACGGTGAGTGTTCCCCGTACGTCTCGGTGCCCGATGAAATAGAGCGCGATGTCGTAGTCGTCCGAGGCATCGTCGTCGACTGTCAAGGTCATGGTGTCGCCCGCAGGCGTGAGGGGCACGCCTCGGAAGTACAGAAGCGGCGGCGCGAGCGCCCACTCCGACGTTCCGGCTGGTGTCGTCGCCGCGCTCAGCTCGGCGGTAAGGATGCCGGAGGCGCTGATCACGACTGAACTGCGGTCGCCGTCCATCCCCAGGTCGACCCCGCCCAGCCGGAACTCTTCCCGCACGTCCGCAGCGTAGCCGCCGTGTGCGCGACTGAGATGAAAGGTAGTGGCGCCAGCGTGCGCTCGGCGCGGAGGATCGGCCGGTGACGCGGCGCGGTACCGTCGCGGAGTTGACCCTTGCCGCGATCAGGACGGCGTCGACCGCGGCGGATCGGTGCACGTGCACGTGTTGTCGGTCGATCGAGGCTCATCGACCGTCTCGCGCCCGACTACGTGGATTTCTTTCCCACCGGCCCAGAGGAGCCCGGTCTTCTCGCGCTCCAGCTCGCGGCCTTCGCTCTGCTCGGGTTCCCCATCATCGCCACCGGCTTCGTGCTCGCAGAAGATGATCTGTCCCTGCTCGGGCACGGCTTTCACCTCGATCAGCTCGCCGCCGCAGGGGTGCGGTAACTCCAGGTCGAGCTCGACTTCGTCGTTGACGTCGAGTTCCGGATCGGCTCCACCACCCTGACGCGGAACGCTGATTTCCTGGCCCGCTTCCGGTACTCGTCACCGACGCGTTCACCGACCTGAACGCCCAGACCGGTCTGGGTGAAGCCGGGGTGTACCTCGAACTCGGCGACGGACGAACACGGCTGCGGCCTTCGCCTCTCCGCCGCGCTGCGCCTTCCGGTCCCGTTGACAGCCGCATGACAGTTCAGCCCGCCAACACACGCTATTTCCGATAGGGGTATGCCCCGAGGAACGCCAGCAACGGGGATCCGGAGACCAGTACCGCGCTCGCGTCGAGGTCGTACACGAGGTATGCGCTGTTCGCATCGGGGAACCGTCGCGTGAGGTCCTCATCGGCGGCCGGCGCGAACGAGTCGCCGTAGCTGTGATCGACCAGCGAGTACGGGCCGTCGGCGAACCAGGCAGCCTCAGCCTGGTCCTCGTCCACCCAGCCGAGCCCATGATCCCGCGTGAACGGGCTCCAGCTGTCATCATCGTCCGGATAGCGGAAGCTCACGTAGTCGTCGAAAGCATCCTCGTCCGGCAGGTGACCCGCCCAGATCGACACGACCCCCGGATTCCGCAGCGCACCGTCCGACAGCGATCCCGCATCCGTCATGTCAGGCTCGTGTCCCACACGAGCGACTCGAAGTCCGGGGCCACCAGCCTGTGGTCGTCCGGATGCCATCCGAGGCTGCCGGAGTGCGACCAGACGACCGGCTGCCGCCCGTCGTTGCGACCGGCACGCGCGTCCAGCAGATAGAGACCACCGCCACCGTCGAAGGCGAGCGGTACCGCAGCCGGCATGTAGTCGGCGAACTCGTAATCGCAGGAGATCTCGGCCATCTGCGCACCGCACCAGCCGAACTCCGCATACCGGTCGCCGGCGGTACGCGAACACCAGATGACACCCGATGCGAGCATCTCGGCGAGCAGCGGCGGTAGAACGAACGGCTCGGCGAAAACCAAGGCACTCGCCAGCTCTGTCCGCGCCAGCGCGACACCGGCCGCGTCGAAGGCGCCCTCATCGATCCGTACGGACTCGAAACGCGTGTGCCACCAGGGATACGAGACAACACCCATGCGCTCACCGTAGCCAGCGGCGCCGGCAGGCCCACGGGCAACCCTCGCAGCGTGCACACCGATCTCGACCACCGCGGCCCTGCGCTCGCCGCCGAACATCTCGAAGGCGTCGACCGCAACATCTCGAAGGCGTCGACCGCCTCGTCTCGGCGGATTCCGTCATCCGACCACGCCGACCTGCGAACGTCCGGACTGCGTCCGCTCGATGTCCCGCAGGAACTCGGTCAGTTCGGGGACGGTGCCGAGCACACGGTACGGGGACGCCTTGGAAGTTGCCTTCCACGAGGATGCCGGCGTCGGAAGTGGATCGGACCCGTAGCGTTCCGCCATGTCACGCCACAGTGCCCCGGTCTGCAGCTTCCACATGGTCCGGATGATCTGCCGATCCCGCCCTCCCCTGGGAATCCCAGGCTTCGGTGGCAGTGGCGGGATGAACATCCAGGCGGTATCGGTCACCTGCGAACGATGAGCTAAACCGGCAGCCGGACCCGCCAGCGCGACACCGCTCCCCGGGCTGTCGTGGCGTCCCAGTTCAGGTGCCTTCGAGTCGAGGGCTGGGCTCCAGGGTCGACACTGCCCGGCCCGTCCTCGTTCCCCACTCCCGCTGGCGGACGGCCGGCGCGATCAACCTTTTGTTCGTACGTGGCACCATCCCCGGCCCTGCACCCCGGGGGTGAGGGGTGGCCGTCTGCGGCGCCCGCGCTACCCGGCGGGTGACGAGAACGGCCTGACGTGCCTGGTCCGGGCGGGTTTGCCGGGAACCAGCCCCACCGCGTGTGCGAGACGGAGGGGCGCTGCACGGCATCTGCCGTGTCAGCTTCTGCAACAAACCTGCACGTCTTCGCTCTTGCTTCTCAGGCAAACGCTTTCCTAGCCTGGTGTTTCATCGATGTTTCGATCTATGGCCGGGCCGAGGGTGCGGACAAGAAATCACGGCGGTGCCGGGTGACCAAGGTGTGCCCGCACCGCGCTCACTCCTGAGGAGTCCAACAGTGAGGATCGCAGTGCGACACAAGCTTCTTGCGGGCGGCACAGCCCTGGCCGCCGTGGCCGCGGTCGCCGCGGCGTTGCCGATGACCCGGGCGTCGGGTGCGTCCGGCGGCCCCAGTCCCGCATCGGTCGGCGTCAACGCGACCAACCTGAGCCTCGGGGCCGGCTCCGACGGCTCCAGCAAGGCCAGCGGCACCAGCTACGGCAACGTGCTCGACGGCAACATGAGCACCTACTGGTCACCAGTCGGATCGACCGGCCGCATCTCGATCAAGTGGGATTCCGCCACCACGGTGGCCTCGATCAACATCCGGGAGGCGGCCGGCGCTGTCGGGGCCATCGGCTCCTGGCGGGTCGTCAACAACGACACCGGCGCCACCCTGGCCACCGGCACCGGGGCTGGGGTCATCACCTTCACCGCCACCTCGCTGCGCAAGATCAACTTCGAGATCACCGGCGCGACCGGCACACCGAGGATCGCCGAGTTCGAGACGTACGCCTCGGGCACGACCACCCCGCCGACCACGCCGCCACCGACGACCGGGCCGACCACCCCACCGCCCACCACCCCGCCGCCGACCACGCCGCCGCCGACCACGCCTCCGCCGTCGAGCAGCACGCTGTACGTGGCGCCGACCGGCACCGACAGCGCGGCCGGCACGGAGGCGAACCCGACGACGCTCACCTCCGCGATCACCCGGATCACCGCCGGTGGCACGATCTACCTGCGCGGCGGCACCTACCGCTACTCGCAGACCATCACCATCGGCCAGGGCAACAACGGCACGTCGAGCGCGCGCAAGAACATCTTCGCCTACCCGGGCGAGACCCCGATCCTGAACTTCTCGGCCCAGAGCGAGGACCCGGCGAACCGTGGCCTCGCGGTGGGCGGATCGTACTGGCACATCCGCGGCATCATCGTCGAGCGGGCCGGGGACAACGGCATCCTGCTCGCCGGCAACAACAACATCATCGAGCGTACGGTGACCCGCCACAACCGGGACTCCGGTCTCCAGCTCTCGCGGCTGATCGCCAACGCGCCCCGCGACCAGTGGCCCTCCAACAACCTCGTGGTGAGCACGGTGTCGCACGACAACGTCGACTCCGACGGCGAGGACGCCGACGGTTTCGCCCCGAAGCTCACCGTCGGGCCCGGCAACATCTTCCGCTACACCGTGGCCCACAACAACATCGACGACGGCTACGACCTCTACACCAAGAGCGACACCGGGGCCATCGGCGCGGTGACCATCGAGCACTCCCTCGCCTACAACAACGGCACCCTCAGCAACGGCGGCCAGGCCGGCAACGGTGACCGCAACGGCTACAAGCTCGGTGGCGAGGACATCGGGGTGAACCACATCGTCCGGGGCAACATCGCCTACGACAACGGCAAGCACGGATTCACCTACAACCGCAATCTGGGCACAATGCAGGTGTCGAACAACGCCAGCATCGGCAACACCGAACGCAACTTCACCTTCGACGGCGGCTCCTCGGTGTTCCGGAACAACACCTCGTGCGACAGCGGATCGAACGACAAGATCGTCGGCAACTCCGACAGTTCGAACCAGTTCTGGTCCGGCACCAACGGATCCCGGTGCTCCCAGTACTCCGGCGCTCTGGGCTGGTCCTTCGCGTCCGATGGTCGTCTCGTCGTGACCTTTGGCGGCCGGGTGGTCACGCCGTAACGAAGCGGGACGCCGGCGGCACCGGAGACGGCCAGCACCCGACGGCCACGCCGCCGCACATGCCCACGGTCACCGGTCCCGGCGCGGACGCGCCGGGACCGGCACCATCAGCCGGCACCCCACGACAGACCTGATCGGACGTGCCACCTCGTACGGCTACGGCATCGGTGGCGTCGAGTCGGCCGAGTTCGACCCTGGATCCCCGTGACGACCAGGTCATCGAGGTCCGGGACGCCCGGTCGCGGCCGGGCCCCCGGCCCCGGCGAGGGCCCGGCTCAGGCTGGGGGCCGCCGCGAGCAGGCGTCGGGCGAGAGGATGGTCGGACTCGTCGAGCAGGTAGCGGGTGGAGCCGGTGACCTGTACCCGACCGTGGTCGATCAACGTCACCTGGTCGGCGACGGCGGAGACGACGCCGAGGTCGTGGGTGATGAACAACAGGGTGAGCCCGAGCTCCTGACGCAGCGCGGCGAGCAGATCCAGGACCGTGGCCTGGACGGAGACGTCGAGGGCGGAGGTGATCTCGTCGCACACCAGGACGTCGGGGCCGGCGGCCAGGGCACGGGCGATGGCGACGCGCTGCTGTTCGCCACCGGAGAGCTGTCCCGGATACCGATGGACCAGGCCATGGGGCAGGCGGACGCTGTCCAGCAGGTCCCCGACCCGTTGCGCCACAGAAGCGCCTGCGGTGGTGTCGAAGTAGCGGACGACCCTGGCGAGTTCGGCGCCGACGGTGCGGCGGGGGTTGAGTGACTCGGCGGGATTCTGGAAGACGATCTGGATGGCGCGGCGTTGGGTCGGGGTGCGCCTGCGGGCGGTCGGGGCGAGAACCGCGCCGCGCAGGGCGATGCCGCCGGCATCGGGGCGGAGCAGCCCGGCGACACAGCGGCCGATGGTGGTCTTGCCGGAGCCGGAGGCACCGACGAGCGCCCGGCAGCTACCGGCTTCGAGGTCGAGGTCGACCCGGTCGGCCGCGACGATCCGTTGGTGGCCGTCGCGGTAGGTGACACTCAGCCCGCGCACCTGGAGAACCGGGACGGCCGGGGCGGCGGGGGAGCCGTCGGCGCGGGTCGGCCGGGTCGTGACCGACGCCCGACGGTGCGGGTCGGGGACGACGTCGAGCAAATGGCGGGTGTACGGGTGACGCGGCCGACGAAGGAGGGTGCGGGTGTGGTCGTGCTCGACGATGGTGCCGGCGCGGAGCACGGCGATTCGATCGGCGTGTGGGGCGATGGCTGCCACGTCGTGGGTCACGTAGACCATGGCGGCGCCGGTCTCGGCGCGGAGGCGGTCCAGGTGGGTGAGGAACTCGTGCTGGGTGGCGGCGTCGAGGCCGGTGGTGGGCTCGTCGAGGACGACGACCGCTGGTTCGAGGAGCAGGGCCTGGGCGATGACGACGCGTTGGCGCTGGCCGCCGGAGAGCTGGTGCGGGTAGCGGCGCAGGAACCGCCGGTCGGTGGGAAGCCGGGCACGGTCGAGGGCACGGCCGATCACCGCGTCGGCGTCGCGGGTGCGCCGGTGGGCGTGCAGGATCTCGAACAGTTGCCGACCGACGCGCCGGGCCGGGTTGAGCGCGTGGAGCGGGTCCTGGGGGACGTAGCTGACCAGCCGGGAACGTAACCGGCGGAGGTCGGTGTCGGTGCGGCCGAGGACCGGCTCACCGGCGATCCGAATGCTGCCGGCGGTGATGCTGGTGCCGGGATTGGCCCAGCCGAGCAGGGCCAGCGCGGTCGTGGTCTTGCCCGATCCGGAGGCGCCGATGAGCGCCAGCAGGTGTCCGGCCGCCAGGTCGAACGTGACGCCGTCGACGATCGGTCGACCGGAGTCGGTGTGCACGCGTAGGCCGTCCACCGCGACGGCGAGTTGCTGCCGGGTCGGTGGACCGGTGCCACCGGTCGTCGGAATGTCGGCCGATGGTCCGGCGGCGTCCAGTGTCATGGTTGGTCGACCTCGTCGTTGACCGGTCCACGGCCGGAGTTGGTTTCGATGGCCGTGTCCGCGGGGCGAAGCGTCGGGGCGGGGTCAGGTGTGGTGGTGCCGGCGCGGGACGGGCGGCGTAACCGGGCCGCGATCTCGTCGCCGCTCAGGTTGACGGTGATGGTGAGGGCGGCGATGAGAACGGCCGGGGCGACGACCGCCCAGGGCTGGAGCACCAGGCCGGTGCGGTTCTCGGCGACCATCAGCGCCCAGTCGGCGGCGGGTGGTTGCAGGCCGAGTCCGAGGAAGTTGGCGCCGGCGACCATGGCGATGGTGCCGGCGATGCGGGAGCCCACGTCGGCGAGGACGGGGGCGGCGATGTTGGGCAGTACGTCGCGGACGGCGACGTCGGGCCAGGACTCGCCGCGGGCGATCGCCACCTCGACGTAGCCGCGGACGGCGACCTGCAGGGTGGCCGCGCGCACGACCCGGATGATGCCGGGCAGGTTGGCCAGGGCCGAGGCGGCCACGACGACGAGGGTGCCCCGTCCGGTGGCGGTGGCGAGAACGGCCAGGACGAGGAACGGCGGGACGGCCAGCAGCACGTCGACCGGCCGGAGGACGACGCTGTCCACCCGGTGGCGCAGCCCGGCGAGGATTCCCGCAGCGGTGCCGGCCAGGTAGGCCGTGACGGTGGCGGCAGCCGACAACGCGACGACCGTGCGCCCGCCGTGCAGGAGGCGACTGAGCACGTCGCTGCCCAGGTAGTCGGTGCCGAGCGGGTGTCCGGACCGGGGCGGAGTGAACGGCAGGCCGACGACCTCGGTGGCGGTGTGCGGCGCGAACCACGGCCCGGCCAGCGCGACCACGAGGACCACCACGGCCGCCCCCGCGATGACGCCACCCCCGGTCCGTCGCCGGATGCGGGCAGGACGGGTGGTCATCGGCCCTGCCTGGGCTGCGTGCGCAGTTTCGGCACCAGCGCCAGGACTGTCAGGTCGGCCAGCAGGTAGCCGACGACGGTGGTGGCGGCGAAGAGCAGGGTCACGGACTGTACGTAGGGCAGGTCGCGGTGTCCGATCGCGTGGACCAGGTCGGCCGAGATGCCGGGATAGTTGAAGACGGTCTCGACCACGACGATGCCGCCGACCAGCCAGGTGATGCTGCCCGCGAGGAGCGGTGCCGCCGGTGCGAGGGCGTTCCGTAGGGCGTGGTGGGTGACGATGCGCCGTTCGGACACGCCGTGCAGCCGCGCCATCCTCACGTAGTCCGAGGCCATCGCCTCGGCCACCTGCGCCCGGACCATCCGGATCGTCTGGGGGGCCATCACCGCGACCAGCGTGAGGACCGGTAGCACGAGGACCTCGGGAGCGGACAGCGGACTGGCGTCGGGGTCGAGCATGGACACGGCCGGCAGTACCGGCCAGGCGTAGGCGAAGACCGCGATCAGCAGGGTGGCGGTGACGAACTCGGGTAGCGCGCCGACGACGACGGCGGCGACGGTGACAGCCCGGTCGCGGGCGCGACCGGCACGGGCACCGGCCCAGGCGCCGAGGCCGACCGCGACCGGGACGAGGACCGCGGTCGCCACCGCAGCCAGGGTCAGGGTGTTGCGGAGCCGACCGGCGACGATCTCGGTGACCGGCCGGCCGGAGAACACGGATCGGCCGAGGTCACCTCGCAGGACACCGCCGATCCAGTCCAGGTACCGCTCGGGCAGGGGCCGGTCGAGACCGAGCTCGGCGCGCAGGGCCGCCTTCTGCGCGGCGGTGCCACCGCCGGAGCCGGCACCCTTGGCGAGGAGGACGTCGACGGCGTCGCCGGGCAGCAGCTGCATCGCCCCGAAGATCACCACCGAGGCGGCGACGACCACCACGATGGCACTCAACAGGCGTCCGGCGAGGTAGCGGCCCAACGGAAAACGGTCCCACCACGGCAACCGGGGCCCGGGGCCGACCTTCACAGCCACACGTCGGCGTAGTTGCACCAGTCGTCGCTGGCGACGGTGGCCTCCGTGAAACCCCGCACCCGAGGGCTCACCCCGTCGAGCCATCTGGCGTAGGAGTGGATGATGTATCCACCGTCGGCCCACAGTTCCTGTTGCAGTTCCCGGTACCGCTCCCGGCGCAGCGCCGGGTCGATGGTGCCCCGGGCGACGGCGAACTTCGCGTCCCAGGCGGGGCGCTTCCAGGCGGTCTCGTTACTGAGCGCATCGGACACGACCGCCTGGCCGTAGAACCACTCCAGAGCGTAGCTACCCCAGCTGGTCTGGGTGAAGGGCTGCTTGAGATACACGTCGGTCCAGTACGACGACCGCTCCGACTTCACCACCTCGATGGTGATGCCCGCCTGCTTGGCCTGCTCGGCGTAGAGCAGCGCCGCCTGCACGTACCCGGGCGTGACGTCGGCGGTGTGCAGGGTGACCTTCAGGTTCTCCCTGCCGGCCTCGCGCAGCAGCGCCCGCGCCCGTTGGGGGTCGTGGGGCCGCTGCGGGATCGCGTCGGCGTAGTTCGGCGCGCCCTTGCCGTACAGGTCGTTGCCGACCTCGCCGTAGCCGAACAACACCGCGTCGACGATGGCCTGGCGATCCACCGTCAGCTTCAACGCCTCGCGCACCCTGGGGTCGTCGAACGGTTCACGGTCGATGAGCATGTTGAACGCGTGCATGGTCCCGACCGGGGACTGGCGAATGCCGAGTTGCCGGTTGCCCTGCTGGGCCTTGGCCTGCACATGGGACAACTGGTGCACGATGTCGGCCCGCCCGGAGAGGAACACGTTGAGCCGGGCGTCAGCGTCCGACGCGAGGAGGATCTCCACGCTGTCCACGTAGGGCTTTGCCGGCTCCCAGTAGCGCTCGTTGCGCACCAGGCGGGTGCGCTCGCCCGGCGTCCAGCTGTCGAACCGGAACGGACCGGTGCCGACGGGCGGGTGGGCCTTGTCGAAGCTGGTGGTGCCGTTCTGGATCACGTAGACGTACCAGCCGGCCAGCAGCGCCCCGAGGTCGGCCATCGGGTGCTTCATGCGCAACTCGACCGTCAGGTCGTCGACCCGTCGTGATCCGGCGAGGTCGACCATGGCGAGGTCGGCGGCGGCCGGCAGCTTGTTCGCCGGGTCGATGATCCGCTTGACACTCCACAGGACGTCGTCGGCGGTCAGCGGCTTGCCGTCGTGCCAGACCACGCCCTTACGCAGGACGATCCGCCAGACCGTGCCGTCGGCGTTCGGCTCCAGGCGCTCGGCCAACCGTGGACGCAGAGTCAGGTCGTTGTCGTAGGCGACGAGCTTGTCGAAGATGTTCTTCGCCACCGCTCCGCCGCCCCACGAGCCGGCCAGATGCGGGTCGAGCACATCGTCGGTGGTGCTTGCCCCCGAGGTGACGACCCGCAGATTCCCGCCACGGCGCGGCACCCCGCCCTGCGCTGCCGTCGGCTCCTGCGTCCCGCATCCGGCCCATCCGGGCACGCCCAGCAGCACGGCGCCGGACATCACACCCTTGAGCAACGCGCGTCGGTCGGCGGCCCCGGCCACGCGATCGCTACGTCTGTTCACGGCACAGGCTCCTTGCTCGGGTGGAAGACGGAACCACGGCGCTCTCCGGCAGGGACTGGCCGGAAAAAAATCGTGGACCAGAACGGGTCACGCCGGCGAGCACCACGCTGCGCGCGACGCGCGTCCCACAGCGGTCATCACAGACCACGGTGACGACAGGTCAGCGGCTTCGGTGCCAGCTCCTACGGGAGCGTCGTTCGGGGCGCGACCAGCAGGCGGCGGTCGACGCGCGAGCACCGGACGAGGACATGTGCATCTGATCCATCCTTCGTAGATCAACATCGATGGCGTGCGGGTGGAGGTATCCTGACTCCCGGGTCAATGCTCACCCCGGCCTTCCCAGGCTTACGCCCAGTGGCCCACGAGGGGATCTACTACCCGGTCACAGTGGCGAGGACCGTGCCGGGCTCACACCGGCTTCCCTCACACATCGCGGGCCGACCCTAGCAAGGGCATCCACCGAACCACATAGGACTCTGCACTGTGTCCTACGCCACTCCTCCGGGATCGGTGAAGCCCACCAGGGAGGAACCGTGCCGACGGCCAGGACCGCTGGCATTGACAGTCACCGTGGCGGGGCCGACACTGTGGCCACAACTCCAGACGTGAACACGCGTGGGGGAAGTCCGGTCGAATTCCGGCGCTGGCCCGCAACGGTAGGCCGTCCAGGGGATGAACCCTGGCGGCGAGCCCGAATACCCGCCGTGTCCGCGAATCCCGCTCCTCAACCCGTCGTGGCCCACGGGTCGGAGTCCCGCAGGCTGCCCACGTTCGGTAACCGACCGGGATCTGACGACCACCGGGCCGGAAAGGCGCGTGACGATGGTCGTCCGCCTGAGCCGGCACCGCCTGCTCACCCTCCTCTGCGGTGTCCTCACCGCCCTCACGCTCGTCACACCCACACTCACCGCACCCGCGCAGGCCGTGGCGAACCGGCCCGACGCCGCAGCCGGCTGGCTGGCCCGGCAGCTCGTCGACGGGGAACGCTTCGAGGTCGTCTTCGACGGCGTCGCCTACCCCGACCCCGGACTGACCCTGGACGCGGTGTTCGCCTTCGCCGCGGCCGGCGTCGCCGACGACCCGGCCGCCCGGGCGCTGGCCTGGGTCACCCGCCCCGACATCCGCGACGGCTACCTCGGCGACGGCACCACCGAGGCGTACGCGGGCGCGACCGCCAAGCTCACCCTCGCCGTGCAGGTGCGGGGCGGCGACCCGACCGCCGTGGGCGGACTCGACCTGGTCACCCGCCTGCGGTCACTCCAGGCACCGGACGGCCGGTTCACCGACCGGTCCGCGTACGGCGACTACAGCAACGCCTTCAGTCAGTCCTTGGCGATCCTCGCGCTGGCCCGGACCGCCACCGGCGTCCCACCCACCGCAGGCGAGTGGCTCGCCGGCACCCGCTGCCCCGACGGCGGCTACCCGGTGCTGCCCGCCCAACCGACCTGCGTCCCCGACGTGGACGCCACCGCCCTGGCGGTGCAGGCGCTGCGGGCCGCCGGCCGACCGGCCGACGCCACCGCCGGACTCAACTGGCTGGTCTCCGTGCAGCGCACCGACGGAGGCTTCACCAACGCGGCCGGCACCGCGAACGCCAACAGCACCGGGCTGGCCGCCCAGGCGCTGCGCGACGGTGGCCGACCCCTGGCCTGGGCCAGGGCCCGGAGTTTCCTGGTCGGACTCCAGGTCGGCTGCGCCGGTGTGCCCGCCGACCGGGGCGCGGTCGACTTCGACGGCGGCACCCTCGACCGGGACACCCTCAACCGGGCGACCACCCAGGCCGTCCTCGGACTGACCGGGGTCGGCTACCCACGGCTCACCGCCGTCGGCGCCGACCCGGACGCCCCCACCCTGCCCTGCCGCTGAACCCCGGAACAACCGTCTCGACTTAAGGAGCATCCATGTCCCGTTTCCGTCCCTCCCGTCGTGGCTGGCTCGTCGGCCTGATGGCCGCAGTCCTCGCCGCCGCTGGGTTGACCGCCGCCGACCCCGCACCACGGCCGGCCCAGGCCGCCGCCTGCACCGGCACGTCCGGCGTCACCGTCGTGGTGGACTTCACCGCCCTCGGCGGGGGAGTGCAGGTCGCCTGCGCACCCGGCGACCCGGCGACCGGACTGGCCGCCCTGCAGGGCGCCGGCTTCACCGTCACCGGCACCCAGCGCTGGGGACTGGCCTTCGTCTGCCGCATCAACGGCCTGCCGACCTCCGCGACGGACCCGTGCGTCAACACCCCGCCGGTCACGGCGTACTGGTCGTACTGGCACGCCCCGAGCGGCGGCGCCTGGTCCTACAGCACCTCCGGGGCAAGCAGCTACAACCCCGCACCCGGCAGCGTCGAGGGCTGGTCCTTCGGATCGGGATCGGCACCGAGCATCCCCGCCCCGTGATCGGCCAGCCGCGCTGACCCGGGCGGCACCGGGCGCCGGCACCACTGTCTAGCGTCGCGTGACGTTCGGGCGGTATCGTGTCGGCGCCCGGTCCATCCGGGCCACAACTGCATACGTCCCGTGTGGGGGGAAGCCGGTAGAAGCCGGCGCTGACCCGCAACCGTGAGCGAGGCCCACCTCGCGAGCCGGAATGCCCCGCCCGGGACGAGCGGCTTCCACTGTCGAGGTTCACAGGGTGAAGTCCGGCCACCGCCGAGGCCCGTCACCCCGCTCACGCTGCACGCGAGCGGGTTTTTCGGGTCCGAGGTGCCCTCCGGAGCTCACCGACCGCTCCGCGAAAGGCACCCACCATGCCCCTGTCCCGGCTCCGACGTCCCGGTCTCGGCGTCGCCACGACGACCGCGCTCGTCGCCCTCGCCGCCACCGCACCCAGCCTCGCGGCCCCGTCCACCGCAGCCGACCCGGACGCCGCCCGCGACGCCGCGACCTGGCTGGCCCGCGAGTTCACCGACGGCGCCCTGCCCGGCCCGTTCGGTGGCCAGGACTGGGGCCTGACCATCGACGGTCTCCTCGCACTGACCGCCGCCGACGTCGCCGAGCCGACCCGCCGCGCGGCCACCGAACAGGTCGCGGCCCACGTCCGGTCGTACAACAGCTACGACGACTGGGGCATCGAGGGCTTCACCGACGGCGGCGCGACGGCGAAACTGCTCTACGCCGCCACCGCCGCCGGCGCGGAGCCGACCGACTTCGGCGGCTTCGACCTGCGGGCGGAGACGCTGGCCCTGGTCGCCGGAGCGGACAGTGGCGACCAGCGGGGCCGCATCACCAGCCGCACCACCGATGCCAGCGGCCCCGACGCCAGCAACACCTTCGACCAGGCGTTCGCCGTGCTCGGACTGGCCCGCAGCGGTGAACTACCACAGGACACCGTGGACTTCCTCGTCCGCCAGCAGTGCGCGGTGGGTGGCTTCCGGCTGTACCCCGACGCCGACGACAAGCCGACCTGCGACGCGCAGGCCACGCCGACCCTGGACGTCGACTCGACCGCCATGGCGGTGCAGGCCCTGCTGACCGCGGCCGAAGACGGCGCCACCGGCGCCGCCGGCGCGGCCCGGCGCGGCGCCGACTGGCTGCAGACCCAGCAGCAGGCCGACGGGTCGTTCGGCGGTTCCGGCCCCACCAGCGGCACGAACGCCAACAGCACCGGACTGGCCGCACAGGCCCTCGCCGCCGCCGGACGCGACACCGCCGCCACCCGGGCCGCCGCCGCCCTGGTCGCGCTGCAACTGACCACGGCGACCGGCGGGGCTGCCGCCGCCGACGCCGGCGCGATCGCCTACAACGCCGAGACCCTGACGGCGGCCCGCACGTCGGGCCTGGGGGAGAACGACCGCGACCAGTGGCGTCGCGCCACCGCCCAGGCGCTGCTCGGCCTGGCGCAGGTACCCCTCGGCCGGATCGGCCTCGACCCACCCGTCTCGCCCAGCCCCTCGCCGAGCATCACCGCCTCGCCGACCCCCAGCGGTTCACCGTCACCGTCCGGCTCCGCCACGCCCACCCTGACACCGAGCCACTCCGACAGCCCCACCCCACCGACCCCGACGCCGACCGCGACGACCCCTTCCGCCACCCCGAGCACCACACCGGTCGGCGGCGGCCTGCCCACCACGGGTGCCTCCGTCATCACGTACCTCCTGGTGGCGCTGCTGCTCATCGGCGGCGGAACGGCCCTGGTGGTGCTCACCCGCCGGCGGGCGACGTGACCGCCGGAGCCCGGCTCGTGGCGGCCACCGTGGCGGTCCGGCTCGCGGCGGTCAGCGTGACCGTGGCCGCCGCGCTGGTCGTGCCCACCCCGGCCCAGGCCGCCGGCACCGCCGGGCACTGCCCGGACGCCTCCGGGGTCACCGTCGTGGTCGACTTCAACGAACTCGGCGGTGGAACCGTGGTTCGCTGCGCCCCGGGCGCCCAGGCGAGCGGCCTGGCGGCGCTGAAGAACGCCGGTTTCCAGGTCACCGGCACCCTGCGCTGGGGTGAGGGCTTCATCTGCCGCATCGAGGGCAAGCCGTCGGCGGCGACCGAGAAATGCGTGGACACGCCGCCAGCCAACGCCTACTGGTCCTACTGGCACGCCGACAACGGCGGCAGCTGGCGCTACAGCGACAAGGGCGTGCTGAACCGCAGGCCGCCTGCCGGCAGCTTCGAGGGCTGGTCGTTCTCCCGTGACCGCAGCCCCGACGATGCGCCCCGCCCCGGTGTGGCCCCGACGCGTCCGGCACCGCCCCGACCGTCGCCGTCCCCACCGGCTCCGTCCGACGGAGCGACCCCACCGGCACCCGCCGCCCCCTCCCGCACCGAGCGGTCCGTGCCGACGGCAGCATCCACCACTCCGCCGACCATCACCCCGGCCACGTCGGCACTGGCGACGCCGACCGCACCGGCCCCCACGGGCCTGCCGGTCACCCCGGGAACCGGCGGCACCGCCGCTGCCCCGACGGCCGGACCCGCCGAAAGGCCGGTCACCACCGACGTCGCCGCACGACGCGACGACGGGCTCCCGCTGGGCACGGTGACCGGCGTGCTGCTGCTGGCGGCACTGGCCGGCGGCGGAATCCTCGCCGTACGCCGCCGACGGGCCACCGACCCGGATGACTGACCGTGCCACCGTCACCGGGGCGCCCGCCCCGGTGACGGTTCCCCACGCCGACGCACCGGCCTCCCGTCTGCCCCGGACCCTGCATCCCGGCGCGTGGTGGCTGTGGGCGCTCGGACTCGCCACCGCGGCCAGTCACACCACGAACCCGCTGCCATTGGCCCTGCTGATCAGCACCGCCGCGTTTGTGGTCGTCCGCCGCCGGGGCGACGCCCCCTGGGCGTTGGCGTTCCGGATGTACCTCGTGCTCGGCGCGGTGATCGTCGCCATGCGGGTCGTGTTCCGCGTCGTCTTCGGCGGCGGCCAGGGCGAGCACATCCTGGTTCGGCTACCGGAGATCCCGCTGCCGGCCTGGGCGGCGGGCATCCGGCTGTTCGGGCCGGTCGCCGTCGAGGAACTCCTCGGCGGGTTCTACGACGGACTCCGACTGGCGACCATGCTGATCTGCCTCGGCGCCGCGAACGCCCTGGCCAACCCGAAACGACTACTCAAAGCCGTACCCGGGGCGCTCTACGCGGTGAGCACGGCGGTGGTGGTGGCACTGTCGGTCGCCCCGCAACTGGTGGAGAGCGTGTTGCGAGTACGCCGGGCACGACGCCTGCGCGGAGGCACCGGGAAGGGACTGCGCGCGCTGCGGGGCATCGCCCTGCCGGTGCTCGCCGACGCCCTGGACCGCTCACTGGCGCTGGCCGCCGCGATGGACTCCCGCGGCTACGGCCGTACCGCCGCCGTACCCGCCGGCCGGCGGGCCGTCACCGGCGCGCTGGTGCTCGCCGGACTGGTGGGCGTCTGCGTCGGTGTCTACGGGCTGCTCGACGCCACCGCCCCCGACTACCTCGGCGGGCCGATGCTGCTCGGCGGCCTGGTGACCGCCCTGTCCGGGATGCTGATCGCCGGCCGTCAGGTGGTCCGCAGCCGCTACCGGCCCGACCGGTGGCGGTTGGCCGAACTGGCCGTGACCGGCTGCGGGCTGACCGCCGCCGCCCTGGTGATGCTCGCCGGATCGGTCGACCCGGCCCTGCTCTACCCGCCGGTCAGCCCGCTCAACTGGCCCGAGCTGACCCCGCTGGTGGTGCTGGCGCTCGCAGTCGCCGTGGCACCCTCCTGGCTGGCACCCCCACCCGCCGTGGTACGGCGCGGCACCCCCGGAGGCGGATGATGATCGAGTTCGACCGGGTGACGGTCCGGTACGCCGGAAACGACACCCCGATGCTCCGGGACGTGACGCTCCGCGTCGACGAGGGGGAGTTGTGCCTGGTCGTCGGCCGGACCGGAGCCGGCAAGTCGACCCTGCTGCGGGCGATCAACGGCCTGGTGCCGCACTTCACCGGCGGCACCCTGCACGGCGCGGTACGGGTGGACGGCCGCGACACGCGCCACCACCCCCCGCGTGACATCGCCGACGTCGTCGGTGTCGTCGGACAGGATCCCCTGGCCGGCTTCGTCACCGACACCGTCGAGGAGGAACTCGCCTACGGCATGGAGCAGCTCGCCCTGCCGGCCCCGGTGATGCGCAAGCGGGTCGAGGAAACCCTGGACCTGCTCGGTATCGCCGAACTGCGGCACCGGCCGCTGCGGACCCTGTCCGGCGGGCAGCAGCAGCGGGTCGCCATCGGCGCGGTCCTCACCAGCCACCCACGGGTCCTGGTGCTCGACGAGCCGACCTCCGCGCTGGACCCCACGGCCGCCGAGGACGTCCTCGCCGCCGTCACCCGCCTGGTCCACGACCTTGGCGTCACCGTCGTCCTCGCCGAACACCGCCTGGAACGGGTGGTCCAGTACGCCGACCGGCTGGTCTATCTCTCCGGCGACGGCCGGGTGGTCGACGGGGACCCCGCGACCGTGCTCGCCGACGCCGACATCAGCCCACCGCTGGTCGAGCTCGGTCGGCTCGCCGGCTGGACACCGCTGCCACTGTCGGTCCGCGACGCCCGCCGACGGGCCTCGCCCCTGCGTCAGCGCCTCGCCGGCACGGCACCGTCCCGGATCCCCACCGTCCCCGACTCCGCCCCGGTCCTGACCGCCCGCGCGGTCGTGGTGCGGTACCCCGGAACGGTTGCCGTGGCCGGCGTCGACCTCGACCTGCACCCTGGCCGGATCGTCGCCCTGATGGGCCGCAACGGGTCCGGCAAGTCCAGCCTGCTCTGGGCACTCCAGGGCAGCGGACCCCGCCAGGGCGGCACCGTCACCGTCACCGGCCCCGACGGCCCTGTCGACCCGAAGACCCTGCCGGCCGCCCAGGCCCGCCGCCGGGTCGGACTCGTGCCGCAGACCCCCGGCGACCTCCTCTACCTCGACACCGTGGACGCCGAGTGCGCGCAGGCCGACCGGGAGTCGGGCGCGGCGGCCGGCAGCTGCCGGGCACTGTTGGACGACCTCACCCCCGGCCTGCCCGGCGACCGCCACCCCCGTGACCTGTCCGAGGGACAACGGCTCGGCCTCGCCCTCGCCGTCCAGCTCACCGCCGCCCCGCCGGTGGTCCTGCTCGACGAGCCGACCCGAGGACTCGACTACCTCGCCAAACGTCAGTTCGCCGCCCTGGTGCGCCGGCTCGCCGCCACCGGCCGGGCCGTGGTGGTGGCGACGCACGACGTCGAACTCGTCGCCGGCCTCGCCGACCGGGTCATCGTCATGGCCGAGGGGGAGGTGGTGGCCGAGGGCACCGCCGCCGAGGTCATGCTCGCCTCCCCGGCGTTCGCCCCGCAGGTGGCCAAGGTCCTGGCACCGGAGCCCTGGCTGACCGTGGACCAGGTCGCCGCCGCCCTGGCCCGCTGCGGAGCGTCGGCGTGAGCGTGATCCGGGTGGCCCCCCGTACGGCTGTCGTCCTGGTCCTCGCCTCGGTCGCCGCGCTCGCCACCTTCGCCTGGCCGTTTGTCGTCCCCGCCCAGGCGGAGAGCACCGCGCGCACCGGCGAGGCGCCCCTCGTCCTCGTCGTCATGCTGCCGGTGCTCGTGGCGCTCGTACTCGCCGAACTCAGCTGCGGCGGCATCGACAGCAAGGCCCTGGCGATGCTCGGGGTCCTCGCGGCGGTCAACGCCGCGCTGCGCCCCCTGGGGGCCGGCACCGCCGGTATCGAAACGGTGTTCTTCCTGCTCGTCCTCGCCGGCCGCGTCTTCGGTCCCGGCTTCGGGTTCCTGCTCGGCGCGATATCGCTCTTCGCCTCCGCGTTGCTGACCGCCGGGGTCGGGCCGTGGCTGCCGTTCCAGATGCTCGCCGCCGCCTGGGTCGGTCTCGGCGCCGGTCTGCTGCCGAGACGACCCCGGGGCAGAGCCGAGATCGCCCTCCTCGCCGGTTACGGCGCGGTGGCCGCGTACGGGTACGGCCTGCTGATGAACCTGTGGTTCTGGCCGTTCAGCACCGGTGCGGACACCCAGCTCTCCTACGTCGCCGGAGCACCCGTGCTGGAGAACCTGCACCGGTTCGCCGTCTTCACCGCAGCCACCTCGACCTTCGGCTGGGACACCGGCCGGGCGATCACCACGGCGGTGGCGATCGTCCTGGCCGGACCCGCGGTGCTGACCGCGCTGCGCCGGGCGTCCCGCCGCGCCGCCTTCGGCACACCGGTCACCTTCGCCGACGCGGACCGGCCCGATGCCGGCGAGCCCGCTTCCGACCTCCCGTCCGCCCCCGGTCAGCCGGCGAGACAGCACACCGGTTGACGCAGGACCCGGCCTTGCGCGCGATCGACCCGCTCGCCGTCCGGCGAGATCACCCTCCGGTTCATGCGCGGTGAGATGCCTGCGGTCACCTGTCGCGTCGGCGAGTTGGTCAGGTACTACGCCGAGCGGTGGTGTCGCACGGGCCCGCGCTTCACCACCGCGTCCACCCGGGCGGTCTTCGATGTGATCAATCGCCACTCCTTGGCGTGCGCGGCGCCCTGTTGCAAGATAGTGGCAATAGCATTGTCTTGGCAGTAACCGCGAGGAGTTCTGATGCCGATCTACACCCTGCCCGACCTGCCCTACGACTACGGCGCACTGGAGCCGGCGATGTCGGGGCAGATCCTGGAGCTGCATCACGACAAGCACCACGCCGCGTACGTCAAGGGCGCCAACGACGGCCTGGAGCAGCTGGCCGAGGCGCGGGAGAAGGGTGACTTCTCGACGCTCGTCGGCTTGGAGAAGACGTTCGCGTTCAACCTGTCAGGGTACGTCCTGCACTCGATCTTCTGGGGCAACCTGTCCCCGGACGGCGGTGACCGCCCCGACGGAGACCTGGCCGCCGCGATCGACGAGCACTTCGGCTCGTTCGACGCGTTCGCCGGGCAGCTCTCCGCCGCCACCAAGAGCGTGCAGGGCTCCGGCTGGGGTGTGCTCGCGTGGGAGCCGCTGAGCCAGCGGCTGATCGTGGAGCAGGTGTACGACCACCACGGCAACGTCGGACAGGGCTCCACGCCGCTGTTGGTCTTCGACGCCTGGGAGCACGCCTACTACCTCCAGTACAAGAACGTGCGGCCGGACTACGTCGACCGGCTGTGGGACCTGGTCAACTGGTCGGACGTGATCGCCCGCTTCGACGCCGCCCGCGCCGTCACCCCGAATATCCGACCGGCGTGACCGGAACCACCCCGGCCGCGGCGGAGCTGGTCCAACGCGCCGCCGGGGTCATCGCGGCCAAGCATCGCGGCGACCTCGACGGTGCCGAAAAGCTCCTTTCCGCGTTCGGCTCCGAGCAGGCCAAGACCCTCGGCTTCTACCTCCTGGCGGACCTGAGCCTCGGACTGCTGCGCGCACAGAGCGGCCAGTCCATGGATGACCTCGTACATGAGCTGTCCCTGATCGTCGCCGCCACCGCCACACCACCCGGGGCCTGACCCGGCAGCGTTCATCCGGTCGGTGTCGCCGCGAAGTCTGACTTGCCCGCGGCACCGCCGTCCGGGACGTCGGTGCCGACGTGGTCGAGCGGGTCCGCCCGGACCCAGGTCCGGTCGGCGCTGACGAACTCGGTCCGGCGTAGGCCCGCCAGCGCCAGCAACTCGTCGAGGTCGGCGTCGTCGACCCGTTCGACAGTGAACCGGTGGTACCAGACGAGGCCCTCCAGCCGGTACCGGATGGTCGCCGCCACCTGACGCGACGTGGGTCGGCGCACCTCGACGAGCACGATCTCGAGTCCGTCCTGGTAGACGTAGGCGGGTCGGGGCGTGTCGAACCAGGACGGGTCCAGCCGTTGCAGCAGAAGGCTCCCGCCGTCGGCCAGGTGCCGGCGGCCGGTGGTGAGCCACCGGACGCGGAGCCTGCGGTCCGGGTCGTTGATCAGGTGCGAGGCGAGCAGCACGGCGTCGAAGCGGCCGGGCAGCCGCAGCTCCTCGATCGTCGATCGGACCGTGACCGTGTACGGGATGCGGGCGAGCATCTCCGGTGACTCGTCGACGGCGGTGACCGGATGGCCGAGGCGGACCAGCGGGCCGGTCATCCGACCGGCTCCGCAGCCGAGTTCGAGGATGGACGCCGCCGGGGGAAGTGCCCGGTGCACCAGCTCCGGCTCGCCCCAGGTGGGCAGTCGGGCGTACAGGTCGACCGAGGAGCCGTCCGGTGCGATCGCTCCCGGTCCGTTGCCCGACGCGCAGCCCTTCATACCGCGGTCGCGGGCACCGGCCACACCCGCATCCGATACGGCAGGGTCACGGCCAGCCCACCGAGGCGAAGCAGAAGCCCCTCGGCGATGAGTTCCTCGGCGGCGGCCTGCCCCTGGGTCGGCCAGTCGTCGAGCCGCTGCGGCGTGAGACAGCGCAGGAACGCCTCCCGCAGCGGCGGTTCGTCGAGCACGTAGACAGCGGATTCGACCGGGTCCCGAACGTCGCGGACGCCCAGGAAGCCGGGACCCTGCCGGTAGTAGCAGAGGCCGAGGCGGAAGGTGTCCCGCCAGTCGGTGACGGCACGGTCCTCACCCGCCGACCACTGCGGTGGGGGCAGGTGCCGCAACGGGGTGAGGTCGAGGCCGCCGGTCGCCCGGCACCGCCAGGTGACCCGGCTTCCCCGGCTCAGGCAGTCCCGCAGGACGGCGACGAGGGCGAGCACGGACTGCGGCTCATCCGGGGTCAGGACGACGGGGTCGAGCAGGCGGGTGGCGTCCGGCCAGGCCGGGTCGGGCACGGGGCGGCCGGGAACCGTCGCGGTCACGAAACCGCCCCCAGGACGGCGTACACCTGTTCGTCGGTGCGGATGCGCAGTGGCGCCACCGTGGTGGCCAGCGTCACCCACCGTTCCGCGTCCGTGAACACCAGCCCGTCGGCCAACTGCTGGTCGAGCCACCGGACAAGTTCTGCGGTGTCGACCCGGTGGCCGGCAGCGGTGAGCTGGCTGTGCAGCGCGGCGACCGTACGCGGTCGGTTCAGCTCACGGTAGGCCGCCGCGCGCCAACCGCGCAGGGTGTGCTCGCGGTGGGGCCAGCCGATCCGGCGGTCCCGGATGCCGAGGGTGTCGTCCGACCGTTCGTCGAGCAGCAGGTACGACTCGTGGTGGTCGTCCTGCCACCGGGCCACCGCGTCGTCGAGGGCCCGGGCCGTCTCCGGTCCGATGCCCCGGTCGTCGCACTGGAAGAAGTACGCCAGTTCCATCAGCTCGTCGTGTCCGAACGGGTAGAGGTACCGGTAGAAGTGTGCGGGTTCGCGGCGGCCGAAGCCGAGTTCGGGTCGTTCGAAGTACGGGCTGAAGCGTTCCACGGTGATGCGTGCCGCGCCACGCGGCGGTTGCAGGTGCACCAGCGCGGGGAACTGCGCGACGACCTCGGTGTAGTCGTGGTCGGTCTCGCCGGGGAACCCGTAGAGGTAGTTCCACTGCACCGTCAGCCGGTGGTCCTCGCTGTCGCGCAGCAGGCGGACGTTGGTGACGCCGTCCACCCCCTTGTCCATGATCTTGAGGACGCGGGTGGACAGGCTCTCGATGCCCGGCTGCACGTGGACGATGCCCGCCTCGGCGAGCTGTCGCACCTGGTCGGCGCGGAGGTTGGACTTGACCTCGTAGTGCATCCGCAGGTCCCAGTCGGCGGCGGCGAGCCGCGGCAGCAGAGTGCGGAAGTACTCCATGTCCAGGATGTTGTCCACCGGGATGACGTCGAGGATCTGGTGGCGCTCCACCAGCGTCGACAGTTCGGTCCAGAACTGGTCGGCCGACTTGCTCCGGAACGCGATCACCGAGCCGTTGAGTCCGCAGAAGGTGCACTGGTGTTTGTCGCCCCACCAGCAGCCCCGGGCGGCCTCGACGACGAGACTGGGGTTGACCCGGTCGCGCAGCACCGACGCGTCGAAGTCCGCCTGCCACCGGTCGAAGGTCGGGATCGGAATGAGGGCCGGCGGCACGGTGGTCCGGGCCGGTGCCACGGCGACGGACCGGTCCTCGTCCCACCAGCACACGCCGGGGACGTCGGCAGGCGTTCGGCCGGCGTCGATCCGGTCGAGCAGCAGAGGAAATGCCAGTTCGCCCTCGCCGCGGACGACGTAGTCGACGAACCGGTGGTTGCGGTGCAGCGCGGCCCCCATCGGACCGTCGCAGTTGGCGCCGCCGAACACCACCCGGACCTGCGGTCGCCACCTCTTGATCGCCCGGGCGAGGGCCAGGCTGGGAATGGTCTGCATGAAGGTCGAGGTGAACCCGACCACATCGGGTTCTCCAGCGGCGATCCGTTTCGCCGCGTCCTCGATGAACGGTGCCGCGAGCTGGCGCATCCATTCAATCTTCGGTAGGTCGATCTCGGCCCCGTCGACGCTTTCCGCATGCGTACGGAATTCTGCCAGGCGCCAATGCGCATCGTCGTGCAGTGCCCCGGCGAAGACCCAGTCGCCGGTGCCGTGAAAAAGCCCTTTGTCGGCAACGGTGATGTAGTCGTCGGCGGTGATCTCGCCTGCCGACGCGGTCAGCAGATGCTCCGCCCAGTGCAGGTAGCCGTGGTATTCGTCGATCTGATCTGTTGGCCGGGCCTGGCGCAGCCGGCTGTGCAACAAACCGACCGGCAGAGAGGGGCTGGATATGGACTGCCAGGGCATCGCCACCAGGCACACCCGCACGGCTACTCCTTCCACGCCGCGCGGGGTTGCCGGCCGCCGGCCGGCAACCCCGGCGAGCGTCAGCTGGGCGAATCCTTGGGAGTGGAACGCTTGCCACCCGCCGCAATGCGGTTCGGGGGCGGAAGGATCAGGGCGTGCATGGACGTCTGCGGCCGGATCTTGGTTTTCTTGAGCGCCATCGTCGTTACCTCCCTTCTGTTGGGAGAATAACGACATTCGATCGACAAACAGTGACCAACCGGCCCAATAAATAGATCTTCGCGTATGTCGACAAACTTCGGCGACAGGGGTTGCCCGGCCCTAGCCGACCGTTTTAACCTCAGCCGGTTGCCGGGCGCGTCCGGCGCATCACCCGGCCGCCGGGGAAGGTGGTGACAGCGTCGGCGCGGGGCGGGAGGCGCAGGGCGAACTCTCGGGCACCTGTCCAGTCATCTCACCGTGATTGGGCAACCCGGACGAGGGCTCACGCTGCCATCGCGTGGAACGCCGACACGCCCGCCTCCGCCACCAGCTGGTCGTTGTCGACGGTGCTGCCGCTCACGCCCACGGCACCCAGCACCTGGCCGTTACCGTCCTTCAATGGAATCCCGCCCGGGAAGGTAATCAGACCCTGGTTCGAGAACTCGATGTGATAAAGCGGCTGGCCGGGCTGAACCAAGGGGCTGAGTTCCCCGCTCGCCATGTCGAAGAGCCGCGCCGTACGCGCCTTTTTGATCGCGATGTCGATGCTGCCGAGCCAGGCACCGTCCATTCGGGTGAACGACTTCAGGTTGCCACCCACGTCGACCACCGCGATATTCATCAGCAGATTCAACTCGCGTGCCTTCCGCACGCTCGCCTCCAGAACCATCTGCGCCTGATCCATCGTCACATCTGACCGTATTGCAACGCTTGTCACCGCAGTGCTTCCCTTCCGTCGTTTGCCAGCTTCTGGTGGTTCGATGCGACCGGCACCCCGGCCGCGGCGCTGGCGGACCGACCCCTTTCGGATCCTGCTGCACCTGCGCGCCGAACCGGGACCTCAACTGCCCGTCCGTCTACCTCGAAGGTCGGACAATCATGGCTTTATCCGGCCCACCGTACCCTGCGCACATGCGCTCTTCAGCGTTATCCGGATATCGGGGAGAAAGCCTGCCGGCAGCAGGAAGGTGGAGTCGGTGAGGTGTCGCAGTGGTCGAAGCGAAGCCGACACGGATGCCGGTTGTACCGGACCTCGTGCGGCGACCAGGGCGGCGGGCACCGGGATGTCCCGACCGGGATGAACCTGCCGACCATGTCGGGGCGACGCCGCCGATCTCGAAATCGACGTCACCGACGACGGCCGAACGCGCACACCGCTCTTCTGCGCAATGGGGACGGTCAGTGGCTGTGGTTGCCCGCCGACAGTGATACCCGGCCCCGGGTGTAGCCGGGTGAACGCGAACCGGGGACGCGTCCGCACCCGAGCGGCCACCCGAACGCGGGAGCCGTCGCGCCACCCGAACCGGCGGGCGTGACTCAACCCGGCGACAGGACTCCGCCAACTGGTGGCATTTGCCTATTACGCCCACGTTCTGCGCGCCGGCCTCCTAGGTTCTGTAGACATGAAGGCAGTGGTGTACGAGGGGCCGCGCAACATCACGGTGCAGAACGTCGAAGACCCACGCATCGAGTCGCCGAACGACGTGATCATCAAGGTCACGACGAGCGCGATCTGCGGTTCCGACCTGCACATGTACGAGGGGCGCACGTTGGTCGAACCGGGCATCGTGTTCGGCCACGAGAACATGGGCGTCGTGGTCGAGGTCGGCTCCGGCGTGGTGAGCGTCAAGAAGGGCGACCGGGTGTCGATCCCGTTCAACGTCGCCTGCGGCTTCTGCCGAAACTGCCGGGAAGGCAAGACCGGCTTCTGCCTCACCGTCAATCCCGGGTTCGCCGGTGGGGCCTACGGCTACGTCGCGATGGGCCCCTACCGCGGCGGACAGGCCGAGTACCTCCGGGTGCCGTTCGCCGATTTCAACTGCCTGCAACTGCCGAAGGGTGACGGGCACGAGAACGACTTCGCGATGCTCGCCGACATCTTTCCCACGGGCTACCACGCGGTCGCCATGACCGACCTGCGCCCCGGGGAAGCCATCACCATCATGGGTGGCGGGCCGGTCGGCCTGATGGCCGCGCACTCCGCTGTGCTGATGGGTGCCGCAAAGGTCTTCGTGGTCGACAAGGTCCCCGACCGGTTGCGGCTCGCCGAGTCCATCGGAGCGATCCCCATCGACTACACCAAGGCTGACCCGGTCGAGCAGATCAAGGAGCAGACCCAGGGTGCCGGCACCGACAAGGGCGTCGACGCGGTCGGCTACCAGGCGGTCAATCCGGAGGGCGAGGAGCAGCCGGCGGCGGTGCTCAACAGTCTCGTGGAGGTGGTCCGGGCCACCGGCGTCATCGGCGTGGTCGGGCTCTACCTGTCCCAGGACCCCGGCGCAGCCGATATGCACTCCCGCAGCGGGGAACTGCTCTTCAAGGTCGGCAAGTTCTTCGAGAAGGGCCTTCGGATGGGGTCCGGCCAGGCGAACGTCAAGGCGTACAACAGCTATCTGCGTGACCTCATCGTGGCCGATCGGGCAAAGCCGAGTTTCGTGGTCAGCAAGGAGATGCCGCTCGGGCAGGCGGCGGAGGCGTACGCGCACTTCGACCGGCGGGAGCCGGGCTACTCCAAGGTGGTACTGAAACCGGCAGCCGCCTGACGGCCGGCCGAGGCGGAGGGGCGCGACGGTGGGGCTGCGCACCTGGATCGAGGGCTGGCTGGTCTACCGACAGATCACCGCCGACGGTCCGCTCGGACGGGGCCGGCGGCGAGGTTCGGCCACTCGGCGGAGTTGATCGCCGCACCGAAACCGCCGGCTCGACGGCCCGGTCGGCCTCGCCGCCTGTCCCGAGGCGTTGCGCCGCATGCCGAGGCTTGCCGATCAACGTCCGAGAGTCGCGGCTGCGGCCGGTCCGGGGCACCCGCCGCACCCACGGGGAGCTCTCCGCTGTGTCACGGCACCGCCGGGAGCTGCCGGCACGGCCACCGCCCGGGTATCATCCATCAAGCTCAAGGGCGTTGGGCAGTGGTCTAGCGAAAGTTTGGAGTTATGTCGGCGGCGCAAAGGGCATCCGCTGGGGTCGCCGACAACGACGTCTCGAAGAAAGACGTGATCGTCCAGAGGCTTCGTGACGAGATCGTGTCCGGGGCTATCGCGCCGGGGGAGAAGCTCTCCGAGGCGCGCCTCGCCGAGCGGTTCGGGGTCAGCCGGATGCCGGTGCGTGAGGCGTTCAAGGAACTCGAAGGTGCCGGATTCGTCTCGATCGAGCGTCGCCGGGGCACTTTCGTCAAGAGCCTCAGCCGGCACGAGATCCTCGATCTCTTCGAGGTGCGTGAGGCGATCGAGGGGATGACCGCCCGGCTGTGCGCCAACCGCGCCAGCAACGAGTTCCTCGCGCGGATCGACGAGGTGATGGCCTCGATGCAGGACTGCGTCGAGGCTGGCGACACCGACGGCTACAGCGCCATGGACGCGCGGCTGCACGAACTCATCACCGAGGGTGCCGGCAACGGGCGGTTGAGTGACCATTACCGGTTGCTGGTCCAGCATCTGAGCCGCGGCCTGCTGTCGTCGATCGTGACGAGGCGAGAGGGACGGATGCGGCGTTCGCTCGCGGAGCACCGTGCCGTGGTGTACGCCATCCGCGCGCGGGACGCGGATGCGGCGGAAGAGGCCATGCGCGCCCACGTGCAGCGCGGCCGCCTCGAACTCCAGGACGAGGTCACCACGAAGTTCGGGCGCTGACCGGCCCGGTGCCCTGCGCGCCCGACCCCGGTGTGGCCGGGAGGGGGCCGTCGCCGGCCTGAGCAGCGGCCCGGCAGATCCACCTGGCACGCGATCTGAGCCCGGCACCGGCACGCAGCCGCTGGTCGCGCGCCCGGCGAGAGCGTACGCGCAGTCTTGCCGTCTGCGGCTGGTGCCGTCCAGCCGGCCTTGCTGACCCTCGCTTCCGCTACCCGCTTCTGCCGACGCCGAGTCGACCGGGCCTGCGGCAGGTCATCGGGAGTTCAGGTCGGAGGAACCTCTTGACAACTGGTATGGCAGATCAGCAGTATCTGGTTCACCTCACCGCTCACGTGCAGTAGGCGCGCTTGCATCTGCCATACCAGTCTCTTCACCGGTCCGTTTCACCCTTGTTACCTCAACGGGCAGTAGCCGACGAAAGGCCTTCGCATGCGTACCAAGATCGCGATCGTGTCAGCCGTTACCGCCATACCCCTCGCACTCTCGGCGTGTGGGTCCTCGGGCGACGGGGCGGCGGCCGACGGGACCAAGAGCATCGGCTTCATCTCCCAGGCCCCCCGCAACGACGGCGGGTTCACCCAGTTCGGGCTGGCCGGCGTGAACGCGGCGATCGAGGCCGACACGACCCTCAAGCTGTCCTCCATCGTCGACAACGCCGCCAACTCCCAGGAGCAGATCCAGGGACTCGAGTCGCTGGCCGCGAAGAACCAGATCGTGGTCGCGGACGGCGCCTCGTTCAACAAGGCCGTCGCGGTCGTGGCGCCGAAGTATCCGAAGGTGCGCTTCATCCTGGTGGCCGCTGACCTCGACGCCTACGCCGAGAACGTCACCTCGGTCACCGCCGCCGTCGGATACAACGCCATCGTCGTCGGGGCCGTCGCCTCGGCCCATTCCCGGACCAAGAAGCTCGGGATGATCGCGGGCCTTCAGGTCCCCTCCACCACCGCCTGGTACCACGGCATGGTCCAGGGTGCCGCGCTGGAGAATCCGAAGACCAAGGTCGTGGAGACCTACACCGGCGACTTCAACGATGTCGGCAAGGCCAAGCAGGCCGCCGAAGCCATGATCGCCAGTGGTGTCGACTCGATCCTCTCCGACCTCGACAGCGGCTCCGGGGGCGTCTACCAGGCCGCCGGCGGCGCCACCAGCCCTACCGACGTGTACGACGTTTTCGCCCTGCACTGCGACTCGAGTCCCCACATCATCGGCTCCGGCGTAGTGAGCTGGTCCGACATCCTGAAGAACGCGGTCGCCGACGCCGCCGCCGGCAAGCTGCCGGCTGGCGCCATCAGCTACGGCCTGGGCACCGGCGCGCTGCGGTTCGAGTTCTGCCCGGGCAAGGGGACGGCGGCGGAGAAGGAACTCGTCGAGAAGATCACCAAGGACATCACCGACGGCAAGATCGTCGCCGACAAGGGTGTTCTTCTTCCCAAGCCGGCCTACCACTTCGAGCAGCGTTAGGTCGCCGTCGATGAGGACTCGTCCCGATTCCGGCCCCGCCGTGCGCGGCTCGGGCACCGGAGCTTCCGCTCTCCGGCTCACCGGAGTGACCAAGCGGTTCGGCTCCTTCGTCGCCAACGACGCCGTCGACCTCGACATCGCCTGGGGTGAGATCCACGCCCTCCTCGGCGAGAACGGTGCGGGCAAGACGACGCTGATGCGAATCGTCACCGGCCTCTACAACCCGGATGAGGGTGGCATCGAACTCGACGGAGAGCCGGTGCGTTTCCGCAGGCCCGAGCAGGCCCTGCGGGCCGGGATCGGGATGGTCCACCAGCACTTCACGCTGGTACCGACCCTGACCGAGCTGGAGAACCTGGCCATCGCACCGGCCGCTCTTCCGTGGCGCAACGGTCTGACCGAGGCACGCCGCCGATCACAGGAGGTGGCTGCGGAGACCGGCCTGCGGATCACGCCCGACCGGCTGGTCGCCGACGCGTCGGTGGGGGAGCGGCAGCGACTGGAGATCGTCAAGTTGCTCTGCCGCGGCGCCCGGATCCTGATCTTCGACGAGCCGAGCGCCGCACTGAGCCCAGGCGAGTGGGACGAACTCGCCAACCTGATGCGGCGGCTCGCCGCCGCCGGTCACGCGGTCATCCTGATCTCGCACAAGCTGTCGGAGGTCTTCAGCGTCGCGGACCGGTACACCGTGCTGCGGCGCGGCGCGGTGAGCGGTTCGGGAACCATCGCGGAGGCGACCTCCGACCACCTGGTGACCCTGATGGTCGGCGATCGAGTGGTCGACCGTCCGCCGCTTCCCGCCGGCACCCCGGGTCCCGCCGTCCTCACCATCCGCGGTCTCGACGTCGCCCGGGACGACAGCCAACCGGCCGGGCCGAAGGCGCTCCAGGGCATCGACCTCGAGATGTGTCGAGGCGAGATCCTGGGGATCGCCGGGGTCGCCGGTAGCGGTCAGTCCGAGCTCGTCGAGGTGCTCATGGGCATCCGGTCGGCACTGTCGGGCACCATCGAGTTGGCGGGGCGGCCATTCACCGATCGGTCGCCGCGCGGGTTCTTCCGCGCCGGCGGTGCGGTGATTCCGGAGGACCGGCACCACGCGGCGATCGTCCCCGGGATGACCCTCTGGGAGAACATCACCCTGCGGTCGCTGCGTTCCGCGCCGTTGAACAGGCGGGGACTGCTCGACGTCCGGGCCGCGTCCGCCGAGGCGCGCCGGCTGATGGACGAGTTCGACGTACGCGCCGACAGCGAGAACCTGCCGATCGGGCGGCTCTCCGGTGGAAACCAGCAGAAGGCGGTCCTCGCCCGGGAACTGTCGGGCAACCCGGACCTGCTGATCGCCGCACAGCCCGTGCGCGGTCTGGACGTGCGAGCGGCCGACTTCGTCTACCGGAGCCTCGTCGCGCACCGCGAACGCGGCGGTGCCGTGCTGCTGATCTCGATGGACCTCGACGAGGTCATCTCGATGTCCGACCGGATCGCGGTGCTCGCTCACGGGCGCATCCAGGGCGTCGTCGACGCCGCGAAGGCCACCCGCGCCAGCCTCGGCGCCCTCATGACGTCGTCCGGAGAGGCCCTGTGATGCTGTCGAAAGACCTGATCATGCGGATGCTCGTGCAGATGGGAGTGGGCTTGGCGGCACTGGCCGTCGGCGCGCTCCTGCTGGTGGCGATCGGGGTGGCGCCGCCCGAGGCGTTCCACGTCTTCTGGAGCGGCACCTTCGGGACGCCGACCAATGCCGGTACCACCCTGACCCAGGCTGTGCCGCTGCTCCTGGTCGCGCTCGGCTGGATCCTGACCACCCGGGCCGGACGTCTGCACGTCGGCTTTCCCGGTCAGATCCTCGTCGGTGGCTCCCTCGCCACGGCGGTCGGGCTGCAGTGCGGCAGCCTGCCGGGTCCGGTCGCGGTGGGGCTCACCGCGATCGCCGGCATCGTCGGCGGGGCACTCTGGGCCGGCCTGACCGCCTGGTTGTGGGCCTCGCGCGGGGTGCTCGAGATCGTGTCGTCGCTCCTGCTCAACCTGGTCGCGCTCCAGGTCGCGGAGTGGTTGGTCCGGGGGCCGCTACAGGGCTCCCTGGACGGTCAGCCGCAGTCGGCGAACTTCCCGGCCGCCGCACTGTGGCCGAGCGTCGAGTCGGTTCCGGGCCGCACCCTCTCGTACGACGTGGTGCTTCTCCCGGTGTGTGCGATCGCTGTGGCGCTGCTGCTGTCCCGCACCGCGTTCGGCTTCCGCCTGCGGGTTGCCGGCGGCAACCAGGAGGCCGCTCGGTGGTCGGGCATCGACCCGGTCCGCGAAGGGGTCGCCGCCATCATGATCTCCGGTGGGTTCGCCGGTCTCGCGGGCGCGGCGCTGCTCTTCGCCGGTTCCGCGCCCTGGATGAGTGACGGATTCGAAGCCGACGTCGGCTTCAACGGCATCGCGGTCGCCCTGCTGGCGCGCAACTCGCCGATCGGCGCGGTCGCCACCGCCGTCGTGTTCTCCGCGCTGAACGTCGGTGGGACCGCCATGCAGGCCCAGCTGGATGTGCCGTCCTCGCTGGCCTCGGTGCTCCAGGGCGCCGTCATCGCGCTGGTCCTGGTGGCGGCCGTCGTCCTGAGGGGCAGCACGAGGACACCGTCCCCGGCCAAACCCACCCCCGCCCGCCGACGATCCGGCGTCGTCGCCCGCAGCGCTGCCCGGACCGAGGAGGCCTGAGATGGGTATCTTCGACGTCGCGTTCCTCGTCTCGGCGATCACGATCGCCGCCCCGATCCTGCTCGCCGCCACCGGGGAACTCGTCTCCGAGCGGGCCGGCGTACTGAACGTCGGGCTCGAAGGTGTGCTGCTCGTGGGCGCCTTCGGCGGCTACCTCGTGATGGCCGGCACCGGGAATCTCGCGATCGGTTTCCTCGGCGGCATCGTTGGGGGCCTGCTTTTCGGAGCGCTGATGGGAGTGCTCTCGATCGAGGCCAAGGTCGACCAGATCGTCGCCGGCATCGCGCTGACCCTGCTCGGCTACGGCCTGACGACGTTCCTCAACGAGGACCTCTTCAGCGAGCCGCGCGCCTTCGACCCGCTGCCCCGGCTCGCGATTCCGCTGCTCTCGGACGTGCCCGTCCTCGGGCCCGTCCTGTTCACCCAGGACGCCTTCATCTATGCCACGGCCGTGGTCGTCGTCCTCGTGGCCCTGGCGCTGACTCGGACGACCTGGGGCATCAACCTGAAGGCGACCGGTGAGAGCCCGGTAGCCGTCGACGCCGCTGGCGTCAGCGTCCGCGGGCTGCGCTGGGCCGGCGTCCTCGTCTCAGGGGCCTGCGCCGGAGCGGCGGGAGCGTACATCTCCATCGGCGACGTCGGTGTCTTCCGTGAGGCCATGACCGGCGGGCGCGGCTATCTGGCGATCGCCGCCGTCCTGTTCGGAGGCTGGCGGCTGAGCGGGCTGGGCCTTGCCGTCGCGATCTTTGCGGTCACCGATGCCACCCAGCTGCGGTTGCAGGCCGTCGGCGACATCCCTGGTGAGGTGTGGGTCGCCGTGGCCCTGCTCGTCCTGGTCGCTCTCGGCGCCGGGCGCGTCCGGCGTGCGGCGGCCACCTCCCGCCTCGACCGGCGGCGGGCCGGCGCCGTCGAGCTCGCCGGCCTGGCCGTGGTCGCGGTGCTGATCGTGCTCGCCCTTGTCCGACCGGCCGTGACGTTGCCGGTGTCCCTCTGGCTCGCCATGCCGTACGTGCTGGCGCTCGTCGCCCTCGCCGCCGAGGGCAAGCGGCGGCACAAGGCGCCCGAGGCGCTCGCCGTCCCCTATCTGCGAAGTGAGGTCTGACTTTGATCACCGACGTGCACACGCACTTCTGGACTCGGGAGCACCAGCGCTCTCCCTGGACGGACGGGCTGGGTCGGGTCTCGAAGACGCTGGCCTCCGACGAGATCGACCTGGTCACGGTGGAGTCCTACCGCCGGGGCGTCGCGCCCGCCGAGCGGACGATCGTCTTCGGGCTCCAGGCGCAGGCCTCCGGGATCATGGTCCCCAACGATGCCGTCGCCGCGTTCGTACGAGAAGTCGGCGGTCAGACCGTCGGTTTCATGTCGGTCGATCCGACCCGCCACGACGCGGTCGACGAGGTGGAGCGCTGCCACGCGGACCTCGGGCTGGTCGGCATCAAGATGGGGCCGATCTACCAGGGCACCTCGCCGCTGCACCCCATGACGATGCGGGTCTTCAAGACCGCGGAGCGGCTCGGCCTGCCCGTGATGATCCACCAAGGCGCGATCTTCGCGAACGCCGGCCGGCTGCCCGACGCCAACCCGCTGCTGCTCGACGACGTGGCGTGCACCTTTCCCGACCTGCGGATCGTGGTCGCACACATGGGTCATCCGTGGATCTACGAAACCGTCGTCGTGATGCGTCGGCACCGCAACGTCTTTGCCGACACGTCCGCGATCGCCAGCCGTCCGACGGTGTTGGCGAACGCCTTCTCGGCCGCCAAGGAGTACGGCGTCCTCTCCAAGGTGCTCTTCGGTAGCGACTCCCCGATGGTGGCCGCGGCCAGCGCCACCGCCGCCCTCGAACGGGTCGTCGCGCGGATGCGGCAGATCGCGCACACGCCCATCACCGACGAGGAACTACACGGAATCCTGCACCGCCCGTCGTTCGACCTGCTCGGCATCGAGGCACCTGCGGCGCCGTCGCCGGCTCTGCCGACCGAGCTGACCCGAGCTGACCCGAATCGCCTGCTGACCGCCCCCGGGAGGAAGCCATGACGACGAACCAGACCACGCATCCGTCGGTGTTCCTGGACGCCACGGCCGTGCTCGACGGCCCGCTCCCCGTCGAGATCTCGATGGAGCCGATCCGCCACGGGGCGCCCTTCGCCTACGAGAGAGTCCTGTACGACGCCGCCGGCGCGTTCTTCGCCGTCTGGGCGTGCGACGCCGGTGTCTACCCCCGGGTGAAGGACAAGCGGGGCTCGTTCATGTACATCATCTCCGGCGAGGCCACCATCACGGACGAGGACGGCACCTCCCACGAGCTGACCGCCGGCAGCGTGATCGTGCTGCCGTACGGCTGGGTCGGCACCTGGGACATCCGCGAGACCATCCGGAAGGTCTACCTGCACACGACCCCGGTGCCGCCGTACCGCGCGGGTGTGCAGCCGTCCGCCTTCCTGGCCGCGGTCGACGTGCTCGGGGGCGACCTGCACGCCCCGGTGGCGGCGCGAGTGGCCTCCTGGGCGCCGCCGGTCGCCGAGACCGTCGTGTTCGACGGACCCGACGGCCGGTGCGCCGTCCAGGAGCGCGGCCCGGGGGTGTTCCGGCGAGCGGCGGCCGAGGGCGCCTCCTACCTGTACGTCATCTCCGGCGAGGCCACCGTCACGGACGAGGACGGCACCTCCCACGAGCTGACCGCCGGCAGCGCCGTCGCCCTGCCGGACGGCTGGGCCGGCACCTGGGACATCCGCACCACGATCCGCACAGTCCACGTCGACACCGCACCGATCGCCGACAAGTGATCAGGACAGGAGAAACTGTGATCAACGACGACCCCTACGCAGCCGTGACCCCGGCACCGCCGCTGCGGGTGTTCAGCGAGGACCTGGTCGACGGCACGGAAATGCCGCTGACCTACCGCGACCCGGACCTCGGCGGCACCAACACCTCACCCCACCTGGCCTGGTCGGACTTCCCGGTCGAGACCAAGAGCTTCGCGATCACCTGCTACGACCCGGACGCTCCCACCGGGGTCGGTTTCATGCACTGGGCCGTCGCGAACATTCCCGCCTCCGTGACCTCGCTGCCGGCCGGCGCCGGCGCACCGGACGGGCCGATGCCGGCGGGCTCCCTCACCCTCCCCAACGACCTGCGGATGCGCCAGTACATCGGCCCCAACCCGCCGCCGGGCTCGGGCCGCCACCGCTACGTGTTCATCGTCCACGCGGTCGACGTCCCCGCGCTCGAGATCGACCCCGGGCTGACCCCCGTCGTCCTGGGCTTCAACCTGCACTTTCACACGCTGGCACGAGGGAGCATGACGGTATGGGTGGACGCGGAGGAGTGACGGTCACGTGATCGCTCAGCATTCCGACTCCCGGAGGCACTGACATGACAGGAACCCACTCGACAGGCTCCACCGACCGTTCCCGCCACGCCGAGGTCGCGGGTGCCGGGTTCGCCGGTCTCACCGTGAGCATCGCGCTCGCCCGCCGTGGCTGGACCGTACGCCTGCACGAGCAGAACGACCAGGTGCGCGACTTCGGCGCCGGCATCCTGCTGTGGCGCAACGCGATGCTGGCCCTCGAGGTCATCGGGGTGGCCGGGGCGATCAGGGCGAACGGCGTACAGCCCGGCACCTACGACACCAGCCTGAACGGCGACCCGGTCTCGTCGGAGCTGGCCGGCTACCCCTACTGGGCGATCACCCGGCCAAAGCTGCACGCGCTGCTCGTCTCGGCGGCTCGGGCGGCCGGAGTGGAGATCGTCACCGGTTCACGGGTGGTCGGGGCCGACCCGGCCGGCGCCCTGCTCCTGGCCGACGGGACCAGGCTGGAAGGAGACCTGGTGATCGGTGCCGACGGGGCCGGCTCGGCGGTCCGCAACTCGCTGGGCGATCTGACCCAGGAACGCAAGAAGTACCAGGACGGGGTCTGCCGGGTCCTGATCCCACGGCCCGAGGAGTTCCAGGGCCCCGAGTGGGACCGGGTCATCGACTTCTGGACCCTGGAACCGGACGCGATGCGCATCCTGTTCATCCCCACCGGGCCTGACACGATCTACATGGGCATGATGGCGACGACCACCAACGAGCGCGCCTCACGGATCCCGATCGACGTCGAGGTCTGGTCGAAGCGCTTCCCGCATCTGGCCACGGCGGTGGAGCTGGCCGGCAGGGCCGAAGGCGGCCGACACGACAACTACCAGACCAACCGGGTGGCGCCCTGGTCGAGTGGTCGGGCGGTGCTCGTCGGGGACGCGGCCCACGCCATGTGTCCCGCGCTCGGGCAGGGCGCCAGCGTCGGGATCGTCAACGCGGTCGAACTCGCCCACACCCTCGATCAGTACGACGACGTCGGTGCGGCGCTCGCCGTGTGGGAGGAACGCGAGCGGGGCATGACCGACGCCGCCCAGGCCCGGAGCGCCTACATGGCCGAGACCCGAACGCTGGCCAAGGGCAACGGCTTCACCGCCGAGGTCATGGAGACGGCGAACTTCGAGCTTCCCGCGGTCACGCCCGAGATCGTCGCGGCGTACCCGGTGCCGGAGGGGGACCGGTCGTGGTGAGTGGACCGCAGACGGTCGTCATCGGCGGCGTCGAGATCACCCGGATCCAGGAGTACGCCGGCCCCAGCCCGGCGACCCCCGGCTTCCTGTTCCCGGACAGCGACCCGGCGTACTGGCGGGACAACGCCGGATGGCTCGACCCGGACTTCTTCGATTCCGGTCGGGGGCAGTTGCGCTCGGTGCTGCACACCTGGCTGATCCGCAGCCAGGGGGCGGTGATCCTGGTCGACACCGGTGCCGGCAACGGCAAGGAACGCCCGTACGCCCCGGTCTACGCCCACCACGACACCGCGTACCTCGCGAACCTGGCCGCGGTGGGGGTCGCACCGGAGGACGTGGACATCGTCATCAACACCCACCTGCACGTCGACCACGTGGGGTGGAACACCCGCCTGGAGGGCCGCGGCTGGGTCCCCACGTTCCCGAACGCGCGCTACCTCATCACCCGGGAGGACTTCGAGTTCTGGGACCCGGTGAAGAACCCGCGCCCGCCGGCCGACGGCAACCAGAACGTCTTCGAGGACAGCGTCGTCCCGGTACACCGCGCGGGACTCGTCGAGCTCTGGAGCGGCGAGTACCGGATCGATTCCGACCTGGTGTTGCAGGCCGCCCCCGGGCACACCCCCGGCTCCGCGGTGCTGCGGCTGGAGTCCGGGAACGCCGGTGCGCTCTTCGTCGGCGACATCATCCACTCGCCCGTGCAGATCGCAGCCCCGGACGTCAACAGCTGCTTCTGCGAGGATCCGGCGCTGGCCCGGGCGTCCCGGCGCCGCCTCCTCGCCGAGGCCGCCGAGCGTTCGCTGCTGGTCTTTCCGGCCCACTTCGGCGGGCACTCCGCCTGTCACGTCGCCGCCGCCGACGACGTGTTCGTCATCCGCGACTGGGCCGACCTGGCCCGGATCTGAACCACCGCTCGGAAGGATTCCACCACCGTGACTGAGGACCTGTACGAGGCCGGCATGGCGATGCGCCGTCGGGTGCTCGGCGACGCCCACGTCGACGCGTCGCTGGCTGCCGCCACCGATTTCTCTCTGGATCTGCAGGAGTACGTGACGAAGTACTGCTGGGGCGACATCTGGAACCGCCCCGGGCTGAGCCTGGAGGAGCGCAGCCTGATCAACCTCGCCATGATCACCGCCCTCAACCGGGGCCACGAGTTCAAGGCGCACGTCCGCGGTGCGCTGAACAACGGGGTCTCCCGAGAGAAGATCAAGGAGGTCCTCATGCAGACCGCCTTCTACTGCGGCGGGCCCGCCGCGTTGGAGAGCTTCCGCCTCGCAGCCGAGGTGTTCGCCGCGGTGGACGCCGAATGACCGGGACGGGGATCGAGCACATCGGGTTCATCGGCCTCGGCAGGATGGGCCGACCGATGGCCTCGCGACTGTACGACGCGGGCTATCGACTCACGGTGGCCGACGCCGCACCGGACGTCGCCGAGGGATTCGTGACCGACCACCCGAAGGCGGTCACCGCCCACACGGTCGACGCGTACCGGGCCGTGGACGCCCTGATCCTGATGCTGCCGAACTCGGCGGTTGTCGAGTCGGTGCTCGAGGGCGACGCGGTCGCGGAAGCGCTGCGACCCGGCACTCTGGTCGTCGACATGAGCTCCTCCGAGCCGCTGCGCACCCGCGCGTTGGCCGAGCGGCTGACCGCCCGGGGCCTGCGGATGCTCGACGCTCCCGTCTCCGGCGGAGTACGCGGCGCGGTCGCCGGAACGCTGGCGGTACTGGTCGGCGGGGAGGAGACCGATCTGGCCGAGGTGCGTCCGGCCCTGCGACGACTGGCCCGGACCGTCATCCCGGTCGGCCCGATCGGGTCCGGGCACGCGGCCAAGGCCCTGAACAACCTGGTCTCGGCCACCACCATCTCGGTGACCGTCGAGGCGCTGCGGCTGGGGGAGCGGTTCGGCATTCCGCCGGAGACGATGACCGAGGTGCTCAACAGCTCCTCGGGACGCTCGAACACCAGCGAGAACAAGGTCGCCCAGTTCATGGTCAGCGGCAGGTACGACTCGGGGTTCGCGCTGCACCTGATGGCGAAGGACGTCGGGATCGCCGTCGACCTGGCACACGAACTCGGCCAGGCCACCGAGGTCGCGGACGGCGTGGCCCGCCAGTGGCGGCGGATCGCCGGGGAAGTCACGCCGCAGACCGACCACACCGCCATGTACGAGCTGATCGGGGGTGACCGGTGAACGGCCCGCTGCTGCACTGGATCGGCGGCGAGGCCGTCCCGCCGACCGCCGGGGGTTACCGCTCCGGCACCAATCCGGCGACCGGTGGCGTTGGGGCACAGGTCGCGCAGGGAACGGCGGCCGATGTCGACCTCGCCGTACGAGCGGCGCATGCCGCGGCCCCCGGGTGGCGTCGGATCGCGTCGCTGGAACGCGGCCGGATCCTGGCGGCCATCGGCGGGCGGCTGCTCGCGGACCTTGACGCCCTGGCCGAACTGGAGAGCCTCGACACCGGCAAGCCGCTCGCCCTCGCCGCAGCCGAGGTCCGGGGTGCCGCGGAGTACTTCGAGTTCTATGCGGCACTGGTGAACCTGCCGGCGGGCGACGTGCTTGACATTCGGCCTGACCTGCACGTTTACACGCGGCGCGAACCGTTCGGGGTGGTCGGGGTGATCACGCCGTGGAACCTGCCGCTCAACCAGGCGGCCCGGGCCTGCGCCCCGGCGCTCGCCGCCGGCAACACGATCGTCGCGAAGCCCGCGGAGAGCACCTCACAGACGACCGTGGCCCTGGCGCGGATCGCCAGCGAAGAGGGGCTGCCGCCGGGGGTGCTCAACGTGGTGCTCGGCCGCGGCGACGAGGTCGGGACCGCGATCGTGCAGCACCCGCTGGTGCGCAAGGTGGCGTTCACCGGTTCCGTGCGGGTCGGGCAGGACATCGGTCGGATCGCGGCGGACCGGATCCTCCCGCTGACCCTCGAACTCGGCGGCAAGTCGGCCAACATCGTGTTCGACGACGCCGACCTTGAGTTCGCCGCCGCCGAGGCCGTCCGGGCCTTCACCACCAACGCGGGTCAGGTCTGCTCCTCCGGAACCCGGCTTCTGGTCCAGCGGTCGGTCCAGGAGCGGTTCGTCGCCGCGTTGGTGGCGGCCACCCGGCGGCTGCGCCCCGGCCGGGACGTGGGCCCGATGATCACCCGAGGCCAGTACGACACCGTGCAGCGGTACTTTGCGATCGCCGCCGAGGAGGGGGCCCGAGCCGAGCTCGGCGGTGGCGTGGTCACCGATCCCGAGCTCGACGGCGGCTTCTACGTCGAGCCCACGATCTACTCCGGCGTCACCAACGAGATGCGGATCGCCCGGGAGGAGATCTTCGGGCCCGTTCTGGTGATCATTCCGTTCGACACCGAGCAGGAGGCCATCGAACTCGCCAACGACTCGGAATTCGGCCTGGTCGGGGGAGTCTTCACCGAGGACATCTCCCGCGCCTTCCGGGTAGCCGAATCGATCGAAGCGGGCCAGGTCTACGTCAACTCGTGGTCGACCCAATCGGTCCAGATGCCGTTCGGCGGGCACAAGCTGAGCGGCTACGGGCGGGAGAAGGGGATCGAGGCGCTGTACCACTACTCGCACGTCAAGAGCATCAGTGTGCGGCTGGCTCCCCGCTGAGGGCCGACAAGGCCGGGTAACAGGGGCGTCACCCGACGGAATCGCCGATATGCCAGCTGGTCATGCCGGCGACAACGGCACGCGACCACTACGAGTCCTATTGGTATGGCAGCGCTCTCTCAGGAGGTCGCAGGAGGACCAGGGCGGCCAGTGACGGAGGGCTACGAATCAGCGCCCGATGTCAGAGACGTGCGCGGACGCGCCTGGGCGAAGCGCGCAGAGCTTACAAACGAGGGGTCGAAGACAGTCGCGTTTATGGTGGAGATGCCGCATGCATGCGCGGCAGTAGATGCTGTGGGTGAGGATCGGGTGTACCTTCCGTTGTGGCGGCTTGCTGGATAGAGGCCGGCGAGGACGCCAAGTCGGTCTTCTACCTGGGAACGCGCTGATGTCTCGTCGCCCCATACCTGCCGATCCGTCGATCGGTGATCGCATTCGGGCCCGTCGCGAGCTGCGTGGCTGGAGCATTCGCCATGCCGCCAGTCGTGCTGGCATCTCCCATACGTCCTGGTCGCGTATCGAGCGCGGCCAGCAGCGCACCGACCGGTACATGGTGGTGGATCTGGCCGCTGCTCTTGAGTGCTCGGTGGTTGACTTGACTGGGCAGCCGTATACGCCTGCCGATCGGCAGCTTGACGCTGCTCGGATCGACGCGGAGCGGGTGTGGCGGATCATGATGGACACGCCCATGGCCGTCCGGCGTGACGTGCCGGCCACCGTCGAGCAGGTGCGTCGGGAGGCCGGGCTCGTGCGTGTCCTGTACGGCCGGTGTGACTACGCGGGTGCCCTGCGTCGGCTCGTCGACCTGGTGCCGGCGATGCACGCTCTGACCGACCGGCGTGCGGCGTTGGCGGAAATGGTGCCGGTGTACGGCGTGGCGATGGGTTCCCTGCTCAACGTCAGCTATCCGGCTCACGCGTGGCTTGCCGCAGAGCGCTGTGCCGAGGCGGCGGGCCTGCTCGATGATCCGGTGGCGGCGGGGGTGGCGGCGGCCAACCGGGCTCGGGTGTCCGCCTACTCCGGCGCGTACGGGCCGGCACGGGCGCTGTGTGACGCGGCGGGTGCCGACCTCGCGGGTAGCGGGGCGGTCGGTGCTCTGGACGTGCTCGGCTTCCTGCACCTGGCACGGGCGCATCACCTTGCCGGCCTGCGCGACCAGGCGAGCGCCGAGGATCATCTTGCCGAAGCGGCGCGGATTGCCGCGCATACCGGGGAGACCGAAAGCTGGGATCTCGCCTGGGGCCCACGGAACGTGGCGTTGTGGCGTATGGCCTTTCAGCTCGACACAGGCCGTCCGGAGGGGGCGATGCAGACGGCCGCCGGCGTGGACCTGACCGGCCTGCCGCCGGTACGGCAGGTGTACTTCTGGCTCGACATGGGGCGGGCCGCTGAGGCTGTCGGCCGGGACCGGGAGGCCGTGCGGATGCTGCTCGCGGCGGAACGAGTCGGCCCACAGCACGCCCGTTCGTCGACGTCGGCCCGGGAGACGGTGCGGTCGTTGCTGCGGCGGGGCGCAACCTCACCGGAGCTGCGGGGCCTCTGCGAGCGCATGAGCATGACCGCACAGTAATCGGCCGATAGTGGTGCGTAAGCGTTCCAGGGGTCATGTTTGCTGTCCGTAGCGTCCCGATCACGGGCGTGGCTGTGTTGATCCGTACTGGTAGGACTGCCGCCGCGCCTCTGAGCCGGCGCGGCGGTGGCGGTCCTTCCAAGAGCCCACCGCCGTGCCCCTTCCGGAGGGGTGCAGGTGGGCGATACGCAGCGTGATCCAGGATCAAGCCGGGGTGAACAGGCGGAGGCCGCCGAGCGGGAGGCAGCGAAGCGGCGGATTCTTGCGCAGGCCGAGGCGGATCGGGTACCGGTCGAGGAGACGACGCGAGCGGTGCCGGATCGGCGGTGGCGTCGTGGACCGCACTGACCTGCTGCCGGTCGGTCGTCGGGTGGCGTACTGGCGAGGACGGCGGAAGCTGTCTCAGCAGGTGCTCGCGGATCGGCTGGGCAAGTCCAAGAGCTGGGTCGACAAGGTCGAGCGGGGTGTCCGGTCGCTCGACAAGGTGTCGACGCTTCACAACATCGCTGCCGTGCTGCGGATCGACACGGCGGTGCTGCTCGGTCGGGACGCGCAGCCGGCCGGGCTGAGCGAGCGTGTCGAGGGTGTGGAGCGGATCCGGGTAGCGCTGTCGACGTACGAGATCGCGTTGGAGCGGCCGGCTCCCCGCCGCCCTGTCATGCCGGCCGAGAGGCTGACGCAGGAGATGGCCCACGCCTGGACGACCTTCCAGCACGCCCGCTACCCGCAGGCCGTCGACCTGCTGCCGCAGTTGGTGGCCAGCGCGCAGCGCACCCACGCCCACGATCCCGGCGGGGGTCGGGTGCCGCTGGTGGAGACGTACCGGGTGACGGCGGCGTTGCTGGTGAAGCTCGGTGCCCCCGACGTGGCATGGCTGGCCGTCGACCGGGCGATGACCGCTGCTACCGGTGACCGGGAGTTGGTGGCTGCCGCTTCCGTGCAACTCGGTCAGGTGTTACGCGAGTCAGGGCAGGCACGGGTGGCGAAGTCGGTGATGTTGGCTGCCGCGTACCGGATCGCCCCGCCGGTGGTCGAGTTCGGCGACCCGGCCGAGCTGTCCCTGTGCGGGACGTTGCTGGTTCAGGCCGCCCTGGCCGCCGCGCGCGACGGGGATGACCGCACCGCTGTCGAGCTGATCGACGAGGCCGCCGAGATGGCGGCCGGGGTGGGGGACGGGCACGACCACCACCGGACCGGGTTCGGACCGACAGCGGTGGAGCTGGCCCGCATCACTGTGGCGGCGGAACGCGGTGACGCGGAGGAAGCCGTGGCCCGCCACGAGAGGGTGACTGGGCGCGACGGTTGGCGGTGGCTGTCGGCCGAGCATCGCGCCGCGTACCTGATCGATATCGCCCGCGCGTACCTGCACGCCGACGACCCGGTCAACGCCGGCCGGATCCTATTGGAGGCCGAACGGATCGCACCGGCCGAGATCCGCCACCGACCAGCCGGCCGGGACCTCCTCGCCCAAGTCGCCCGCGACCCCGACGCCCCGACGACGCTCACCCACCTCGCTACCACCCTCGGGGTGGGCTGAGGATGACCGCACCGTTCCTGTCCCTGGCGCAGATCCGCAACCGGCTGATCCTCACCGCCCGCTGGGTCCTCCGCGACCACCGACCCGGACCCGACGGCCGCTGTCCGATCTGCCGGACCGCAGATTGCCCGGTGGCGACCGCCGCCCGCGACGTCCTCCGCACCGCCGAGGAAGTACAGCAGCGAAGTACCGCAACCGAGCCAACCACACCCGACCCGGACGACCCGCAGCAAACCGGATGATCTCGAACGACACCCGCACCAACCGCCCCGCCGCCAGTTCGGGACGAAGAGGTCACTGGTTCGATCCCCAGCGCGGCGGTCGCAGGCTCACCCTGGGACTGCCGGGGTCTCGACGACGCCGGGAGTTCAGCTGTTGCGTGGGTGGTTCGCGAAGAAGCGCCAGATCGATTCGGTAGCGGCCAGGGCCGTCGAGGGTGGGTCCATTCCGAGAAGGCGTTCCACCATCGCCGGCGACGCGCCCGGCCATTGGTGCCCCGCGTCGGCGATGGTGATCAGCTCGACGTCGCGCCCATCCGGACAGCGGGCGGCCGACGTGGTGACGGCTCCAGCGGTACGCGCCTCCGGAGCGGCGCATCGCGCGACCTTCCGCCACCGGTCGATCTGGTCGGCGACGGGTCCGCCGTCGATCTTCACTGGGCGCAGCCCGGTCCCGCCGTTGTCCAGCTTCCCCGGCCGGCCGTCGTACGGGACCACGTCGTCGGCTGTCCCGTGGATATGGATCAGGGAGATCGGTGCCGGCGACGGGCATGGCCCGAGCAGCGTTCCCGCCACCACCCCGATCGCGGCGAAGGTGGTGGTGTCGCAGGCCAGTCGGTAGGCGAGCATCCCGCCGTTGGATATGCCGGCGGCATAGGTCCGGTTCGGATCGATCGACAGCTTGGCGGAGATGTCGGCCACCGTGGCGACGATGAACGCCACGTCGTCGACGTCGTCATGGGCCGGTCGCCCGCAGCAGTGGGCGCTCACCGCCCAGGACCGGTGGAGTCCGTCCGGGTACGCGACCACGAAGCCCTTACGTTCCGCCGCGGCGTTCCACCCGTATGCCGTCTCTGCCTGGCGACCGTTCCCAAGGGCGCCGTGCAGCATCACCACCAACGGTACCGGCGCAGACAGCGACAGCTTGGCCGGCCGGTACAGCCGGAAGGTGCGTTCCCTGCCGGCCACCGTGACGGTGTGGGCGGACGATCCCCTGGCCACCGGGCTTCGAAGGCCGGACCCGGTCGGCGAGGTCCCGGGCGGCGTGGTCGGTACGGCGGCATCCCGCCGCAGCGGACGCATCACGTCGCAGCCGATCAGCACGGTGAGGACCACCGCGACCGCCGCCGCCACCGCTGACGTGGTGCGCCTGACGGTCGCCGCTCTCGTGGTTGGCCGGTACATGAGGTATCCCCCTCACGGTGCTCGTCGTCAGCGGCGCGGGCGGTCGGCGCTCTGCGCCGACCGCCCGCGCCCGAACGGGCTTGTCACTTCCCGTAGGCCGGCGCTGCCCCGCTGGCGTCACTCCCGGGCGGGAGCGGTCGCCCCTTCCCGCCGTAGGAGGGGTTCGAAGTGGCCAGGGGGAGCCGGATCAGCTCCCAACCGCCCTCCGGGACATCATCCTGCTTGTCGGTCCGCAGGTTCATCGGGTTCGCCATACCAAGGTAGATGTTCGAATCGTCGGCCACCATGGTGCGGATGCCGTAGTTGAGATAGTTGCCGAGTCCGGTCGTGTCGACCGGCTTGGCAGGCTCGTTCGGGTTGTCGAACGCCCACAGGTCGGCGCCGTACGACGTGGCGTCGGCGGCGCCGAGCGCGGCTCGGACCCCGCTGCCGGACGCCCGGCCCAGGTAGCTCCAGTCCATGGTGCCGACGTACAGCGAGCCGCCAGCCACCACCATCTTCCAGATGTAGTTGTTGTAGCCGTTACCGAATCCCGCCGCGCCGAACCTGGGCGTGTACCCGGTCGGGGTCAGCCGCCACTCGCCCGCCCCGTTGTTCGCCTCCGGATCGAATGCCGGCAGCTTCGACTCGCCGTACAGAAGCTCGACCGACGCCTTGCCCTCCTCACATCCGCAGTCGGCATCGAAGTCGGCGGCCCGGAAAACGCTCGCCGTGCGCTGCGTGTTCTGCACCGCGACGGGGTCTGCCTGGCCACGCGTCGTCCCGTAGCGCTTCGTGTGCGCCTGCGTGGCCTTCAGCGGCACATGCATCGTCCCCCAGTAGAGGTAACCGCCGTACGAGGCGAGCCCGCCCAGGCCGTACGTCTCGGCCACGACGGGGTCCGGCTCGTACTGGGCCGCGTTCCATATCCGGCTCCAGCCGTCGGCGTCGGCGGGAGTGAGGCCCGGCTCTCCGTCCGCCAGGCGCGGGCTCAGCCACACGCCGGGAACCCGGCCCTGGACACCAGCGCTGGGCCAGGTGATGAGGGCGATCCGTCCCTGGTGTGAGGTGATGTCCGCGACCTGTCCCGGCAGATCAGCCACCACGCTGAACCCGAACGGGGCGTCCTTGGTGCCGGTCCAGCGCAGCACCTCACCCCCGCCCAGACCGTCGAGCCCGACGCCGACGCCGGCGTAGAGAGCGCCGTCGGCGACCACGAAGTTCCGGATGTTGCCGTACCGGGAGAGGGTTGTCGATCCGAGGTACCGGCCCGACTCGCTGTCGAAGGCGAACAGGTTGAGGCCGCCGAGAGACGGTCCCCCGAGCAGTACGACGCCCTGGTGGGAGCCGGCGGCGCGGATCCCGATCGTCGAGTTCAGCCGCAGTCTGTCCAGCACGGACGCGTTGGCGATGTCGCCGCCCTTGTCGGTCAGTTGCCCCGTCCGCGTGTCGTAGCGGAACACGTCCGGTGGACGCCAGTCCCCTCCTACGGCCGGGAGAAACGGGATTTGCTTCCGCAGTTGACTCTCGCCGTACTCGCACACGTAATCGTCGTTCTGGATCGGCTTCGTCAGCTTGAGGCCCTTCCCCAAGGTGAGGCAGTGGACGTTGGGAGCCGTCCCGAACCAGAGTTGGTCGTCCGATCTGGTCAGGCCCCACACGTAGGACTGGTTCACTTTCGGCACGCCGACTCCGCACGGCGGCCCGGGTGGATATGGCTTACCGATGCCGGCGAAGCACTCGTCCGGCGCGGCTTTGGCCAGCAGTTCCGGTCCGGCGGGCGCCCGTGCCGACGGCCCGTCCGACATGGGTGGCTGATCCGCGAACGCGAGCGTCGGTCCGACCGTACCCACACTGGAGCTGTCGGCGGCCGCCGGCACCGTGGCGAGTAGCGGCATGGTCGCCAGGATGGCGGCGGGAAGCAGGGACCGGGCAAAGATCTGGGTCCTGTCCATAGATGGTCCTTTCGTCGGGTGGCGATGCGTCGGGCGGCTGTTGCCAGGACTCCGGGTGCGGGTGGGTGACGGGGGATGGACCCGCTGGGCGGGCAGGTGTCCGCGTCTCGGACAGATGCCTTTTTTCGACAGTCCTCGATGCCTCCGAGGTCAATGTGAATGTGGACTGAACTCGGTTTTATCAGACAAAACGGGTGAGGGGAGCAACACGCCAAAGACGTACCCTTCTCGGGCGAATGGCCCCTGGTGGTGACGTAGGCGCGACCGCCGTCGCGAACGGGCGTGGAGTGGGCCGAACGTGAGGCACTTTGCACGCGCGTGTGGTGACGCGGCGGTGACACCGTGTGGCTCACCATCGCTGAGGTGACACACGGACGACGGGCGTGCGGCACCGCTACTCGATCGTGAAGAGCCGCAACTGGGGCCATCCGGGGGGCGCGACAGCACAGAGACCTGGCTTTCGCAGGAGAAGCGCTAAAGCGTTCATAGACCCGGCCACGTTGGCGGAGACCACGCTGTCGGCTGCGACGAAACCCGCCGGCGCAGCAGACGGACTGGAAGTGCCGGCGCGCCTGACCCAATCGACGGGAGTTCGATGAATACCGCACCCGCCAGTCGCAATTTGGTGATCGTAATCAATCCATGTGGTGCGGTTGAGCCCAGCCCGCAGATGGTCGTGGCTGCCGATGCGGGTGGTGGGCTCGGCGTGTTCGATCTGGCCCGGGGCGACCGCCCGACGCTGCGGGCGCTGGAGCAGGCGGCGGCGAGGTCGGCAGGACCGATCGGGGTGCGGGTGCCTGCGGGCTGTGCCGCGACGGTGGCCGACGTGGAGCGCGCCGCGAAGGACCGCGTGAGTTTCGTTGTCCTGCCGGCGGATGGTTCGTGGCCGCTGAGGACGTCGGCGGAGCGTTATCGGGTGCTGGTGGAGGTGACAAGTCGCACGGAGGCGCATACGGCGGCGGCGAACGGTGCGTACGGGTTGATCGCACGCGGTTCGGAGGCGGGCGGACGGGTCGGTGAGCTGAGTTCGTTCGTTCTGTTGCAGCAGTTGCTCGCCGATGAGGCGCTGGACCTGCCGGTGTGGGTGGCTGGCGGGATCGGGCCGCGTACGGCCGCCGCGTGTGTGGTGGGTGGGGCGGCTGGTGTGGTGGTGGACAGCCAGTTCGCGCTGATGCCGGAGTCGGATCTGCCGGAGGACGTGCGGGCCGTGATCGGCCGGATGGACGGCTCGGAGACGGTGCTACGTGATGGCGTGCGGGGGGTGCGCCGCGACGGCCGACCGGACGGCGTCGGCGCGTTGCTGCCGGTGGGTGAGGACGGCTGGTTGGCCGCGGTGTTCCGGCAGCGTTGGGGGAGGACGACCGCCGCGGTGCGCGGTATCCGCGCGGCGATCACGGATGCGGTCGGGGACGCCGCAGCGGGTGCGTCGCTGGCGCCGGGCGCACCGCTGGCGCGGGCGTGGGGTGTGCGGATCCCGGTGGCGCAGGGACCGATGACGCGGGTCAGCGACGTGGCGGGGTTCGCGGCGGCGGTGGCCGACGACGGCGCGTTGCCGTTCATCGCCCTCGCGCTCGCCAGCGGCGAACAGTCCCGCCGGATGCTGCGGGAGGCCGTGCAGGCGCTGGGTGAGAGACCGTGGGGGGTGGGCATCCTCGGCTTCGCCCCCGAGGAGGTGCGGGCGGCGCAGCTCGCGGTGGTGCGGGAGGCCCGGCCGCCGGTGGTGATCATCGCGGGTGGCCGGCCCGCACAGGCCAAGGCCCTGGAAGCCGACGGCATCAACGTGCTTCTGCACGTGCCGTCACCGGGGTTGTTGCGCCAGTTCCTGCGCGCCGGGGCGCGGCGGTTCGTGTTCGAGGGCGGCGAGTGTGGTGGGCACGTGGGACCGCGGACGAGCCTTTCGTTGTGGGAGGCGCAGGCGCTGGCGTTGGAGGAGTTCCTCGAGGGCGCGCCGACCGGAACCGCTGCGCAGGTGCAGGTGTTGTTCGCCGGCGGCATCCACGACGCGCGTTCGGCCGCGATGGTGGCGGCGTTGGCGGGACCGCTGGCGCGTCGCGGTGTGCAGGTGGGCGTGCTGATGGGCACCGCGTACCTGTTCACCCGGGAGGCGGTCGAGTGCGGGGCGATCCAGCCGTTGTTCCAGCGTCAGGCGATCGCGGCGACAAGCACGGCGGTGCTGGAGACGGCACCCGGACACGTGACGCGCTGCCTGCACAGCCCGTACGTCGACGACTTCCACCGGGTGCGGCAGGAGTTGCTTGCGGCGGGGGCGGCTGGCCGGCAGGTGTGGGAGTCGCTGGAGGTGCTCAACGTCGGCCGGCTGCGGATCGCCAGCAAGGGCAAACGTCGCGAGGGAGGCGGGCTGGTCGCGGTTGACGAGGCGGGTCAGCACGCCGAGGGACTGTTCATGGCGGGTCAGGTCGCCGTGCTGCGTGACGCGCGAACCACCGTGACCGCCCTGCACGACGGAGTCACCACGGGCGCACAGCGCTTCCACGCGGAGCGGCTCGCCGCGCTGGCGGCGATGTTCGGGCCGGACGGCGAGACGGCCGACCGGGCGTCGGTGCCGCCGCTGGATGTCGCCATTGTGGGCATGGCCTGCCTCTTCCCGGAGTCACCGGACCTGTCCAGCTTCTGGCAGACGATCCTCAGTGGCCGCGACGCGGTCACCGAGGTGCCCGCCCAACGGTGGCCGGTGGACACCTACTACGCGTCCGAGGTGGACCGGAGCCAGACCGGACGGCTCAGCGTCTCGAAGTGGGGTGGGTTCCTCGCGCCGATACCGTTCGACGCCATCCGGTACGGCATCCCGCCCGCGGCGTTGGCCAGCATCGACCCGACCCAACTCCTGGCCCTGGAGGTCGCGAGCCAGGCTCTGCGCGACGCCGGGTACGCGTCGGGCGTCGACCACTCGCGTACCGGGGTGGTGTTCGGCGCCGAGGTGGGTAGCGACATGGCGCATGCGCAGACGCTCCGCATGATGCTGCCCACCTACCTGGGGGAGGTCCCGGCGGAGCTTGAAGACCAGCTACCCGTCATCACCGAGGACTCGTTCCCTGGCGTGTTGGCCAACGTGATCACCGGGCGGGTGGCGAACCGACTGGACCTGGGAGGACCCAACTTCACCGTCGACGCGGCGTGCGCCTCGTCGCTCGCGGCCCTGGACGCGGCGTGCAAGGAGCTGGCCGCGGGCACCAGTGACCTGATGATCTGTGGCGGCGCCGACCTGCACAACGGCATCAACGACTATCTGATGTTCAGCTCGGCGCACGCGCTGTCGCCCACTGGCCGGTCTCGCGCGTTCGACAGCACCGGCGACGGCATCGCCCTCGGCGAGGGTGTCGCATGTGTCGTGCTCAAGCGGCTTGCCGAGGCCGAGCGGGACGGCGACCGGATCTATGCGGTCATCAAAGGGGTCGGCAGCTCCAGCGACGGGCGGGCCCTGGGCCTGACCGCGCCGCGTGCCGAGGGGCAGCGTCGGGCGCTCGACCGGGCGTACGCGCGGGGCCGTGTCTCTCCGCGGCAGGTCGGGCTGATCGAGGCGCACGGCACCGGCACCATGGTCGGGGACCGTACCGAGTTGGAGACCCTGACGCGGCTGTTCGTCGAGGCGGGTGCGCAGCCGGGCAGTTGTGCGCTCGGCTCGGTCAAGTCCCAGATCGGCCACACCAAATGCGCCGCCGGACTCGCGGGTCTGATCAAGACGGCGCTCGCGCTGTACGCCGGGGTCAGACCGCCGACCATCAACCTGACCCGGCCCAACCCGGTGTGGGATCCGCGGCACAGCCCGTTCGCCTTCTACACGCAGGCCCGCCCATGGAACGCCCCGGCCCGTGAGCGGATCGCCGGGCTCAGCGCGTTCGGCTTCGGCGGCACCAACTACCACGTGGTGCTCGCCGCGCACCCACACACGCCCGCACCGCGCCACGCCCGCCAGGAATGGTCGGCGGAGCTGTTCTGCTTCCGCGGTCCCGACCGCTCCGCAGCCCAACGGGCGATGCGGCAGCTGGCCGCCGCCCTGCAGACCACCGACCGGTACGGCCGGCCATGGCGACTGCGCGACCTGGCCGCCACGGCGGCGGCACAGGCCGACCTGCGCTCCGGCCCCGTCCAGGTCGCGATCGTCGCCCGCGACACCACCGAACTCGACCTGCTGCTGCACCGCGCGCTCGCCGGTGAGCACAACCCCGGGCAGGGTCTCGTCCAGCCACCACAGCAGGCCACGCGTTCCGGCACCGCCCCCGACAAGGTGGCGTTCCTGTTCCCCGGGCAGGGCAGCCAGTACCCCGGCGCCTTGGCCGAACTGTTCGTCACCTTCCCCGACCTGCACCAGTACCTCGAACTCGGCGAGGAATGTGCGGACGTGCTGTTCCCACCGGCCGCGTTCGACCCAGCCGCGGAACGCGCCCAGCAGCAGCGGATCACCCGGATGGCCCAGCCCGTGCTCGGCATCGGCGGACTCGCCGTGGACCACCTGCTACGCCGGCTCAACATCCGCCCCGACGTCGCCGCCGGACACAGCTACGGCGAACTCGTCGCGCTGTGCGCCGCCGGCGCCTACGACCCGTCAACCCTGCTGCAGCTCAGCCGGCAACGCACCGATGCCATCCTCGGTGCCACCGACGACGATCCGGGCACCATGGCGGCGGTCAGCGCCACCGCCGAACGCCTCGTCCAGATCCTGGAAGGTGCCGGCCTCGCCGACCAGGTCGTCCTGGCCAACCGGAACGCCCCCACCGAGCAGGTGATCTCCGGCCCCACCCCCGCGGTGCAGGCGGCGATCACCGCGCTGAAGGCCGCCGGCCTGACGGCCCGCCGACTCAACGTCGCCTGCGCCTTCCACAGCCCGCTCGTTGCCACCGCCGTGGATCGCTTCGCGCAGGTGCTCGCCGCCCAACCGGTCACACCACCCGGCATCACGGTCTGGTCCAACCGCACCGCCACCGCCTACCCGGCCCACGCCGACGGGGTACGGCACGAACTCGCCGCCCAGATCGGCGCCCCGGTGCGCTTCGTCCAACAGATCGAAGCCATGTACGCCGCCGGCGTCCGCACCTTCGTCGAGGCCGGCCCCGGGCAGGTGCTCACCCGTCTCGTCCAGGCCATCCTCGCTGACCGGCCACACCTCGCCGTCGCCTGCGACCGGCGCACCGGCGAGGGGCTCCGTGACTTCCTCCTCGCCGTGGCACAGCTGGCGTGCGCCGGGGTGCCCGTACAGACCGGCTGGCTGCTGCATGGCCGCGACACCGTCGAGGCCACTCCGACCGCAGCCGACAGCCGCCCCTTCTGGCGGGTGGACGGGCAACTTGTCCGTGACCGCCACGGCAACCGCCTTCCTGGCGGCATGACGCCCCCACAACGTACGAAGGAGCTGTCCATGACCGCAGCAACCGAACGCACCGCCAGCGGTCGAGACCAGCGTCAGGGACGGGAACATTCCGACGACCTGCTCGCCGACTTCCTCCGGACCAACCGGGAGATGATCGCCTCCCAGCGCGACGTGATGCTCGCCTACCTCGGAAGCGACACCAGCGGTGGACCCACCGCCCATCGGCCAGCCGAGACACACCGCCCCGCCGGCGCGCCGGTCGACCCGGTTGGCGCCGCGGCGAGTCCACCGGGGCAGGGGGCGCCGGTGCCGGCCGGGGCGAACCCTTCCGGCCATGATTCTGCCGCACCGCCAAGCGGCGCTCCGGAAGGAACGGGGAGCGTCGTACCGATCGCACCGGCGCCTGCGCCGACCGGTCTCCGGTCGCCGGTCTCGCCGGCCGCGACCAGTCCACCGGCACGGCTCTCGCCGATGCCGGCCACCGTACCGGTGTTCACGCCACCCGAGCCCCGCGGAGCCACCAGCGGCACCAACGGCGCGGCAGTCGCCGCACCGGTCGCCACAGTCGTGGTGGCCCCGCCCGGTCTCGACCTCCAGAACGTCGTGCTGACGGTGCTCAGCGAGCGGACCGGCTACCCGGTCGACCTGATCGAACTCGATCTCGACCTGGAAGCCGACCTCAGTATCGACTCGATCAAGCGGGCCGAGGTGGCCGGCGAGGTGGTCGCCCGTCTCGGCATGTCAGCCGAGGGCGACGAGTCGGAACTGGAGGAGATGATCAAAGCGCGGACGGTGCGCGCGATGCTCGACCTGCTCGCCACCCGGGTCAGCGGTGCGGGGACGTCCTCGATGGCGGAGGACGCCGTTGCCGCCCACGTGCCAGCCGCCGGCGCCGCCCCCGTCGACCCCGCCACGCCGGCAGACGGTGCCACGTCCGTCTTCCCCGCACCCAACGGCGGGCCCGTTTCCCCCGTCGGCACGCCGGCACCGGCCGTGGCCGCTATACCGAGCGGGGTGGACTTTCAGGCCGTCGTGCTGACGGTGCTCAGCGAGCGGACCGGCTACCCGGTCGACCTGATCGAACTCGATCTCGACCTGGAAGCCGACCTCAGTATCGACTCGATCAAGCGGGCCGAGGTGGCCGGCGAGGTGGTCGCCCGTCTCGGCATGTCAGCCGAGGGCGACGAGTCGGAACTGGAGGAGATGATCAAAGCGCGGACGGTGCGCGCGATGCTCGACCTGCTCACCACCCGGGTGAAGGACGCCGTGACCGCCACGGTCCCCGCATCGTCTCCAGGCACACCCGCCGGGCCGGAACCAGCTGCGGCGGTGCCCACGATACCGGCGCAGCCGCGGCCGGCGCCGCTCGCCACGGTCCCCGCCGGACACCTGGCAACGGTGCCGCAGACGGCGCCGACGGTGGGTGGCGCGGCACCGGTGAACGGTGACGGGCGGCTGGGTGTCGCGCCCACGCGGATGCTCCCCACGTTGGTGTCGGTCGCGGGAGCGCCGATGCAACCGGAGACCGTGCTCGCGGGTGCCACGTTCCTGGTCACCGGCTCTTCAACGGTGGCCGGTCAGGTGGTAGAGATGCTGCGCCGGCACGGGGCGACCGTGCGCGTCGGCACGGCCGCCGATCCCGGCACCGTCGACGGCGTGGACGCACTGGTCCTGCTCGACGGTCTGGTCGGTGGCCAGGTGCCGCTGCTGCCCAGCGCGTTCGGGTTGATCAGACAGGTCCTGGCGGGCGGGCCCCGCTGGGTGCTCGCGGTCGCCGACCCGAGCGCCGGCACGGGCACGGACGGGCTGGGTGGCCTGTTCCGCACCATTGCTCGGGAGTACCCGTCGGTCACGGCGCGGGTGGTCATCGTCGACGGCACGGAACCCGCGCCGAGGCTCGCCCAGCAGATCATCGACGAGTTGCTCCTGAAGGACGACGCGGCGGTGGTGCACCGTAGCGGCGGCGGGCGGTGTGCGTACGACCTGGTGCCGGCGAGCCTCGGGGCGTTGGCGGCTGGCGGTGCCGGCCCGGCCGGCGACGGCGTGGCCGAGGCCCGGGCGATCGGCTTGGACCGTGACTCGGTGGTGGTGCTGGTTGGCGGCGCGCGGGGCATCACCTCCTGGTTCGCGCGTGCTCTCGCGACGGCCGCTGGGTGCCGCATCGAACTGGTCGGGCGCACCCCGCTGCCGGAGGGCCCGCAGGATCCGGCGGTGGCGGCGGCCACCGACGCGGTGGCGTTGCGGGCGGCGCTCGCCGCCCAGGGGGCCGGCTCCCCAGCGACGATCGCCCGCGCGGCCCAGGCGATCCTGGCAGGTCGGGAGGTCGAGGCTACCCTGCGGGAACTGCGGGAGCGGGGTGCCCGGGTGCGCTACCACAACCTCGACGTACGTGACGCGCAGGCGACCAGGCAGCTCATCACCGCGATCCACGGCGAGTACGGCCGCGTCGACGGGCTGGTGTACGCCGCCGGGGTGATCGAGGACAAGCTGATCGCCGACAAGGATCCGGAGTCGTTCACCCGCGTCTTCGACACCAAGGTGACGGGTGCCCAGGCGGTGCTGGGCGCGCTGGAGGGCCTGCGCTACCCGCCGAGGTTCGTGGTGCTGTTCGGCAGCGTCGCGGCGGCGTACGGCAGCCGCGGCCAGAGCGACTATGCGGCAGCAAACGACGCCCTGGAGGCGGTCGGCGCCCGCTGGAGGGCCCGCACCGGCAACCGTTGCCTGACCGTCCACTGGGGACCGTGGGCACCGGTCGAAGGTCACGGCGGCATGGTCACCCCGGAGCTGAGCCGGGCGTACGCCCGGCGCGGCATCCGTCTGATCGACCCCGAGGAAGGCGCGCTGAGCCTGCTGGGCGAGCTGGCCTGGGGTGATCCGGCAGCCACCTCCGTCGTCTACACCGCGTCGGGCTGGTGACCCGAATGCCCAGCGACCAGATCGCGATCGTGGGGATGGCCGCGGTGCTGCCCGGCGCGGGTGACCTCGACAACTACTGGCGCAACCTGGTCGGGGGTTTCGACGCGATCACCCAGGTGCCGCCGCACCGGTGGGATCCGGAGTTCTACGACCCGGCGCAGGCGCACCGGCCGGACCGGGTGTACTGCCGCCGGGGCGGCTTCGTTGACGAGTTTGCCACCTTCGAACCGCTGCGGTTCGGCATCATGCCGGCGTCCGTCCCCGACATCGAGCCGGATCAGCTCATCGCGCTTCAGGTGGCTGCCACGGCCATCGACGATGCCGGCGGCGCCGACCGACTACCGGCCGCCGACCGAGTCGGTGTGTTTCTCGGTCGGGGTGGCAGCATCAGCCCCGCCGCGGCCCGGTACGCCCTGCGGGTGCGGATGACCAGCCAGACGATCAACCTGCTCCGGGAGCTGATCCCGGACCTGCCGGAGAGCAGGCTGGAGGCCGTGCGGGCGAGGTTCGACGAGCGGCTCGGCAAGCACCAGCCGGAGGGGACGATCGGACTCGTGCCGAACCTGGTCGCCTCCCGGGTGGCCAACCGGCTCAACCTGCGTGGTCCGGCGTACACGTTGGATGCCGCCTGTGCCTCGTCGCTGATCGCGGTGGACCAGGCGATCACCGAGCTGACCAACGGGCGGCTCGACGCGGTCCTCGCCGGAGGCGTGCACCACGTGCACGACATCGGTTTCTGGTCGATATTCAGCCAGCTCGGCGCGTTGTCGCGGCGGGGCGAGATCCGGCCGTTCGACAGCGCGGCGGACGGGCTGCTCATCGGCGAGGGAACCGGGATCGTCGTACTGAAGCGGATGACCGACGCGGTGCGCGACGGCGATCGGATCTACGCGGTGATCCGCGGCAGCGGGGGATCCAGCGACGGGCGCGCCGCGAGCATGGTCAACCCGGCCAGCGAAGGGCAGGTGTTGGCCATTCGGCAGGCCTGGGCCGCAGCCGGTCTTGATCCGACCGCCCCGGACGCGCTGGGCCTGCTGGAGGCACACGGCACCGCGACGCCGACGGGCGACGCCGTCGAACTCGCCACCGTCGCCGAGGTGTTCGGTCCGCACCGGGGCGGGCCACGGCCGGTGATCGGGTCGGTGAAGTCGATGATCGGACACACCATGCCGGCGGCCGGCAGCGCAGCCCTGATCAAGGCGGCCCTGGCCGTGTACCACGGCGTGCTCCTGCCGACGCTGCACTGCGACACACCGCGTCCGGAGCTGGCGCACACCCGGTTCGCGCCGATCAGCGGCGCCCAGCCGTGGGAGAGCGACGGACCCCGCCGTGCCGCCGTCAACGCCTTCGGGTTCGGTGGCATCAACGCCCACATCATCCTGGAGGAGGCACCGGACGCCTTCGCCTCCCGTCGGGGGGGCAACGGCACGACCGGGCTGGCGTCCCGCGCCGTGCCGGCGCCCGTGGCCGGCAACACCACGGCGGCGGTCACCGTCGAAGAGCCCGACGAGGTGCTGTGGCTGGCCGCCCCGAACCCGGCCGCACTGGCCCGCCTGCTCGACACCGACGACCACGCCGTCCGCGCCCTCGGCGTCGCCCGGGCCCGACAGGCCGGTCCCGCCGGCGCTGGCGCTGGCCACCGGGTTCCGGCGGACGAGCGCTGCCGGCTCGGTCTCGTCGATCCCGACACCAAACGCCTCGCCACCGCCCGGCGTGCCGTCGCCAAGGGGCTGCCCTGGCACGGCGCCCGGGACATCTGGTTCAGCCCTGACCCGCTGCTGGCCGGCGATTCCCCCGGCCAGTTGGCCTTCGTGTTTCCCGGACTGGAGACGGAGTTCAGCCCGCGCACCGCGGACGTCGCGGCGCACTTCGGCCTGCCCGACCGGCAGTGGTCCACCGACGACCTGGGCCGGCACGGCGCCGGCGTGATCGAGGTCGGCAAGCTGCTCGACGACGCCCTGCACCGTGTCGGGATCACCCCACACGCGGTCGCCGGGTACAGCATCGGTGAGTGGACCGCCGCCGCCACCACCGGACTGATCAGCTCGTCATCCGTGGACGAGTTCCTCGCCCTGTTCAACTCGACGGCGGTGGAGACGCCCGGCCGCGTGTTCGCCGTCGTCGGCGGGGCCGCGCAACAGATCACCGCGCGGCTCGCCTGCTACCCAGGGGTGGTCCTCACCCACGACAACGCGCCCGCCCAGTGCATCGTCAACGGGCCCGAGGACGAGATCGACCGCCTCGTGGAGGCACTGCGCGGCGACGGGATCCTGTGCCAGAAGCTGCCGTTCCGCGCCGCCTTCCACACCCCGGTGTTCGCCTCCGGGCTGGAGTCCATCGGCGCGGCCCTACCCCGCTGGCAGGTGCGGTCCGCCCGGGTGCCCGTCTGGTCCGCCACCCTCCGGGCACCGTTGCCCGCCGAGCCGGCCCGCGTGCTGGAGATCTCCGCACGGCACATGCTCGAACCGGTCTGGTTCCGCCAGACCATCGCGGCCATGCACGACGCCGGCATCCGGGTCTTCCTCCAGGTCGGAGCCGGGCAGCTCGCCTCGGTCATCGCCGACAACCTGCGCGGCCGCGACCACCTCGCGATGCCGGTCAACGTCGCGCATCGGGGCGGGCTGAACCAACTGCGCCGCGTCGCCACGGCGCTGTGGGTGGAGGGCGCCGCACCGGATCTGCGTGCCCTCGACCCGGCGGCCACGGGTCGGGCCCGAGCTGCCGCGCCGACCGCCGCCCAAGCTGTGGCGCCCGCCCAAGCCCCGCCGACCGCCGCCAAGCCTGGGGCGCCCGCCGCCCAGCCCGCCCGCCGTGGCCCGGTCATGCGGCTCGATCTCGGCGGCGCGCTGATCCGGTTCGGCGAGGGAGCCGACAAGCTGCTCGGCGTCTCGGTGTCCGCGGACCAATCGGCGGGTGACGCGAACGGCACCGAGGGCACGAGCGGCGCAGTCGGTGGGTCCAGGTCGGTTGCTCGGGAAGCGACGGCCGCCGTGGCATCGCAGGCCCCGAAGGCCGCGGTGGTGACGTCGGCGGCCGTGACCCCGCACGCCCCGGTCGGCCCGCCGAGGTCGCCGACCCTGGCCAGGCTGCACGCCCTCGCCGGACGCTCCAGCGCCGCCGCGGAACTCGCCTCGTTGCTCAGCGACCCCACGGACGGTCTGGTCGCCGACGGCGGAATCGGGCAGCCGCCGCCGTCACCGCCGCCGCGCGTCCACCGTACGGTTCTGCGGGTCGCCCTGGACACGATGCCGTACCTGCGCGACCACTGCTTCTTCGTGCAGCCCGAGGACTGGCCCGAACCGGAGGACCGCTGGCCCGTGATGCCGGGCACCACCGCCCTGCACCACATGATGGAGGCCGCCCAGCAGGCGGCACCCGGCATGCGGGTCGTCGGCGTGCACGGTGCCCGGTTCAACCTCTGGTGCATCGCCGCGCCGCCCCAGGACGTCGAGATCACCGTCAAGCCCACCGGTCCCGGCCAATTCTCGGTGACCTTCGGCAACTACGCCCGCTCGACAGTCCAGGTGGCACCGGACTACCCGGCCGACCGTCCGACGTTCTGGCAGCACGACCCCGCCACGGAACAGCCGCCACGGATCAGCGCCGAGGAGATGTACGCCGGACGGTTCGTGTTCCACGGCCCCCTGTTCCGCGGCGTGACCAAGGTGCACGCCGTCGGCGACATGCACATCCGGGGCGTGGTGACCGCCCCGTCCCCGCCCGGCGGACTGCTCGACAGCACCTTCCAGCTGGTGGCCAACTGGATCGTCACAACGCAACCGTTCTCGGCGCTGCCGGTGGGAATCGGACAGGCACGGTTCTTCGGTCCGCCGCCAGCGCCCGGTACAGCCTGCGAGTGCATCGCCCGCGCGCGCTCGACCGACGACGCGCAGCACGTCTTCGACATCCAACTCGCCGTCGACGGCCGGGTGTGGGCGCAGCTCGACGGCTGCATCGAGCGACGGTTCAAGAGCCACCCCACCCTGCCGGAGGAACGTTTCCCGGAGCGCCACCCAATGTCGCTGCGGCAGCCGGAGGGCTGGACCATGGCCGTCGACTGCTGGCCAGACCTGGTCACCCGCGGCATGACCGCGCGCGGCATCCTCGGCAACAGGGGCTACACCGACTACGAGCGGCAGCCGCCCAAGGCGCGCAAGCAGTGGCTGCTCGGCCGGCTCGCGGCTATCGACGCCGTCCGGTTCCCGCTGTGGGAAGGCGGCCACGCCGAGGTCTATCCGATCGAGTTGACCATCACGAACGATCCGAACGGCCGGCCCCGGGTGCACCCGCGCCCCGGCCGTGGCTTCGGCGCCTGGGACGTCTCGCTCGCCCACGTCGCCGAGATCGGGGTGGCGATCGCCGGGCCCCGCGCGCCGGACGCGCTGCCCGGCGCGCCGGGCGTCGGCATCGACGCTGTCGAGATCACCGAGCCTCCGGTGGACGCGGTCGCGTCCGCCCTGTCGGAACCAGAACGACGGCTGCTCGACTCGCTGCTGGCCGGCGGCGAGGACGGGCACCTGTGGTTCGCCCGCTTCTCGGTCGCCAAGGAGGCCGCTGCCAAGGCAGAGGGCACCGGCCTGGCCGGCGACCCACGACGGTTCACGGTGGTGGCCGCCGCCTCAGCCGCGCTGACCGTCGAGGTCGGTGACCGCATCTACCAGGTTGCACTTCGTGAGGTGTCCAACCCCGAAGGCCTGCCCCCGAGACGGTACGTCGTCGGCTGGACGTGGGGACCGGAGCCTGCCCACCGAACCGGCCGCGTGTAGCGCGATCACGAGAGGGGACATCACATGTCTGTAGAGCAGGCCGACATCCTCGCCGAGGTGGTCGCGATGTTGCACGCGATCCGCGACGACGCCGGAGTCGACGGCGAGATCACCATGGCAACCAGGTTCCAGGACGACCTGGAGATGGAGAGCATCGACGTCATCTCCCTCGCCGGCCGCCTGCAGGCGCGGTACGGAAACGCGGTCAACCTCGCGCATTTCATTGCCGAACTGGACCTGGACTCCATACGACAACTGCGGGTCGGCCAGCTCGTCGCACACATCGCCACTGCGCTCGACGGGGCGGAAGCGGACGCCGGCCATGCCGACGCCGGCCTCGGCACAGCGGGCCTGTCCGCATGAGTATCGTCCGGGCCAACGGGCTCTCCGTCCACGTGGAGCAACTCCGGCCACCCGAAGTCGTATCCGGCGTACCCGGCGGCGGCCCCACCGCCGTGCTGATCCACGGCCTGGCCACGGACAACCTGGCGAGCTGGTATCTCAGCATGGCCCGCCCGCTCGCCGCCGCCGGCCTTCGCGTGATCATGTACGACCTGCGCGGGCACGGAAAGACCGAGCGCCCGTCGGCGGGTTACACGCTGGACCACTTCGTCGACGACCTGGCGGCGCTGCTGACCGTGCTCGACGTGACCGGCCCGGTCCACCTGCTCGGCAACTCCTTCGGCGGCACGATCGCGATCAGCTACGCGGCACGCCACCCTGAGCAGGTCGCCGCGATCGCCGCCGTCGAGTCCTCCCCGCCCACAGCGGCCTGGTTCGAGCGGGTTGCCAAGCGGCTCGCCGCCGCCGCCGCACAGCTACCGCACGAGCACGTACTCGCCAGGATCAGCGCCGAACGCGGGGAGCGGGCCAGCCGCCGGGCCAGGACGGCTCGCGACGTACTCGTCGCCACGAGCCTCGCGCACGACCTCCCGGCAAGCCGGCTACCGGCCGAGGAGCGGATAGCCGCGATCCGGTGCCCGGTGCTGTGGGTCTACGGCGGGTCCTCCGCCGTGGTCGAACTGGCCCCCGATGTACAGCGCCTGCTACCACATGCGCGGATCGTCACCGTGCCCGGCCAGAGGCATTCCATCCTCATCGACCAGCCGGACACCGTCGGCGACATCGTCCTGTCCTGGCTGCGCCAGGACTGCGGCCTCCAGTCCGGCCCCGTGGACGCCGCAACCGGGCGTGACGGCCGGGACCGGCCGCCTTCGCCTACCACCCTGCACTGACCCGCATCACCTAGGAGGCTGTGGATGGATGCAGCGAGCCCTGATCAGGCGATCATCATCAGCACCGGGCGGTGTGGGTCGACGTTGCTGTCCGACCTGATCGCCGAGCAGCCCGACACGCTGTCGGTACAGGAGTTCTTCGTGCCGGTCGGGTCCTGGATCGACGACAGGGAGAGGCTCAGTGGTGCCGAGTACTGGTCGAGGTTGAGCAGGCCCAACCCGGCACTTTCCGCCCTCTTCCGGATCGGATTCCCGCCGCCCGAGGTGCGCTATCCGGAGAACGGCCGGTGGGCCGGCAATCTCGGGGAGCTGCCGCGGATCTTGGCGACCACCTTGCCGAAGATCTCGTCGGACCCCGACCACCTGTACGACACACTCGCCGAACTGGTGCCCGGGTTTCCGGCTCAACCGGTGGCGCAGCACCATCAGATGTTCCTGGAGTTGCTCACCTCGCTCACCAACCGGCGGCGCTGGGTCGAGCGTTCCGGCGGCTCCAGCCACTTCGCCCCGTCCCTGCTGAAGCACTTTCCCACTGCGAAGGTTGTCCATCTGACCCGTAGCTGGGCGGACACCGCCGAGTCGATGAGGCGCCACTCCTACTACCAGCTCCTGGAGCTTCGCATGGACGCGTTCCGCCGGTACGGGATCGACCCGTTCGAGGTCGCCGCCGATCACCCGGTGCCGGAGGAGATGAAGCGCTACCTGCTCGACCATCTGACAGCCCGGACGCTACGCGAACGCGGCGGGGACATCGGGCACTACCTGGTCCTGTGCGCTTTCCTCGCCAACGAGGCCGAGCAGGCCATCGCTGACGCCGGGCCGCGCGAGCTGCTGACGATGACGTACGAGGACCTCGTCGAGGACCCGCTGACGCAGCTCAGTGGGCTGGGCCGGTTCCTGGGCTTCGACGACTGGGAGCAGTGGGCGCACCGGGTCGTCGGGTCGGTGGAGACACGCCCTCGCGGGCAGGACGGCCATCGCTTTCCGCTCAGCCGCTCAGCCAGATCGAGGCCCGCTTGATGTACACGAGCTGCGCGGCGAAGGCGACCAGGGCGACCGCCACACCGAGCGCGATCGCGAACGTGGCGGATCCGCTGGCCACTCCGGTCAGCAGGGTCGCGCCCAGGCCGATCAGCAGGGCGTTGACGGCGCCCACCATGGCGGCCGTGGTCAGTAGCAGTTGCCAACGAGATGCAGCGCTGCCAACCGCCGCGGCGATCGTCCGCGTGTCGCCCCCGCCGCTCACCGCATCAGCGAAGAAGTCGTTCTCGCCGGCGAGGTGGTGGTGGTAGTAGGCGCGGATGTGCTGGATGCGCTTGAGGTTCAGTGAGTTCTCCACCATGTTCTGTACCAGCCGGGCGAAGGTGAGCAGCCCGGTGATCACCAGGGTCGGCAGTACCGCGCCGAGGTACGGCTTGATCAGATGGCCGCTGCTGGAGACGAAGCCCAGCCCGATCAGCGCGGCGGACAGCAGCGACAGGAACACCGTCGCCCGCCCGACGGACTCGGTGATCGTGGCGCCGCGCGAGGTCTGGAGCACGAAATGCTCGGTGGTCAGGGCGGTGAGCAGTCCCTGCTCGCGCGCGTCCTGGTCCATGCCGACCTCCCTTCCGGTGCTGGCCGCCCCTCACCTCCGGCAGGACAAGGCCTTTCACCGGGTCGACCCACGCTGACCGAGCCTCTGCTGCTCAGGGCCGGCCATGGTACGGACGACAGGACCAGGCCCTGGATGGCAGGCGAGGCGGCCCGGGACTCGTGGATACGGGCCGCCACCTCCACATCCTTGAAGAGGAGGAGTCTGCTCGCGGGGCATTCCGGAAACTGGAACGGCGGAACTTTCCGGCCACAACCGCACTACATGCCGCAAACTCGTTCAGGCGGGGAGTGTCAAGTTAACGGCTGATCTTGGTTGAGGTGGTCAGTGGTTGGCCGGGGTGAGCCGGCCCTCGAAGGCGATCTGGAAGGCGTTCAGGGGTGCCTTCCAGCGCATGGTCCAGCGTCGGCGGCCGGTGCCGGTCGGGTCGAGGCTCATCAACGCCATATACACGCACTTGAGGGCGGCCTGTTCGTTCGGGAAGTGCCCACGAGCCCGGACGGCCTTGCGGATGCGCGCGTTGACGGACTCGATCGCGTTGGTGGAGCAGATGACCTTGCGGATCTCGACGTCGAAGGCGAGGAACGGCACGAACTCGGCCCAGGCGTTCTCCCACAGCTTCACGATCGCCGGATACTTCTTGCCCCAGGTCTCGGCGAACTCCAGGAACCGCTCGGCCGCGGCGTCCTCCGTGGCCGCGGTGTAGACCGGCTTGAGCGCTTTGGCGATCTTGTCCCAGTCCTGCCGGGCCGCGTACCGGAACGAGTTACGTAGCAGGTGCACGACACAGGTCTGCACGATGGTGCGCGGCCAGACCGTCTCCACTGCCTCGGGTAGACCCTTGAGCCCGTCGCAGATGAGCATCAGGACGTCGGCGACGCCGCGGTTCTTCAGTTCGGTGAGCACGTGCAGCCAGTGCTTCGCGCCTTCGCCGCCGTCACCGGCCCAGATCCCGAGGATGTCCCGGTGGCCGTCGACGGTGACTGCCATGACCAGGTAGATCGGCCGGTTCGCGACCTGACCGTCCCTGACCTTGACGTTGATGGCGTCGATGAACACGACCGGATACACCGGGTCGAGGGGCCGGTTCTGCCACTCGACCATGCCGTCCATCACCTTGTCGGTGATGGTGGAGATGGTCTGCTTCGACATCTCAGCCCCGTACACCTCGGCCAGATGGGCGGCGATCTCGCCGTGCGTCAAGCCTTTGGCCGACAACGACAGCACCATGTCGTCGACCCCGGTCAGGCGCCGCTGCCGTTTCCGCACGATCTGCGGCTCGAACGTCCCCGCCGCGTCACGGGGAACCCGCACCTCGACTGGCCCGACATCGGTGAGCACCGTCTTGGTCCGGCTGCCGTTACGGCTGTTCCCGCTGCCCCGACCGGCAGGGTCGTGCTTGTCGTAGCCGACATGGTCGGTGATCTCACCATCCAGGGCCGACTCCAGGACCCGCTTGGTCAGCTGCTGCAGCAGCCCACCCTCACCGGTCAGCTTCAACCCGTCACCACGAGTCCGATCGACCAGCATCGCGATCAACTGCTCATCCGTGACCGCACCCACCGGCACGGCTGCCGGCTCCTGCCCCGAGATGATCTCGGTCGTCATCTGGCGTCTCTCCCTTGATCGGTCGATCAGCCGTTATTTGTACAGTCCCCGTGGCAGCCATGACCCTCCCACTGGCGGCACTCACCGCCATCATCGCGACCACACCTGCCAACGCCGCCACGCTGTTCAGCGCCGCCTTCGAGTCCGGCATCAGTGGCTGGTCGAAGTCCGGTGGCGATTGGACCGTCGTCGCCGACGGGTCCAAGGCCCTCCAGCAGACCAACACCGGCACCGACCGGGCCCGCCAGTTCGCCGGCTCCACCAGCTGGACGGACTACTCCGTACAGGGTCGGGTCAAGCCGCTGGCCTTCGGCTCCGGCGGCGTCGCGGCGCTGGCCTCCCGGGCCGCCGGCTCCACCAAGATGTACCGCCTGGCCCTGACCGGCACCAACCGCGTCGAGCTGCAGTACATGAACGGTAGCGCCATCACCGTTCTGGCCTCGGTGTCGCGGCCCGTCGCCACCAACACCTGGTACACCCTGCGGCTGGACACCACCGGCAGCACCGTCTCCGGCTACCTCGACGGCACCCTGGTCGGTACCGCCACCAGCACCGCCATCCCGGCCGGCCGGGTCGGTCTGTTCACCGGCTACGCCAGCGCCCGCTTCGACGACATCACGGTCACCGACTCCGGCACCCCACCGCCCACCACCCCACCGCCCACCGGCCAGACCTTGTACGTGTCCCCGACCGGTAGCGACAGCGCATCCGGAACGGAGTCGGACCCGACGACGCTCACCTCGGCGATCGCCCGGATCGGTGCCGGCGGCACGATCTACCTGCGGGGTGGGACCTACCGGTTCTCCCAGACGGTCACCATCGCGCAGGGCAACAACGGCACCTCGACCGCCCGCAAGAAGCTGTCCGCCTACCCGGGGGAGACCCCGGTGCTGAATTTCTCGGCGCAGAGCGAGGACCCGGCCAACCGGGGGCTCGCCGTGAACGGGTCGTTCTGGCACGTCCACGGCATCGTCGTCGAGCGTGCCGGCGACAACGGGATCTTCGTCGGCGGCAGCAACAACATCTTCGAGCGCACCGTGACGCGGTTCAACCGCGACTCGGGGCTGCAGATCTCGCGGGCCACCGCTGACACCCCCAAGGACCAGTGGCCGGCGAACAACCTCGTGCTGAGCGCGGAGTCGCACGACAACGCCGACTCCGACGGCGAGGACGCCGACGGTTTCGCCCCCAAGCTCACCGTCGGCCCCGGGAACGTCTTCCGTTACGCCGTGTCGCACCACAACATCGACGACGGCTGGGACCTCTTCACCAAGCCGGACACCGGTCCCATCGGCATCGTCACCATCGAGGACTCCCTCAGCTACGACAACGGCACCCTCAGCGACGGCAGCCAGGCCGGCAACGGTGACCGCAACGGCTACAAGCTCGGTGGCGAGGACATCGGGGTCAACCACGTCATCCGGCGCAATATCGCCTACAACAACGGCAAACACGGCTTCACCTACAACCGCAACCTCGGCACGATGTCCGTGTCGAACAACATCAGCATCGACAACAGTGAGCGCAACTTCCAGTTCGACGGCGGCACGTCGGTGTTCCGCAACAACGTCTCCTGCTTCAGCAGCAGCGGCACGAACGACCGCGTGATCGGTGATGCCGACGGGTCGAACCAGTTCTGGGCCGGCTCGAATGGGTCCCGCTGCTCCGCTCTGACCGGCGCGCTGGGCTGGTCCTTCGCCGCGGACGGCCGCCTCGTCGTGACCTTCGGCGGCAAGCCGGTGACGCCGTAGCCGCTCCTGGCCGAGCCGGGCCGGACGGGCTCTGCGGAACGGTGCCCGTCCGGCCCGGGAGAGCCGGATTCGTTCCCGCACGTACCTTCCCCCGAGTTTCCCGCACGTACCTTCCCCGAAAGGAAGCCCACCCGTGAGATTGCTTGCCATCTCCCGGCAACGCCGGCGCCCGGCCATCCTGGCAGCGGGGCTCACCACCCTGGCTGTCGTGGCCGTCACCATGTCCGCCCCGTCGACGAGTGCTGCCACACCGCTCAGCGGCAACCCGGAGAGCGGTTCGCTGAGCGCGAGCCCGACGTCTCCCGCGCAGACCGAGCAGCCGGTCGGGTACGCCTCGATGAACGGTGGCACCACCGGCGGGTTCGGGGCCGAGGTGGTCCACGAGTACACCCTCAGCGAGTACTGGCCCGGCGCCGGTTACTCGAACCCGGGTGACGCGGTGTACGACCTGATCAAGGAACACGACGACCGGCCGTCCAATGAGGGCCTGGTCATCTATGTCGACCAGACGATCAGGTCGTCCGAGTTCAGTGACGCCAAGATGCACGTCAACGACGTCGAGAACGTCTCCATCCTCGGGGTGGGCACGCAGGGCGAGTTCGACGGGGTCGGGCTCAGCCTCCGCAACTCCCACAACGTCGTGATCCGGAACCTGAGGATCCACCACGTCGACACCGGTGAGCGGGACGGGATCACCGTCCAGAAACTCAGCTCCAACGTCTGGATCGACCACAACGAGATCTACAACGTGTTCCAGGGCGTCGACAAGGACTACTACGACGGCCTGATCGACATCAAGGACGGCGCGCGCTACGTCACCGTCTCGTGGAACCACCTGCACGACTCGTGGAAGACCGGGCTGACCGCCGGCGGCGACAGTGCGAGCTCGGCGGGCGACTACATCACGTACGCGAACAACTGGTTCCAGAACGTGAACTCCCGCGTCCCGCTCATCCGCCGTTCGCACGTGCACATGCTGAACAACTACTTCCAGGACGTGGCCGACACCGCGATCAACGCCCGGATGGGCGCGCAGGTGTTGGTCGAGGGCAACTACTTCGAGAACGTCGGCACCGGGGCGGTCGACGAGGTCACCGGCGACATCCACGGCCCGGTCGGCTGGTTCTACGGCAGCAACGCGACCGGGTACTGGAACCTGGTGGACAACGTCTACGTGAACACGCCGAACGAGCACTTGAAGTCGACCACTGATTTCACGGTGCCGTACGCCTACGACGCGCTCAGCCCGACGAACGCCAGAACGCAGGTCATACAGAACGCCGGCATCGGAGTCGTCAACGTGACGCCGTAGGCATTGTCTCGCGTCCTTGAACTGCGGCGGTGACCCTCGGGAGGGCGGTCACCGCCGCAGTCAGCAACGCCGAGAGCAGTACGCCGGCCCCAGCCCGGCGATCTCCGTCAGGGCCGGTCTGCGTGGCCGCGCCCGAGAGCACCCGCCCTGCCCCACCGTCCGGGGATGTGGAGCAGTTCGATCCGACCCATGCTCGGGGGCACGGCCGGTCTGGTCACCAGGTGCTCGCCGCGTGGCTCCATGCCGAGCATGGTGCGCAACAGCAACAGGGGAGTTCCGGTCGACCACGCCTGCGGGCTGCACGCCGTGGGGTACAGCACGGGGTATCTGGTCAGCGTCCGCTCGTAGCCGCCGAACGCCTCGGGCAGCCGCCCCTCGAAGTGCTCCGCGGCGTCGATGATCCCTTCGGCGATGCGCCCGGCCTCCTGGTGGAATCCGTAGCGGCGTAGCCCCCAGGCGATGAACGAGTTGTCGAACGGCCAGACGGTGCCGACGTGGTAGCCGATCGGGTTGTAGCGTCCCTCGCCGGTGCCGAGCGTTCGCACCCCCCACCCGGAGAACAGCTCGGGGCCGAGCAGGTGTTCGGCGACCTTCGCAGCCCGGGATTCCTCGACGATGCCGCTCCACAGCAGGTGGCCGATGTTCGAGGAGAGCGCGTCGACCTGGTGCCCGTCACCGTCGAGGGCGAGTGCGTAGTACTCGCCGTCGGAGACCCAGAAATCGTTGTTGAAGCGTTCCTTGAGCTCGGCCGCTTCCCGTTCGAGGCGGTCGGCGTACGCGGGGTCGTGCCAGAATTCGCGGGCCAGCCGCGCACCGCGGATCTTGGCGTCGTACGCGTAGCCCTGTAGCTCGCAGGTCGCCCGGGGCAGGCCGGCCAGCCGCCCGTCCCGGAACGAGATCGAGTCCCAGGAGTCCTTCCAACACTGGTTCTCCAGCCCGGTCCGCTCGTTGCGGCGCTGGTACCAGACGTAGCCGTCACCCATGATGTCGCCGTACTCGTCGATCCAGTGCAGGGCGGCTCTCGCGGAACGTTCGAGAGAGTTGACGAGGACGGCGTCGCCGGTCCACCGCTCGTACTCGTCGAGCAAAATGACGTAGAGGGGCGTGGAGTCGGCGCTGCCGAAGTACGGCGAATGCGGCTGTTCCTCGAATGCGGTCGTCTCCCCGTACCGCAGCTCGTGGAGGATCTTCCCGGGCTCCTCCTCGCGGAAGTCGTGCAGGACGGCCCCCTGTCGCACGGTGAGCTGGTGTAGCGTCGTGGCGGCGAGGTCGGGCGCGAACGGCAGTGCCTGGATGCTGGTGAGGATGCTGTCCCGGCCGAAGATCGCCATGAACCACGGTAGGCCGGCGGCGGGGATGGCGTTTCCGCCGGCGGTCAGCGGTGCGTAAAGTAGCGCGGAGAGGTCGGCCAGGCTGCGTCGGTAGGTCATTCCCAACGTGGGGGAGTCGCAGGTGAGGCGGGGTGCCTGCGCGAGCCAGCCGGCCAGGTCCTGCCGGATCTGCGCTCGGGATCGACCGGGTCTGCCCTCCAGGCTCTCCCGAAGGTCGCGCCCGCCCAGGCCCAGCGCCTGCACGTGCAGGTCGGTGGTCCATTGACCGTGTGGTTCGAGTCGAACGTGGTATGTCAGCCCCTGCTCGTCGACTCGGGCCGGCACGGTGGACGAGACCAGGGTCTCCCGGCAGAACGCTTCCCGCTGATAGCCGAGACGTAGGCGCCCGCCGTCGACCTGGGTGTAGTACGTCCCGCTCTTGTTCCGCACGTCCTTGATTTCGAAGAGGTCGGCGAAGTCGCTGTCGACGTCGATCCGGATCCGCAGGTCGACGGGCTTGGGTTCGTGGTTGATCACGGTCAGTTGCTCCGTGAAGCTTCCGCCGATGGAGCGGTCGCGAATGGCCGAAACACCGATGTCGACGAGTGGAGCGGGGAGGGTCGGGACGACGACCATGCGGCTCTCGAAGTACTCGACCTCCTCGACGGTGAGCGCGTTGACCCGCTGATCATTGATGAACAGGATCCATTTCGACAGGAACCGGGTGTCGAACGAGAAGAACCCGGTCGGGATGGTGGGGGACGGGCCGATGTCGCCCGTCTCCTCACTGACGACGAACGTGTTGCCGTCCAGCAGCCGGACGAGGCCGTCGCTCATGCCGCACGTTCCCGTTGCCGGCCGAATTCCCGAGGGTGATGGGCTTCGGGCGGCGCGGGCATGAGCCGAACGAAGAGGCGGGCCAGCCGGACATCACCCTCCGTGGTGATCTCGTTGCGCAACCATGCCGGGTACATCTGTGACTGGCCAGCCAAGATCCGGTCGAAGGTCGCCCGGCTGCCATGGAAGACACAGTCGGCCTTGCCTCCATCCCGAGAGACGCGGATATCGCCCCGTTCGATGGCCACAAACCAGCGGTCGACACCCTGCTCGTGTGTGAGGTCGAACCGTATGCTCCCAGTGGCCTCCTCAAGCATGTCCACGTGGCCGCCTCGGCCGATCGCTTTGAAGAAGCTCGTGATGGGATCCGACATGGGCTTCCCCTCCGTGGTTCCCGATCCCGGATGTGCCACCACAGTGACGGGGGGCGGGGTGATGCCGCCTCACCCGCAGCGGGTGAATTCACCGTGCCGCCTGCGGACGCCCGCCAGGTTCATCCGTTCCGGGTGAGGCCGCCCCACCCCGGTCCACGTGATGCTGCCCGTGGTCCGGCGGATTCTGGGGAAGGTGGTGCCCATGTCGGAGGCGACCAGGACTTTCTTCGAGGCGCTCGAACGACGCGGCCACGAACGCCTGCTGAAGAAGACGAACGGCACCATACGCTTCGACCTCGAGCGTGACCACGGGGTCGACCACTGGTTGGTGGAGATCCGCGGCGGGGTCGTCCGGGTGTCGCAGCAGAACAGCGACGCCGACGCGGTCGTCCGCGCCGACAGCGCGTTCTTCGACCGGATGGCACGCGGCGAGGCCAAACCGGTCGCGGCGTGGCTGCGGAACGACATAACGTCCGAAGGACAGTTCCGGTTCATCCTCCTGTTGGAGCGGCTCTTCGCGCCGCCGCGCGCCGCGCGTCATCCGCGGTTCGCCGCCCGTAGCTGTCGGAGGCAGGGATGAAGAGCGACCTCGTCAGAGTCCTGGACGGCAACATCTTCGTCCTGAGCGACGGCAGTGGCGACATGGACGCCGGCCCCGCCGTCCCGTTGGGGTTCTTCTCGTTCGACACCCGGTTCCTGTCGCGGTGGCGGCTGACCGTCAACGGCGAACGGGTGAGCGCGCTGGCTGTGGACGACCCGTCGTACTTCGAGGTGCGGTTTTTCCTGGTGCCCGGGGCCCCGACGCACTACGTGGACGCCAAGGTGTCGGTGATCCGGGAACGGTCGGTGGTCGGCAGCAGCTTCGAGGAGCGGTTGACGGTGCTCAACCATTCCGGGGAACCGGCTGATTTCACCGTCCGCGTGGACGCTGCCGGTGACTTCGTCTCGGCGCTGACGGTCGGACAGGAGAGCGTAAGACCCGGTCGGCTCTACCGGCACGTCGACGACGGGCGCCTGCACCTCGGCTACGTGCGGGAGAAGTTCCGGCGGGAGACGGTGATCTCCACGACTGAGCCGGCGCAGGTCGACGAAGAGGGGTTGACCTACCGCTTCCGGATCGAACCCCACGGGCAGTGGACCACCATGCTGCATGTCCGGGGCCTGGTGCTGCGCCCCGACGGTCAGGATGTGCGAGAGCACATATCTCCCGGTCGGCCGCGACGCGACGCCGCATGGCTGCAGGACGACCTGCGTCAGTGGCTCGACAAGGCTCCGCAGCTGGGCTGCGACTGGAAGCCGATGGAGCGGGCCTACGAGCGCAGCCTGGTCGACCTCGCCGCGCTCCGGTTCTCGCCGCTGACGCTGCCGACCGTGCCGTTGCCGGCGGCGGGGCTGCCGTGGAACGCGACCCTCACCGGCCGCGACGCCATCCTCACCAGCCTGCAGGTGCTGCCGTTCACGCCGGAGTTGGCCGTCCACACCCTGCGGATGCTCGGTATCGACCAGGGCTCCGTACTCGACGACTTCCTCGACGAGGAGCCGGGCAAGGTCGTGCGCGAGGTCCGCTACAGCGAGCTGGACGCGTTCGAGGAACGCCCCCAGTCGGAGTATTTCGGTGCTGCCGACAGCACCCCCCTCTACGTGATCCTGCTCGACGAGTACGAGCGGTGGACGGGGGACGCCGCGCTCGTGCGCGAATTCGAGGACGAGGCGCGCGCGGCCCTGCACTGGATCGACGAGTACGGCGACATCATGGGCGACGGCTACGTCTGGTACCAGCGCCGAAACGAGCGCAATGGCCTGGAGAACCAGTGCTGGAAGGAGTCCCCGAACGCCATCTCGTTCCGGGACGGCCGGCTGCCGAGCCAGCCCCGGGCGACCTGCGAACTACAGGGCTACGCCTACGACGCCAAAACCCGCGGCGCCCGACTGGCCCGCCATTTCTGGCACGACCCCGCGTACGCCGACCGGCTGGAAAGAGAGGCCGCCGAACTCAAAGACCGTTTCAACCGCGACTTCTGGGTCGACGACGGTGAGTACTACGCGCTCGCCCTCGACGGCGACGGCCGCCAGGTCGACGCCCTCTCCTCCAATGTCGGCCACCTCCTGTGGAGCGGCATCGTCGACGAGTCCCGAGCCGCGAGGATCGCCGAACACCTGCTCGGCCCCCGCCTCTTCTCCGGCTGGGGCGTACGCACCCTCGCGCGGGGAGAGGGGCGGTACAACCCACTCGGCTACCACATCGGCACTGTCTGGCCCTTCGACAACGCCTTCATCGCCTGGGGCCTGCGCCGCTACGGCTTCCACCACGAGGCCGGGCGCATCGCCGAGGGAATCATCGACGCGTCCCGGCATTTTCAGGGACGCCTTCCGGAGGCCTTCGGCGGCTACGACCGCGAACTGACCGGGCACCCCGTCCAGTATCCCGCGGCGAACAGCCCGCAGGCCCTGGCCACCGCGGCGCCCTTGCTGCTGGTGCGTACGCTGCTCGGCCTCGAACCGTACGAAGAGGACCTGGTGGTCGCGCCGGCAGTGCCCGAACGGTTCGGCCGGATCGAATTGCTCGACATACCAGGGCGGTGGGGCCGCATCGATGCCATCGGTACCGTCGCACGGCCAGGAGGCGGCGGTCGGGAGATGAGCCTGGCGCGGTTACCACGCTGACCGGTGCCGGTGAGAGGCGGCGCGTCCATCTGTCTCGGACGGCGGCGAAAAGCCGTGGCCGGCACTGCGGCTCGTTGCTAGCGTTCCGCGGTGACGCGTGGGGCGGGGGCACGACTCGACGGACGGTTCGGTCGACTGTGGGCGGCGGCGACCACCTCGGCACTCGGCAGTGGACTGAGCACGGTCGCCGCGCCGCTGCTGGTCGCCTCGCTTACCGAAGACCCGGTGGTGGTGTCCGGGGCGTTCGCGGTCGCGTGGCTGCCCTGGCTGCTGTTCGCGCTCCCCGGTGGGGTCCTGGTCGACCGGGTCGACCGGCGTCGGCTGATGATCGTCGTCGACTGGCTGCGGGTAGGCGCGCTGGCGTTCCTCGGTCTCAGCGTCGTCACCGACCTGGTGACGGTGACCCTGCTCTACACCGTGTTGTTCCTGCTGAACACCGGCGAGATCGTGGTCCGCTCGGCGAGCCAGGCGATGGTCCCGGCGGTGGTGCCCCGGGACCGGCTCGAACGGGCCAACGGCTGGCTCTCCGGCGGCACGACGGTGGCCCAGGGAATGATCGCCGGTCCGCTCGGCGGGCTGCTGTTCGTGCTGGCCGCGGGCGTGCCGTTCCTGGCCAACGCCGCCACGTACGCGGTCAGCGCGGTGCTGCTGGCCGGGATCGCCGGGACGTACCGCCCGCAGCCCGCCACCACCGGCGCCCGATCGGTCCGGACGGACCTCGTCGAGGGGCTCCGCTGGCTGGCCGGGCACCGGCTGCTGCGCACCATGGCGGTGCTGATCGGGCTGCTCAACGTCACCCTCACCGCCGCGTTCGCGCTACTGGTCCTGCTCGCGCGGGACCGGCTCGGTCTCGGCTCGGTCGGCTACGGCGTCCTGCTCACCTGCATGGCCGTCGGCAGCCTGGCCGGCGCGCTGGTCGGCGACCGGCTCATCGCGGCGGTCGGTGCGACCTGGACCATCCGGGTCGGCCTGCTCACCGAGGTGGCGCTACACCTGACGCTCGCCGTGTCGTCCGACGCGTACGTCGTCGGCGGGGCGCTGGCGTTGTTCGGGGTGCACGGGGCGCTGTGGGGGATCGTCGCCAGTTCGCTGCGCCAGCGGCTGACGCCGCCGGAGCTGCTGGGTCGGGTCGGCAGCGCGAACCTGTTCGTCGCGGCCGGGGGCAACTGCGTCGGCGCGCTGCTCGGCGGGGCGCTGGCCGCGCGGTTCGGGCTGACCGCACCGTACTGGGTCGGGTTCGTGGTGGCGGTGCTGGTCACCGCGTCGACGTGGCGGGTCTTCGACCGGGCCACCGTCGCCCGGGCGTACGCCGGACCCCCGGTCCACGTGGCGGCAAAGGACGGCGGACCGGCCGGCACCGTGCCGGAGTCGGCCGCCCGACCGCACGACCCGGCTGGCCCGAACGACCGTTAAGCTGGCGGGGTGGGTGCGCGCGAGGGAGATCCACCGAACCGGTGGTCCACCGCGCGCCGCGTCCCGGCCCCGCACGGGTCGGGCGCGCTCGGCGCTCACGTTGGTCCGCGACCCGCGCGCCGGCCGCCCAGCGGTCGGCGCGTACCGGTTCACCCCCACCCCACGGAGCGCACCGCACGATGACTGTCGACCGGATCCTGCCCACCGACGAGGCCCACGACCTGCTGGCGCTCGCCACCGAACTCGCCGACCGGGAACTCGCGCCCCGGGCCGCCGACTTCGAGGCGCGCGCCGAGTTCCCCCGGGAGGTGCTGCGCACCCTCGGCCGGGCGGGCCTGCTCGGCCTGCCCTATCCCGAGGAGCACGGCGGGGCCGCCCAGCCGTACGAGGTCTACCTCCAGGTGCTGGAGATCCTGGCCAGCCGCTGGCTGGCGGTGGCCGAGGCGGTCAGCGTGCACACGCTGGCCTGCTTCCCGGTCGCCCAGTACGGCAGCGACGAGCTGCGCAAGCGGCTGCCCGACATGCTCGGCGGGGAACTGCTCGGCGCGTACTGTCTCTCCGAGCCGCAGGGTGGGTCGGACGCGGCGTCGCTGGCCACCCGGGCGACCCGCGACGGCGACGACTACGTCCTCTCCGGCACCAAGGCGTGGATCACCCACGCGCACAGCGCCGACTTCTACAACGTCTTCTGCCGCACCGGGGGAGCGGGCCCGAAGGGCATCTCCTGCCTGCTGGCGGACGCGGGAACCCCGGGGATCACGCCGCAGGCCGTCGAGCGGACCATGGGGCTGCGCTCCTCGCCGGTGGCGCAGATCGCCTTCGACGACGCGCGGGTGCCGGCGGACCGTCTCGTCGGCGGGGAGGGGACCGGCTTCACCATCGCGATGTCGGCCCTGGACTCGGGCCGGCTGGGCATCGCCGCCTGCGCGGTGGGGCTGGCCCAGGGGGCACTGGACTACGCGGTCGGCTACGCCCGCGAGCGTCAGCAGTTCGGCCGGGCGATCGTCGACTTCCAGGGGCTCGGATTCCTGCTGGCGGACCTGGCCACCCAGATCTCGGCGGCCCGGGCGCTGACCCTGGCGGCGGCCCGGCTGCGCGACGCCGGCCGGCCCTACTCGATCGAGGCGGCCAAGGCGAAACTGTTCGCCACGGACGTGGCGATGCGGGTCACCACCGACGCGGTCCAGGTGCTCGGCGGCGCGGGGTACGTCGCCGACCACCCGGTGGAGCGGTTCATGCGGGAGGCCAAGGTGCTCCAGATCGTGGAGGGCACCAACCAGATCCAGCGGCTGGTGATCTCCCGCGCCCTGGCCAAGGGCTGACGCGCCGTCCACTGTGGCGTTCCCGGTCCGAGGTGTGACGCGCGGGACGCCACGGTGGGACGTCGTCGCCGGGAGAGGGTTTTCCCGGTAGGTTGCGAGCGTGGAGGAGACCGATCGCGCCATCGTCGCCGCCCTGACCGTCGACGGCCGGCTGTCGTACACCGAACTGGCCGAACGGGTCGGGCTGTCGGTGTCCGCCGTACACCAGCGGGTGCGACGGCTGGAGCAACGCGGTGTGATCAAGGGGTACGCCGCGCAGGTGTCCTTCGAGGCGCTGGACCTGCCGTTGACCGCGTTCGTGGCGATCCGCCCGTTCGACCCGTCCCAGCCGGACGATGCCCCGGAGCGGCTGGCCCACCTGCCGGAGATCGACTCGTGCTACTCGGTGGCGGGGGAGGACTTCTACCTGCTCCTGGTGCGGGTGGCCGGTCCGGCTGACCTGGAGCGCCTGTTGCAGGAGATCCGGACGGCGGCGAACGTCACCACCCGGACGACGGTGGTGCTGTCCACCCCGTACGAGAAGCGGACGCCGCGCATCGGCCTGTAGGGCACCGGCCGGGGCGCCTGCTGCGTGGACTGGCCTCAGCGTGCGTTCCAGCTCAGGACGACCTGCCGTCCGTGCTCGTGACCGAGGACGCTGACGCTGGCGGTGTCGAGCCGCAGCCGGCCGCCGCCGGCGGGTGGCAGCCCGATCCACCGGGCGCCGAGCACCCGTAGGGCGTGCGCGTGGGCGACCAGGGCGACGTCACCGGAGTCGAGCAGGGGAGTGACCCGGGAGAGCACCCGGTCGAGGCGTGCGCCGACCTGCGCGGGCGATTCGCCGGCGGGGCAGCCGTCCTGCCAGATGACCCAGTCGGGGCGTTCGGCGCGGACCTCGGCGGTGGTGCGGCCCTCGTAGGCGCCGTAGTGCCACTCGGTCAGGTCCTCCTCGACGTCGTCGACGACGAGACCGGCGAGTTCGGCGGTGCGCAGCGCGCGTCGGCGGGGGCTGGCCAGCACGGCGGCGAAGTGGCGGCCGGCGAGCCGGTCGCGCAGCGCGACGGCCTGTCGTTCGCCGTCCGGCGTCAGCTCCAGGTCGGTGTACGAGGTGTGCCGGCGGGCGGCACTCCAGGCGGTCTCGCCGTGGCGGATCAGCAGGAGCTCTCCCATCGGGCCAGTCAACCACCGCTCGTCCATCGTCGCCCTTCCACCCTCAACCTATCTTCCTAGGATGCCTTACGGGGGTGTGCGCCCTCACTCAATCGGATGTTTCCGTCAACAACCACGGGGCAAATCCATGGACAGGCCCGACGAGGGGGCCGGAGCAGCCGGAGGGAGTGGTGGACGTGAGCTTCACCGACAAGGCGAAGAACAAGGCCGACGAGCTGACCGGTGCCGCCAAGGAGCGCATCGGCGACGCGACGAACAACGAGCGCCTACGGGCCGAGGGAAGCACGCAGCAGACCGAGGCGCGGGCCCGTCAGGCGGGCGAGCACGCCAAGGACGCCGGTCGGGACGTGCGGGACGCGTTCACGAAGTGACCGACGCCCGATAACGCGAACACATCGAGGGGGTCCCGGCAGTTGCCGGGACCCCCTCGATCCCGAACTTCGGGCACCGCCCAAACCCCGCAAGCCGTTTGTCGAGCGCCACAACTCCATGATCGACGGAGCCGGGGGCGGGGGCGGCGGTCAGTCGTCGACGCGGTGGGTGGTCCACCAGTCCTGGCCGGACTCGGGCAGGGTGTCGATCGGGTCGTAGTAGGCGTACCGCTTGTCCAGCGCCTCGAGGTCGGTCTGCTCGATGGAGGTGCGGTAGTTCTTCGTCCAGTACGAGATGCCACGTTCGCGGTCGTACTCGGTGAGCATGTGCACCCAGCGCTTGCCGACGAAGGGGACGTCGCAGACGATCCGTGGGGTGGCGTAGCCGGGCAGGTAGCCCATGATGTCGTGCTGGAGTTGCTGGGCGTGCCAGACCGGGACCCGCCAGTGTTCGGCGTTGGGGATCATGTCGCACATGTAGAAGTAGTACGGCAGGATGCCGGCTTCGCCCTGGAGCGCGAAGCAGAGGTCGAGCAGGTCGGGTGCGGTGGCGTTGACGCCGCGCATGAGGACGCCCTGGTTGCGGACGTCGCGGACGCCGACGTCGAGGGCGGTCTGGGCGGCCCGGGCGACCAGTGGGGTCAGCGACTGGGCGTGGTTGACGTGGGTGTGGATGGCGAGGTTGACGCCGCGTCGGGCGGCGGTGCGGGCGACCCGTTCGAGGCCCTCGACGACGTCGGGCTGGAGCCAGTGCTGGGGTAGGCCCATGAGGGCCTTGGTGGCGAGCCGGATGTCGCGGATGGTCTCGATCTCCAGCAGGCGCATGAGGTAGGACTCGAGGTTGCGCCAGGGGACGTTGGCGACGTCGCCGCCGGAGACGACGACGTCCCGGACGCCGGGGTGGGCCTTGAGGTAGGTGATGTGGGCGTCGTACCGGTCGACGGGTTTGAGGGTGAGTTTGAGCTTGTCGACGGCGGGGGTGGAGTTGCCGACGAGGTCCATCCGGGTGCAGTGGCCGCAGTACTGCGGGCAGGTGGAGAGCAGTTCGGCGAGGACCTTGGTGGGGTAGCGGTGGGTGAGGCCCTCGGCGACCCACATGTCGTGTTCGTGGAGTGAGTCGCGGCTGGCGTAGGGGTGGGAGGGCCAGTCGGTGCGCCGGTCCGAGGCGACGGGGATCATGTAGCGCCGGACGGGGTCGGCGAGGAACGCCTCGGTGGTCATTGGGGCGAACGGGACCATGGTGTTGAGCATCTGGGGCGGCACCAGCATCGACATGGTGGCCAGGGCGTGCTGGTCGGCGGTGAGGTCGGCGTAGAAGCTCTCGTCGACGGTGTCGCCGAGGACGGTGCGGAGCTGCTTGATGTTCTTGACGCAGTTGACGCGTTGCCATTGGGCGGATTCCCACTGGTCGCGGGTGACGTGGCGCCAGCCGGGGAAGCGGGTCCAGTCGGGTTCGACGAGTGGGGCGCGGCGGTATTCGTAGGGTTGGCCGGCGGCTGGTGGCGCGACCGGGGTGGGACGGGTGGCCGTCGCCAGTGGTTGTGTCGGTGTCACGAACCCTCCTCGGTGCGGTTGTGCTGCCAGCGGCCTCGTGGGCTACTGGAAAATCTGCGGTCGAGAAATTAGTCTGCCGTAAGTTTTCCCGTTACGCGAGTCCCTGGCCGGGGGTTCGGGCGGTTGGGCAGGGGGAGGGGTGCCGTGACGTCACCGGTTGGTCTGCATCGCGTCGTGGAGCCGGCGGGGGTGCTGCCGCAGGCGGCGTGGCGGTTGGACGCCGCGCGGGAGATCGCGCCGAACGAGGTGCGGATCCGGGTGGAGCGGTTGAACCTGGACGCGGCGAGTTTCCGACAGTTGTCGGAGAAGCACGGTGGTGACGGGGAGAAGGTCCGCGCCGAGGTGCTGGAGATCATTTCCCAGCGCGGGAAGATGCAGAATCCGGTGACCGGGTCGGGTGGGATGTTGATCGGCACGGTCGAGGAGGCGGGGCGGCGGTCGCCGTTGGGGCTGCGGTCGGGGGACCGGGTGGCGACGTTGGTGTCGTTGACGTTGACGCCGTTGGTGGTGACCGACGGCCTGGCCCGGTGGGACGGGCGCAGTGAGCAGGTGCCGTGTGACGGGTGGGCGATCCTGTTCGCGCGGTCGATCGCGGCGGTGTTGCCGGCGGACCTGGATCCGGAGTTGTCCCTCGCGGTGCTGGACGTGTGTGGTGCGCCGGCGTTGACGGCGCGGGTGGTGGCCGAGCAGGTGGCGCGGCGGGGCCGGGACGGGGATCCGCGGCCGGTGACGGTGGCGGTGGTGGGGGGCGCGGGGAAGAGCGGCTCGTTGTCGCTGGCGGCGGCGCGGCGGGCGGGTGCCGGTCGTACGGTCGGGGTGGTGCCGGTGGTGGCGGAGCGGGACGCGTTGGTGGCGTCGGGGTTGGCCTCGGAGGTGGCGTTGGCTGACGCCCGGGATCCGGTGGCGTTGTCGTCGGCGGTGACGACGGCGTTGGGGGTGCCGGCGGACGTGACGGTGGTGTGCGTGGACGTGCCGGGGTGTGAGCACGGGGCGGTCCTGGCGACGGCGGACGGCGGCACGGTGGTGTTCTTCTCGATGGCGACGAGTTTCGCGGCGGCGGCGTTGGGGGCGGAGGGTCTGGCCGCGGATGTGACGATGCTGGTGGGGAACGGGTACGTGCCGGGTCACGCGGAGTTGGCGTTGGATCTGGTGCGGTCGGAGCCGGGGGTGCGGGGGCTGTTCGAGGCGCGGTTGGCGGCAGGATAGGGCCATGACGAACCCCTCGACGTTGTACCGCGGTGGTGTGTTGCACTGTCCGGCGGATCCTGGCGCGTCGGCGCTGTTGGTGCGGGACGGGCGGATCGCCTGGTTGGGGTCGGCGGCGGATGCGCCGTCGGCGGACCGGGTGGTGGACCTGGACGGGGCGTTGGTGACGCCGGCGTTCGTGGACGCGCATGTGCACGCGACGGACACGGGTCTGGTGTTGTCGGGGTTGGATCTGTCCGGGGCGCGGTCGGCGGGTGGGGTGTTGGACGCGGTGGCGTCCTTCGCCGCGGGTCTGCCGGGTGACGCGGTGGTGTTGGGGCATGGCTGGGACGAGTCGGCCTGGTCGGATGCGGTGTTGCCGGACGCGGTGGCGTTGGACCGGGCGGCCGGTGGTCGTCGGGTGTATCTGTCGCAGGCGTCGATCCATTCGGCGTTGGTGTCGCAGGCGATGCTGGCGGCGTGTCCGGAGGTGGTCTCGGCGGCGGGGTTCGACGCGTCGGGTTGGGTGCGTCGGGACGCGCATCATGTGGTGCGGGCGGCGGCGTTCGCGTCGGTGACGCGGGCGCAGCGGGTGGCGGCGCAGCGGGCGGCGTTGGCGCATGCGGCGTCGTTGGGGATCGCGGCGGTGCACGAGTGTGGTGGCCCGGAGATCTCCGACGAGGAGGATTTCACGGGTTTGTTGGCGCTGTCGGGTGCCGGTGTGCCGGAGGTGTACGGGTACTGGGGTGAGTTGGGTGGTGCGGCGCGGGCGCGGGAGTTGGGGGCGGTGGGCGCCGGTGGGGATCTGTTCGCGGACGGGGCGTTGGGGTCGCGGACGGCGTTCGTGTCGGAGCCGTACCGGGATTCGCGGTCGGGGTCGTGTGGGCACGGGTATCTGACGGCGGAGCAGGTGCGTGACCATCTGTTGGATTGTGCGGCGCATGGGTTGCAGGGTGGGTTCCATGCGATCGGTGACGCGGCGATCGGCACGGTGTTGGCGGGGTTCGCGGGGGCTGCGGAGCGGTTGGGTGTGGACCGGTTGCGGGCGGCGCGGCACCGGGTGGAGCACGCGGAGATCATGAGTCGGCGGTTGATCGCCGGGTTCGTGGAGTTCGGGATCGTGGCGTCGATGCAGCCGGCGTTCGACCGGTTGTGGGGTGGCGCGGGGCGGATGTACGAGGCGCGGTTGGGGTTGGACCGGTCGTTGGCGTCGAATCCGATGGGGGCGATGCACTCGGTCGGGGTGGCGTTGGCGTTCGGGTCGGATTCGCCGGTGACGCCGTTGGATCCGTGGGGGTCGGTGCGGGCGGCGGCGGCGCATCACAATCCGGCGCAGCGGATGAGTGTGCGGGCGGCGTTCGCGGCGCACACGCGGGGTGGTTGGCGGGCGGTGCACCTGGACAGTGAGGGTGTGTTGGCGTTGGGTGCGCCGGCGACGTTCGCGGTGTGGTCGACGCCGGCGGGGGTGGAGCGGGGTTTGCCGGTGTTGCAGGCGGCGGATCCGGAGGTGCGGGGGCCGGGGGATCCGACGCCGTTGCCGGTGTGTCGGCGCACGGTGCTGCGCGGCGAGGTGATCTACGAGGAAGGGTCGTCGTGACGGGAAAGCTTGACCTCGATCCGCGGTTGGTGGCGCGGGCGCGGGAGTTGGCGCGTCGGGCCGGGCAGCCGGTGGTGGAGTTGGCGCGTAGCCACACGACGGTGTCGGTGGAGCGGGCGGTGTTGCGGCTGGCGGGTGTGGCGGGCGCGGATCCGGATGGGATTCCGTGGGTGAACCGTCTGGTGGACGCGGTGGTCGCGGACGTGGGGTTGGGGCACGGGGTGGCGGTGCCGGTGTTCGACGCCATGGCGCGGGAGCAGATCGCGGATGTGACGTTGCTGGCGCAGAAGGCGGCGGCGGGGTCGGTGCGGTTCGTGGTGCCGTCGGGGAAGGCGGCGACTGCGGCCCGCCGGGCTGCGCGGAGGGCGGTTGCTGCCGGGATCCGGGTCGTCGACCGGCGGCGCGCCGAGCGGGACCGGCTGGTCAAGCGGTACGGGGATCCGGCGCGGCGGCCGTGGATCTATCTGATCGTGGCGACGGGGGACATCTACGAGGACATTCCGCAGGCGCAGGCGGCGGCGCGGGCGGGTGCGGACGTGATCGCGGTGATCCGGTCGACGGGGCAGTCGTTGTTGGACTATGTGCCGGAGGGGGCGACGCGGGAGGGGTTCGCGGGGACGTACGCGACGCAGGAGAATTTCCGGTTGATGCGGGCGGCGTTGGATTCCTCGTCGAAGGAGTTGGGCCGGTATGTGCGGTTGACGAATTACGCGTCGGGATTGTGCATGCCGGAGATGGCGACGCTGGCTGGCCTGGAGCGGCTGGACATGATGCTCAACGACTCGATGTACGGGATTCTGTTCCGGGACATCAATCCGGTGCGGACGTTCGTGGATCAGCGGTTCTCGCGGCAGGTGCACGCGCGGGCGGGGATCATCATCAACACGGGTGAGGACAACTACCTGACCACGGCGGACGCGGTGGACGAGGCGCACACGGTGACGGTGTCGCAGTTGTTGAACGAGTTCTTCGCGCACGAGGCGGGGTTGGCGGACTGGCAGTTGGGGTTGGGGCACGCGTTCGAGATCAATCCGGATGTGCCGGAGTCGTTCCGTCTGGAGTTGGCGCACGCGTTGTTGGCGCGGGAGTTGTTCCCGGATGCGCCGTTGAAGTGGATGCCGCCGACGAAGCACATGACGGGGGACGTGTTCCGGGGGAATCTGCTGGACGGGTTCTTCAATCTGGTGGGCACGATGACGGGGCAGGGGATTCTGCTGGTGGGGATGATGACCGAGGCGGTGGTGACGCCGTGGTTGTCGGACCGGGACATCGCGTTGCAGAACGTGCGGTACGTGTTGGGCGCGGCGGGTGGGTTGCACGAGGATTTCGTGCCGGCGCCGGGTGGGTTCATCCAGCAGCGGGCCAACCGGGTGCTCGGTGAGGCGGTGGATCTGTTGGAGCGGATCGGGGAGCAGTCGTTGTTGACGGCGATCGCCGAGGGCACGTTCGGGATCATGCGGCGTCCGGCGGACCGGGGTAAGGGTCTGGACGGGGTGGCGGCGCACGAGGCGGACTACTACAACCCGGCGACGGACATCCTGGAGCAGCCGGCATGAGCGAGAAGACGGTCGTGCGGCCGTACGGGGACACCACCGGTGACGGGATGGTGCAGGTGTCGTTCACGTTGCCGGTGCCGCACGACAAGCGTGGCGAGGGTGCGGCGGTGCAGCTGGCGAACAAGATGGGCATCGATCCGGCGATGCTGGTGCACGCGAAGCAGATGGGTGACGGGTTCACGTTCTTCGTGGTGTACGGGCGGGTGAACCATCTGGTGGACGTGTCGGCGGTGCAGGTGGTGGAGCGGGACTTTCCGTTGTTGTCGGCGCGGGAGGTGAACGCGGTGGTGAAGCGGCGGTTGCGGCGGAAGTTGTCGGTGGTGGGGGCGTGTATCGGCACGGACGCGCACACCGTGGGCATCGACGCGATCCTGAATGTGAAGGGCATCGCGGGGGAGAAGGGCCTGGAGTACTACCGGGAGTTGAAGGTCACCAATCTGGGTGCGCAGGTGAGTGTGCCGGAGCTGGTGGAGGCGGCGCGGGCGGAGCGGGCGGACGCGGTGCTGGTGTCGCAGGTGGTGACGCAGCGGGACGCGCATCTGCACAACACGCGGGAGATGACGGCGGCGTTCCGGGAGGCGATGCCGGCGGGGCGGCGTCCGCTGCTGGTGGTGGGTGGGCCGCGGTTCGACGAGACGATGGCCGCCGAGTTGGGTGTGGATCGGATCTTCGGGCGGGGCACCACGCCGGGTGAGGTGGCGAGTTTCCTGGTGCACGCGTTGGTGACGAACAAGAGGGCGGGAGCATGAGTGATTCGCGGGTCGGGTTGACGGTCACGCACCGCCGGTATGTGCCGTACGCGCATGCCCACTACGCGGGGAACCTGGTCGACGGGGCGTACGCGTTGGGGTTGTTCGGGGATGTGGCGACGGAGGTGTGTATCCGTACGGACGGCGACGAGGGGTTGTTCGCGTCGTATGCGGATGTGCAGTTCCGTGCCCCGATGCGGGCGGGGGACGTGTTGGAGGTGTCGGCGACGGTGACCCGGGTGGGGACGCGGAGCCGCACGATCGACTTCGAGGCGCGGGTGGTGTGCCGGGGGCGTCCGGACCGGGGTGAGTCGGCGGCGGAGGTCCTCGCGGAGCCGATCGTGGCGGTGACGGCGACGGGCACGGTGGTCGTGCCGGCGGCGGCGTGAGTCTGGCGGTCTGCGCCGACGTCGGGTCCACGTGGACGAAGGTCGGGGTGGTGGACCTCGACGCCGGGCTGCTGGTGGGGTCGGCGGCGGCGCCGACGACGGTGGGCACGGATGTGCTGCACGGCCTGGACGCGGCGGTGGCTACGGCCACCGCCGGGCTGGGGGCCGGCGGGGACGTGCCGTGGTACGTGTGTTCGTCGGCTGGCGGCGGGTTGCGGCTGGCGGTGGTCGGCTACGAGCCCCTCGTCACGGCGCAGGCGGGCCGGCGGGTGGGGTTGTCGGCGGGCGCGCACGTGGTGCACGTGGCGGCGGGGCGGCTCGGCGGGGCGGACGTGACGGCGTTGCGGGCGGCCCGACCGGACGTGGTGCTGCTGGTGGGCGGCACTGACGGCGGGGACGCCGACACGGTGATCCACAACGCGACGCGGCTGGCGCGGGCGCGGTGGCGGGTGCCGGTGGTGGTGGCCGGGAACGTCGACGTGCGCGACGAGGTGTGTGCGCTGCTGGCCGGGGCGGGGGTGCCGGTGACGGCGGCGGAGAACGTGCTGCCGCGCATCGGGGTGCTGGCGCCGTCGTCGGCGCGGGCGGCGATCCGGGAGGTGTTCCTGCGGCACGTGATCGGCGGGAAGCGCCTGTCGCGGGGGCCGCGGTTCGCGCGGCTGGTGCGGGCGGCCACCCCGGACGCGGTGTTGACGGGGGTGGAGGTGCTGGCCGACACGGTCGGCGGTGACCTGGTGGTGGTGGACGTCGGTGGGGCCACCACGGATGTGTACTCGGTGTTGACGCCGGACGAGCGGGCCGACGGGCCGGGTCGGGAGGTGGCGGGGTCGCTGTGGCGGGCGCGGACCGTCGAGGGGGACCTGGGGATGCGGTGGAGCGCCCCGGGGGTGGTGCGGGCGGCGGTGGAGGAGCGGCTGCTTGACGCGGCCGGGCAGGAGGAGCTGGCGGCGGTGGCCGCGTTGCGGGCCGCCGATCCGGGGTTCCTGCCGTCGTCGCCCGGGGAGCGGGCGGTGGAGGGGCGGATCGCGGCTCTGGCGGCGACGGTGGCGGTGCGTCGGCACGCGCGCGGGGCGACGGGGGAACGGTCGGGGCGGGATCTGCGGGACGTGCGGCTGCTGGTCGGTTCGGGTGGGGTGCTGCGGCATGCGCCGGCGGAGGAGGCGGCCGGGGTGTTGGCGGCGGTGTTGGGTGACCACGCGGGCGGGTGGGCGGTGCCGAGGGCGGCGCGGGCGGTGGTGGACGCCTCGTACGTGCTGGCCGCCGCGGGGTTGCTGGCGGCTGATCATCCTGGGGTGGCGCGGGCGGTGTTGCGGGCGCATCTGGGGTGACCGGGTCGCCCCCGGTGACAGCTCCACACCGGGGGCGACCGTCGGGGGTCAGAGCGAACCGCGCCGCCAGGGGCCGGTGATGGCGAAGGTGATGCCGGGGCTCTGCGCGTTGACGAACAGCCAGTTGCCGTTCTTCGGTTCGAAGGTGGATCCGCACCATTCGGAGCCGGAGTAGTCGCCGGGGGCGACGGTCTTGCCGGGGACGCCGCCGGCGGGGACGACGACCTGGTTGAGGGCGAACGGGAAGATCTCCCCGTCGGTGGTGAGGCCGTGCAGGTATTCGCCGGAGCTGCCGTCCTCGCAGAGGACGATGCCGCCGCGCGGGCTGACGCAGATGTTGTCGGGGTTGTTGAGGACGGCCGCGTCGGGGGAGGCGAACAGCACCCGCATCCGCTCGGTGGTCGGGTCGTACTCGAAGACCTGGCCCTGGCCGGCGGGGCCGCCGCTGGTGGAGACGATGTAGACGCGGTCGTTGCCGTACCAGGCGCCTTCGAGGCGGCGGAACGCGGCGCCGCCGAGGGCGATGCCCTGTCGTACGCAGCTGGTCTCGTCGGGGCCGGGGTCGGGGTTGCCGATGGTGACCCAGGTGAGGTTGTCGTACCGGGTGTCGGTGCCGTCTCCGTAGGTGGAGTACGACGACCCGTCGGGGGTGGGGATGACGAGCATCTGCAGGGTGCCGCCGGCGGCCAGGTTCCCGGGGGTGGTGGGCAGGTACCGGTAGAGACCGGAGGGGGTGGCGTCCTCGGTGAGGTAGACGATGCCGGTGCGGGGGTCGACGGCGACGGCCTCGTGGCTGAACCGGCCCATGCCCTTCAGGGGCCGGGGGTCGCCCTTGCCGGTGTGGGGGACTTCGAACACGTAGCCGTGGCGGGTGCCGTCGGGGCCGATCTCGGTGGTTTCCTCGCAGGTCAGCCAGGTGCCCCAGGGGGTGGGTCCGCCGGCGCAGTTGCGGATGGTGCCGCCGAGGCTGGCCCAGGAGCCGGTGAACTGTCCGGCGTCGGGGTCGAAGACGAGGGTGGTGGTGCCGCCGGTGGCGGCCGGGTTGTAGGCGGGGGTGGTGAACGCGCCGCCGTAGCCGCCGCGTTCGTGGTTGCGGACGATGGCGACGGTGCCGTCGGCGCGGCGGAACGCGGCCATGCCGTCGTGGGAGCCGGGGGTGCGCAGCCCGTCGGTCATCAGGTCGCCGGTCCAGCCGTAGGAGAGGTATGCGAAGCCGCGGGGCAGGCGCAGCAGTTCCAGGCCGGTGCTTTGGTCCCGGGTGGGGTGCAGCGGTCCGTAGTCGGGGCTGGCGGGAAGTTTGGCCAGTGGGGCGGCGCCGGCGGTGCGGGCGCCGAGGGCGTCGAGTGGGCCGAGCGCGGCCAACGCGGCGGCGGTCACGGAGCCACGCAGGATTCCACGGCGGGTCGGTTGGGTTGCCGTCACGGCTGTCTCCTGGGTCGAGGGGGTTGTGCGCCGCTGACGGTAGGCCGCTGTGAGCTGGGCTTTCATCGGACGGGACGTGAATCTTGTGGGAACGTCGGGCGTGGCGTGGCGGTGCCGGCCACCGACGGATCAGGCGACGCGCCGGGGGCGACACGCCGGGGTGGGGCACGCGACTGGCCGGGGCGGGTTGACAGTGCCCGGGGGGTGACACGTACCGTCTTTGAGTCCTACTACGGGGAAGCGGCTGTTGTTCGCTTCGTCCCTTCGTCCGCTGGCCGAGCGACCAGATGGGTTGCGGCGGCCAGGTCCAGCGGGCGGGGGTCGGCGGGGCGGCGCGAACCGGCCGCGGTTACCGGTGTACGGGCAGGGTGAGGTGCACGGCCAGTAGACAACGGCCCGGCGGGGGCAGCCAGTCCACCGCCCGGTCGGTCCGAAGGTCGGCGTGCCTGATTCTCGCCCCACCGGCCGGGGAGGGCCTGGGAGCATCGGGGCGCGGCAGTAGCCGCGCCCCGATTTTCGTGTGTCCCGGGGTCAGTGGGACGCGGTGGTGGGGCGGGCGCGGACGTGGAGCCGTTCGCCCTGGGGTCCGAACAGGTTCAGGATCTCCGCCGGGCGCGGGTCGGGGTTGGCGACGGCGTGCGGCAGTCGGGTGTCGAATTCGGCGACCTCTCCGGGGGTGAGGATCAGGTCGTGGTCGCCGAGGATCAGCCGGACGCGTCCGGAGAGCACGTACAGCCACTCGTAGCCCTCGTGGGTCTTGGGTTGCGGGTCGGTGGGGGTGTGCGGCGGGATGATCTGTTTGAACGCCTGGAGGCCGCCGGGGCGGCGGGTCAGGGGCAGGAACGTCATGCCGTTGCGCACGACCGGGCGGGGGTGCACGCGCGGGTCGGCGGTGGGGGCGGCGCCGACGAGGTCATCGAGGGGCACCTGGTGGGCGCGGGCCAGGGGGAGCAGCAGTTCCAGGGTGGGGCGGCGCTGTCCGGATTCCAGGCGGGACAGGGTGCTGACGGAGATGCCGGTGGTCTGCGCCAGTTGGGTGAGGGTGGTGCCGCGTCGGGTGCGCAGGGCCCGGAGTCGGGCGCCGACGCCGGCCAGGACCGCCGCCTCGTCGTCGTTTGCCATAACGGCAAGGATAGTTGCCACCCGTGGTGGGGTGGCGCACTGTGGCGGTCGACGGACGACGAACAGGGGTGCGTGATGGACGACAGGTACGACGTGGTGGTCATCGGTGGCGGCGCGGCCGGACTCGCCGGCGCGGTGGCCCTGGCCCGGGCCCGCCGGTCGGTGCTGGTGGTCGACGCGGGCGAGCCCCGCAACGCCCCCGCCGGCGGGGTGCACAACCACCTGGGCCGGGAGGGCAGTCCCCCGGCGGAGCTGCTCGCGTCGGCCCGCGCCGACGTCACCGGCTACGGCGGGCACATCGTCGACGCGACCGTCACCACCGTCGGCCACGACGACGACGGGTTCCGGGTCGCCCTCGCCGACGGGCGGGACGTACGGGCGCGGCGGCTGCTGGTGGCCACCGGCGGCGTGGACGCGCTGCCCGACGTGCCCGGCCTGGCCGACCGGTGGGGACGTGACGTGTTGCACTGCCCGTACTGCCACGGCTGGGAGGTCCGCGACCGGCGCATCGGGGTCCTCGCCGACGGGCCGTTGGGGGTGCGGCAGGCCCTGCTGTGGCGGCAGTGGAGCCAGCACGTGCTGCTGCTGCGGCACCACGGTGACGCGCCCGACCCGACGCAGGCCGAGCAGCTCGCCGCGCGGGCCGTCACCGTCGTCGACGGGCCGGTCACCGGCCTGGACGTCGACGACGACCGGCTCACCGGGGTCCGTCTCGCCGACGGGAGCCTGGTGCGGGTCGACGCGCTCGTGGTGGCGTCCCGGGTGGCCGCCCGCGCCGACATGCTCGCCCCGCTCGGTCTGAAGCCGGTCGACGTCGACCACGAGGGGCAGCTCGTCGGCACCCGGATCCCCGCCGACGCGTTCGGCGCCACCGACGTGCCCGGGGTGTGGGTGGCCGGGAACGCCACCGCCGTGGCCGCGACGGTCGTGGTGTCCGCCGCGCAGGGCGTCACCGCCGCCGGGGCGATCAACGCCGACCTGGTCGCCGAGGACACCGCCCGCGCCGTCGCCGCGTACCGGCACGACCTGGCCACCATGTTCGAGCAGGACGCCTGGGAGGACCGCTACCGGTCCCGGCCGGCGGTGTGGAGCGGCAACCCCAACCCGCAGCTGGTCGCCGAGGTCGGTGACCTGCCGGCCGGGCGGGCCCTGGACGTCGGCTGCGGGGAGGGCGCCGACGCGGTGTGGCTGGCCCGGCGCGGCTGGCGGGTCACCGCCGTGGACATCGCGCCCACCGCGGTGGATCGCACCGCCGCGCACGCCGCCGACGCCGGGGTCGCCGACCGGGTCACCGCCCGCCAGGCCGATCTGCGGGTCGAGGCGCCCGAGGCGGGCGCCTACGACCTGGTGTCGGCGCAGTTCATGCACCTGCCCGCCGGGCAGTGGCGGGACCTCGTGGCCCGGCTGGCCGACGCGGTGGCCCCCGGCGGCACCCTGCTGCTGGTCGGCCACCACCCCCTCGACCTGCGCACCACGGCCCGGCGGATGCACTTCCCCGACCTGATGTTCACCGCCGAGCAGGCCGCCGACCTGCTCGACGCGGACCGCTGGCGGGTCCGCGTCGCGCAGACCCGGCCCCGCGCCGCCGTCGACCCCGACGGCCGGGACGTCACCGTCCACGACGCCGTCCTGGTCGCCCACCGGCTGCCCTGAGGCGTCCCGCCGGCCGACGGGTAGCCTTCGACGCTGTGATCGAGGTGAGGTGCCGGTGAAGACGCTTGACGAGGTACGCCCCGCCGACGCCGGCACGCCGCCGCCACGTCCGCTGCCCCTGCCGGTGGCGGTCGGACTGGCGGTGGTGGCCGGACTGGCGCTGCTGCTGGCGTTCCCCCCGTACGGGTGGTGGCCGCTCGCGGTGGTCGGGGTGGCGGCGCTCGCCGCGGCGACGCACCGCCGTCGGGTCCGCGTCGGCGCGGCCCTGGGATTCGTCACCGGGGTGACGCTGTTCGCGCCCCTGCTGGCCTGGACGAACCTGCACACCGGTTACCTGCCGTGGGTGCTGCTGAGCCTGTCCCAGGCCGCCTACCTGGCGTTGCTCGGCGCGGCCGGCGCGTACGTGTCACCGCTGGTCGACCGGCACCGGGCGGCGTGGCCGGCGGTGACGGGGCTGCTGTGGGTAGGGCAGGAGGCGCTACGCGACCGGACCCCGTTCGGTGGGTTCCCGTGGGGGCGGTTGGCGTTCAGCCAGGGCGACTCGCCGCTGCTGCGGCTCGCCGTGCTCGGCGGCGCCCCGCTGGTCACCTTCGCCGTCGCGCTCGCCGGCGGGCTGCTGATGGCGCTGCTGTGGCGGCCGTGGCGACGTCCGCAGCCGTCGGCCGTGGCGCCGGTGGTCGGGCTGGTCGCCGTGTTCGTCGCAGCCCTGGCCGCGCCGGTGGGGCCGCGCGGCGGCGACGAACGGGTCACCGTGGCGATCGTGCAGGGCAACGTGCCGCGCCTCGGGTTGGACTTCAACGCCCAACGGCAGGCGGTGCTCGACAACCACGTCGAGGCGACCCTCGACCTGGCCCGTCAGGTCACCGCCGGGCAGGCCCGCCGACCCGACCTGGTGGTGTGGCCGGAGAACTCCAGCGACATCGACCCGCTGCGGGACACCACGGCCGGCGCGCGGATCACCCGGGCCGCCGACGCGATCGGCGCGCCGATCCTCGTCGGCGCGGTGCTACGCGGCCCCGGCGAGGGGCAGGTCCGCAACGCGGGACTGCTGTGGCGGCCCGGCAGCGGCCCCGACACCGGACAGCTGTACACCAAACGGCATCCGGTGCCGTTCGCCGAGTACGTGCCCATGCGGAACCTGGCGCGGATGGTCAGCAAGCAGGTCGACCGGGTCCGGGCGGACTTCGTGCCCGGCGACACGCCGGGGGTGCTGCGCACCGGCAACGCGGTCCTCGGCGACGTGATCTGCTTCGAGGTCGCCTACGACGGGCTGGTCCGCGACACCGTCACCGGCGGCGCCGAACTGCTGGTGGTGCAGACCAACAACGCCACCTTCGACGAGTCGGAGGCGTTGCAGCAGATGGCCATGGTCCGGTTGCGGGCCGTCGAGCACGGTCGGGACGCGTTGATGGCCTCCACGGTCGGGGTGTCCGGGTTCGTCTCCCCCGACGGGCGGGTAGACGGGGCGACCGGGTTCAACACCGGCGCGGTGGTGGTCCGGCAGATGCGGCTCGGTGACGGGCTGACCCCGGCCACCCGGTTGGGAGTGTGGCCGGAGGTGGCGCTGCTGGTCGCCGCCGGCCTCGTCCTGGCCGGCGCGGCGGTGCGGCGTCGCCGGCCGGTGACGGCACCCGGGTAGCACCGCACGACGGTCGGCCCCGCCCGGGGCCGCCGCGACCGGGGGAGGTCCAGGTGGGCGAGCAGACCGGCCGGACGGCCGGAGGTCCGGATGTGGGGCGGGTGCTGGTGGTGGTGCCCACCTACAACGAAGCCGACAATCTCGCCGGGATCGTCGACCGGGTCCACCGGCACGCGCCCGCCGTGGACGTGCTGGTCGCCGACGACAACAGCCCCGACGGCACCGGGGCGGTCGCCGACGGTCTGGCCCGCGTCGACGACCGGGTGCACGTGCTGCACCGCGGCGGCAAGGACGGGCTCGGCGCGGCGTACCTGGCGGGGTTCGCGTGGGCGCGGCGGCGCGGCTACGACGCGGTGGTGGAGATGGACGCCGACGGGTCGCACGCCCCGGAGGACCTGCCGGCGCTGCTGCACGCCGCCCGGGACGCCGACGTGGTCATCGGGTCCCGGTGGCAGCGCGGAGCGCGGGTGCTGAACTGGCCGTGGCGGCGGCTGCTGCTGTCCCGGGGTGGGAACTGGTACGCCCGGTGGGCCCTCGGCGTTCCGGTGTCCGACGCCACCGGCGGGTACCGGGTGTACCGGCTGCGGGCCCTGGACGCCGTCGACCTGGACGGGGTGTCCTCGCGGGGCTACTCGTTCCAGGTGGAGCTGTCCCGGCTGCTGCACCGGGCCGGGGCGCGGATGGTGGAGGTGCCGATCACGTTCGCCGAGCGGGAACGCGGATCCAGCAAGATGAGCCCGTGGATCGTGCTGGAGGCGCTGTGGCGGATCACCCTGTGGGGGTTGCAGGACCGGCGGTGGGGACGACGACGGCCGGTCGCGGGCCGGTGGCCGTGACCGTGGCCCGTGGCATCCTTGACCAGGACAGCGTCGCCGAGGCCGGATGAGGTGTGATGCGCCGGACGTGGAGGTTCGTACCGCTGGGGTTGCTGGCCGGGTTGGTCGCCGAGGTGGCGGTGTTCGTGCTGGTCGGCCAGGCGATCGGGTTCGCCTGGGCGGTGCTGGTGGTGTTCGCCGCGTCCCTGGCGGGTCTGCTGCTGCTGCGCCGGGAGGGCATGCGCGCGTGGCGGGGTTTCCGGAGCAGTGTCGAGTCGCAGCAGCCGCCGGGCCGGCAGCTGACCGACGGGCTCGTCGGTCTGGTCGGTGCGTTGCTGCTGGCCGTGCCGGGTCTGGTCAGTGGTGTGGTGGGGCTGGCGTTGCTGGTGCCGCCGCTGCGTCGGCTGGCCGGCGCGGGCGTGCAGCGGGCCACGGAGCGGCGGGTGTCGTCGATGGTCGCCGGTGACCTGTTCGGTCCCCGCCGGGTGCGGGTGTACCGGGGGGCGGCGCAGCCGACCACCGAACCGGGCCCGCCGCCTCAGCAGCCCCGGCAGGCCGATCCGGCCGCCGCGATCGAGGGGGAGATCGTCGAACCGGGCCGGTGAGACCCCGTGACACACGACGAGCCCCCGGGACGGATGTCGTCCCGGGGGCTCGTCGGTGGTCGGTGGGTCAGGCGCGACCGCGGCGGGTGCGGACCTCCTGGAGCCGCTCGGCGAGGATGTCCTCCAGCTCGGTGATGGACCGCCGCTCCAGCAGCATGTCCCAGTGGGTGCGCGGCGGCTTGGCCTTCTTCTGCTCCGGCTCGCTGCCGTCGACCAGCCGGGCGACGCTGCCGTCGAACTTGCACTCCCAGGTCGTCGGGACCTCGGCGTCGACGGCGAACGGCACCTCGAACTGGTGACCCTTGGCGCAGAGGTACTCGCGGGTCTGACGCGGCGCGAGCTCCGTGTTGCGGTCGGACTCGTAGCTGACCGCGCCCAGACGGCTGCCGCGCAGCATACGCTCGCCCATGTTCGACTTCCCCTCGTTGGTGGTGCTGGTCTTCTCGGTGTAACGGTCCGCCGTCGCCGGAGCATTCCCCGGTGACGGCGGGTGACGCGGCCATGCCCGTCGGGTGGGCCTGGCCGGACCACGCCGGTCACCCGGCGGGACGCCCCGGCCGGGTGGGAGACGGTGGAGTGTGCTAGCTGTCACCTGTATGGTACCCGGCCCCCTCCGGTGTGCCCTGACGGCGACCGATGCGCGTGCCGGCCGGGCGCCTCAGCGCGGCGTCGCCGACCCGAGTCGGGCCAGCGCCGTGGCCAGGTTGCTGACCTGGTCGGCCAGTTGGGCGGCGCGGGTCACCGCCGCGTCCCGGTCGGTTTCGGCCGCGCGGAGCCGTACGGTCAGCTCCGCCAGGCGGGCCTCGGCGGTGGCCGCCGCCGCCCGGGCGTCCGCCGCTTCGCCGGTGAGCCGGTCCCGGTGGGCGGACAGGGCGGCGGTCTCCTCCCGGGCCCGCCCGGCCGTGGCGGCGCTCTCCGCGCGGGCGGCGTCGGCGTCGGCGCGGGCCGCCTCGGCCGCCCGGGTCGCGTCGACGGCGTCCCGGCGGGCCTGCTCCGCCTCGGCGCGGGCCCGGTCGGCGGCGGTGCGGTGCGTGTCGGCGTCGTGGCGGGCGGCTTCCGCGTCGGCCTGGGCCCGGTCGGCGCGGGCGGCCGCGTCGGCGGCGTCCCCGGCGGCCCGGTCGGCGTCGGCGCGGGCGGTGTCCCGTTCGGCGGTCAGCTCGGCGACCCGGCGTCGTTCGGTGTCCCGTTCCGCGCGGACGGTCCGCAGGTCGTGGCGGGCCGCGTCCCGGTCCCGTTCGGCCTGTACCCGCAGCGCCTCGGCGGCGCTGGCCGTCCGCTGCGCGGCGTCGCGGGCCGTCTCCGCGTCCGCCGCCCGGGCGACGGCCCGCGCGGTGTCCTCGGCGTGCCGGGTGGCCTCGGCGCGGGCGGCGTCCCGCTCGGCGGCGGCGTCCTGGGCGGCCCGGCGGGCGGCCACCGCGGCGGCCCGCGCGTCCTCGGCGGCCCGCCGGGCCTCGTCCCGTTCGGTGTGGGCCTGCGCCACCTGACCGGCGGCCTCCGCGCGGACCTGGGCGAGCTGCCGTTCCACCCCGACCGGGGACAGTTCGGCGTGCAGCGACTCGCTCAGGGACTCCACGAGCTGGTCGAGCCGGTCCACCGCCTCCCACGTCCGGGCCACCTGCCCGGCCAGGCCGGGGGCGTTGCGGTGGCGCATCCGGCTGTTGCGGGACGCCCGCTGGCAGGCGCCGTCGTTGTCGCGGCAGTACCGGAACGGGCGGCCCGCGCCGGCGCGTTGCGGCACGTCACGTCCGCAGTGCGCGCAGGGACGGGTGTCGACGGGGGTGGCCTGCTCGTCCATCGAGGGCGAAGTCTAGGCCACCGCCGGGCGCGGCCCGGCTGCTGTCCGGGCCGGCAGGTGGGAACACGGCCCGCCGGTGGGGCATCCTGATGGAAGGGCACCGACGACACGGGGAGGTTCCGGCATGGCCTACGCGTGGGAGGCGGCGGTCGAGGCGCAGATCCGCGCCGCCGTGGAACGCGGTGAGTTCGACAACCTGCCCGGCGCGGGTCGACCCATCCCCGGCCGGGACCTGCCGTACGACGAGCAGTGGTGGATCAAGGGGCTCCTGGAGCGGGAGAAGATCCCCGCCGAGGCGCTGCTGCCCACCCCGCTGCTGCTGCGTAAACGCGCCGAGCGGCTGCCCGAGGAGGTTCGGGACCTGCCCACCGAGGCGGCGGTGCGGGCGTACGCGCAGGAGCTGAATACGCAGATCGTGGCGTGGCTGCGCACCCCGACCGGGCCCCGGGTGGTGGTCCGGCCGGTCGACGTCGACGCGGTCGTCGGGCAGTGGCGCGCGGCCCGTGCCCGGCCGGCGCCCGACACTCCTGGCGTCGGGGAGGTGTCCGAGCGGCGCGCGCGGCGACGCCGTTGGTGGCGTCGCACGTCCCGCCCGTAGCGTCGGGTCTCGGTCGGCCAGCCGCTCCTTGACCTGTGGGACCCCGTCACGCCAGGAGGGCGCGCCAGCGGTCGGCGGACTCCATTCCGTCCAGGCTGACCCGTTCCAGGTACGCTCCCGCCCTGGCCAGCCGCTGCCCCACGGGAGAGTCGGGCCCGGACGTCGCCGCCGCAGCCAGCGCCGCCCGCGCCGCCTCGAGCGTCTGCCGTGCGCTGAGCAGCACGGAGTGGTACCACGCCTCGTCGTCGATCACGTAGACGTCGCGACGCCGCTGCGGATCGCGCTCACGCCGGACGTATCCGTGCTGGACCAGATAGTTCACGGCCACCGACACGGAGGCCGGGCTGACCTGCAACCTGCGGGCCAGTTGGGCGGCGGTGCGCGTGCCGTCCTCGGACAGCAGCAGGTCGACGTGCACGCGCGCCGTCATCCTGGGCAGCCCGCTGCGGACCGCCAGCTCGATGATCTCCTCTCCCGCCGTGTCACAGGGCGGCCCGGCCGCGCGCGGGGGTGCCGGTGTGCCACGTCGCGCCCGCCGGGCCGTCACCCGGTGGGCCCGCTGGGGCTGGTAGCCGCCGGGGCCGCCGTTGCGTCCGACCTCCCGGCTGATCGTCGAGGTCGGACGGTCGAGCCGCCTCGCGATCTCGGCGTAGGAGAGCCCACCGGCGAGTCCGGCGGCGATGCGCTGGCGGTCCTGCTGGGTCAATCGTCCTCCTGGCATTCCACCAGCATTGCCTTCGTTGTCATTCATTGCAACGCCGCGTTGCATTAGATCCCAGCGTCATTGCACCAATTAATCGTCGCCTACCTGGGTGAATGGCTTTCGGTTGATTGACATTCAGTGTCAATGCACCGTAGCTTTCGGGCATCGTCAAATGCCATGGAATGAGGAATGGCGATGGGTGAATCCCTGCACACTGTCCCGGCCATGCCGACGGCGCGTCGACCCGGCTGCCCCTTCGACCCGCCGGCCGAACTGGTCGACGCCCGCCGGCACGGCCCCATCAGCCGCTACACCTTCCCCGGCGGGCGACCTGGCTGGCTGATCACCGGATACGACCTGGTCAGGTCGGTCCTGGCCGACTCGCGCTTCAGTTCCCGCAAGGAGCTCATGCGCCACCCGACCATCGACTACGGGAACATCGAGATCCCCCCGGCGCCGCCCGGCGAGTTCCTCCTCATGGACGAACCCCAGCACAGCCGCTACCGGAAACCGCTCATGGGCAGGTTCACCGTACGGCGGATGCGGCTGCTCACCGAACGCGTCGAGCAGATCACCGCCGACCACCTGGACGCCATGGAGGCAGCCGGCCCGCCGACGGACCTGGTGACCGCGTTCGCCAGGCCCATCCCCGCCATCGTGATCTGTGAGCTGCTGGGCGTGCCGTACCAGGACCGGGGGGCCTTCCAGGAGCAGATCGACTCGTTCATGAACGGGGAGACCAGCGACGAGGACCTGTTCGCCGCCTACACCGCGACGCAGGACTACCTGGCGGAACTGGTGGCCGCCAAACGCGCGAACCCCACCGACGACGTGCTCAGCGACCTCACCGACAGCGACCTCACCGACGAGGAACTGAAGGGGATGGCCCTGATCCTGCTGGCGGCCGGACTCGACACCACCGCGAACATGCTGGCCCTCGGCACGTTCGCGCTGCTGCGCAACCCGGAGCAGGTGGCCGCGCTGCGCGCCGACCCCACGCTCGCCGACCGGGCCGTGGAGGAACTGCTGCGCTACCTCAGCGTCGCCAAGACGTTCATGCGGACGGCGCTGGAGGACGTCGAGGTGGGCGGCCAGACCATCAGGGCCGGCTCGCCGGTGATCCTGTCGTACCACACCGCCAACCGTGACCCCGAGCGTTTCGCCGACCCCCACGTGCTCGACCTGCGCAGGCAGGACGGCGGGCACCTCGCCTTCGGCCACGGCATCCACCAGTGCCTGGGGCAGCAGTTGGCGCGCGTCGAGCTGCGGGTGGCGTTCCCCGCGCTGGTCAACCGGTTCCCCACGCTGCGCCTGGCCGTACCGCCCGAAGGGGTCGACCTGCGTCCGGAGACCGCGGACATCTACGGGGTGAAGAGCCTCCCCGTCACCTGGGACGCGTGAGGCGGTGCGGATCACCGTGGACGTCGAGCGCTGCGTCGGCTCCGGAATGTGCGTGTTGACGGCCGGCGAGGTGTTCGACCAGCGTCCGGGCGACGGAAAAGTGGTCGTCCTGACACCTGAACCGCCCGCTGACGTGTGGGACTGCGTCCGTGAGGCCGTCGACCGGTGCCCTGTCGCGGCGATCGCCGTGTCGACCGACCGTCGGCCCCCGCACCGGGGCCGGGAGAACCCGGGTCGTCGGGGAGAGGAGTCGTTCACGTCCGACGAGGTGTGCGGGAAGCCCACACTCCCGGCCACTCCCAACATATAGCGCACCGGGGGTCTTGCGGCAAGACCCGGGTCGTGGCCCAGAATCGTCGGCCGAGGCCAGCCCTGACGAGAAATCACCGATTCTCGACGGACGTGCGCTCTGCCGACGTACCGCACCAGGCAGCTGGCCGGAAAATGGGGGGCTTTCGTGATTGACGTGATCGTGGCCGGCGGCGGACCGACCGGACTGATGCTGGCGAGCGAGTTGCGGCTGCACGGCGTGCACGTGCTTGTGCTGGAGAAGGAGACGGAGCCGACCCCGGTCGTCCGCGCGCTCGGTCTGCACGTACGCAGCATCGAGATCCTGGACCAACGCGGCCTGCTGGAGCGGTTCCTCGCGCACGGCCGGAAGCACCCGGTCGGTGGCTTCTTCGCCGGCATCGCCAAACCCGCGCCCGACCGGCTGGACACCGCGCACCCGTACGTCCTCGGCATCCCGCAGCCCACCACCGACCGCCTGCTGACCGAGCACGCCGTCGACGTCGGCGTCGAGATCCGACGCGGCCGGGCACTGGTGGGGCTGACCCAGGACGACGACGGGGTGACCGCCGAACTGTCTGACGGCACCCGGTTGCGCTCGCGCTGGCTCGTCGGCTGCGACGGCGGTCGCAGCACCGTGCGCAAGCTGCTCGGCGTCGACTTCCCCGGCGAGCCCAGCACGGCCGACACGCTGCTCGGCGAGATGGCGGTGGCCGAGGACCCGGCGACGGTCGCCGCCGTCGTCGCGGAGGTCCGCAAGACCCAGCTGCGGTTCGGCGTCGGGCCCCTCGGCAACGGGATGAACCGCGTCGTCGTGCCCGCCGAGGAGGTGGCCGAGGACCGCTCGGTCCCGCCGACCCTCGACGAGTTCAAACGGCAGCTGCGGGCGTTCGCCGGCACCGATTTCGGTGTGCACTCACCGCGCTGGCTGTCCCGCTTCGGCGACGCCACCCGACTGGCCGAGCGCTACCGCGTCGGCCGGGTGCTGCTGGCCGGCGACGCGGCGCACGTCCACCCGCCGACCGGCGGGCAGGGCCTCAACCTCGGTATCCAGGACGCGTTCAACCTCGGCTGGAAACTGGCCGCCGAGGTCAACGGCTGGGCGCCGGAGGGACTGCTGGACAGCTACCACACCGAACGGCACCCGGTCGCCGCCGACGTGCTGGTGAACACCCGCGCGCAGATGGAGCTGATGTCCACCGCGCCGGGCGCCCAGGCGGTGCGCCGGCTGCTGTCGGAACTGATGGACTTCGAGGACGTGAACCGGCACCTGGTCGAGAAGATCACCGCGATCGGGATCCGCTACGACTTCGGCGCGGGCCACGAGCTGCTCGGCCGGCGGATGCGGGACGTCCGGCTGGGGCGGGGGCGCCTCTACGAGCTGATGCACGGCGGCCGTGGGCTGCTGCTCGACCGCACCGGCCGGCTCTCGCCGGCGGGTTGGGCGGATCGGGTCGACCACGTCGTCGACGGTGGCGACGAACCGGACGTGCCCGCCGTGCTGCTGCGGCCGGACGGCCACGTGGCGTGGGTCGGCGACGACCAGCAGGATCTGCTCGGTCAGCTGTCCAGGTGGTTCGGCGCTGCCCGTGGTTGAGCAGGGTCGCGTCGGGCATGAGGTGCCGCCCGACCAGTGGGCCTGAGCCACTACCGGCCGGCGGGTTCCGGCGGTGGTGCCAGCAACGCCTCGATCCGTTCGGCGGCCCGGGTGGCGGTGGTCGTCGGGTCCACGGTGGCGCCGAAACGTCGGCTGCGTTCGGCGTAGCGGGCGTCGGTGAGCACCTCGGTGAGCAGCTCGGCGGCCGTCTCGGGAGCCCACCGGGTGGACGGGAGGAAGCGGGCCACCCCGCAGCGCTGCAACCGGGCCCCGGTGTCCGGCTGGTCGAAGCTGTGCGCCAGCACCACCTGCGGCACCCCGGCGGCGAGACAGCGGCCGAGCGTGCCGATGCCGCCGTGGTGGATCACCGCCGCGACCCGGGGCACCAGGTCACGGTAGGGCAGCCGGGGAAACCACGTCACCCCGGCGGGCAGCGGGTCGGGCAGCGCGTCGAGGTGCGGGCTGACCAGGATGACCGGCCGGCCGACGCGCCGGCAGGCGTACAGCGCGGCGGCGTAGAACGGTTCCCAGAGCATCTGCCCGGAGCTGGCGGCGACCAGCACCGGCGGTCCGCTCGGATCAGCCAGGATCCGCTCCACCTCCGGCGGCAGGTCGCCCGACTCGGCGGCGTCGTTGAGCAGGAAGCCGACCGGCTCGACGGCCTCGACCGTCGGGCCGGCCTTGTCGAACCAGCGCGGCCAGAGCCCGAGCTGCCGGTCCGCGCCGCTCATCCAGGCCGCCCAGTCGTCGACCGGAGCCAACCCGAAGTCCGCGCGTACCGCGTCGATGCCGGCGGCCAGCGTGGACCGGTGCAGGTGCACCTGCACCGGCAGCAGCAACTGCTGCGCTGGCGTCATCGCCACCCACACGCTCGGTGCGCCGAGCAGCTCGGCGGCGATCAGCGTGGCCAGCCCCGAGGTGTGCCGTCCGACCAGCACCGTCGCGCCTGCCCGGTGGCGGGCCACCGCGGCCTCGACCTCGCGACGGAGCTGCCCGAAGAGATCGTTGCGCTGGTAGTGACCGAGCAGGTCCGGCAGGCGCGCCGAGCCGACCCGGGCGTCGAGCATGTCCCGGGCGTCGGCCAGGTAGCGGACGTACTCGTCCTCGGTGTCGATCGGTACCAGCTCGATGTCGGCCGCCCGGACGGTCGGCGCGTACCTGGCGTGGGTGGCGATCGTGACGTCGTGGCCGCGCTCGGCCAGCGCCGCGCCGAGGCGCACGAACGACAGCACGTCGCCGTTCGTGCCATGGGTGCTGAGCAACATGGTCGCCATGGCGCCGGGCTATGCCTCCTCGGCGGCGAGCAGCGCCGCGACCTCGTCGTCGGAGAGCGCTTCCACCTGCGCGATCAGCAGGTCGATGTCGGCGCCGGACACGGGACGAACGTCGTCGATCGCGTGCGCGGCCTGGGCGACGGTGAAGCCCGTGGTGAACAGCAGGTCCACCGGCAGCTCGACGCCGTAGCCGGCGCGTACCCGGGCCATGAACTGGACCACCTGCAACGACTGGCCGCCGAGGGCGAAGAAGCTGTCCCAGACCGAGGCCGGTGCCACGCCCAACACCTCGGCCCAGAGCCGGGCAACGGCCAGTTCGGTGGGCGTCCGCGCGTCGGCCGGCCCGGCGGTCGGTCCGGCATCGGGGGGCGGGGGGAGGATCGCCCGGTGCAGTGCCGTGCCGGTGGCCAGCTCACGGGCGATCCGGTCCAGCCGGTCGGCGTGCCCCGCCGCATCTGTCGCCCGGTCCGGTGCGGCCGGCTCGTTCGGCTCGGCCGGCCCGTTCGTCGCGGGTGGGCCGGCCGGCACCGGCTGCTCCGGGGTGTACCGGACCGCTGCGGCGTCGGCCGCACCCATCCGGTGTACGCCCGTGGCCGGATCGGGCGGACCGGCCACCCGGGTCACGAAGTCCCGGGCCGGCTGGTTGCGCGCGGTCCGGCGGACCGGGACGTCGACCGTGTCGAGCCCCCGTTCCAGGGCCGCCGCGCCGATCGCGGCGAACACCCGGTGCTCCACGCCACGGCCCAGCACCCGGCAGCTCAGCAGCAGGTCGTCGACCCGCAGGGCGGTGCCGTCGACGGTCAGCGACACCAGGCCGACCAGGCCGTACGCGCCGAACCGGTCGGAGACGTCGACCGCCCAGCGCAGTTCGTCGGCGGTGGCGAAGTCGGCGGCGATGCGCCGTACCGTGCTGGTGTTGAACTGGTTGGTGCGCTGCGTGAGCTGGGCGAGCCGGTCGGCCTGCCCGGGCGTCGCCGGGGTCAGGCGCACCTCCAACCGCAGCCCGGCGACGAACTCGGCCAGCCCGGCGGAGCTGGCCCGCAGCTCGCGACGGCGGCTCTCCCGCTGGTACAGCTCGGTACGCAGCCGGTCCTCACCGGTGACCACCGGTCGGTCCAGCGCCCAGACGTGGCGCAGGTAGGACAGTGCCGGGGCGGCCCCCGCCGGCAGGTTGAGCACCAGCACCTCGGGACAGGCTGCGCGCAGCTCGGCGCACTCGGCCGGGCTGTCGTCGAGGAAGAGGAAGCTGTCCAGCCCGAGGTCGAGTTCGGCGGCCAGCTCGCGCAGCGTCTCGTGCTTGGGCCGCCAGTCCACCCGCAGGGCGGTGAGCTGGCTCAGCTCCAGCCCCAGCTCGGGGCGGCGCCGGAAGACCTCGCGTACCTCGGCCTCGCTGTTCTTGCTGCTCAGGCAGAGCAGGGCGCCGGCCTCCTGCTGCCGCACCAGCAGCCGGTGCAGCTCCTGGCGGTGCGGGCCGATCCGGATGCCGTCCACCCCGTCCTCGCCGACCACGCCGTCCCAGAGGGTGTTGTCGGCGTCGACCACTATCACCTTCGGGCGAGCCGTGCGCAGCGCGTGCAACCGGCGGACGACGGCGGTGCCGAGCACCGCGTAGCCGGCCGGGGTGTAAGGCACCCGGGCCAGCTCGTCGGCGTAGTCGTCGGCGTGGTGCGGCAGGTCGTACGCCTCGACGGTGTCGGCCGTGGTCAGCACGCCCACACCGGGGATCCGGCGCAGCTCCGCCGCGATCCGCTCCTCGATGGCGGTGAGGAACCCGCCGTCGGCCGGGTCGGCCAGCAGTGCGGGGCTGGCCGGGCAGAGCACCACCAGCAACGGCGCGCTCCGCTGGCGCGCGCTGCCGGCGACCGCCTTGACCAGCTCGTCGGCGACGCGTCGGACCGCCGCCCGCCCGTCGGCGCCGAGCGTCGCCCGGAGGTGCCCGGAGGGCGTCGGGTCGGGGCTCGGCGGGGCGTCGGCGGCCGAGGGCGGTGCCGGTGCGGCCGGCCGGTCGCGGGCCCAGTCCTGCGGTCGGACCAGTACGACATTGGCCCCGGGGCCGGTCCGCACCAGCGGGCCGTGCGGATCGAGCAGGTGTTGCAGCACCTGCCCGTACGGTGCGACGACCAGGTCGTGCGGCAGGCCCAGCTCGGCGGTCCAGTAGCTGAAGGTGGGGGCGAGTGGATCCGCGACGAAGGTGGCGGTGACCACCACCGGATAGTCGGCGCTGTGGTTTGCCATCGCTGCCCCGTACCCCACGTCGCGGTAAGTCGATCTTCATGTTGGTGCGGAACCACCGTAGGAACGCGCCGAGCGTACTGTCAATACTCTTAACAGTTGCCCCGTCGGGTTGGTCCGGTGATGGTCGACGGCCTTTCGTCGCGCGTCGTCACCACACAGTGGACATTGCCCGGCCCGGCCCGGCCGAACGAAGTCGATCTCGGGGGATCGCCCGACCCCGACCCTGACTGTTAGGACAGTCCACTTAACTGTAAGGACTACTTACTTATTGTCGTGCCGCTCACTACCGTGACTGCCAGCGCGCACGGACAGGGTCGCCCGTCGGCGGCTACCGGACCACCCAGGGCGCGTACGCAGACGAGGGGCCCAGATGCTGACCCACCCGGCGCACGCCCGCCACACCCTGATCGAGGTCGCGGACCTGCACCAGGACCCGCTGCCCCCGCCGGTACGCGCACACGTCCGGCCGCTGCGCGCGGTCCTCGACTGGGCCCGCGACTACCTGTGCCGCCCGCACCCCGAACTCGGCCGAACCGGCAACGTCTGCCCGTACGCTCAGGGGTCGCTGGACCGCAACGCGTTCTATCTCACCGTGGCGCCGGGCCGGGCACACCCGGCGGACGAGCTGGACCGACTGCTGATCCACCACCGGGACTGGCTGCTCGACCTCAGCCGCCACCGTGGCGATGCCGCCCAGTTCACCACGATCCTGATCGTCTTCCCGGACCTGGCCGCCGCCGACGTGCCCGAGGTCGTCGACCTCACCCAGGAGCGGCTCAAGGCGCGCTTCGTCGTGCACGGTCTGATGCTCGGCGAGTTCCACGCCGGCCCGCCGGCCAAGGGCGGGCTGTGGAATCCGGACTTCGCCGCGCTGCGTTGCCCGGTACCGCTGCTGGCCATCCGGCACATGGTGCCGACCGACTTCTTCTTCCTGCGCGACGATCCGGACAACGTCCGGGCCTACCTCGCCCGCTTCGCCGACCAGATCCCGCCGCACCTGCGCGAGACGGTGCGCCGCGCCGTCGACCAGCTCGGGCTGGCACCGGCCCCCGTCGGCGGTGCCGGTGCGCACTGACCCCCCGACGACGGTGCCGCAGCTGCTCGCGGCGCGGGCCGACGACGATCCGGACCGGGTCGCGATGCTCCTCGACGGGGTCGGCACGCTGACCTTCGGGCAGTGGCGGGCCGGGGCCGATGCGGGCGCGCACGACCTGCGGGGCCGGGGGGTACGCCGGGGTGACCGGATCGGGCTGGTCTTCGGCGGGGCGGACTGGCTCGACTACGCGGTCGCCTACGCGGCGGTCACCACGGCCGGCGCGGTCGCCGTACCGATCTCGGACCGGACCGGACCCGTGGCGGCCGACCTGCTCGCCAGGTGCGGCGCGACCGGGGTGCTGCACGGCCCTGCCGGTCCGCCGCCCGACACCGGACCCGCGCCCACCACCGGCCGGCCGGCGGCCGGCTCCTGGTGGACGGCGGCGGCCGGTGACCTCGGGCGCGGCGGTGCGCTTGGCCCGGTCGACGTCGAGGTGCGCCCCGGCGACCTCGCCCAGATCGTGCACACCTCGGGCACCACCGGCGCCCCCAGGGGAGTGGCCGCCAGCCATGCGAACCTGACCTTCGGCGCGACACCGCGACCGCGCCGCCGGGCACTGGCCCACTCCCGCCACTTCGTGCACGCCTTCCCGATCGGCACCAACGCCGCCCAGACCATGCTGCTGCAGGCGTTGACCGCCCGCCCGGCCGCCGTCGTCGCCGCACGCTTCGACGCCGAGGAGTTCGCCGCGCTGATCGCCCGACACCGGGCCGGCACGGTCTTCGTGGTGCCCTCGATGGCGATCGAGCTGCTGCGCGCCGGGGCGCACCGGCGGCACGACCTCGGCGACGTGCTGCTGGTCGCCTCGACCGGCGCGGCGCTGCCCCCGGCCGTCGCCCGGGATCTCACGGCCGCGCTGCCCGGGGCCACGGTGGTCAACAACTACACGTCGACGGAGGCCGCCCCGGCGCACACCACGGTGGTCTACGACCCGGACCGGCCCACCGCGCTCGGCCGACCGGCCGCCGGCGCCCAGCTGAGGATCACCGACGCGGACGGGGCGCCGCTGCCGCCGGGCGTGACCGGTGAGGTGTGGCTACGGGCGGAGACCGAGTCCCGCACGTACTTCGGCGACCCGGCCGCCAGCGCCACGGTCTTCCGGGACGGCTGGGTCCGGATGGGCGACCTCGGCCACCTCGACGCCGACGGCTACCTGCACCTGGTGGACCGGGAGGGGGACACCGTCAAGACCGGCGCCTTCAAGGTCTCCACCCTGCACGTCGAGTCGGTCCTGTTCGACCACCCGGACGTCGCCGACGCCGCCGTGGTCGGCCTGCCGCACACCACGCTCGGTGCGATGGTGGCGGCTGCCGTGGTGCCCCGCCGACCGCTCCCGATCGACGCGCTGCGGGCCCACCTGACCGACCGGCTCGCCCCACACGAGCGCCCGCTGCGCCTGGTCCTGGTCGACGCGCTGCCCCGCAACGACGGCGGGAAGGTGGTCCGGGCCGCACTGCGCGAGCTGTTCACCGACCAGCCGGACACCGTGGCCGGCCCGCCGGCGACAACGGCCGAGATCCGGCTCGCCGCGCTCTGGAACCGGGTGCTCGGCGGGCCGGCGGTCGGCCGGCACGACGACTTCTTCGCCCTCGGCGGGGACTCGCTACGGGCCGCCCAGATCGCCACGCTGGCCGCCGCCGAGTTCGGCGTGGACGTGCCCGCCTCGGTGGTCTTCGACCGGCCGGTGCTGGCCGCCCAGGCCGACTGGCTCGCCAGCGCCGCCCGCCCGGCCTCCACCGCCTCCGCCTCCACCGCCAGTGCCACGGCCACGGCCGCCTCGACCGCAGCCGTGACCGTGGCGGCACCGGAGCCGGCGACCGCTGCGGTCGTACCGGACGGCTGCGACGTGACGGTGGCCCTCACCGCTCAGCAGGAGAACTTCCTCGCCTGGATGTACGCCACCGACGAGCCCCGCGACCCGGGGCCGATCAGCGTCGCGATCCGGATCACCGACCGGTTCGACCCGGCCCTGCTCCGCGAGGCGCTCGGCGTCCTGGTGGCCCGGCACGAGGCGCTGCGGACGGTCTTCCGGCTCGTCGACGGCTCGCCCCGGGCGTACCTGCTGCCGGACTGCCCACCGGCGGTGACGGTCAGCACCGCGACCGACGCCCGGGAGGCCGCCGACCTGGTCCGCGCCGACCGGGAGCTGCGGTTCGGGCTGGCGCACGGGCCTCTGGTCCGGGCGATCGTGGTCCGGCTCGGCGTGGACGACCACGTCCTCGGGCTCGCCGTGCACCACCTGGTCTTCGACGGCTGGTCGATGGGGGTGCTGCTGCGCGAACTCGGCCTGGTCTACTCGGCGCTGCGTACCCACCGGCCGGCCACCCTGCCGGCGCTGCCGGTGTCGCACCCCGAGGCGGTGCGCTGGACCCGGGCCCAGTGGCCCCGGACCCGCCGCTACTGGCGGGACCGGCTGGCCGGAGCACCGACCGTCGTCGAGCCGTTTCCCGGCCGCCGGCACGCGGTACGGCTGCGCAGCGACTCGCGGGAGTTCCGGATCGACCCGGCGCCGGCCGGCCGGCTGCGCTCCCTGGCGACGCAGCGGGGCGCGAGCACGTTCATGCTGGTCGCGGCAGCCTGGGCGGCCGTACTCAGCGGCTGGAGCGGGGCGCGTGACCTCGTCGTCATGTCCCCGGTCCCGGGGCGCAGCCGGCCGGAGTTCGAGGCCCTGGTCGGCTGCCTGGTGCAGTCGCTGCCGCTGCGGATCGACACCGGCGGCGATCCGCCCTTCACCGACCTGCTCGACCGGGTACGCGGCACCGCGCTCGACGCGGTGGACCACCAGTACTACCCGTTCGCCGAGTTCTACGCCCGCTTCCCGGCCGCCGCCTGGCTCCGGTTCGAGAGCTGGGGCGGCGACCCGCACTTCCCCGGCCTGATCTCCGAGGGCTTCCCGTTGCCCCGGGCCCTGGACGCCGACTGGCCCACCCCGGACGGCCGGCCTGATCTCGGCGTACCGGAACTGGCCGTGGTGGAACAGCCGGACGGATCGCTGACCGGCTGGCTGCTCTGGAACTCCTACGCCTTCGACCCGAGCACCCCGCGCCGGCTCGCCGACACCCTGCTGCACCTGCTGCACGCGCTGCCCGACGGCGCCGGCGCCCCGATCTCCGACCTGGTCGACCCGGACCGGGCGACCCGATCCCCGCAGCGTCCCGGTGCCGGCCACCCGGTGCCCGAAACGGAGGCAGTGTGACCACGGTGGAGTCCTCCCGGCTCGGGCCGGCCTCGACCGCCCAGCACGGCCTGTGGTTCACCGAGCGGATCGGCCACGCCCGGTCCGCCTACCACATGCCACTGCCGGTACGCCTGCTCGGCGCACTCGACGTCGCCGCGCTGGCCGACGCCTGTGCCGCCGTCGTCGCCCGGCATCCGGCCCTCGGGTACGCCTTCGACGACACCGACGGGGAACTGTCGCTGGTCGCCGCCCCGCCACCCCGGCTGACCCGACGGTCGGTGGCCCCCGGGGAACTGCCCGCCGCCGTCCGCGCCGAGACGCTGCTCCCGTTCGACCCCCGACACGGCCCACTGGTCAGGTTCACCCTGTTCACCGTGGCACCGACCGAGCACCTGCTGCTGATCGTCGCCCACCACCTGGTCTTCGACGGCGAGTCCAAGGACCTGCTGCTGCGCGACCTGGGTGCGCAGTACGGCGCCCGGGTCGCCGGGAGCGCCCCGCCTGGCGGGGCACCGGTGCCGTACGCCGCGCACGTCGCCGAGGACGAGGCCCGGATCGCCGCCGGCGTGGCGGCGGCCCGGGCCTTCTGGGCCACCCGGTGGCGGGAGCCCGATCCGGTGGTGCTGCCCGGACTGCGCCGGCCCCAGGACGGCGTACGGGCCGGCGAGGTCGTCGGGTTCGACCTGCCCGAGCCGCACCGGCTGGCCCTGGCCCGGTACGCCGACGCCAGTGGACACACCCGGTTCGAGGTGCTGCTCGCCGCCGTGTACGCCCTGCTGTGCCGCTATGGCAACGGCACCCCGACGGTGGCGGTGGACCTCGGTACGCGTACCGGGGCGACCCGCGACACCGTCGGGCTGTTCGTCAACGAGCTGCCGCTGGCCGTGCACCCGGATCCGGACCGTCCCTTCGCCGCCCTGGCCGCCGCCACCCGCGCCGAGTTGCGGGACACGTACCCGGTCCGGGCGGTGCCGCTGGCCCGGGCCGTGTCGGGGCTGCGCCCCCGGGCCGCGCTGGCGCCGGTGTCGGTCAGCTACCGGCGCCGCACCGGGCCCGAGCCGGTCTTCGCCGGGCTGCGCGCCGAGGTCGACTGGGCCGGCTTCCACCACGCCGCCCGCAACGACCTGCACGTGCAGGTGGTCGACGGTCGGGACCGGACCACGGTGCACCTGCAGTACGGCGTCGACACGATCGACCCCGACAGCGTCGGCCGGATCGCCGGGCACCTGGTCACGCTGCTGGGCGCGGCGACCGCCGAACCGGGCACGCCGGTCGGCGCGCTGGCGCTGCTCGGCGAGGAGGAACGTCGGCTGGTGCGGATCGGCTGGGAGCCACCGTTCGGCGTCGAAGCGGCGCCACCGGCCGGTACGGTCCCGGAGCTGGTCAGCGCGTGGGCCGCCGCCACACCGGACGCGCCAGCCGTCGTCGCCGGTGACCGGGTGACGACGTACGCCGAACTGGACCGGGCCGCTGCCACCCTCGCCGACCGGTTACGGGCCGCCGGTGCCCGACCCGGGGTGCGGGTGGCGGTCCGGCTGCGCCGGTCGCCGGCCCTGCTGGTCGGCCTGCTGGCGGTGCTGCGCACCGGTGCCGCGTACGTGCCGCTCGACGTGGACCATCCACCGGCCCGACGGGCGTTCGTGCTCGACGACACCACCCCCGCGGTGCTGCTGGTCGAGGCCGGCACCCCGGACGAGGCGTCCACGCACCGCCCGAGGATGCTCTCCGTCGACGACCCGGCCACCACCGGGTCGGGCCCGCCGGCCCGGGAGCCGGTGCCGGCCGGGCCGGAGCCGGACGACGTGGCGTACGTGGTGCACACCTCCGGCTCCACCGGCCGACCGAAGGGCGTCGAGGTCACCCACCGGTCCCTGCGGTACCTGCTGGACGCCCTGCGTACCACTCTCGACAGCGGCCCGACCCACGGCTGGCTGGCGCTGGCGTCGGCGTCGTTCGACATGTCCAAACCAGAGCTGTTCCTGCCCCTGGTCACCGGCGGCCGGATCGTGCTCGCCGCCGAGGACGACACCCGCGACGGCGCCGCCCTGCTCGGACTGGTCCGCCGGCACCGGGTCAGCCACGTGCACGCCACCCCGTCGACGTGGCGGCTGCTGCTCGACGCCGGCTTCGCCGACCGTACCGTGGTCGGCCTCTGCGGCGCGGAACCACTGCCGCTCGCCCTGGCCCGTGAACTGCGGCCCCGGGTGCGCCGGCTGTGGAACCTCTACGGCCCGACCGAGGCCACCGTCTGGGCCAGCGCGGCGGAACTGCCCGAGCCGGTCGACGCGGTCACCATCGGCCGGCCGCTGCCCGGCACCCGCATCCACCTACTGGACTCCCGGGGGCGGCCGGTGCCGATCGGCGTACCGGGCGAGATCCACATCGGCGGGCCCGGGGTGGCTCTCGGTTACCTCGACCGACCCGCGCTGACCGCGCGCAGCTTCCTGCCCGACCCGTACGGCCCACCCGGCTCGCGTCTCTACCGCACCGGCGACCAGGGGCGGCTCGGCCCGGACGGCCGGCTGGAGTACCTCGGGCGGCTCGACCGGCAGGTGAAGATCCGGGGGCACCGGGTCGAGCCCGGCGAGATCGAGGCGGCGCTGGACGGGCACCCGGACGTCCGCCGCTGCGCGGTCGAGCTGCGCGACGACGGCACGGGGCCGCGCCTGGTCGCCTACGTCGAGTTCCGGACCGGCCGGCAGCCCTCCGCCGCCGACCTCCGGCGCCACCTGCGCGCGACGCTGCCCGGGTGGATGGTGCCGGAGCTGGTGGTGCCGCTGGCCGTGCTGCCGACCACGCCGAACGGCAAGCTCGACCGGTCCGCGCTGCCCGCCCCGGACCCCGTCGCCACCGCCGCCACCGCCGACGCCGACGCCACCGCCGACGGGGCGGACGCCATCGTCGCCGGCATCGTCGGGATCTGGCGACAGGTGCTGCGGGTCGACCGGTTCGGCCCGCACGACGACCTCTTCGACGACCTGGGCGGCCACTCGCTGAGCGTCACCCAGATCGCCGCCCGGATGCGCCGCCAGCTCGGCATCGACCTGCCGCTGCACGTCTTCTTCGACACCCCGACGATCGCCGGCGTCCTCGCCGCCGTCGTCGGCGGTGCCGGCGTCGGCGACCCGGCGAGCGCGGGAGCGAGCGGCGCCGATGACTGACCACGACGATCTTCGAGGAGTCCGTCCCATGCCGACCACCACCGACCCGGCGGGCGCGGACCGGCCCGGCCACGGCGGCGTGGCCGCCCTGTCACCGCAGCACCAGGAACTGCTGGCCCGGCGGCTGGCCCAGCTCGGCCTGGCGCCCACCGCCCCGCCGGCCGTCCCCCGGGTGCCGCGCACCGGCGGCGAGCAGAGCTTCGCGTGCTCCTCCGGCCAGCAACGGATGTGGCTGGCTACCCAGTTCGACCCGGCCGACCCGTCGTTCCACGTCGCCATGTCCCAGCGGCTCACCGGTGAGCTCGACGTCGGCGCGCTCCGCGCCGCCCTGGCCGACCTGGTCGCCCGGCACGAGATCCTGCGCACCGGCTACGTCGGCGTCGACGGCGAGCCCCGACAGGTCCTCCGGCCGACCGGCGAGGTGCCGGTGATCGAAGTCGACCTGCGGCACCTGCCGGCGACCGACCGCGAGGACCGGGCCCGGGACCTCGCCCGCGAGGCGTTCGCGGTGCCGTTCGACCTGGTCTCCGGTCCGGTGCTGCGGGCGTCGCTGTTCCGGCTCGCCGACGACGAGCACGTGCTGCTGGCGACCAGCCACCACATCGCCATCGACGGCTGGTCGATCGGCAACGCGCTGCGGGAACTCGCCGCGCTCTACGCGTGGCGCCTCGCCGGTGGCACCGGAGCACCGCCGCTGCCCGACCTGCCGGTGCAGTACGCCGACTACGCCGAATGGCAGCACCGGGGCATCGCCGACGGCGCGCTGGAGCCGGGTCTGGCGTACTGGCGCACCCACCTGGCGGCGCCCCGGGCCGACGCGCACCTGCCGATCGCCCGCCGGCACGCCGGCCCGGCCCGGGCCGGTGGCGCCAAGCGGCACCTGCGGATCGGCCCGGACCTCGTCGAGGGGCTGCGCGCGGCGGCCGGCGGCACCCGGGGCACCACCCCGTTCGTCACCCTGCTCTCCGCGTTCACGGCACTGCTGGCCCGCTACACCGGGCAGCGCGACGTCACCGTCGGCACCCTGGTGGCCGCCCGCACCCACGTGGAGCTGGAGCCCCTGATCGGCTACTTCGCCAACCCGATCGCGCTGCGTACCGACCTCGATCCGGACCTGACCTTCGCCGAGGTGGCCGGCCGGGTACGGCGCACCGTCATCGACGGCTTCGCCCACCAGAACGTGCCGTTCGACCTGGTCGTGCAGGAGGTGGCGCCGCGCCGCGACGCCGACCGGCACCCGTTCTTCCAGAGCGCGGTGATCCTGCACAACTTCACCGAGAGCGGCCCGTCGGCCTGGCCAGGGCTGTCGGTGAGCTGGTGGGACAGCCAGCTCGACGACATGCTCTTCGACCTGACCCTGGTCGGGGTGCCGCAGGCCGACGGCGGACTGGAGCTGACGTTCTCGTACCGCACCGAGGTCTTCGACGACGCCGACATCGGCCGGTTCGCCGGGCACTTCCGGCAGTTGCTGACCGCAGTGGTCGCCGCGCCCGGACAGCGCCTCGGCGACGTGGCACTGCTCACCCCCGACGAGCGGCACCGGGCCCTGGTCGACTGGCAGGGGCCGACCGCCACGCCGCTGGCCGGGAGCTTCCCCGACCTGTTCGCGCGCGCCTGCGCGACCACGCCGGACGCGATCGCGGTCAGCGACGACGTCGACCGGCTGACGTACCGGGAGCTGGCCGCCAGCGCCGACCGGCTCGCCGCGCTGCTGCGTGAGCGCGGGGTCCGGCCGGAGACACCTGTCGGGATCTGCCTGGACCGGTCGGTGTCGATGCTGGTCGCGGTGCTCGGTGTGTGGCGGGCCGGCGGGGCGTACGTGCCGCTGGACCCGGCGTTCCCCCCGGACCGGCTGCGGCTGATGGTCGACGACGCGGGCGTCACGGTGCTGGTGACGCAGCGGTCGGTGCGGAACCGGCTGCCGCAGCTCTGCGCCGGTCCGGGCGTGGTGTGCCTGGACGACGAGCGGCAGCGGCTGCGGGCACCCGCCCCGGCGGCCGGCGACCCCGGGGCGCCGCCACCGGTCCGGCCACCGCACGCCGGTCAGCTCGCGTACGTCATCTACACCTCCGGCTCGACGGGGCGACCCAAGGGGGTCGAGGTCACCCACGGCGCGGTCGCCAACCTGCTGCTGTCGTTCCGCCGCTCGCTCGGGCTCACCGACGCCGACCGACTGCTCGCGGTCACCACCCTGTCGTTCGACATCTCCGTGCTGGAGCTGCTGCTGCCACTGATCTGCGGGGCCCGGGTGCTGGTCGCCACCGCCGCCGAGGTCGCCGACGGTACGGCGCTGCGCGGGCGGGCCGAGGCGGACCGGGCGACAGTGCTCCAGGCCACCCCGGCGACCTGGCGGCTGCTGCTCTCCGCCGGTGGCGTACCGGCCGGGATCCGGCACCGGCTCTGCGGCGGTGAGGCGTTCTCCCGTGACCTGGTGCGGGAGCTGGCCGGGGGGCGGCTCTGGAACGTCTACGGCCCGACCGAGACGACGGTGTGGTCGGCGGCCGGCGTCGTCGAGCCCGGCGACGGGCCGGTGGCGATCGGACCGCCGATCGACAACACCCGGATTCTGCTGCTCGACGGCCGGGGCCAGCCGGTACCGGTCGGCGTCGTCGGCGAGGTCCACATCGGCGGGCTCGGGCTGGCCCGGGGCTACCACCGGCGACCCGCACTGACCGCGCAGCGGTTCGTGCCCGACCCGTTCGGCGACACCCCGGGCGGCCGGCTCTACGCCACCGGCGACCTGGCCCGCTACCTGCCGGACGGGCGGCTGGAGTTCCTCGGCCGGGGCGACCAGCAGGTCAAGGTGCGCGGCTTCCGGGTCGAACTCGGCGAGATCGAGGAAGCGCTGCGGGCCGAGGAGCGGGTTCGTGACGCCGCCGTCACCGCCTGGCACGGTGCCGGCGACGGCGACGCCCGACTCGTCGCCTACGTGGTCGGCGCGGAGTCCGGCACCGACCCCGCCGGGCTCTGGGCGGCGATCCAACCCGGGCTGGCCCGGCGGCTGCCCGGCTACATGGTGCCGGCGACCCTGGTGGTGCTCGACGCGCTGCCGCTCACCCCGAACGGCAAGGTGAACCGGCAGGCGTTGCCGGCACCGGACTGGGGCGCGACCGACGCCACCGCGTACGTCGCGCCCCGTGACCCGGTCGAGGAGGCGATCGTCGGGATCTGGGAGGAGGTGCTCGACGTACGCCCGATCGGGGTGGACGCCGACTTCTTCGCCCTCGGCGGGCACTCGCTGCTCGCCGAACGGGTGCTGGCCCGGGTCCGGGCGTACTTCCAGCTGGAGGCGCCGACCCGGGCGCTGTTCGAGGCGCCGACGGTCGCCGGGCTGGCCGCCGCGCTGACCGGACTGGAACCGGTACCCGGGCAGGTCGCCGCGGTAGCCGAACTGCGGGCGCAGATCGCGTCGATGTCGCCCGAGGCGGTCGAGACGATGCTGGCCCAGGAGGGCGCCCGGTGACCGCCTCGGCCGACCAGCTCCTCGCCGTCCTGCTGGCCCGGCGCGGCATCGAGGTCACCGGTACGCAGACGATCCGGCCCGGCGACCGCGCCGGCGACCTGCCGCTCTCCCCGGCCCAGCAGCGGATCTGGTTCCTCGACCGGCTCGGGGTCGGCGACTCGGCGTACGTGATGGGTAGCGCCCACCGGCTCACCGGCGCGCTCGACGCGACCGCCCTCGCCGCCGCGCTGCGACTGCTCGTGCGCCGGCACGAACCGTTGCGGACGTCGTTCGCCGAGCGGGCCGGCCACCCGGTGCAGGTGATCCTGCCGGCCGACGATCCCAGGACGGCCGTGCCGCTGCCCCTCGTCGACCTGGCGGAGACGCCCGCCGCGACCCGGCAGACCCGGCTGGACCGGCTAGCCCGGTACGAGCTGACCCGTCCCTTCGACCTCGGCCGGGCGCCGCTGGTCCGGGCTACCCTGGTCCGGCTCGCCGCCGCCGACCACGTCCTGCTGCTCGCCTTCCACCACGTCGTCTGCGACGACGTCTCGGCCCGGCTGCTGCTCGCTGAGCTGATCAGCGGGTACGCCGCACTCGTCGCCGGCCGGCAGCCGGCGTCCGAGGCGCCGCCGGTGCAGTACGCCGACTACGTACGCTGGCTTGGCGAGCGTGATCCGGCGGCACTGGCGGCGCAGGAGGCGTACTGGCGCGACCACCTGACCGGTGCGCCGGGTCAGCTCGACCTGCCCACCGACCGGCCCCGACCGGCGCGGCCCCGGTCCCCGGCCGGCACCCGGCCGTTCCGGCTCCCCGGTCGGCTGACCTCGGCGATCGAGGAGCTGCGCCGCCGCGAGGACTGCACCACGTTCACCGTGCTGCTGGCCGCGTTCACGATCCTGCTGGCCCGGCACAGTGGCCAGGAGGACGTGGTCGTCGGCGTACCGGCGAGCAACAGGTCGCTGCCCGAACTCGAGTCGATGGTCGGCATGTTCGTCAACACCCTGGCGCTGCGCACCGACCTGAGCGGCGATCCGAGCCTGCGCGACGTGCTGCGCCGGGTCCGGCAGACCAGCCTCGGTGGGCTCGGGCACCGGGACGTACCGCTCGAACGGGTCACCGAACTGGTCCGGCCGGCCCGGGGAGCCAGCCGGCAGCCGCTGTTCCAGGTGATGTTCGTGCTCAACGGCACCGACTCCGGCCCCGACCCGACGGCCGGCCCGGTGGACGCGACCGGCGGGCTGGCCGTGACGGCGGCCGGACTCGACGGCGGGACGGCCCGGTTCGACCTGACCCTGGTGGTGGTCGAGCGCGCCGGACAGCTCGCCGGCCAGCTCGACTACGACGCCGAGCTGTTCGACCCGGCGACCGCCGCACGGCTGGTGGCACACCTGGAGCTGGCGGTGGCCGCGCTGGCGTACACCCCGGAGCTGCCGCTTCGCGACCTCGCCCTGCACATCCCCGCCGACCGGGCCCGGTTGCACGCCGGCCTGCGGCCGGTGACCGGCGTGGCATCCGCCGGGGTCGACGCCCCTGGCCACGTCGACGCCCCCGGCTACGTCGACGACCTGGTGGCGGCGCAGGCCGCCCGGACACCACGGGCGCCCGCCGTCCTCGGCGACGGGCAGGTGCTGACCTACGGCGAACTCGACCGGCGGGTCGACCGGCTGGCGCGGCGACTGCGCACGGCCGGCGTCGGTCGCGAGGCGCCGGTCGGGATGGCCCTGCGGGCCGGCCCGGACGGGATCGTCGCACTGCTGGCCGTCATCCGGGCCGGCGGCGCCTACCTGCCGCTCGACCCTGGCCACCCGGTCGACCGGGTCGGCGCGCTGCTCGCCGACGCGGGCGCGACGATCCTGGTCACCGACGCGACCGGGCGTGACCTGCTCGCCGGCCTACCGGTCACCGTCGTCGACGTCGCCGACCCGGCCGACACCGCCGTCCCGACCCCGGCCGACGCCACGGTGTCGCGGGCCCGCCGGCCAGACCAGCTCGCGTACGTCGTCTACACCTCCGGCTCGACCGGCCGGCCCAAGGGCGTCATGGTGACCCACCGGACGCTGACCGCCCTGGCCACCTCCTTCCGTGACCGGCACGGTTTCGGCCCCGGGCAGCGGATCCTGATGATCCCGCCGCTGACCTTCGACGCGTCGGTCGGCGACGTGTTCCCCGCCCTGATCAGCGGCGCGGCGCTGGTGGTGCACCCCGACCCGGCTGCCCTCACCGGACCGGCGCTGGTCGACCTCTGCCGGGTCGAGGGCATCACCGCCGTGGACGCACCGGCGGCGCTCTGGCAGCGCTGGGTCGACGACCTCGACGGCCACCGGCTCCCCGCCGACCTGCCGCTGACCGTGATGATGGTCGGCGGTGAACGGGTGTCCGCCGACAAGCTCGCCGCCTGGCACCGGCTGACCGGTGGCCGGACCGCCTTCTACAACCACTACGGCCCGACCGAGGCGACGGTCTGCGCGACCGTGTTCCGGTCCGCGCCCGCCGACGGGGCCGAATCCGCCACCGGCGCCGCCGGGCCGGACTCCGGCGACGCCCCCACCGGCGGGCACCTGCCGATCGGCCGGCCGCTGCCGCACGTGCGGGCGTACGTGCTGGACCGGTGGATGCGGCCGGTGCCGTACGGCGCCGCCGGTGAGCTCCACCTCGGCGGCGACTGCCTGGCCCGTGGCTACATCGGTCGCCCGGACCTGACCGCCGCCGCGTTCGTACCCGACCCGTTCTCGGCGGCGCCCGGCGCCCGGCTCTACCGCACCGGAGACCTGGCCCGGGTCGGTCCGGACGGGCAGCTGGAGTTCCTCGGCCGGGTCGACCGGCAACTGAAGATCCGGGGGCACCGCATCGAGCCGGCCGAGATCGAGGCGGTGCTCGACGAGCACCCCGGCGTCGCCCGGTCGGTGGTGGTGGCCCGGGGGCAGCGGCTCGCCGCGTTCGTCGTGCCCCGTCAGGTGGCGCCGAGCGCCGACGAGCTGCGCGCCCACCTCCGCTCCCGGCTGCCCGAGTACCTGGTGCCGGCCACCGTCGTGGCGCTGGCGGAACTGCCGCTGACCGCGCACGGCAAGGTCGACCCGGACCGGCTACCCGCCGACACCCCGGACGAGCAGCGCCCCTTCACCGCCCCCGCCACCGCGACCGAGGTCGCGGTGGCTCGGATCTGGTCCCGGGCGCTGGACCGCGAGCGGGTCGGCGTCGACGACGGGTTCTTCGACCTGGGCGGTCACTCACTGCTGGCCGCTCCGGTGCTCAGCGAGGTCAACCGGCACTTCGGCACCCGGCTGCCGCTGCGTTCGCTGTTCGACGCCCCCGCGCTGGCCGCTTTCGCCGCGCTGGTCGACGCCGCCCTGCCCGACGCCCCTGCGCCCGATCCGGTACCCGCCGCTGCCATCGGCGCCCACCGCGGGCCGGACCTGCGCGCCGAGGCCGTACCCCCTGACGACGTGGCGCCACTCGGGACGTACGTGCCGGTGGCCGACCCGGCCGGGGTGCTGCTGACCGGAGCGACCGGCTTCCTCGGCGCGTACCTGCTCGACGACGCCCTGCGGCACACCACCGCCGACGTCTACTGCCTGGTCCGGGCCGGTTCGGAGGGCGCGGCGACGGCCCGGATCGAGGAGAACCTGCGCCGGTACGGGCGCTGGCGGCCGGGGTACCCGGCCCGGATCGTGCCGGTCGTCGGTGATCTCGCCGAGCCTCGACTGGGACTCGGCCAGCGGGCGTTCGACGCGCTCGCCGACCGGGTCGACGTGGTGCTGCACAACGGGGGCAGCGTCCACTTTGTCCAGCCGTATGAGCGGCTGCGGCCGGCCAACGTGTCCGGGACTGTCGAGGTGCTCCGGCTGGCGTCGCGCGGCCGGCCCAAGGCTGTGCACCACGTGTCGACGCTCGGCGTCTACCTGTGCCCGGCGTACGCCTCGCGGACCGTCACCGAGGCGCTGCCGCCCGACGAGCCCCAGGGCCTGCACGGCGGCTACAACGAGAGCAAGTGGGTCGCCGACCGGCTGGTGCGGACCGCCCGGGAGCGCGGCCTGCCGGTGTCGGTGCACCGGCCGGCCCGGGTGACCGGGGACAGCCGCACCGGCACCGGCAACGCCGACGACTACTTCAGCCGCCTGCTGCGTACCTTCGCCGAGACCGGCGCGGTACCGGCACTGGACCACGTCGAGGACATGGCACCTGTCGACGTGGTGGCCGCCGCCATCGGCCGGCTGTCGCGGCGCCCCGACGCGCTCGCCGCCGACCGGCACTACTTCCGGCCGGGGCTGTCCTACCCGCAGATGGCCGAGGTGCTGGGCGGGCTCGGCATCCCGGTCCGACTGCTGCCGTACCGGGACTGGCGGGCCGGTGTGCTGCGTGCCGGCCCGTCGGTCGCACTCGGGCCGTTCGTGCCGACGCTGGCCGAGGAGGACGGGCCCCGCGAGCATCCGTACTTCGACTGCGTCCACACCGAACGGGCGACCGACGCGGCCGGGGTTCCCACCCCGCCGCCCGCGGCGACCCTGCTGCGGCGCTACCTGAGCGCCCTGCGCCTGGGCGGAGAGGCGACCGGTAGCGCGTGACCGGGTGGGCGTCGCCCACCCCGGGGCGCGGGGCGGGTGCCGGGCGACGCCCGCCGGCCGGTTCCGCCGCTGGTTCCTCAGTGATGATCAAGCTGCGGGGTAGGGGCCGTTCGCGGGTGAGCCGTCGCGGGCGGAGCTGGAGCAGTTCTTCTTCCTGTTCCCTCCGCCACCACCTGGAACGACTGACCAGCTGAGCTAACCCAGCCCCGGCCCGGTGACCACCGGGCCGGGGCTTAGCGCCAACTTCCGTTCCGTTCTTCCTCAACCCCCGACGGGCGGCAACGGCCCTCGCACCCCACGTCGGGCACCCTCACCTCCGTCGCCGGACGGGAAACGACGATGCCGTGCCGCGTCGGCGCTGCTAACGTCACGGTCGTGGCACGAGGTATCTGGTCGCAGAAGGTCCGCTCCGCCCGCTGACGGCGGCGCCTCCTCCCTGTCGAACGCGCTCGCCGTCCCGGTTCCCGCCGGGCGGCCACCTGACGCTGCCCGGCTCCCCTGCGAGCTGCGGAGCACCGTTGAACCTCACCCCGAATCCCGAAACCCTGCCGCTCGACGCGGGTGGCAGCGCCCACCTGCGCGCCGTCGGCGTCACCGTCGTCCGCGGATCCCGGCGTGTCCTGAACGACGTCTCGGTCACCGTCTCCGCCCGGTCACGGATCGCCGTCGTCGGCGAGAACGGCCGGGGCAAGAGCACACTGCTGCACGTCCTCGCCGGCCTCGTCCGGCCCGACGAGGGCACCGTGCACCGGGCCGGCACGCTCGGTCTGGCCCGCCAGGAGCTGACCGTCCGTGCTGGTCAGACCGTCGGCACCCTGACCTCCGAGGCATTGGCGGCCTCGCTCGCGGCCCTCGCCGCACTGGACGAGGCGGTCGACGCCGTGGCCGCCGGTGACCCCACTGCCGACGACCGCTACGCTGCCGCGCTCGACGCCGCCACCCGACTCGACGCGTGGGACGCCGAACGTCGAGTCGACGTCGCCCTGGAGGCCCTCGACGCCTGCCCGGACCGGGACCGACCGTTGTCGACGCTGTCGGTCGGGCAGCGCTACCGGGTGCGGCTGGCGTGCCTGCTCGGCGCACGGCACGACGTGCTGCTGCTCGACGAGCCGACCAACCACCTCGACGCCGGCGGGCTGGACTTCCTGACCCGCAGGTTACGCGAGCACGACGGCGGTCTCGCCGTCGTCAGTCACGACCGGGCGCTGCTGCGCGAGGTCACCGACCGGTTCCTGGACCTCGACCCGGCCCGCGACGGCAGAGCACGCCTGTACGCCGGGGGCTACGACGCCTGGCAGGACGCCCGGCGTCGCGAACGTGAGCGCTGGCAGCAGGAGCACGATGAGCAGCAGACCGAGCAGCGGCGGCTGCAGGACGCGGTGTCCCGGGCCCGGGACCGGCTCTCCACCGGCTGGCGACCGGACAAGGGGACCGGTAAACACCAGCGCCAGTCCCGTGCGCCGGGCGTCGTGCAGGCGCTGCGCCGTCAGCAGGAGGCCCTGACGGCGCACCGAATCGACGTGCCGGAGCCGCCTCCGACGTCGCGCTGGCCCGACCTGCGCGTCCGGCCGGGTGCGCCGCAGGTGCGCGCCCACAATGTCGCCGTCGACGGGCGGCTGGCCGGTCCGGTCGACCTCGCCCTCGACGGCGGCGACCGGCTGCTCGTCACCGGAGCGAACGGCGCCGGAAAGTCCACGCTGCTCGCGGTGCTGGCCGGCGCGCTCCCACCCACCGACGGACACGTCTGGACGGCGACGGACGCCCGGGTCGCCCTGGTCGGTCAGGAGACGAGCGAGCAGGAGCCCGACCTCACCGCCGGAGAGGTGTACGCCCGCCATGTGGGGCGGCTGGTGGCGTGCGGTGCGCTGCGGGACACCGACGCCGTTGCGCTCGGGTCGCTCGGGCTGCTGGACTCCGAGGCGTCGCGCACGCCGGTCGGGCGACTGTCGCAGGGGCAGCAACGGCGCCTCGACCTGGCGTTGGCGCTGGCCGGACGACCGAGCCTGGTCCTGCTCGACGAACCCACCAACCACCTGTCGTCGGCTCTGGTCGACGAGCTGACCGGGGCGATACGCGCGACGAGCGCCGCCGTGGTGGTCGCCAGCCACGACCGGCAACTGCTACGCGATCTCGCCGACTGGCCGCGCCTGGAGATCGAGGGCCGGTAGGGGAGGAGGGGAGGTGACGACCACGGGGCCCTGAACCGGGCCGGACACGCCCGCGCCACCGGGTTCCGTCCCGGTGGCGCGGGCGCCGTCCGGAGACGACGCCCCGGATTCCAGCCGACCCGGGCAGAGGGCCGTGGCCGGAAGTCCGGATCACTGGTAGTAGCAGCTCTCCTGGATGACCCTGCTGCGCTCCAGCTGACCCACGGTCCCGTCGTAGCGGGCGAGGTAGTGGTAGGTCCCCCGGTAGTCCAGGATGCGGACCAGCGAGCCCTCGGGGACCCAGATCCCCGAGGTCGGGCTCGTGTACAGGATCGCGGAGCTGTTGGTGCGGCACAACTGGTTCGGTTGGGCCGCCTGGGCGGCGGTCGGCACCGCCGTGATCATGGCTGCGGTCAGGGCGGCGGCACACGCCGCGCCGCGCAGGAGGGTCCGCATGAGGTTCCTCATTCCGTGTCAGGTCCGAAGCTCTCTGGGACGGTAATCGACAACTGTGACCAACAAGAGACGCGGCAATTGACGATTGTGAATGGAGTGTGTGACCGGGACCAGGGGGGCGAGAAAGAACGGGACGGAAATCGGCGCCCAGCCCCAGCTCCGGTGGCCCTGGGCCGGTGGGACAGTCGAGCGGCCGCGTGGTGGTGTTGGCCCGGCGCTTGGGTAGCCGTCCCAGACCGTCACGTATGTGATCCTGGGGGCGGTGGTGACCTCCCCTGTGGTTGTTGACTCACCGATAGGCCGGGGGGCGCTGGTTGGGCACCGCCTGGACTACGTCGAGGCCGGAGGTGTTCAGCAACCTGTCGACGGCGCTCTGATCCGCGCCTATTCCTGCCCAGTGAGTGGCGACATCACTGGTGAAACACCAACGGCGATCGGCCGGCCAGACGAAGGCGGGGACCGGACCGGAGTCGCCGTCGAACGGCCCGTCGCTGCCTTCGATGTAGTCCCCGAGACGGCCGGTGAACAGGACGTACCGGCGGTGCGGAACGGTTACCAGCGGGCCGTGCCGTTCGGCCGCCGACAGGGCACGTCCGGCGACGCCCTTTCAGATGCAGAAAAAGCACCGGTCAGGCGTCGTCGTGAATTCAGCGAGGACGTGCAACGCACGTCGCGCCTGCGGCGACCACAACTCGCGTTCGGCCGGAAGATCGACGTCGGTCTCGAGCTGACCGGGCGAGATTGGATCGGGGATGTACCGCAGACGGGCGTACGCCTCGTAGCCGGCGGGCCCGAATGTGATCAGCTGGTCCGCAGGGGCCCGCGAACGCGCGAGCCAGGCCGCGGCAGCCACGTCCGCCGTATGCCTCAGAACCATGTCTCTCGGTCAATCAAGATCTGCCGCCCGATAGTGGGGAGCCTCCAGCGGCGGCCGGCGACGGGAGCGCGCCGGTCGGCGAGGAACAGCGGGCCGACGGTGCGGCCGGCCAACAGCCGGGACAGGAGCCGTGCGGTCGGGGTTGCCCAGTGCACGTAGGCGCGATCGCCTCCTTTCTCGGTGACGAGGGCGCGGTGGAACTCGATATCGAGGTGTCGGGTACGTCGAGGTCGAGGATCTCCTCGGCGCGGGCGCAGGTCTCGTAGGACATCCGCCAGGGCGCCCGCTCGCGCAGTGGGTTGCGGTCGTCGGTGAACAGTTCGCGGCCCGTTCGTCCGAGCGGGGCCATCGTTTGCTCGTAGAGCTGCGGAGTGAGCGCGGCGACCGGCACCTGGTCGCCGACGGTCTCGCGGAGCCGGCGCAGGGTCTCGGTGTGTGTGGCGCGGGGTGGCCGGGGCGTCGCGGAACCGGTCGAGGAACGCGTCGACGGCGACCACGAGCACCACCGGGCGGCAGCGGGATCACGGACACCTCGGCGAGTTCCTTCCGGCGATGTGACACAGAATGTGGTGGAGCCGCCGCCGCGGCGACAGCGCCCCGCAGTGCCTGAGCTGCGATCGAACCACTTTTACGCGGACCCGGATTGAGGCTAGTCGTCCGGCTCCAGTAGGTAGGCACCCCTTCGGAAGTGAGTGTCGTTAGAGGTCGCTGATAGACCAGCACAGCTAGCACCGTATCGGCCGTTCGGTCGCCTGTGGTTGCCGATCGGCCATTTTCATGTGCGTGTGCCCATTCACGACGGCTACCAAGTACGGGTGACCAACGAGATAACCGTTCCCCTGCTGCCCTGCGCGTCCATCGACGACATCGTCGCCTTTTACGAGGTGCTCGGTTTCCACACCACTTACCAGCAGCGCAAGCCCAACCCGGCGGTGGGGCTGCAACGTGAAGATCTACATCTGCAGTTTTTCGAGATCGCGGGGTTCGATCCGGCGCAGTCCTACGGTTCGTGTCTCGTGCTGACCTCGGACACGGGGCAGCTGTACCGGGCTTTCGCGGCGGGTATGCGCGCCGCGTACGGCAAGGTGTTGGTCTCCGGGACGCCGCGGATGACCCGGCCCCGGGCGCGGAAGAACGCCGACGGGATGAGCGGCTTCAGCGTCATCGATCCTGGAGGCAACTGGATCCGCGTCTTCCAGAGCGCCCCGGCGTCCCCCGCGCCGGCGCCGACTGGGCGGCTGGGCAAGGCGATGGCGAACGCCGTCGTGCAGTCCGACTCCAGAGGGGACGCCCGGCAGGCGGCCCGGATCCTTGACAGTGCGTTGGCACGTCCCGAGGCAGATGACGACCCGGTCGCGTTGGTGGAGGTGCTCGTCTACCGCGCTGAGGTCGCGATGGCCCTGAACGATCCGGCCACGGCGGTCGAGATGCTGGCCCGTGTTGACCGTGTCGCGTTGAGCGCGGACGACGCTACCCGGGCTGCTGCTGCGTATGAGGCCGCTACCGACCTTGCGGCAGCGCTGTCCTAGGCGCCGCATTCAGCCGAAGCCGTGCCCTGACTGAGACCTTGAGCCAGGGCACGGTCAGCTATTTGCCGGGAGCGGCCTCGGTCAGCCGTAGTGGCCGGTAGCCGTCGGTGTCGACTCAAGGACGATCGACGAGCCGATCACACCTGCCCGAACAAGACCGCATCGGTACTCACACGTCGTCCTCTCTCATAGCGCACGGCAGGTCCTGAGGTAGCTGAGGAACGAGGCCTGCAGGCCGGTCACGTGCGTTTCGCGCAGGACCGCGCTGGTGACGGCTCCGCCGCGGGCGGTCAGGCGGTGCAGGACGGTGGCCGTGTGCTTCGCGAGGTTCTGGTAGACGGCCAGGTCTCCGAGAAGCTCTCGGTCGTTGACGGTCAGGTGAAGCTTGGCGGCAGGTAGGCTGTCGCCCATCTTCTCGAGCAGGGCGAAGACCTGACTGTCTTCACTGACAACGCCGGGACTGCCTGCTCCGATGCTCTCGAAGAGCGTACTGCCGGTGAGCCAGGCATAGAGACTGAAGAGTCCGCCGTAGGAGTAGCCGAAGAGGCCGTGACCCCTCATGGCTGTGCCGTAGTCGTGCACGATCCGCGGGTGCAGTTCCGCGGTAAGGAAGCTCAGGAACGCGTCGGCGCGGGAGGCGCGTAGCTCGGCGAGATAGGCGTCGGCTTCCTCGCGTGTCATCGCGCCCGTTTGGAGTGCCATTTCCACGGCATCGACGAATTCCTTGGCGATGGGCTCGCCGGGTGGCACGAGGTCTCTGTTGCGCAGCCGTTCCCAGTGGCGGGCTTCCTCACCCGCGTAGCCGACGCTGACTTGGATGTAGGGCTGGATCCGCTGCATGGGGTCCCGCTGGGTGACGATGAGCGGAGCCGTCATGCCCACGGCCCAGTTGCCGTCGAGCACGTACACGACAGGCGCTCGCGTCGTGGCGGGGTCGTAGCCCGGTGGCGTGGTGACCCAGACGCCGTAGTCGTGCCCTCCGCTGGAACGCGTCTCGAAATAGTCCGTGTCGGCCAGGCAGCCCTGCCACATGGTGCTCATCGCAGGTCCTTTACAGCGCGTCCGGCCTGGACGAGCACGAGGTCTGCTTGCATGCCGGGAGCGATGCCCCCCACCTCGCTGGACAGGCCGAGGATCTCGGCATTGGTCTTCGTGGCCGCCGCGAGAGCTTCCATCGGTGTCTCGAGTTCCGCACGCAATCTCAGCTCCTCGGTTCTGAGCCGGACCGATGAGATCGGAACCCAGCCCGATCCGTACTTCGGCCTCCCTGGCGACAGCGAACGTCCCACGACTCGTCCCCTCCGTCGTTGCGAGCCGACTGAGACCATGTGTGAAGCACCATGGCACCGCCAGTCGGTCTTTTCCAATGGATAAACTGTGGGAGTGGTCCTGTCAAGCACGGAACGCAAAGGCGACGCACGCGAGCGTCTCTTGGCCCGGCTCCTCGACGCCTTCGAGGAGGAGCTTCCCTCACCGGAGGTGTCGCTCCGTGAGATCGCCGCCAGGACCGGGACCAGCCACGCCCTCCTGCGGTACCACTTCGGGTCGCTCTCGGGTGTCTTGGCGGCCATGCTCAAGGCACAGCGATCTCGGGACAACGAGGCGCTCTTCGAGGCCGCCCAGCAAGGCAGCTTCGACGACCTCTTCGTCGCGATCTGGCGGGCCTACACGCGACCGGAGCAGCTGTCGCGTGTCCGTGGCTTCTTTCACGTCGTAGGACTGGCCGCGCACAACCCGGAGGACTTCCGTGAGTTCATCGACTCGCTCGATGACCTGACCAAGATGCTGGCCTCGCTGGCGGAACGCGAAGGGCTCGACGCCAAGGAAGCGCTGACTTTGGCCACCGTCACCATCGCCGCGATGCGTGGCCTGCTCTTGCAGGAGGTTCTGACACCAACAGCCCACTCGGAGGACGCGGTCACCTTGATCCTGCGCATAAGCAAGAACCAATCCGTGCCACGGACACACCCGGGGCCTTGAGCAGGTAGTCGCCCTTCGCCGCCACTCGGTTATCTGCATCTGTGTGAGCCGGGCTGGGCCGGTGGGCCCGCCCTGGACGACAGCGTCCGCGTCTCGCTGCGCGAGGCGTTCAGCGGAGTGATCATCGCAGCCGGCAACGTCGACGTGGCCAAGGGGGAGAAGGTGGTCGGTGCGGGTTGGGCCGACGCTGTCGCGTTCGGCAAGCGCTTCATCAGCACCCCGACCTGTCCCACCGGATCGCCAACGATCTGCCCCTCAACCCGCTGCGCCCCGAGCTGATCTACCGCGACGGAGCCGAGGGGTACACGGGGCCTGAGGAACATCCGTGTCAGATCGTGCGCTAAGCGGTCGCCGGGCCTGGTGGGCGGCTGACGGGGTGTCGGTCGTGGGGTGGGTCTGAAGTTGTTCCACGGATAACGCCCTATTATCTGCGGGAGCCTGGTTCGTCACCTGCGGTGCCGCTCCCCGGGCTGTACGTGAAGCGGCCCTGTTATCCGTGGCAAGGGGGAGCGGTGCCCACCGTCGTGCAACTGCCGACCGGGAAGGCGTTGACCGTCCGCGCGGCGGCGGACGCCTTCCTCGACTCGCTCCGCAACCCGAACACCGTCCGCAGCTACTTGACCGGCGTCGGCAAGACCGCCGAGCGGATCGGGGAGGCCCGCCCGCTCGGGTCGGTCGCGGACGACGAGATCGGCGAGGCCCTGGAACTGCTGTGGGGCACCGCGGCGGTCAATACCTGGAACGCCCGCCGGGCGGCGGTGCTGTCCTGGCTGGGCTGGTGCGCGCAGCACGGCTACGACGGCCCGGCGGTGCCGTCCTGGACGAAGCGGCTGGCGGTGCCGGACTCCGAAACGCCGGCCCGCTCGAAGATGGCCGTGGACCGGCTCATCGCACGCCGCGAGGTGCACCTGCGGGAGAAGACGCTGTGGCGGATGCTCTACGAGACCGCCGGGCGGTCGGAGGAGATCCTCGGCGTGAACATCGAGGACCTGGACTTCGCCGGGCGCCGCTGCCTGGTCAAGTCCAAGGGTGCCCGGAGCAAGGCCCGTCGCCGAGGCCAGGCCCGGGAGGACTTCGTGCTGGAGACCGTCTTCTGGGACGCCGGCACCGCCCGGCTCCTGCCCCGTCTGCTGCGCGGCCGTACCCGCGGGCCGGTGTTCGTCACCCACCGCCGCCCCGGTCCGGGGAAGGTGGTCAGCCCGCGCGACGTGTGCCCGGACACCGGCCTGGCCCGCCTCTCCTACGGACAGGCCCGCGCGCTGCTGGACGAGCACACCGCCATGCGCGGCCCGGGAACCGGCTGGGACCTGCACGAGTACCGCCATTCCGCCCTGACCCACCTCGGAGAGCAAGGCGCCTCGCTGCTGATGCTGATGGCGAAGTCCCGGCACAAGAAGCCGGAGAACGTCCGCCGCTACTTCAAGCCCTCTCCCGAGGCGATCTCGGAGCTGACCAGCCTGCTCGCCCCCGGCGACGCGCGCCGCTGACCCTGCTGTCACCGGCGTGCCCTGTCGTGGAGACCCCCACGGCCAGACGCGTACCGCCGTCCGCCGCCGCGCCGGGAGCGCAGTCGGCCAAGGTCTTCCGGGGCCCCGCGCAGAAGCACGGAAGACCTTTCGTCCGGCCCTGTCGGCCCGGCCGTAGCTTCCAGCGAAGAACCGGTGCGTGCCGTGCCGACCGATGCCGGCCAGAGGCGCCAGCAGGCCGGGCACGGCAACGTCCGAACGGCGGTCCCGCAATGTTTCGGGCAACTGCGGCTGACGTCCTGGTCGACGTCGACAAAACCCGTTCGGCAACTCGTCGCCGCGGCGGCCGGCGTCGTCCTAGCTAGTGCTCGTCAACGTCCGGCCGTTCAGCAACTCGTCGCCTTGGTCGACGTCGTCCCCAGATTCGTTCGGCAACGCGTGGCGGGCAGCTTGTCGACGAGCTTTCGGCTACGGCGCGAGACCGGATGTCCCCACGTACGGTCTGCAGTTGCTGCCAACCGGGCCCGCCGCGGGGGGACATCATTCCTCGGGCAGCTTGCGCATGGTGCTCAGCGGGGAGAAGACGACCCAGAACACCCCGAGCAGGGCACCGATGCTGGCGATCCAGAGGGCGGAACGTACCCCGATCGCGGCGCCGAGTACCCCGCCGATCAGGGCGCCGACTGGCCGGATGCCGTAGTTGACGGTGCGTTTGACACCGGAGACCACGGCGAGCATCGTCTCCGGTGTGGCCGCGGTTTGCACCGATCCGGCGGCGATGTCGAGGATCATGACGCCCAGCGCGGAGACAAACTCGGCGGTGATCAGCAGCGCGAGCACCAGCGGCCGCGGTCCCCCGGCCAGCGGCACGAGGATCAGTGGGGCCGGAAAGACGACGAGGCCGAGGATTACCGCGGGGCCGATGCCGATCCGGCGACTGAGCGGGCCGGTGACCGCCGCGCCGAGCAGTCCGCCGAACGCGCCGGCCCCGATGATAAGGCCCAGCACTCCGGGGGAGATGTCCAGCTCGGTGGTCACGTACAGCACGAAGAGCGCGGCGAACATGTAGTTGAACAGGTTGAGCGTGGTGGTGCCGAGCAGGATCGCCCGTAGCACCGCAGAGCGGGCCACGTACCGCACGCCGGCGGCCATGCCCAGGCCGGGGCCGCTTTGTACGGGATGCTCGGTGACCCTTATGCGGGTCAGGAAGACAGCAGACGTCAGGTAGGTGAGCACGTCGGCGACCAGCGCGACCGGGGCGGTGAGCACCTGCACGAGGACGCCACCGATGCTCGGGCCGGCCACGTACGACATGGCCCTGCTGCCGTTGATCAGACTACTGGCGTCAACGTAGTCCGGTCGCCGGACCAGGGCGGCGAACAGGCTGCTGTGCGCCACCTCGAAGTACACCGAGAGGGTCCCGATCAGGAAGGCCACGGCACAGAGCAGCGGCAGGTTCAGTGCGTCCGCCCACCACAGCAGTGGCACGGCCAGTAGAAGACCCGCCCGGCCAAGGTCGGCGATGATCATTACTTGGCGGCGGCGCGGGTACCGGTCGACCCAGGCGCCGGCCGGCAGGGAAAATAACAGGTTCGGCAGCAGCGAGGCGGCGGTCAGGTAGCCCATCTCGACGGGTCCGGCGCTGATCGCGAGCACGGCCAGCAGCGGCACGGCGAGCATGGTGATCTGGTCGCCGAAGAGCGAGACGGTCTGCGCGGACCAGTAGCGGCGGAAGGCCGTCTGCTGTAACAGCCGCGGGATGCGCGGCCGGCGCGGCGGTGCCGGGTCGGCCAGAACGAGGGGTTTAGTCACGGTCCGTCTCCGCTCGCTGGTCCTCGGGGGGTACGGGTCCACGTGGCACCGCCATCTGGATGATCTGCACCGGGCGAGACCCGGGCGGGCGTCTCGCCGGGTCGGCAACCCGTTCGTCGTACCGGGCCAGCAGCGCGTTGACCTCCTCCGTGAGCTCGCGCAGCTCAGTGGCGGTGACGTGCAGCAGCGCGTCGCCGAAGCCGGCGGCAGCCCGCCATTCGACAGGCTCGTCGCCGCGGACCGTGAGGTAGTCCTGCGCGCGTTGCACGTAGAGGGCGAGCATCACGCTGTTGAGCTGGTCCGTGGCGGCCTTCATGGCCGGGTCGTCGGAGTCGTCGTCCCAGGACGTGTCCTGCGCGGTGGCCCGCCAGGGCCGTTCCCGACCGTCCGCCCCGGGGACGCGTTCGGCGAACCCATACTTGGCGAGCTGTCGCAAGTGGAACGAGCAGTTCGGCACGTTGTCGTCGAGCCGGGCGGCAGCCTGAGTTGCGGTCATCGGGCCGTCGCTGCGCAGCAGCCCGATCAGACGCATCCGCAGCGGGTGCGCGTACGCCCGCAGGGTGCGTGGGTCGGTGAGCTTGATAGAACGTTCAGGCACCTCTTCGATCACACGCTAGAGAATGCTTTAGAAAGATATCTCTAGCAACTACGCGACTCTGCCAGTCGGCGAGACGACAGGTATCGGCCGTCGACTCGGTTGACCACCTCACCGCCGAGGCCGGCCTCGGGAGGCCGGCCTCGCGGAGAACTACGCGGCCTACGTCGCCGAGTACGGCGAGCCCGCGTAGTCACTCATCGTCGGGGGCGTTCTTGTCGCGTAGGGGTCGCAGCCCGCCGGGCAGTTCGGGGAGCTGGAAGGAGTACCGCCCGAGTACGTTGATGTGGTGTCGCACGAACGGCGACAGCCGGGCGACGTCCTCGTCGCGGACCTCGAATCCGTCCGTGCGGAGCTGGGTGACGGCGGCGTCCATGTAGCGGGTGTTGAACAGTACGAGCGCGTTGAGGACCAGGCCGAGGGCTCCGATCTGGTCCTCCATGCCGTCCTGGTAGCGCTGGTAGAGCTGCCCCGAGCGGCCGTGGAAGATTTTCCGCGCCAGCGCGTGGCGGCCTTCCTGGAGGTTGGCCTGCACCTTGATCTGCCTGCGGTAGCCGGGCTCGTCGGCCAGGCGCAGAATGTGCAGGGTCTTGGCGATCCGCCCGTAGTGCGCGATCGCGTCCCCGAGCGGCGTGGGGCGCCCGTCGCGGGACAGCATCCGGATGACGTCGTAGGCGCGGACGGCTCCGGTGTGGATGGAGCCGATGACCCGCAGGATGTCCTCCCAGTGCCGCTCGATGCGGACAAGGTCGACCCGGCCGCGGGCTGCGTCCTGGAAGGCGCCGTAGTCGGCGGTGCGGTCGATGCGCCACATCTTTTGGTCGGGCAGGTCTGCGAGCTGCGGGGCGTAGGCGAACCCGGCCAGGGTGAGCAGCCCGAACACGATGTCGGAGTACGAGGCGGTGTCGGTGACGATCATCTCCGGGCGCTTGCCGCCGTCGCGGTCGTAGAGAACGTCCAGCACGTACAGGGAGTCGCGCGGGGTGCCGGCCACGATCTTCCCGCCGAGCCCCGCCGCCTGGTCGTTGATCATGTTGAGCCAGGTCGCGCCGCCGCGACGGCCGAAGTACTTCGGGTTCGGCCGCGCGTACACCGAGGGGACGGGCACGACGAACCTCATCCCGTCGACCGAGGCCACCAAGCCCCCGCCCCACGACCGCGCGAGGCCGACGGACGCCTGATACCCGATCAGGGCAGCGTTCGCGGCCCGGTAGGTCGCCAGCCGCAGATACGTCTGGTCGACGTGGGACAACCGCCCGTACTTCAGGGCGTCCACGCCGCCCAGGACCGGGGTGTAGCCGACGTTGCAGCCGTGGGCGACCAGCAGCGCGGCGATGGTGACATGCAGATCCTTCAACCTCGCCTCGCCGCCGGTCACCGACGTGAACGCCTGGTCGGCACCGGTCCAGGAGAAAACCTCCAGCAGCACCTCGGGCAGGTCCACGCGCGGCAGCATCGCGTGGACCGCCGCACGCAGGTCCAGCAGGGAGGACGGTTCGGGCTCCGGCTCCAGGGCAGCGAAGTGCAGCCGCCCGTCGTCGTCGAAGACGATCTGGGCGTTGTCCGGGACCCGGCCGGCGACCTCCCGGTAGGTGCCGTCCAGCAGCGCGGCCCGCGCCGTCAGGTGCCCGCCCGGCTCGGCGGGCAGGTTCAGCGAGGCCAGCACGGTCGGCTTCGCCTGCTCCCACACCTCACCCGCCAGCAGCTTCGCCCGCGGGTCGCCCCACCTGGAGGAGTTCCTCGCGAACACATCCTTGCGCCGCAGCATCCGGTGCAGATGCTCCAGCACGCAGAAGGTGTACGCCTTCCAGTCCACCGTGCCCGCCTCCAGATGCGGCGCGGACAGGACCAGGCGCCGCCACGAGCCGGTCAGCAGGCCGGTGTCGATCTCGGGCGGGCCGACCTTCTTGCGGCCCATCAGGTCCGGCAGCGACCGCAGCGCGTTCAGGACCGGCAGACCCTCGGGGGTGGCATCGAAGTCCACCACGGTGACCAGTAGCTTCAGGAACGGCCGCACGGTGCCGAACCGGTTGACCAGCATGGCCCGCCATGCCTCGTCGGCATCGGAGTCCAGCGGCGGAGTCAGCTCGAACAGCGCGGCGATCGCGGCGACCAGCTCATGGCGGGGCACCACCCGCTCGATCTCCGCCCACATCGCCTCCAGGCTCGCCACCTTCGGCGGGGCGATCTCCCCGGTGTCGGTGTCGACCTGCTCGGAAGTGGTGTCGAACACGACCTGGAACGCAGTCGCCAGCTTCACCGACGCCCGCTCCACCCGCGGGAGGGTCTTCAGCTTCTCCTTCGCGCTCTCGCGCTCCGCGCGGGCCAGCAGCTTCGTCGCGATCAACACCTCCAACAGGTCCAGCGCGTCGTCCACCGCCCGCGACGTGAGGTAGACCGTGGTGGCCAGCAGCGTCGCCAGGCGCCGCGCGTCCCCGTGCCGGCGCAGCAGCGACGCCTTACCGTCCACCCCGTACCGGGACAACTCCGCGAGCCGCCGCGGCGGTACCCCCGACACGTCCAGGGCGCCCATCCCGAGCGCGGCGATCTCCTCCGCCCGCTCCAGAGCCCGCTTCATCTGCGGGCCCGAGATCCGCACCGGCCCGCGTCGCAGCCGATCCAGCTCCGAGACCCGCTCGCCCGGCGCGACGGTCAGCAGCGAGTCCAGCACCGCCCGCTGCCCGACACTCAGCAACCCATACAGGGTGTCCCACAGCCGCTGGTTCGCCGCCTCCCGCACCGAGCCCACCAGCCGGGCCAGCCGACTCGCCCCCGGCAGCAGTACCCGCCCCTCGCGCAGCCACCCCGCCGCCGCGTCGAACAACGCCTTCGGCCCGTCCCCGGTCGTCCAGGCCCGCGCGTCCAGCCAGCCCACCAGCTCCTCGCGGACCTCGGCGAAGTCCCGCCAGCCCTCGGCCTCCTGGATCTCCCCGGCATGCATACGGGCCGTACCGTCCCGCTCCCCGTACAACGCCAGACACGACGCGTCCACAATCTCCAACTGCTCGGCCAGATACGCGGCCACCTCCACCGGCACCTGCCGCGGGTCCGGCATGAACCGGCCCAGGAACCGCACACTCGTGAGCTGGACCGCGAACCCGAGCCGGTTGTGCGACCTGCGCTTGGCCTGCACCGCCTCCCGGTCCGCATCGTCCAAGAAGAAGTACCGCTCCAACTCCGCCCGCGAAGGCACCTCGTAGAACGACCCATACCGGGCCGCCTGCTCGTCCGTCAGGAACTCGACCGCCACAACAGCACTCCGAAGATCGACAACAACGACCCGCGAAGGCTCCGACGCTCAATCACCCAAGGTCAAAGCACCAACCAGCCCGGAGACCGCTTAGCGCACGATCTGACACGGATGTTCCTCAGACCCCTACACCGACTACCCGGCAGCCGACTGATGCATGCGTCCGGACCGGGCGACGCCGGTCCGGCGCCATCGCCGACCTCCGCGCGGGGCGAGGCTCCGTGCGGGAAACGTGAGGGCAGGTGCTGCCCGCCGTCCGTGGTAGTGACGTCGTCGGGGCGTGCGGGCTGCACCCAACACGACGCCCTCGTGGTGGTCTGCCGTGACAGAGCTTCAGCCTCCGCTGACCGACTGGAGCCAGATTAACGAATTACCGGTAATGGCAATCCAGTAATCAGCCTGGACGAAAGGGGTAGATCACCTGCACACCATAATGTCAGTTAAGGTGCGTAAGGACTTACGCTGGTGTAACCGGCCGGTCTGCCGTCCGGAAGCCGGCAGCTCAGCGGGCTATGAGCGAGGGCGCGGGCCCCGATCGTCGTACCGGAGGGTCATGCTGACGGACGTGAACCCGATGACGATCATCAAGGGTGACGCGACGAGCCCTCAGGCCAAGGGCCGGAAGGTGATCGCGCACGTCTGCAACGACCTCGGCGGCTGGGGGAAGGGCTTCGTGGTGGCGGTCTCCCGCCGCTGGCCGGAGCCGGAACGTGACTACCGGCAGTGGCATCGTGGCCGTGCGAGCAACGACTTCGCGCTCGGTGCCACCCGTCTGGTGCGGGTCGCGCCGGACGTATGGGTGGCGAACATGATCGGCCAGCGGGGAATCAGGACCGGCAGCGCCGGCCCACCGATCCGCTACGACGCGGTCGAGCGTTGTCTCACGTCGCTCGCCGAGCAGGCGCACGCGTTGGGGGCGTCGGTGCACATGCCTCGGATCGGCTGCGGGCTCGCCGGTGGCACCTGGGACCGGATGGAGCCGATCATCCTGCGTACCCTGTGCGCGAGAGGCATCGCCGTGACCGTGTACGACCGCGGGTAGCCGCCGGTATCGTCCGCCCGGCCGCTACCCGCGTCCGTGCGCGACGCGGGCCTGGGCGACCTCGGCCGCCTGCCGTTGCCGCCAGCGGCGTTGCGCGTCCCGGTTGCAGGCCCGGCACACCCGCCGGTACGCCCCGGTGTCCGGGTCGGCCTCCCGCTCGTGTCCGTTGCGGCAGCGTGGTGGACGGACCCGGTCCCGGCAGTTCTCCGCGCGCGTGACCTGGCGCAGGTGGGCCGGCTCGATGCAGTCGGCGACCCCGCAGGTGTGGTCGACTTCGAGGTCGGGGTCGTAGCCGCCGACGAACACCGCGTACGCGGCGATGTGCGCCCACGCCCGGCCGGCGACCTTCTGGTGGGTCCCGCGTCGGTTGCCGTAGCCGTGGACGATGAGGCAGCCGGTGTCGGCCCGGACGGAGCGGGCGAGGAGGTACTCGCGCAGACTGTCCGGAGTGAAGTGCCGGGAGAGGCCGTTGACGCGGGAGAGCATGCGTCCCACGCTACGTCCGGCACTGGCAGTCCTCGTCGTCGCGTCCGGGCGGCCGTGCCCCGCGGGTCCGGAGGAAGGGAGCCGTTGACGGTGGAACAGCGTCTGTCCGGTGGGAACACCGGTGGTGCGGTGCGGATCGGTGACACCGTACGTCGCGCCGCCGGGCCGTGGACGCCGGCCGTGCACGCCCTGCTTCAGCATCTGGAGGCGGTCGGGTTCGCCGGGGCCCCACGGGCGCGTGGCTTCGACGAGCAGGGGCGGGAGGTGCTGACGTACCTGCCCGGTGAGGTGGTCGGGCACCACCGGCCGTGGCCGTCCTGGGTGCACGGTGTGGACGCGTTGCGTCAGGTCGCCGGTTGGCTGCGGGACTTCCACGCGGCGGTCACCGATTTCGTTCCGCCGCCGGACGCGGTCTGGCGGGAGGGTGGCCGATGGCGTCCGGGGTTGATCGTCGGGCACAACGACGCCGCGCCGTACAACGCGGCGTGGTCGGGTGGACGGCTGGTCGGGTTCTTCGACTGGGACTTCGCGGGTCCCGTGACGGTCGAGTGGGACGTGGCGTTCACCGCGTTCGCCTGGGTGCCGCTGCACGCCCGGCACGTGGCGGCGGCGGAGGGGTTCACCGCGTTCGAGGACCGGCCGGCCCGCTTGCGGCTCTTCCTCGACGCGTACGGCTGGGACGGCCCACTGGACCGGTTCCTGGCGGTGGTCCGGGACCGGGTCGCCGCGTCGGCGGACGGGATCCGGCGCAACGCGGCAGCCGGCGATCCCGCCTTCCAGGCGATGGTCGCGCAGGGGTTCGACGCGTCGCTGGACACCGCGGTCCGCGAACTGGCCGACTTCCCGCTGTCCTGAGCGCGGGCGGTTCACACCACGACGACGTCGGCGACGACGCAGGCGATGTTGTCCGGCGCGCCGTGGCGGTGGGCGAGGTCGATCAGCCGCCGCACGGTCCGCTCCGGGGTGTCCGAGGCTGCCAGCGTCGTGCGCAGGGCCGCCTGGTCCACCACGGCGGACAGGCCGTCGGAGCAGAGCAGGTAGCGGTCGCCGGGTAGGGCGGTACGCAGCGCCAGGTCCGCCTCGACGTCGTCGCCGGCGCCGAGGGCGCGCACCAGCAGCGCCCGCCGGGGGTGCGTGGCGGCCGTGTCCGGGTCGAGTCGGCCCTGGTCGACCTGGTTCTGCACCCAGGTGTGGTCCTGGGTGAGGCGGAACAGGTCGCCGCCGCGCAGCAGGTACGCCCGGCTGTCACCGACGTGCACCAGGGCCAGCCGGGACCCGTGGCGCAGCAGCGCGGTCAGGGTGGTCACCGCCTGGTGGTCGGCGGTTCCCGCGTTCCGCACGACCCGGTGCGCGTCGGCGACCGCCCCGGCCAGCATGGTCAGCAGGTCGGCGGCGGGCGCGTCGGTCAGTTCCAGCGGTTTCAGGGCGTCGATGGCGGTGGCGCTGGCCGCGGCGCCACCGGGTCCCCGCATGCCGTCGGCGACGGCGAGCAGCCGGTCGCTGGCGTAGGCGGCGTCCTCGTTGCTGTCCCGTACGGCGCCGGTGTCGCAGCCGGCGGCGCCGTGGACGGTGATGGCGGGAGTCGGATCGGACATGGTGGTGTCCCTTCCGGAGAGGTCCTGGACGAGGAGGGCGGCCAGTCGGGCGCGGGCCGCAGTGTCGGCGGTGACCTGCTGCCAGTACGTGGTGACGGCCTCGGCCGCCGTGCGACGGTCGAGGCCGCACACGGTGCGGATGTCGGCCAGCGGCATGCCGATGCGCCGGAGCCGGGCGATCAGCCGGGCCCGGTCGAGTTGCGCCGGGTGGTAGAGCCGGTAGCCGGACTCGGCGTGCACCGCCGCCGGTGGCAGCACGCCCAGTTCGTCGTAGAGGCGTAACGCCTTCTGCGTCAGCCGTGCCGCCCGGGCGAACGCCCCGATGGTCAGCAGCTCCACGTCGCCATCCTCCTCGGGCCGGTCCGGGTGACCGGCACGGACCAGCCTGGGGTCTGACCGAGGGGGAGGGTCAACGCCTCGGCGGGTGTCCGCGGCGGACGGGTGGCGTGGTGGCCGGGTCGACTTGACGACGTCGGGAGGGCGCGTTATCAAGGAGAAGGAAGTTGAGTCGACCTGACTCAACTCAGAACCTTCGGCCCAGGAGAACCGAGGAGGCACACCATGCTCATGCGCACCGACCCGTTCCGGGAGATCGACCGCCTCGCCGACCAGGTCTTCGGCACCGCCGCCCGTCCGGCGGTGATGCACCTGGACGCCTACCGCGACGGCGACTACTTCTACGCCGCGTTCGACCTGCCCGGCGTCGACCCGGACAGCATCGACTGCACGGTGGAACGCAACGTGCTCACCGTCAAGGCCGAGCGTCGTCGCCCCGTCGGCGACCGGGTGGAGCTCGTGGCCGCCGAGCGTCCGATGGGCACCTTCACCCGGCGGCTGTTCCTCGGCGACACCCTCGACACCGACAAGCTGGAGGCCGGCTACGACAACGGGGTCCTCACCCTGCGGATCCCGGTGGCCGAGCGGGCCAAGCCGCGCCGGGTCGCCATCCTGACCAACGGCAACGGCCGTAAGGAAATCAACTCCTGACCACGGTGCCGACACGCGTCCCGCGGGTGGCGTACCCGCGGGACGCGGGGGTCAGGACACCTGAGAACCTTTCCCCATGTCGCCCTCCGACCTTCCGGTGCGCTCGGGTACCGCGCCGACGCCCGCCCTGCCCGGCGGCCCGGTCGACTTCACCGAGGCGTGGCTCGCCAACCGACGGTTGTCCGGGCACACCCGGGACGCCTACCGGCGCGACGTCGCCGGCTGGCTGACCTGGTGCGCCGGCCACGACCTCGACCCGCTGCGGGCCACCTTCCTGCACGTCAACGCCTACGGCCGGGACCTGGAGTCCACCCTGGTCGCCCGGACCGGTCGTCCGCTGACCCCGGCCACCGTCGCCCGGAAGCTCTCCGCGCTGTCCAGTTGGTACGACTTCCTGGTCAAGCTGCGCGCCGTCGACGCCAACCCGGTCTCCGGCGCCGACCGCCCCCAGGTCGACCGGGACCACTCGGCCACCGTCGGCCTCACTCCCCGGGAGGTCGACGCGCTGCTCGCCGCCGCCGAGGCCGACACCGGCCCGACCGCCGTCCGCAACCGGGCCGTGGTGACGCTCCTGGCCGACCTCGGGCTACGGGTCGGGGAACTGGTGTCGCTGAACCTCGACGACCTCGGCGTGGAACGCGGCCACCGCAGTGTGCGGTTCGTCGGCAAGGGCGGCCGGTCCCGGCGGCGGGCGCTGACCCCGGGCACCGCGTACGCCGTGGACGCGTACCTGGCGGCACGGGCGGACGCGCAGGGCGTGGCGGTGCACGAGTTGACCGGGCCGCTGCTGGTGACCGCCACCGGAGGTCGGCTCGACCGGCACGCGGTGTTCCGCCTCGTCCGACGGCTGGCCCGGGATGCCGGCATCGCCGCCTGGGCGAAACTGTCGCCGCACTCGCTGCGGCACTCGTTCGCCACCACCGCCCGCGCCGAGGGCGTCCCCTTGGAGGACGTGCAGGACGCGATGGGTCACGCCGACCCGCGCACCACCCGCCGCTACGACCGGGACCGGCACAACCTCGACCGGGACCCGGCGTACGTGATCTGGGCGGCCCGGTCCCGGCGGTCGCCCGGCTGACCGGTGTGGCTCGCCGGGCATCCGCCGGCGGTCAGCAGAGCAGGTCCAGGTGCTGGTGGGCGTCCAGGGCGATCTCCTCGTGCCGCAGCCAGCGCCGCGCCCACAGTCGGGCCGCCACGTCGGCGGCCTCGTCGCCCCAGGCGGCGTGCTCGACCAGCAGCGCCGCCGCCAGGGCGTACGCGGCCCGCAACGCGACCGCGCGGGCCCCGGCGACCGCCTCCACCCCGCCCGGGTCGGCGGTGATCGTGACGAAGGTTTCCCGCAGTTCCTCGGTGACCGCCGTCAGGGTGTGCGCCAGGGCGGGGGACAGGCTCCGGGCGGTGTCGGCGGCGGCGGCCAGGCGGCGCAGCAGTGGCCGGGCGGCGTCCTCCCGGGTCACCGCGCGCAGCACGTCCAGGGCGAGCACGTTGGTGGTGCCCTCCCAGATCGGCAGGACCTGCGCGTCGCGCAGCAGCCGGGGCACGCCGGTGTCCTCCACGTAGCCGGCCCCGCCGAACGCCTCCACGTACTCGCTGGCGCAGGCGACCGCGAGTCGCCCGGTGGCCAGCTTCGCCAGCGGCGCGACCACCCGCAGTTCGGCGGCGGCGTCCGGGTCGGCGCCGACCTCCACCCGTCCGAACAGCGCGAACGCGTGCCCGGCCAGGACGAACGCGCCGGCCGTGTCCACCCCGAGGGTGCCGAGGGTGGCCTTGTGCAGCGGCGAGTCGACCAGTCGGCCCCCGGCGACCTGCCGGGCGTCGGCGTAGGCCCGCGCGTACGCCAGGCCCCGGCGCATCCCGGACACGGCGGCGGCGGCGTTGTGCAGCCGGGTGACCACCACCAGGGTCATCGCCCGGACCAGGCCAGGCTGCGCCGGGTCGCCCAGCGGCAGCGCGTACGCCTCCCGCAGGCCCACCTCGGCGGTGGGCAGCGCCCGGGTGCCGAGCTTGTCCTTGAGCCGGTGGACCCGCACCCCGGGCGCGCACCCGGTCGGGTCGCCACCGTCGGCCAGCGGCGAGTCGGCAGCGTACCGGGGCACCAGGAACGGGGCGAGGACCCGGCTGCCCGGGCCGGCGCCCTCGGGCCGGGCCAGGGCCACCGCCATCGCCGAGTCGACCGCCGAGCAGAACCACTTCTCCCCGGTCAGCCGCCACGAGCCGTCCCCAGCGGGCCGGGCCACCGTGTCGGAGCGGGACAGGTCCGACCCGCCCTGCGCCTCGGTCATCCACTGGCCGCTGGTGACCGCCACGTCCGGGTCGGTGGCGGTGAGCCGGGGCAGCCACGCGTCCCGGACGCTCCGGTCGACCTCGGGGCGGGACAGCAGCGCCGCCGCGCCGTCGGCCATCGCCACCGGGCAGGAGAACGTCGCCGACTCGGCCCCGTACAGGTGCAGCAGGGCGTGCTGCACGACCCGGGCCGCCGCGCCCCACTCACCGCGCGCCGAGTCCAGGTAGGGCAGGGCGACCACGGCGTGCCGGGCGGCGGCGGCCCGCTGTGCCTGCCAGCCGGCGGAGGTGTCGACCCGGTCGATCCGGGCGCCCCACGGGTCGTAGCGGACCAGGGTGGGCGGGTGGGCCTCGGCGTCGGCGTGCGCGGCGCGCAGCGGCCCGGTCACGTCGGCGGCCAGGTCCGTCAGGCGGCCCTCGGCGGCGGCGTGCCCGGCCGGGCCGAGCTGCCGGTCCAGCCACGACCGCAGCAGCGGGTCACCGGTGTACGGGTCGGCGGGGGCCGGCACCGGCTGCACGAAACGGGCCATGCGTCACTCCTGGCGAGGGGGGACAGGGGTCCGCGTCGACGGTAGACGATCCCCGCGTGCCGCGACAGACGCGAGTTCCTGCGCGGTGGGTGTCGGATTCTCTACCGTTGGTCATCATGTCGTCGGCGTCGTGGTCCCGCCCGCACCGGCCCCACCGTCCGGTGCGGGTCGGGCTGGTGGTGGCCGGCGCGGCGCTGGGCATGTGCTGCGTCGGGGTCGCCGGGTTGGGGGCGTGGAACGTCCAGGCGGTACGGCAGGCCGACGCCCCGGTCCGCCAGACCGCCGAGGCGTTCCTCACGGAGGTCGCCGCCGGGGACGCCGACCGGGCCTACCGGCGGCTCTGCGCGCCGGCCCGGACCCGGTGGAGTCCGGTCGGGTTCGCGGCCTGGGTGCGTACCCCGCCGGTGGTGACCGGACACCAGGTCACCGACGTGTCGGTGAGCACCCGCGACGGGCAGCCCACCGGCACGGTGACCGTGCGGCTCATCCGCGACGGCGGGCGCACCGAGCAACGGGACCTGCGGGTGGTGCGGGAGGACGACGACTGGCGGGTCTGCGGCGACCCGTTCTGACCCGGTGGGACCGGGGACACTCCGCCGGGTCAGGTCGGCACCAGGTCGTCGACCCGCCGGCCGTCGCGTAACGTCACCACCCGGTCGGCGGCCTCCACCAGCGCCGGGTCGTGCGTGGCCACCAGGGCGGTCATGCCCCGGGCCCGGACCAGCGCCCGCAGCAGGTCCATCACCGCCTGCCCGGTCTCCGAGTCCAATTGTCCGGTCGGCTCGTCGGCGATCAGCAGCGCCGGGTCGTTCGCCAGGGCCCGCGCCAGGGCCACCCGCTGCTGCTGGCCGCCGGACAGCTCGTACGGGCGTTGCCGGGCGTGTCCGCCGAGGCCGACCAGTTCCAGCAGCACCGCCACCCGCTGTTCCCGTTCGGCGGCGGGCACCTTCGCCAACCGCAGCGGCAGGCCCACGTTCTCCGCCGCCGACAGGATCGGGATCAACCCGAACGACTGGAACACGAACCCGACGGTGTCCCGGCGCAACGCCAGCAGGTCCCGGCGGTTCGCGGCGGTCACGTCCCGCCCAGCCACCCGGATCCGCCCGGTGGTGGGCCGGTCCAGGCCGCCGACCAGGTTCAGCAGGGTCGTCTTGCCGGCGCCCGAGCGGCCCCGTACGGCCACCAGCTCGCCCCGGCCGGCGGTGAACGACACGTCCCGCAGGGCGTACACCACCTGCCCGGCGGCGGGGAACTCCCGGCCGACGCCCTCGACGGTGACCAGGTCCTCGCTCACGGCTGCTCCTCCTGTTCGCGGCCCGGGTGCACCTGCACGTGGTCGGGTTCCAGGGTGAGCCGGACCCGGTCGCGCAGGTCGAGGGCGTCGACGAACGCGGCGGGCAGCTGCATCCGGCCGGTGCGGTCGAGCACCGCGTACTCCTCGGTGACCAGTTCCTCGACACCGTCGGCGCCCCGGCGCGCCGAGCGGCGTACCTCGCTGGCGGTGCGGCCGTCGCGGATCGCGACGGTCCGGCGGACCTGGGTGGCGACGGCGTGGTCGTGGGTGACCACCACGACGGTGACGCCCAGCTCGGCGTTGATGGTGCGCAGCGCCCCGAACACCTCCGCGGCGGTGTTCTCGTCGAGTTCGCCGGTCGGTTCGTCGGCGAAGAGCACCTCCGGGTCGTTGGCGACCGCCACCGCGACCGCGCAGCGCTGCTGCTCACCGCCGCTCATCTCGGCGGGCCGCCGGTCGGCGCAGTGTCCCACCCCGACCAGGTCCAGCAGTTCCGCGGCCCGCTGTCGGGCGGCCCGGCCCCGCCGGCCGGCCAGCCGCATCGGCAACGCGACGTTCTCCACCGCGCTCAGGTACGGCAGCAGGTTCCGGGCGGTCTGCTGCCACACGAACCCGACGGTCCGCCGTCGGTAGGCCAGGCGTTTACGCGCCGACATGGTCAGCAGGTCGTACCCGGCGACCCGGGCGATCCCGGCGGTGGGCACGTCCAGCCCGGAGAGGATGTTCAGCACGGTCGACTTGCCGGAGCCGGACGCGCCGACGATGGCGAGCAGCTCGCCCTGGTCGACGACCAGGTCGAGGCCCTGCAACGCGACGACCTCCACCCCGTCGGTCTTGAAGATGCGCACCAGGCCGTCGCAGACGATGTGGCCGCGCAGCCGGTCGGTCCCCCCGGCGCGGGCGGCGGCCCGGTCGGCGGCCCGCTGCTGCAACGACACCAGGTCCGGGACGGTGTGGACGGCGGTCACTCGTTCTCCTCTCCCCGCCGGAGCGCGTCGGCGGTACGCGTCCGTCGGTTCACCAGAATCTCCACGCCCAGCCCGGCGGCCAGACCCACCGCGACCAGCCCGAGCACCGCGCCGACGACGAGTGGGTCCAGGTGCCAGCCGGCGCTGACGCCCGGGGTGAACGCGGACAGCCCGAGCGTCGGGCCGAGCAGCCCCGGCAGGGCCACCCCGACGGCCGCGCCGACCAGCGCGGCGACCCCCACCAGCGGCACGAGTTCGCACACCAGCAGCCACCGGCCCTGTCCCTCGGAGAAGCCGAGGGTACGCAGCCGGGACAGCATCCGGGCGCGGGCCCGCGAGTCGGCGAGCACCGCGAACCCGACGGCGAGGACGGCGAGGGCGCTGCCGCCGACCGCGCCGACGGTGAACGCGAGGGTGAGCACGTCGTTGGCGCCGGTGCGGTCCAGGCCGTCCCGGTACGCGCGCCGGGTCAGCAGCTCCGCCGGCACCTCGGGTACGTCGACCTCGCTGCCCAGCACCGCCGACTGCCACCGGCGTTGCCCGTCGTCGGCGGTCGCGCGCACCGCCGCCGGGTCGTGGTCGTCGGTGGCGAGCAGGTACCGGTTGGGGATGACCGGGGTGTGCGCGTACTCCGTCAACGCCTGCCAGGGCAGCACCACGAACCGGTCGGTGCCCAGGTCCACGCCGGGGAAGACGTCCACGACCCCGGCCACCCGGAACGGGTACAGGCGGCTCTGCACGTCGGCGGCGGCGCTGCCGGTGACAGTCTCGGCGACGCTCGGGGACACCACCGCCGGCACCGGGCCGTCGCCCCGCACGGCGGCGCGCAGCGCTTCCGGCACGTCCACGTCGACACCGCTGGCGGCGGCGACCCGGGCGAACGCGGGCGCGTCGACCACCATGATCCGGGCGGTGCCGAGGGTGCGGGCCTGCGGGTCGGTGCCGGAGCGCAGCGGCCGGTTCGAGTCGATCCGCACCGGGGCGACCGCCCGTACCCCGGGCAGCCCGGCGAGCCGGTCGGCGGTGTCGGGGGTGAACGCGTACCCGGTGAGCCAGGCGTCGGCGGGCACGCTCAGGTCGGCGGCGGTGTCCCGGGCCCGGGCGACGGTGTCGGTGACGACCGCGCCGAACACGCCGGTGCTGACCGCGACGACCAGCACCGCGAGGGGCGCGGTGGTTACCGGCGCGCCCCGACCGGCGCGGGCCACGCCGAGGAACAGCAGCGCACCCCGGGCACGGGCGGCGGTCCGGTCGAGCAGTCGCAGCGGCCAGGGCAGGGCCCGCAGGGTGAGCAGGGCCACCGCGACGGCCAGCAGCACCGGCACCGCCGCGAGGTACCCGTCGACGCCGCCGGGGTCCAGGCCCCGGCGGCGCAGCAGCACCAGCCCGAGCACGGCCACCAGCAGCACGGTGACCTCGACGGTGAGGCGGCGCGCCGACGGGCGGGCCCGGGTCAGGTCCGGCCGGCCGGCGACCACGGCGACGTGCCGCTGCCCGGCCACCGCGAACGCCGGCACCGCGGCGGTGGTGACGGCGGCGATGAGCGGCAGCGCCCACCAGGTGCCGCCGTCGCGTCCGGGGGTCAGCAGCGCGAGCAGCGCCCCGGCGGCCACCGCGGCCGGTTGCAGCAGGGCCGCCTCGGCGAGGGTGTGCCGGCCGATGGCAGGCAGCGACGCGCCCCGGGACCGGAGCAGGGTCAGCTCGGCGCGGCGGGTCTGCACGGCCACCCGGGCGGCGAGCAGGATCAGCCCGAGCAGGCTGGCCAGCAGTCCGGCCTGCACGACGGCCAGCAGGTTGCGCACCGAGGTGAGCTGGTCGCCGAAGCGCACGAGCTGGGTGTCCAGGGAGGTCTGCGCGGTCGCGCCGGGCAGCCACTGGGTGCGTCGGGCCGCGCCGACGGCGGCGGCGACCGGTTCGATCGTCGAGGAGTCGACGCGGTGGTGGTCGAACCGGTACCGCCAGGAGTGGGTGACGGGCAGTCCGGCCCGGCCGGCGGCGGCCAGGCCGGCGGGGTCGGTGACCGCGACGGCCACGAACGGGTCGCCGTCGTTGACCGGCAGCAGCGGTTCCACCGCCTGCGGCGTGGGCGCCCACAGCGGGTCGGCGGGGCGGACCGGCTGGAACACCCCGGTCACGAGCAGCGCGACGGGCGACCGGCCGGGGGCGGCAAGACCGAGGCGGACCCCGGGCCGCAGGGCGAGGGTGTCGGCGACGGCCTGCGACACGGCGACCTGCACGGGTTGGCCGGGGCTGCTGTCGGGCCAGGTCCCGGCGGTCAGCCGGGTCGCCTCCGCCAGGCCGGTCTGGGTGTGCAGGCCGAGCCGGACGGTGCCGCCCTCGCCGAGCGGGCCGACGTCACCGGAGGTGATCACCTCGTCGTCGGCGACCGTGCCCGCCTGCCACCGCTGGTCGACCAGGTCGGGCAGCGGTGGCGGCAGAGCGGCGTGGAACCGGTCCAGGGCGCCGGCCGCCCCGGCCGGTGCGGCCCCGTCGGCGCCGCCGCGTACCTCGATGGTCAGGTCGCGCACCTGGTGGGGCAGGGGGGCCAGGTCGGCGTGCAGGCTCCGGTCGGCGAGGTCGTTGGTCAGCCTCGGCGCGCCGGTGACCAGCGCCGCGGCGACCAGGCCGAGCAGCGCGAGCAGGACGGCAGGGCCGACGAAGGTCCGCAGCCGGGCGCCGGGGCCGCCGGTGCGTCGCCGTCGGCCGGTGGTGTGCCGGGTGGGTCGTGCGGTCACGGTGGTGGTCACCGGTCCTCCCCGCCGCGCAGGTGGCCGGCTTCGGAGCGTCCGCGTTGCCGGGCCGCCGCGACGGTGGTGGCGGCGACGGCGATGAGCAGCACGCAGGCGGCGGTGGCCAGCAGGGGCGGCCAGTCGATGAGCAGGGTGGGCGGGGGTGTCGGCCGGTCCGCCGACGGGGTGAGGATGATCAGGGGCGCCATGGTGGCGGCCACCGCGACGCCGACGGCCAGGCCGACCAGCACGCCGGTGCCGGCGAGGAACGCCTGTTCGGTCACCAGGGACCGGGTGACGGTGCGGTGGGTCGCGCCGAGGGTGCGCAGCACGGCGAGTTCGGTGGCGCGGCGGCGGGCGGTGGCGCTGACGTCGACGGCGATGCCCACCGCGGCGAGCAGCGCCGCGCCGAGGGCGGCGGCGAACAGGGCGCCGCGCGCGCCGACGCCGAACGGGTCACCGGCGAGGTCCCGGGCCACCGCCTTCCGGTCGAGCACGTCCACGCCGGTCAGCGCGGCGGCGGCGGTGACCGTCTCGTCGTGCCGGTCGGTGGGCACCGACAGCCACCATTCCTGCACGTCGCGGAGGAGGCCCCGGTCGTGGAAGGTCCGGTCGCGCAGCGACGGCAGGTCGGCGAAGACGGTGGCGGGGGCGGTGTCGCCGGGGAACGCGTCGACGGCCCCGACGACCCGCACGTCGACCTCGGCGGCGCCGAGGAACAGCCGGGTGTCGTCGCCGACGTCCAACCGCAGCGCGGCCAGCGCCTGCGGGGTGACCAGCAACGGCACCGGGCCGGCGGCCGGGCGGGTGACGGCCAGCTGCACGAGGGAGTCGCCCCGGCCCCGGCGGGTGTCGTCGTCGCGTGTCCACCGGGCGGTGAGGGTGTCGCCGGTCGCGGTGGCGGTGGTGCCGTCGCGGGGCGTGCCGCTGGGGTCGACGGTGTGCCACGGTCCGCCGCCAGCCAGGTCGACGGGTTGGCCGTCGGCGCGCAGGTCGCGTAGCCGCCAGTCGACGACCAGGGTGGCGGGGCCGGTGGTCTCGACGGTGAACCCGGCCAGCCGGGCCGGGCCGGCGGGCAGGTCGACGGTGAAGTCGACCGGGCGTCCGTCCCGGCTGTCGCCCAGCGGCACCCGGCGGTGTGTGCCGGCGGGTGCGGCGAACACCGCGAAGGCGCGGACCGGGCCGGTGGCGGCGGTGACCGAACCGGTGAACTGGCCGGTCAGGTGTCGGGCCCCGGCCGGCAGGACGGTGTGGGGCGCGTCGACGCGGTTCCGGGTGACCTGCGCGAACACGTCGGCGGGGGAGCCGCCGGCCAGGTCGGGACGTAGTCGTACGACGCGGGCCGCGGTGTCGGCGTCGGCGGCGACCAGCGACGCGGGTTGCCTGGTCGCGCCGAGGCTGAGGGTGGACCGCCAGGCGGGCAGCGCGGCGGTGACGCCGGGCAGCCGGGCGAGTTGCGCGGCCCGGTCGTCGGGTGCGGCGCCGGTCTCGGTCAGCCGCAGGTCGGCGCCGACGCGGTGGTCGGCCTGGTCGGTCAAAGACCGTCCGGTGGTGCCGGCCAGGGACCAGGCGAGGGCGCTGACCGCGACGGCGAGGGCGACCAGCAGCACCGGGCCGGCGTGGGGGCGACGGCCGGCCTGCCACATGCCGAGCATCGCCGCGGTCGCGCGGGTGCGGTCGACGCCCCGTTCGGCGAGACGGGTCAGGGGCGGCAGGATCCGCAGGGCCAGGACCGCGCCGGCGAGCACCGCGATGGTGGGCGCGGCGGCGAGCAGCGGGTCGATGGCCAGGGCACCGCCGCCGACGCCGGACAGCGGCGACGAGTACGACCGCAGCTGGTACCAGCCGAGCAGGGCGACCACGACGAGGACGACGTCGACGCCGGCACGTTGCACCGCGCCTCGCCGACCGGGCCGGGACCGGGCGGCCAGGTCGGCGACGTAGCTGTCGCCCCGGCGCAGGTTGGGGCCGAGCATGGCGAGGGCGCAGCCGGCGGCGACGAGTAGCGCGACGGTCCAGGTGAGGGTGTCCAGGCGTGGCTGCAGACGCAGGGACGCCTCGGCGAGCGCCGGTATCCGGCCGGCGTGCCGCAGCAGTTCGGTGGCCAGCGGTGGGGCCAGCAGGACGGCCGGGGCGACGACCAGTGCCGCTTCCCGGCCGGCCAGGCCGGCGATCTGCCATCGGGCCGCGCCCCGGGCGCGCAGCAGCGCGGTCTCGGCGCGGCGCTGCTCGGTGAGCAGGGCGGCCACCAGCAGCAGCGTGTACCCGCCGAGGACGGCCACCAGCAGCATCGGGGTGACGAGGGCGGACCGGCCGACCAGGGCGGCGCGTTGGATCCGTTCGACCAGGTCACCGAGGGCGGTGGTGGTCGTGGCGGAGTCGCCGAGTCCGGCGGTGGCGGCCAGTCCGCCGGCGGCGTCGGCGGCGTCGGCGAGCCGGTCGAGGTCGGCGGTGCCGGTGGCCGCGCCGACGTCGGGCGTGATCAGCCAGCCGGCGGAGGCGTTGGTGAGGAAGTGGCGCAGGAAGTCGGCGCGGTCCACGGTCAGCGGCCCGTACGTGGCCGTGCCGGGTTGCACGCCGGTGAGGGTCTCGGGGGCGAGACGCCAGTACGGGTCGGCGGCGGCGCGGGGCCGCCAGAGACCGACGACGGTGAGGTCGGTGACCCGGCCGGTGAACCCGTCGGTGACCGGGACGCGGTCGCCGACGGTGACGCCGAGGGTCGCGGCGACCGGTTCGGCGAGGGTGGTCTGCACGGGGCTGCCGCCGGCGGCCGGCCAGGCGCCGACGGTCAGGTCGGCGTGCGCGGCGAGGTCGTCGAGGAACAGCACGCTGGCGTAGACGGTGCCGTCGTCGTCGGCGACGGCCGTGCCGACGTCACCGTGTAGTTGCCGGCCGGCGGCGTAGCCGGCCGCCTCGACGGTGCCCGGCCAGCCGTCGAGGACGTCGGCGGCGGCGGCGCGCAGCAAGGTGTCGCGTCGGGTGAGGACGTCGGGGGTGCGTCCGGCCGCGCCGCGGACCAGGATGGAGCGTTCCTCGACGGTGGCGGCGGCGAGGACGCCGCGTACCCCGGAGCTGACGACGTCGCGGTGGTAGCCGGCCAGGCCGGTGAGGGCGATCGTCGCCACCAGGGTGGCGCCCACCGCCGCCAGGAGCAGACCCTTCGCTCCACGGGCCCGTCGAAGCGCCAGCCGCATGGTTCGTGTCCCCCGGGTCGCCGTGGCGGTTCGGCCCGGTGCCGTCCCGCGTGCCGGTTGAGAGCGGTCGGGCGCGGGGAAAGGTTGGCGCGGCGGTCGGATCCCTTGATCACGGTCTGGTCACAGGGCCGCGGTGGGGGTCAGTCGCGGGGGCCGAGGTCGCCGGTGCGGTGGTGCCGGCGGCAGAGCACCTGGTAGCGCACCTGCGCGTCGGGGACGGTGTCGCCGATGACGACCTGTTCGCCCTCGCGGACCACCCGGCCGCCGACGACACGGGCGTTGAGCAGGCCTTCCCGGCCGCACCAGCAGAGCACCTCGACCTGGATGCGGGCGACGGAGTCGGCCAGTTCGAACAGCCGCTGCGCGGCGGGGAAGAAACACGACCGGAAGTCGGTGGCCAGGCCGAAGGCGAACACGTCGACGTCGTCGTGGTCGACCAGTTCGGCCATCTGCTCGACGTGGGCGACGCTGTAGAAGGACGCCTCGTCGCAGATGAGGTAGTCGATCCGTTCCCCGTCGGCCCAGCGGTCGCGCACCAGGGCCCGCAGGTCCAGGTCGTCGGTGACCTCGATGGCGTCGTGGGCCAGGCCGATGCGGGTGGTGACCCGGGGGCCCAGGGACCGGTCGATGCGGGTGGTGACCAGACCCCGGCGGCCCTGCCGGGCGTGGTTGTAGTTCATCTGGAGGGCCATCGTGGACTTGCCGCAGTCCATCGGCCCCCAGAAGAACTTCAGCGCCGCGGCGTGCAGTGGACGCCCGTCGGCCCCGCGCGTGGCGGCGCAGACGGGGGTGTCCTGCTCACCCGGCAGGGGTCGGGCCAGGCAGGTGGGGGCGGCGGAGTCGACGTCGGTCACGGTCGGGCAGCCTAGCCCATCGATCGACGCCGATAGGGCTGGTCAGAGGACGCGTGGCGGGGTGTTCCCGGCGGCGATGATGGCCCGACGCACCGGCACCGCCGCCAGGAGCAGGAACCCGACCACGAAGAAGATCAACAGGGAGACCAGCCCGACCCGGTACGAGTTGGTCAGCTGGAACACCAGCCCGAAAGCGAGTGGTCCCAGCCAACTGGTGCCCTTGTCGCTGATCTCGTAGAAGCCGTAGTACTCGCCCTCCCGGCCGGCGGGGATCAGCTGGCTGAACAGCGACCGGCTCAACGCCTGACTGCCGCCCAGGACCAGACCGATGCCGGCACCGAGGATCATGAACGGCACCGGCGCCTCGGCCGGCAGCCGGAACGCCGCCAGGATCACCGCCGTCCACAGCACCAGCGACAGCAGCACCGTCTTCCACGCGCCGATACGGCGGGCGAGCGCGCCGAGCAGCAACGCCCCACCGAAGGCGAGGAACTGCACCAGCAGGATCGTCACGATCAGCGTGGTCTGGCCCAGCCGCAGCTCCTCGGTGCCGTACTGGCTGGCCAGGGCGATCACCGTCTGGATGCCGTCGTTGTAGACCAGGAACGCCAGCAGGAAGAACAACGTCAGCGGGTACGCCTTGACCTCCCGCAGGGTCCGCCCCAACTGCCGGAACCCGTCGACGAGCACGTTCCCGCCGGCGACGGTCGCCTCCACCGACGGGTGTTCCCGCAGCCACCGCAGCGGCACCAGGGTGAACAGCGCCCACCACAACCCGGCCGACACGATCGACCAGCGGGCCAGGTCCAGGGTGCGCTGGGCGGTACCGTCGCCGAACGAGTTCACCACCACCAGGTTCACCGCCAGCAGCAACCCACCACCGAGGTAGCCCAGCGCCCAACCCCGGCTGGAGATCGCGTCCCGGTCGTCCGGGCCGCCCAGCTGCGGCAGGAACGAGTTGTACACCACCACACCCGCGCCGAAGGCGATGTTGGCGACCACGAACAGCGCCCCACCGAGCAGGTAGCGGTCCCCGGTGACGAAGAGCATCGCGGTGGTCGCCCCCGCACCGAGGAACGCGAACGCGGCCAGCAACCGCTTCTTGTGCCGGGACCGGTCGGCGACCGCCCCGGTGACCGGCAGGACGAACACCGTCAGGAACACCGACAGCGACACCAGGTACGGAAAGTACGACCCGGCGGCGACCTTCACGCCCAGCGGGTACACGTACCCGGAGCAGGTGTCCGCGCCCAGCTCACAGCCGGCGGCGACCTCCGTGACGCTGGTCAGGAACGGCCCCAGGAACACGGTGATGACCGTGGTGGAGAACGCCGACATCGCCCAGTCGTAGAAGTACCAGCCGGTGCGTTCCCGGCGGGTACTCGACGGTGGGGTGCGTTCCGCCGGGGCGGCGAGGGTCTCGGCCATCAGGTCCTCGGGTGGTTCAGGCGGCCCAGTGGCCGCGGCTGCGGTAGACGTCGCGCAGCACGCCGACGTGATCGGTCATGATGCCATCCACACCCAGGTCCAGTAACTCGTGCATCTCGTCAGGTTCGTCGATCGTCCAGACATGCACGTGCAGACCGAGCCGGTGGGCGTACCGCACCAACCGCCGGTCGACCACCGGCACCCGCCCGAACCGGACGGGCACCTGCGCGGCGACCACCGACGGCGGCAGTCGCAGCCGCTGCCCGGTCAGCGACGCCCACCGCAGCCGGGCCACCCCGCGCATGCCCAGCGAGGTGGCGACCTTCGGGCCGGCGAGGACCCGCAGCCGGGCCAGCCGGGTGTCACTGAACGAGGCGAGCAGCACCCGGTCGCCGGCTCCGACGCGTTCCACCGTCGCCACGGTCGGCCGCACCCCGTCGTCGGCCTTCACGTCGACGTTGAACCGGATCTCCGGCCAGGCGGCGAGGACCTCGTCGAGGCGGGGCACCACGGCGGCCCCACCGACCCGGACGGTGGCCAGGTCCGCCCAGCGCAGCGCGGCGATCCGCCCCCGTTCACCGGTGAGCCGGTCGAGGGTGGCGTCGTGGAACACCACCGGCACGCCGTCGGCGGTGGCGTGCACGTCGGTCTCGACGTACCGGTAGCCGAGCGCGACGGCCCGGGCGAACGCCGCGACGGTGTTCTCGTCGCCCTGCGCGGCGCCGCCCCGGTGGGCGAAGGCCAGCGGGGCGGCCGCGTCGAGGTAGGGGTGGGACACGCCGGCAGTATGCTCCCCGCCGGTGGCCGGCAGGTGACCGGCCGGCGACCGCTGCGGTCGGTGCCGGACATCGGACACTGCGTACCGCCGTGCGGGCCGGCGGGCCGACCACCACCGCCGTCACCGAACTACTGCGGGTCGTCCGACCTGACCTCCTCGCCGGGGGCGGCGGCGGTCACGGGTTCGCGGCGAGGAACAGGTAGCTCGCGCACAACGACAGGTGCACCCAGGCCTGCAACAGCGTCGCCCGGCCGGGCATCACGGTGAGGATCCCCACCGCGGCGGTCAGACCGAGCAGCACGATCTGGGTGGCCCCGAGACCGAGCACCAGCGGCCCGTCGAGCCAGAGCGAGGCGACCGCGATCGCCGGAATGGTCAACCCGATGCTGGCCATGGCCGACCCGAGGGCCAGGTTCAGGCTGATCTGGGTACGGTCGCGGCGGGCGTTACGGGCCGCGGCGAGGGTCTCCGGCAGCAGCACGAGCAGCGCGATGACCACACCGACGACCGGCCGGGGCAGTCCCGCGTCGGCCACCACCGCCTCGATGGTCGGCGACTCGACCTTCGCCAGCCCCACCACCGCGACCAGCGCCACGATCAGCAGCGCGAAGCTGCCCAGCGCGGTGGTCATCGGCGGCACCGGGGCGTGCTCCTCGTCCCCCACGGCGTCACCCCGGCGACCCGGGGACGACGACGCGAGGACCTCGCGCGGGGGCGGCAGGAAGTAGTCGCGGTGCCGCACGTTCTGCACGAAGACGAACGTCGCGTACAGGAACAGCGACGACACCGCGGCGAACGCCAACTGCGGGCCGGTGAACGCCGAACCGGGACTGCCTGTGGTGAACGTCGGCAGGACCAGACTCAGGGTCGCCAGGGTGAGCACCGTCGCCAGGGCCGCGCCGGTGCCCTCCGGGTTGAACACCACCACCCGGCGACGTACGGCGGTCAGCAGCAACGACAACCCGACGATCCCGTTGCAGGTGATCATCACGGCGGCGAACACGGTGTCCCGGGCCAGGGTGGCGGTGTCCGGGCCACCGGAGACCATCAGGGTGATGATCAGACCGACCTCGATCACGGTCACCGCGACGGCGAGGATCAGCGACCCGAACGGTTCCCCGACGCGGTGCGCGACCACCTCGGCGTGGTGGACCGCGGCCAGGACCGCGCCCGCCAGCAGCACCACGACGACGACCTCCACCACCGGCGGCAGGACGCGACCCCAGACCACGGCCAGCGTCACCACGGCCAGCAGCGGCACCAGCGTCGCCGGTGCCAGCGCGGGAAAGCGGGTCGGTGCGCGCATGGGTGCCTCCACGGTTCGGCGCGGACCGGATCCGCCACCGGGTACTCGGGCGGGCAGCCGGCACCGCTCACCGTCCGGCGGGGCGGGGCGCGACCTGGGCGGCGGGCGGCTGCCCAGATCATGATCGTACCGGAGCGGGGCAGGTCAACCCCGCTGCTGGCGCCGTAGTCCCCGGTTCAGGGACGCGCCGACCGCCGGTGCAGCCGACTGGTGTCGGACGGCCGGCCGGGATCCACGTGGCGGGGCCGGTCCGGCTCGTCGGGGCGCAACGGCACCAGCGCGTCGGTGACCGCGTCGATGATCCGGTCGGTGGCCCGCCGGGCCGCCCCGGACGCCGCCGGGTCCACGTCGGCCAGGTCGACCGGCGCGCCGAAGTGCACCCGGATCACCGGCCGCCGCCACAGCGACCGCCACACCGCGCCCACCATGCCCTTCGGTGCCCGGTAGGGCAGCACCTCGTGCGAGCCCCACTGGGCGACCGGCACCACCGGCGCGCCGCTGGCGAACGCCAGTCGGGCGGTGCCGGTCTTGCCGCGTTCGGGCCACATGCCGGGGTCCAGGCCGATGCGACCCTCCGGGTAGACCAGGATCACCGATCCGGCGGCGACCGCGTCGGCGGCGTCGTGCAGCGCCCGTCCCACCGCGGCGGTGCCCCGGTCGACGCGGATGTGCCCGGCGTGGCGCATCGCCGCGCCCACCAGGGGCGCCCGGAACAACCCTCCGGTGGCCATGATCCGGGGCGCGATGCCCCGGGTCCGGCAGGCGGCGGCGAGCACGATCGGATCGAACGGGCTGATGTGGTTGGCGGCCAGGACCAGTGGCCCCGCGCGCAGCCGGTCGGGCACGTCACCGGTGACCCGCAGCCGGGCCAGCGCCCCGACCACGAGGTACGCGAGCAGTTGCGCGGCACGCCACAGCCACGGCGGCCGCCAGGGGAGTGGGCTGTCTCCATCAGCGGTCGATGGTCGCACGTGCCCGCCAGCGGCGGGGGACCGGGCGGCGACGGCGGGGTCCAGCGGCCGGGGGTGAGCAGGGTCATTGGTCCCGGGACGGTTCGGGCCGGGCGGCCCTGCCACCACGTCTACGACGCACGGTAGTATCTACTACGTCTCGTAGTATGACCTGGGGGGTTCCTGGTGGACGCGTTGGACGTCGCCCGCTGGCAGTTCGGTGTCACCACCGTCTACCACTTTCTCTTCGTACCACTCACCATCGGACTCTCCGTCCTCGTCGCCATCCTCCAGACCATGTGGCACCGCACCGGCGACCAGCGCTACCTCAAACTCACCAAGTTCTACGGCAAGCTCTTCCTCATCAACTTCGCCATGGGCATCGTCACCGGCATCGTCCAGGAATTCCAGTTCGGCATGAACTGGAGCGACTACTCCCGCTTCGTCGGCGACATCTTCGGCGCACCCCTCGCCATCGAAGCCCTCGTCGCCTTCTTCCTCGAATCCACCTTCCTCGGACTCTGGATCTTCGGCTGGGACCGCCTTCCCAAACGCATCCACCTCGCCACCATCTGGGCCGCCGCCATCGGCTCCACCTTCAGCGCCTACTTCATCCTCGCCGCCAACTCCTGGATGCAGAACCCCGTCGGCTACCGCATCAACCCCGACACCGGACGCGCCGAACTCACCGACTTCCTCGCCGTCCTCACCAACAAGGTCGCCCTCGTCACCTTCCCCCACACCATCGCCGGCTGCTTCCTCGTCGCCGGCAGCCTCATCGTCGCCGTCGCCCTCTGGCACCTCATCCGCCACCGCGACCACGTCGACACCCCCACCTACCGCTTCGCCGCCCGCTTCGGAGCCTGGGTCACCCTCGCCGCCACCGCCGGCGTCCTCGTCACCGGCGACATCCAAGGCAAGATCATGACCGACGTGCAGCCCATGAAGATGGCCGCCGCCGAAGGCCTCTACACCACCGAAAGCCCCGCCGCGTTCAGCGTCCTCACGATCGGCAGCCTCGACGGCAGCCGCGAGATCTACGCCCTCAAGATCCCCTACCTGCTCAGCTTCCTCGGCACCGGCGACCCCAACGGCACCGTCCAGGGCATCAACGACCTCCAGGCGCAGTACACCGCCCAGTACGGCCCCGGCAGCTACACCCCGATCATCCCGGTCACCTACTGGAGCTTCCGCATGATGATCGGCTTCGGCCTCGCCGCCGCCGCCATCGCCCTCTGGGTCCTCTGGGCCCACCGCAAGGGCCGCACCCCCACCAGCACGTGGCTCCTGCGCGCCGGCCTCGTCATGCCCCTGCTCCCACTCGCCGCCAACAGCTTCGGCTGGATCTTCACCGAGATGGGCCGCCAACCCTGGATCGTCTTCGGCGAAATGCTCACCCGCGACGGCGTCTCCCGCAGCGTCAGCCTCACCGAAGTCCTCACCAGCTTCACCGCCTTCACCATCGTCTACGCCACCCTCGCCGTCATCGAGGTCCGCCTGCTCATCCGCTACGCCCGCAACGGGCTCCCCGACGTCACCGACAACACACCATCCGACGACGACACCGACGACGCCGACCGCCCCCTCGCCTTCGCCTACTGACCCCGGAGCCCTACCGTGGACCTCACCACCGTCTGGTTCGTCCTCATCGCCGTCCTCTTCACCGGCTACTTCATCCTCGAAGGCTTCGACTTCGGCGTCGGCGCGCTCCTGCCCGTCCTCGCCCGCAACGACCGCGAACGCCGCGTCATGATCAACACCATCGGGCCCGTCTGGGACGGCAACGAGGTCTGGCTCATCACCGCAGGCGGCGCCATGTTCGCCGCCTTCCCCGAGTGGTACGCCACCCTCTTCTCCGGCTTCTACCTACCCCTCCTGCTCATCCTCCTCGCCCTCATCGTCCGCGGCGTCGCCTTCGAATACCGCCACAAGCGCCCCGAAGCCACCTGGAAACGCCGCTGGGACACCGCCATCACCCTCGGCAGCCTCATCCCCGCACTTCTCTGGGGCGTCGCCTTCGCCAACATCCTCCGCGGCGTCCCCCTCGACGCCGACCACGAATACACCGGCGGCCTGGTCGACCTCCTCAACCCCTACGCCCTCCTCGGCGGCCTCACCACCACCGCCCTCTTCCTCACCCACGGCGCCGTCTTCACCGCCCTCAAGACCACCGGCGACATCCGCCACCGCGCCCGCGCCCTCGCCACCCGCCTCGGCGCCATCGCCGCCGTCCTCACCGTGGCCTTCCTGACCTGGACCCTCACCATCCGCGGCAACACCACCGCCGTCATCCTCGCCGCCGCCGCCACCGCCGCCCTGCTCGCCGGCCTCACCGCCGCCCGCGCCCGCCGCGAGGGCTGGGCCTTCACGGGCACCGCCACCGCCATCGCCCTCGCCGTCGCCACCCTCTTCACCGCCCTCTTCCCGAACGTCCTGCCCTCCACCACGGACCCCGCCGGCACCCTCACCGCCACCAACGCCGCCAGCACCCCATACACCCTGGGGATCATGACCTGGGTGGCCGCCGTCTTCACTCCCGTCGTCCTGGCCTACCAGGGCTGGACCTACTGGGTCTTCCGCAAGCGCATCGGCGTCGCCCACATCCCCACCCACTGACCCCCGGTCGGCCCGCTGTGTGGGGCGGCCGGCCACCGCGATCTTCATCCCGGCTCGACGGCTGCCGGCCGTCGAGCCGGCCTGGTCTCACCGTGAGCGGTCAACCGGTCACGGCGACTCTGACAACACTGCGGCGGTCAGCTGCCGCTTTGTCGAGGTGGCGGTAGATGGTGTGGCCTGCCGCGGGTTTCAGCTCCGGCTTCTACGGCGAGCGCCTGGTGGTCGGTGAACCCCGTCGGGGGCGAGAGGCCTGCTGGGCGAGCGCCGACTCAAGCCGGCCCGTTCCAGGGGGAATAACTCATGACTGCACTCAGTTTTGAGTAGAGTCAGAAAAGCCGGGGTGGTGCCGACGTCGTCGAACGGCTACGCACAAACGCCCGTTCAACGAGATCAACTCCGCCACCGTCTACGGCGGTGGCGCGGCCAGCCACACGGACCACCCGACGCACGACCTGAACTGACCCGCAACCTCAACCTCCACGGAGTTTCCATGGCAAACCTTGACGGAGCAGTCGTCCTGGTCACCGGCGCGAACGGCGGCATCGGCACGCAGTTCGTCCACCAGACGTTGGCCCGCGGCGCGGCGAAGGTCTACGCCACCGCCCGCAGGCCGCGCACGTGGGACGACGCGCGCGTCGTCCCACTGACCCTGGACGTCACCGACCCCGCATCCATCCGCGCAGCGGTCGAAGCCGCCTCGGACGTGACCGTGCTGGTCAACAACGCCGGCGCCTCGGTCAGCACCACCGGGATCCTCGCCCACACCGACGAGGAGATCCGCGCGAACGTCGAAACCAACTTCCTCGGGCCGCTGTTTCTGGCCCGCGCGTTCGCCCCGATCCTGCGGCAGGCGAACAACGCCGCGATCATCGACATCCACTCCCTGCTGAGCTGGTACGCCGTCGCCGGCATCTACAGCGCCACGAAGGCCGCGCTGTGGTCGGCGACCAACTCTCTGCGCCTCGAACTCGCCCCCGCCGGCGTGCACGTGGTGGGGGTACACGTCGGGTTCGTCGACACCGCGATGGCCGCACACGCCCCCGGTCCAAAGACCGATCCCGCCGACCTGGTACGCATCGTGCTCGACGCCGTCGAGACCAACCAGTACGAGGTCCTGGCCGACGAGTCCTCGGTCGCGGCCAAGGCCGGCCTGAGCGCACCGCTCGAGCGATGAAGGCGTTCGCCATCGACGGATACCGGGCGCCGCTGCACGCCATCGAGCGTCCCGAGCCCGCAATCGGGGACAACGACGTGCTGGTCGACATCCGGGCGGTAAGTGTCAACCAGCTCGACCTGAAGATCGCGGCCGGGGACTTCAAGCAGATCCTGCGCTACCCACTGCCGCTGACCCTGGGCCACGACCTGGCCGGGACGGTGATCGGCGTCGGTGCGAAGGTCAGCCGGTTCACCGTGGGCGACACCGTGTACGCCCGCCCCCGCGACGGACGCATCGGCACCTTCGCCGAGCGCATCGCCGTCCACCAGGACGATCTCGCGGTCGCCCCCTCGTCGATCAGCGTGACGGACACCGCCTCGCTTCCGCTCGTCGCCCTGACCGCCTGGCAGGCGCTCAGCGAGCGCGGTGAGGTCCACCCCGGCCAGAAGGTCCTGATCCACGCGGGAGCAGGCGGGGTCGGCTCGATCGCAATCCAGCTCGCGAAGCACCTCGGCGCGACCGTGGCCACCACGGCGAGCGCGAAGAACGCCGACCTGGTCCGCAACCTCGGCGCCGATGTCGTCATCGACCACCACACCGAAGACTTCGCGCAGCTCCTGACCGGCTACGACCTGGCCCTGGACAGCCTCGGCGGGCAGAACCTGGAGAAGTCGCTGCGGGTCCTACGCCGCGGCGGCAAGGCCATCGGCATCTCCGGCCCACCAACCCCGGACTTCGCCCGCACAGCCGGCCTGCCCCTGCCGCTGCGGATGGGGATCACCGCACTCAGCGCCAAGGTCCGCAAGCAGGCCAAGCAACTCGGCGTCAGCTACGAGTTCCTGTTCATGCACGCCAGCGGGGAGCAACTCGCCACGATCGCCGAGCTCGTCGACGCCGGAGCGATCCGCCCCCTGGTCGGCCGGACCTTCCCCTTCGACCGGACGCCCGACGCCGTGACCGCCCTGGCGGGCGGCGGTCTGATCGGCAAGGTCGTCATCACACGCGACTGACACCACGACAGAGCACCACCACGGAAGGAAACATGGAGTTCCGCGGCAGGTAACCGCACACCGACCGCACCCCGCCGACGGGGTGCGACGAGAGAGCGTCGCACCCCTCGGATACGGTGCGTGACAACGACCACCAACTCGTCGAACAGCACGCCGGAGGACGCAGCATGACCCTCGCCTCCCCACCTCCGGGTCGGCGCGAGCGCAACAAGCAGGCCAAGCTCGACCGCATCACCGCGGCCGCCAGCGTGCTGTTCGCCGAACACGGCGTCGACGAGGTCACCACCCAGCAGATCGCCGACGCCGCCGACATCGGCACCGGCACCCTGTTCCTCTACGTCAGGTCCAAGGGCGAGCTGCTGCTCCTGGTGCAGAACGCCCACTACGCCCGCGCGCTCGAGCAGGGCACCGCCGACGCCGAAACCGAGGGCGACGTCCTGGACGCCGTCATGGCGCTGCTGCGACCCATCGTGGCATGCAACCGGGTGCAGGTCGACAACGGCCGCACCTACCTGCGCGAGATGGTCTTCGGTGACCTCGCCGAGCCACAACGCGCGGCCGCGCTCGAGATCGTCGCCCGCACCGAGGCCGCCCTCGCAGCGCTCCTCACCCGGCACGCAGCGGTGCCCGAGGCGGACGCGGCCACACTGGCGCACGTGATCTCAGCCGTCATGTTCCTGGCGATGTCGGCCAGCGCCGAGCCCGAGCCCGAGCAACTGCTCACCCAGATCCACAACCAGGTGCGCGTCCTGCTCGCCCGCTGACCCCAACCCGTTCGCCGCTGCCACAGCGGCCCAGCCACCCGCCACCGCACCGAAAGAACCCCGGGGCGACGCGAGATCACGCGCTGCGCGGGAAGTCCTTACGCTTGATCTTGGCACGACGGCCGTCCGGATGGTGGAACACGATCCCCTCAGCCAGATGACCAGGGGCGAACCGACTCTCCAACCCCGCCAGATACTCCCGCAGCCCGGTGTAGCTACGCGGCGCGTCCGGCAGAGCGGGCACACACAGGTTGAACGGCACACACCTGTGCTCTTCCAGGCCCAACGGGTTGCCCTGAACACGGGGGCCGAGCGCCTCACACGGGTGCTCACCGTCGGGCCAGTCCGACACGTCGGTGTTACGGGCCGCAGCCAGGATCCACCTGTCCTCCGCGCCGTGCTCGTCGGTGTCGACATACCATCCGTCGACGATGCCCTGCTGCTTCTGCGCCTTGCTGGGGTTACGACGCTTCTCCACCCGCACCAGGCAGCCAGAGCGGACGGTAAGCCGCACGTTGGTGCCGTCAAGCTTCTCGGTCGGGGTTCCCTCACCGTCGAACACCCACGCGCACTCGGGTCGCGGGCGGTCCACCACCCTGAAATGGTCGTCACGTTCGAACAGCGTGGGGATCTTCTCCATGACCTGCGCTCCCTTCCTGACGTGCCCGATCAGTTCCTCCGCGGTGATGAACCCGCCAGCCAGACCACTGGCCAGCGCACGGACCAGATCGGCCACGGCCACATCGGCCTCGACGGCGACGTGCTTGAGCGCCTTCTTCTCCTCCGGCGAAACCCAGGCGACCAGCCGCGACCAACCCTCCGGCGGAGTCCACCGAGCCAGTTGACCGGGCGTCTTACGCGGCCGTCCGGAACGTCTGACCTCGACCATGCCGGAACCGTAGAGCTCAACCGATCTTGTGTCAATTGGCATAACAGAAATTGCGGCACCCGGAAGCCCACACGGGCATCCGGCAGAACGCCAACAGCCCGACGCACCCGACAGCACCGGGGGTGGACCCACCCCAGACGACACGTGGCGCGGAGCCACCCCCAGGCAGCCCCACGCCACGCACCCAACGGTCAGCGACACCCACCGGCGCCCCCGCCCACCACACCGATCAACCCGCCTCGCGCAACTCCGCCAACCGCGCCTCGATCTCCGCCAACTCCGCCCGCAACCGATCCGCCTGCTGCTCCGCCTCAGCCCGCTCCGCCGACAGAATCTGCTCCACCGCCTCCTGCACACCCGGCACGTCCACCAACGCCACCATCCGCAACGCCTCCGCCGGCTTCACCACGTACGGCTTCGCCAACGACTTGCTGCCCTGCTGCGCCGCCACCGTCCACTCGCCATCGGCATACTGCAACGTCACCGTCAACCCCGCCGGCGCCTTCGGCTTCGCCGCCTTCACCGCCCGCTTCGCCGGCTTCGCCTCCACCACATCCACCTTCGACTCCTCCCGCCGCTCACCCCGCGACTCATCCCCACGCGACTGCTCCGGCACCCGCTCCAACACGAACTCCGGCTCCGCCGCCACCGGTTCCGGCTCGACCTCCGCCTCCGGCTTCGGCTCCGCCACCCGCCGCCCCGCACCACGCGGCGCCACCGCCACATCAGCAGGGGAGAAGGGCAACTCGTCCCGCCCGAACCGCACCACCACGAACTCGTCCGACACCGCCGGATCCGTCAGCTCCACCACCTGACCCACCTGCCCGGCGATCTGCCCCGCCGCAGCCGTGAACACCACCTTCGGCTTACGGCCCGCCGCCAACGCCTCCCGGATGCCCTGCACCTCGTCAGCGGACAACCCCTGACCCGCGGCCCCCATCACCAACCACCCTCTTTTCGGACAACTGTCGGAAAATTCCTGCCTTTGATACCAGCCGGCACCGACACCCACCCCGCCGGGGCACCACCCAGCCGACACCCCGCGACCGACCACAACCGACAGACCCGCGCGCCACGGTAACCTCGGCCGACACCACCACAGCGGGGGAGAGGGGCACCGTGACGACACCGGTCACCGTCATCACCGGAGGCGGACGCGGCATCGGCGCCGCCACCGCCCGCCGCCTCGCCCGAGCCGGCCACGACATCGCCCTCTGCTACCGCCGTGACCACGACGCCGCCACCGCCGTCCTGGCCGACGTGCACGCCGCCGGCCGCCACGGCATCGCCGTACCCACCGACACCCGCGACCCCGACCAGGTCACCCACCTCTTCGACACCGCCGCCGACACCCTCGGCCCGGTCACCGGCCTGGTCAACAACGCCGGCATCACCAGCCCGATCGGCCCCTTCGTCGACCTCACCGTCGACGACATCCGCCGCGTCGTCGACGTCAACGTCGTCGGCTACCTCCTCTGCGCCCAACAGGCCGCCCGCCGGATGACCGCCGGCGCGGCCATCGTCAACGTCTCCTCGGTCGCCGCGACCCTCGGCAGCCCGGGGGAGTACATCCACTACGCCGCCAGCAAGGCCGCCACCGACACCCTCACCGTCGGCCTCGCCAAGGAACTCGCCCCACGCGGCATCCGGGTCAACGCCGTCGCGCCCGGCATCGTCCGCACCGAGATCCACGCCCTGTCCGGCATACCCGACCGACCCGACCGGGCGGCGGACCGGATCCCGCTCGGCCGCGCCGGCGAACCCGACGAGGTCGCCGCCGCCATCGCCTGGCTGCTCGGCCCGGAAGCCTCCTACACCACCGGTACGGTCCTGCGCGTCGCCGGCGGACTCTGACGCCCACCCCGGAGTGCGGCGGAGGAGGGCCACCGATCACCCACTTTACATAATGTGAATTATCGAATCAGGCTCACCGGGTGGCCGGCCCGCGAGAGGGGCCGTTCCGTCGACACGGCACCCAGTCGACTGATCGACGGCTGGGCGGCACCTCATCCGAGGGCCGCCATGCTTTCGGCGTACCGGCGCAGCGACGCGTCCGAAGCAGTCGTGGCGTAGCGCCGGTACTGCTCGACGCACTCGCGTCGACGGTAACCACCGGCCACGGGTGGCAGCCGGGAGAACGGCCGTGAGACGCGGCTCCAGCGTGACCGCGAGAATCAGCGGACGAACGCGAACCGTCCAGCCGAGTCGCCGGTCGGCCTGCTCCATGGCCAGAAGATCGGCATGGACCAGCCGCCGGCCCTGCGCCCGTTCCTGGATGTACGCCCGACCGATGACCTCCTTGCCCGTCACGACGACCGCGCCGACGGGCAACTCCCCGGCCCGCACATCTTCCTCGGACGCCTCCAAGTCAGGACGAGGTCATCCGCGGTCATGGTCTCCGGCATTCCAGGATCCTTCCCACCTGCACGCTCCCCCGGCATAGCCGCAGATCCGAAAGTCATGCATAATTACCCTTATGCATGACAAAGTGGACAGTTCGGTTCTGGTGCTCGTCGAGGAGTTCCTGACCGCCCGGGCCACGCGGAAGCCCTCCCCGCATACGCTCCAGGCGTACCGGCGGGATCTGCTGGGCGTCGCCCGCCTGGCCGCCGAACAGGCCGCTCCTCCCCTGCCGTTGGACGCACTGCCGATCACCGCCCTCTCCCCCCGGTCACTGCGGGCGGCCTTCGCCGCGTTCGCCGCTCCCCGGGCGGCGGCGTCGGTGCACCGCGCCTGGTCCACCTGGAACAACTTCTTCACGTTCCTGGTGGCCGAGGGCGTGGTGGCGGGCAACCCGATGCCGGCGGTCGACCGCCCCCGTGCCCCACTCCCCCAGCCCAAGCCGCTGCGCGGCGACGACACCCCGGAGCAGCTGCTCGACGCGGTGGCCCAGGCCGTCGGCCGGCAGCACGACCCGTGGCCGGAGCGGGACCTGGCGGTGGTGGCGTTGGCGCTGTGCACGGGTCTGCGGCTGTCGGAGCTGTTGGCCCTGCGGGTCGGTTCGGTGGCGGGGCGTGCGGGTGAGCGCCGGGTGGACGTGGCGGGTAAGGGTGGTCGTCCACGGGTGGTGCCGGTCGAGCCGGAGCTGGACGGGGTGCTGGCGGCGTATCTGGAGAGTCGGGTGCGGCGGTTCGGGGCGCGTTCGGTGCGGCCGGACTCGGCGTTGCTGGTGGACCGGCGGGGTGAGCCGTTACGCCGGGGTGGTCTGCAGTACCTGGTGGACTCGTGTTACCGGCGGGCGGGGATCACCGATCGGGTGCCGGCGGGTGCGCGGTTGCACGCGTTGCGGCACACGTTCGCGACGCGGTTGGCCGAGGACGGGGCGAGCGCGGCGGAGATCATGCGGTTGCTGGGTCATGCGTCGCTGGCGTCGTCGCAGACGTACATCGAGGTGACGGCGGGTCAGCAGCGGGCGGCGGTGCGGTCGAACCGTACGCATCGGGTGTTGGTGGGTCTGGTGTCGGCGGAGTGAGGGGTCAGCCGAGGTCGACGACGAGGGGGCGGTGGTCGGAGATGGTGGAGGCGGGGGTGGTGACGGCGGTGACGGGTGGGAGCCGGTGGGCGTCGTGTCGGTCGACGAGGATGTGGTCGAGTTGGACGCGGGGTTGGGCGGCGGGGTAGGTGGGCAGGCGGCCGAGGGGGTGCCAGCCGGAGACGAGTCGGGTGGCGGTGATGGGGAGGTTCAGGTCGCCGAGGAGGACGCGTGGCGCGGGGAGGGTGCGGAGTGCGCGGACGACCTGGCGGAGTTGGTGGGCGTTCCAGCCGGGGACGAAGGAGAGGTGGGTGGCGGCGGCGGTGAGGGGGCCGTGTGGGGTGTCGAGGACGGCGGCGAGGAGGACTCGTGGTTCGTCGTGGAGTAGGAGCAGTCCGCCGCCGGGGCCGGGTACGTAGACCGGGGATCGTACGGGTGCGGGGCGTAGTCGGGTGACCTGCCAGGTGCGGGCGGGGTAGCGGCTGATGAGGCCGACGCCGTAGCAGGGTTCGCCGTGGCCGTCGTCGTCGTGGGTGAGGGGGCGGAATTGTTCGCCGGGGGTGCCGACGACGGCGGCGGCGAAGCGGTGTTCGGGGGCGTGGAGGGCGCGGGCGGCGATGGCGGTGAGGTCGAGGTTTCCGCTGCGGGTCTGGTCGCGGTCGACTTCCTGGAGGGCGAGGATGTCGGCGTCGAGGGCGGTGACGGCGGCGGTGAGGCGGTCGGGGTCGACGAGTCCGTCGGCGGGTGATCGGCCGTGGAGCAGGTTGAAGGTGGCCAGGCGCACGGTATGCACGATACGTGGTGGAGGGAGGGTTGTCGGGTGGTGAAGGCGCTGGTGTGTTCGGTGTTGGTGTTCGTGGTGGTGGGTGTGGTGGGGGTGTGGTTGCGGCGGCGTCGTGGCCGGTGAGGCTGCCCACAGGCGGTCTCGTGGGGGTGGGTGGGCTGGGAAGAATGACGGCCCGTGGATGCTCTGTCGTTGACGACCCTGCTCACGGTGGCTGCCCTGGCGGGTTGGGTGGATGCCGTGGTGGGTGGGGGTGGGTTGTTGTTGTTGCCGGCGTTGTTGGTGGCGGCGCCGGGGGTGCCGGTGGCGACGGCGTTGGGGACGAACAAGTTGGCGGCGATCGCGGGGACGTCGACGGCGGCGTTGACGTATGCGCGGCATACGAAGATCGATTGGTCGGTGGCGGGTCCGTCGGCGGGTGTGGCGGTGGTGTGCGCCGGGGTGGGTGCGGCGTTGGCCGGGGCGGTGCCGGCGGGGGCGTACCGGCCGGTGGTGTTGGTGGTGTTGGTGGCGGTGGCGGTGTTCGTGGCGGCGCGGCCCCGGTTGGGGGTGGTGGCGTTGCCGGAGCGGCGGACCCGGTGGCGGGTGGTCGCGGCGGTGCTGGTGGCCGGTGGTGGGATCGCGTTGTACGACGGGTTGATCGGTCCGGGTACGGGGACGTTTCTGGTGGTGGCGTTCACGTTGTTGGTGGGGGCGGACTTCGTGCACGGTTCGGCGATGGCGAAGATCGTCAATGCGGGGACGAACCTGGGTGCGTTGGTGGTGTTCGGGTTGGCCGGGCATGTGTGGTGGTGGTTGGGGTTGGCGATGGCGGTGTGCAACATCGTGGGTGCGGCGGTGGGTGCGCGGATGGCGTTGCGGCGTGGTGCGGGGTTCGTGCGGGTGGTGTTGCTGGTGGTGGTGTTGGCGTTGGTGGCGAAGTTGGGTTACGACCAGTGGTTGGCGGGTTGAGCTCCCGGTTTCGTCGATCATGGAGTTGTGGTGTCTGATCTGGCGTTTTCGTGAGGTTTTGGGTGGTGCCCGAACTCGTCGGCGGGGTGGTTGACGTCGGTGGTGTGTGAGCATCTGCGGATGCGGATGGAGCGCGACCGGGCGGTGTTGGCGGGTCTGTTGGGGCGGGATCCGTTGTTGCACGTCTACGAGTTGGGTGACTTGGACGATTTTTTCTGGCCGTACACGACGTGGTTCCGTCGTGGTGACCAGGTGGTGTTGCTGTACGGGGCGACGAGTCCGCCGACGTTGTTGGCGTTCGGCTGGCCGGGGTGCGCAGCCGGGTTGCGTGCGCTGTTGGCGGAGGTGGCGCCGGTGTTGCCGGAGCGGGTGTACGCGCATCTCTCCCCCGGTCTGGTGGGCGCGTTGGCGGGCCGGTTCCGGGTGGACGGCGCGGTGGCGCATCGGCGGCTCGCGTTGACCGATGTCGGGCGGTTGGCCGGGGTGCGGGTGGCCGGTGAGGTGTTGACCGGGGCGGATCTGCCGGAGTTGGCGGAGTTGTACGCGGTGGCGTATCCGGACAACTGGTTTGATCCGCGGATGGTGGAGACGGGCCAGTACGTGGGTGTGCGGGTGGCCGGTGAGTTGGCGGCGGTGGCGGGTGTGCACGTGTGGTCGCCGGTGTTCCGGGTGGCGGCGGTGGGGAACGTCGCCACCCGGCCGGGTGTGCGGGGTCGGGGTTTGGCGTCGGCGGTGGTGGCCGCGTTGTGTGTGCGCCTGCGCGAGAGTGTGGATCATGTGGCGTTGAACGTGCGGGCGGACAACGTGGCGGCGTTGCGGCTCTACGAGCGGTTGGGGTTCACGCCGGTGGTGGGGTACGGGGAGTTTTCGTTGTCGGCGTGGGGGTCAGTGGCGGCGGGGTGAGTCGTAGCGGCCGGCGCGGATCTCGCGGAGTGCCCGGCGGCGGGTGTCGCCGCGGAGGGTGTCGACGTAGAGGGTGCCGGCGAGGTGGTCGGTTTCGTGTTGGAGGGCGCGGGCGAGGAAGCCGCTGCCGGTGATGGTGAGTGGTTGGCCGTGTTGGTCGAAGCCGTGGGCGGTGGCGTGGAGGGCGCGGGGGTCGGGAAGTACAGGCCGGGGATGGAGAGGCAGCCCTCGTCGTCGTCCTGGAGTTCGGTGGACAGGTCGAGGGTGGGGTTGATCAGGTGTCCGCGGTGGCCGTCGGCGTCGTAGACGAACACCTGGGCGCTGACGCCGATTTGGGGGGCGGCGACGCCGGCGCGGCCGGGTGCGCCGAGGAGGGTGTCCATCAGGTCGGTGACCAGTGCGCGTAGCTCGGCGTCGAAACTGGTGACGGGTTCGCAGGGGGTGCGCAGGACGGGGTCGCCGATGATGCGGATGGGGCGCATGGTCATGGCGGAAGGTTAGCGTCCGGGTGCGGGGGGTGTGCGGTCCGGGCGGTTGGCGGTGGGGGTAATTCGGTCGCGGGTGGCGGCCGGATCGATGAGCATGGCCGGTTCGGATCGTGTCAGACGGTTGGAGGGCGGCTCATGGTGTATCCCCTGATGCGGGCGCATGCGGAGGGGATGCTCGATGTCGGTGACGGGCATCGGGTGTTCTGGCAGGTGGGTGGGAACCCGGACGGGAAGCCGGTGGTGGTGGTGCATGGGGGGCCGGGTTCGGGGTGTGCGCCCGGGTGGGCGCGGTACCTGGATCCGGAGCGGTACCGGATCGTGTTCCTGGATCAGCGGGGGTGTGGGCGGAGCACGCCGAGTGCGGGTGACGTGTCGGTGGATCTGTCGACGAACACCACGGATCACCTGGTGGCGGACATGGAGCGGCTGCGGGTGCACCTGGGGGTGTCGCGGTGGTTGGTGTTCGGGGCTTCGTGGGGCAGCACGTTGGGGTTGGTGTATGCGCAGCGGCATCCGGAGCGGGTGTCGGAGGTGGTGTTGTTCAGTGTGACGTTGGGGACGCGTCGGGACGTCGACTGGATCTGTCGGGACATGGGGCGGGTGTTCCCGGCGGAGTGGGCGCGGTTCCGGGACGGGGTGCCGGTGGCGGATCGGGAGGGGTGTCTGGCGGACGCGTACGCGCGGTTGTTGGCGGATCCGGATCCGGTGGTGCGGGAGCGGGCGGCGCGGGACTGGTGTGCGTGGGAGGACACGCATGTGGGCACGGTGCCGGGGCACCGGCCGGATCCCCGGTACGCCGATCCGGTGTTCCGGATGGTGTTCGCGCGGTTGGTTACGCACTACTGGCGGCACGGCTGTTTCCTGGCCGAGGACGAGGTGTTGCGGGGCGCGGGGCGGTTGGCGGGCATTCCGGGGGTGTTGGTGCACGGCCGGTTGGACGTCAGTAGTCCGGCGGACGGGCCGTGGCGGTTGGCGCGGGTGTGGCCGGATGCGCGGTTGGTGTTGGTGGACGCGGCGGGGCACGGGAGTTCGGGGCCGGGGATGGCGGAGGCGGTGACGGCCGCGTTGGATGGTTTCGCGTCGTCCTGACGGGTGTGGGGCCGGGGTCAGGGGTTGGCGAGGGCGGCGCGGAGTGGGGCGGCTTTGGCGGCGGCTTCGGCGACTTCGGCGTGGGGGTCGCTGTCCCAGGTGATTCCTCCGCCGGCCCAGAGGTGGAGTCGGTGGGGGTCGGCGGCGGCGGTGCGGATGGTGAGGCCGAGGTCGATGTGGCCGGGGCCGACCCAGCCGAGTGCGCCCATGCCGGCGCCTCGGCCGACGGGTTCGGTGGCGGTGATCTGGGTGAGGGCGGCGAGTTTCGGGGCGCCGGTGACGGAGCCGCCGGGGCAGACGGCGCGGAGCAGGTCGGCGAGGCCGAGGCCGTCGGCGATGGTGGCGGAGATGGTGGATTCGGCTTGCCACAGGTCGCACCAGCGGCGGATGGCGAAGAGGTCGTCGACGCGGACGCTGCCGGTGTGGGCGACGCGGGCGAGGTCGTTGCGTTCGAGGTCGACGATCATGATGTGTTCGGCGCGTTCCTTGGCTGAGGTGAGCAGGTCGCGGTGGCCCTGGGTGGTGGCGGGGCGGGTGCCTTTGATGGGGCGGGTGAGGATGCGGCCGGCGGTGACCTCGACGAGGGTTTCCGGGGAGGCGCAGCCGATGGCCCAGCCGTCGCCGTGGAGGGTGCCGCCGTAGCGGGCGCCGGGGAGGGCGCTGAGGCGGGTGAGGGCGGGCAGGGGGTCGCCGGTGTATTCGGCGGCGGCGTGGCCGACGAGGTTGACCTGGTAGACGTCGCCGCGGGCGATGGCGGCGCGGACGGCGTCGACGGCGGTGGCGTGTTGGTCGGGGGTCCAGCTGGGTTGCCAGGGGCCGAGCCACCAGGGTCGTGGCGGTGGTGGTGGGGTGGGTCGGTGGGTGTGGGTGTGGACGACGACGGCGATGTCGGGTAGGGCGGGTGCGGGGGTGGGTGGGCCGGGTGGGGCGCCGGCCATGAGGGCTCCGGCGGTGGCGGAGACGTAGAGGGAGGCGCCGCAGATGCCGGTGGGGTCGTGGTGGGTGGGGCGGGTCAGGTCGGTGACGGGTAGGCCGTGGGCGGTGAGGAAGTCCTCGACGATGGTGGCGGGGTCGCCGCCGTCGGTGGGGCGCCATTCGAGGCGGGCGTGTTCGACGAGGGTGTGTCGGCAGGCGGGTGGGGCGGCGGGCGGGTTGCTCACCCGCCGTGGGAGCGTTTCCACACCGTCCGGTCCATGGGGGATCATCCGTTCAGCGGATTTCCGGGCAACTCTGCGTATAGCTGCTCGATGTCACGCGCCTTCGCTTGGTACTGTGCGTCACTGGTCATGTGAACCATGACACAGTGCCCCCACAGTGCGGAGAACCCGATGTGCCAGCACCAACCCACCTGCCCCTCCGCTGAGGCGACCGACCGGGAAGCCGCCCGGATCCTCGCCTGTTTCCCCGAGCAGGGCTGGAGCCTGCTCTGCAACGGGGTGATCGTCTTCGAGGACACCGGCGAACTGCTCCCCGACGGCCGTACGATCGCCCCGCACCGCGGACCCGCCCGCCACGCGCTCGCCGCCTGACGGCGACACCCCCGCGTCCGCCGCCCGGCGACGTCCGCGCTGGTCCAGGCTAGACCCCCGGGACACGCGCCACGCCGCCCGGGGCGGCGGCGTCACCACCGCCCCGGGCGCGGCTTCACTCGGCGAACGCCTCCGGCGCGGGACACGAGCACACCAGGTTCCGGTCGCCGTACGCGCCGTCGATGCGCCGCACCGGCGGCCAGTACCGGCCCATCCGGTCCACCCCGGCCGGGTACGCGCCCACCGACCGCGGGTACGGGTGCGGCCACTCGTCGGCCGACACCATCGCCGCGGTGTGCGGGGCGTTCGACAGCGGGTTGTCCCCCGCCGGCCACTCCCCCGACCCGACCCGGTCGATCTCCGCCCGGATGGCGATCATCGCGTCGCAGAACCGGTCCAGCTCGGCCAGGTCCTCGCTCTCGGTGGGCTCCACCATCAGCGTCCCCGCCACCGGGAACGACATCGTCGGCGCATGGAAGCCGTAGTCGATGAGCCGCTTGGCCACGTCGTCCACGCTCACCCCGGTCGTCCTCGTCAACGGCCGCAGATCCAGGATGCACTCGTGCGCCACCAGGCCCTTGTTACCGGCGTACAGCACCGGGTAGTGGCCGCGCAGCCGCACCGCCACGTAGTTCGCCGCCAGAACCGCCACCCCGGTCGCCCGGGTCAGCCCCTCGGCGCCCATCATCCGCAGGTACGCCCACGGGATCGGCAGGATCCCCGCCGACCCGTACCGGGCCGCCGACACCGCCGGCCGGTCGGCGTCGTGCCCACCGACCGGGTCACCGGGCAGGAACGGCGCCAGGTGCGCCCGCACCGCCACCGGCCCGACCCCCGGGCCGCCGCCACCGTGCGGGATACAGAACGTCTTGTGCAGGTTCAGGTGTGACACGTCCGCCCCGAACCGGCCCGGCTTGGCGTAGCCGACCAGGGCGTTGAGGTTCGCCCCGTCGACGTACACCTGACCGCCGGCGTCGTGGACCTTCGCGCAGAGCTGCGCGATGCCCGTCTCGTACACCCCGTGCGTCGACGGGTACGTCACCATGATCGCCGCGAGGGCGTCCCGGTGCTTGTCGATCTTCGCGTCGAGGTCGACGAGGTCGACGTTGCCGTCGGCGTCGCAGCCGACCACCACCACGCGCATCCCGGCCATCACCGCGCTCGCCGCGTTCGTGCCGTGCGCCGACGACGGGATCAGGCACACGTCCCGGTGCCCCTCGCCCCGACTGCGGTGGTAGGAGCGGATCGCCAGCAGCCCCGCCAGTTCCCCCTGCGAACCGGCGTTGGGCTGCACGCTGACCGCGTCGTAGCCGGTCACCTCCGCCAGCCACCCCTCCAACTGGGTGACCAGGTCGCGGTACCCGGCGGTCTGCGCCTGAGGCGCGAACGGGTGCACGTGGGCGAACTCCGGCCAGCTCACCGGCTCCATCTCGGTGGTGGCGTTCAGCTTCATCGTGCACGACCCCAACGGGATCATGCCCCGGTCCAGGGCGTAGTCGAAGTCCGCGAGACGACGCAGGTAGCGCAGCATCGCCGTCTCCGAGTGGTGGCGGTGGAACACCGGGTGGGTGAGGAAGTCACCGGTACGCGCCAGCGCGGCCGGCAGCGCCGCGTCCACCGCGCCGGTGAACGACTCCACCCCGAACGCCGCCCACACCGTCTCCAGGTGCGCGACGGTGGTCGTCTCGTCGCAGGCGATCCCCACCCGGTCGGCGTCGACCAGACGCAGGTTCACCCCGCGCGCGGCGGCCGCGTCGACCACCTGCGCGGCCCGGCCCGGCACGTGCGCGCACACCGTGTCGAAGAACGGCACGTCCGCCACGGCCACCCCACCGGCCCGCAACCCGGCCGCCAGCCGCGCCGCCATGCCGTGGGTCCGCGTCGCGATCTCCCGCAACCCGTCCGGGCCGTGGTAGACGGCGTACATGCCGGCCATCACCGCCAGCAGCACCTGCGCGGTGCAGATGTTACTGGTCGCCTTCTCCCGGCGGATGTGCTGCTCGCGGGTCTGCAACGCCAGCCGGTACGCCCGGTTCCCGGCGGCGTCCTTCGACACCCCCACCAGGCGACCCGGCAGCATCCGCTCCAGCCCGGAACGGACCGCCAGGTAGCCGGCGTGCGGGCCACCGAAGCCCATCGGCACCCCGAACCGCTGGGTGGTGCCGGCGGCGATGTCCGCGTCGATCTGCCCCGGCGCGCGCAGCACCGTCAACGCCAGCAGGTCCGCCGCGACCGTGACGAGGGCACCGGCGGCGTGCGCCGCCGCCACCAGGGGGGCGTGGTCGCGGACCGTCCCGGACGCCCCCGGGTACTGCAGGTGCAGGCCGAAGAACTCCGCCGGCAGCTCGTCGGCGTCGACGTCGACGACCCGCACCTCGATGCCGAGCGGCTCGGCCCGGCCGGCGATCACCGCGACGGTCTGCGGCAGGGTGTCCGCGTCGACCACGTACACGTTGCTCTTCGTCTTCGTGGCACGGCGGGCCAGGGTCATCGCCTCCGCCGCGGCGGTGCCCTCGTCGAGCATCGAGGCGTTCGCGGTGGCCAGGCCGGTCAGGTCGGTCACCATGGTCTGGAAGTTCAGCAGCGCCTCCAGCCGGCCCTGGCTGATCTCCGGCTGGTACGGGGTGTAGGCGGTGTACCAGGCCGGGTTCTCCAGCACGTTACGGCGGATCACCGCCGGGGTGTGCGTGCCGTGGTAACCCAGCCCGATCATCGACACCGCGACGGTGTTCCGCGCGGCGAGGGCCCGTAGCTCGGCGATCGCCTCCCGCTCGCTGGCCGGGGCCGGCAGGTCCAGGGTGCCGTGCCAGCGGATCACCTCGGGGATCGCCGCGTCCATCAACTCCTCGACGGACCCGTAACCCACCGTCTCCAACATCCGGCGCTCACTGTCCGGGTCGGGGCCGATGTGACGGGCGGCGAACTGCTCTACGGTCATGGGCTGTGCTCCCGGGGGCCAGGTCGACGGATCGGCCTCCCCCTCTGTCGCGCCCGCACAGCGCTCCACAGTGCCTGCCCACGAGGTCCTTTTGCCTGAGAGGTTCCGGGGAGGGGTTGCCCCTTCGGCGCCGCCGCGGGACGTCGCCCGTGCGGTCTCTCCCCCGTGGGTGGTACGGCATGGTCCACGCTACCAGCGTCGGCGATGTCCGGCGGTGGCGTACCCCACGCGGTGATCAGGACACCGGCCGAGAATCAGGACACCGAGCGACGGATCAGGACACCACGTCGACCGGCGCGGCGACCAGCCGGTCGGTCAGGGCGGGCAGGAACCGGCCCAGCGGCGCGTCGACCGTCAGCGCCGCGTACCCGTCGCCCCGGGTGGGCCCCTGGTTGACGATCACCACCGGAACGCCCCGTTTCGCCGCCCGCAACACGAACCGGCGACCCGACATCACCGTCAACGACGACCCGAGCACCAGCAGCAGCCGGGCCCGTTCCACCAGGTCGAAACAGCGGGCCACCCGGGACGCCGGCACCGTCTCGCCGAAGAACACCACATCCGGTTTGAGCATGCCGGTACGGCAGAACGCGCAGTCCACCACCCGGAACGCGGCCACCGCCGCGTCGGGAAGGTCCACGTCACCGTCCGGGTTGACCGCCGTGACCGCGGCGTCGAAACCCGGGTTCGCCTCGCGGAGCCGCCGGTCCAGTTCCTCCCGCGAGGTGAGGTTCCCGCAGTCCAGGCAGACCACCTCGTCGAGGCGGCCGTGCAGCTCCACCACCCGGGCGCTGCCCGCCGCGGTGTGCAGGCCGTCGACGTTCTGGGTGATCACCGCGTCCACCAGCCCCGCGTGCTGCAACCGGGCCACCGCCCGGTGCCCGTCGTTCGGCGCGGCCCGGACGATCAGCCGCCACCCCAGGTGGCTACGCGCCCAGTAGCGCCGCCGCGCGGCGGCGTCGCCGGTGAACGTCTGGTACGTCATCGGGGTGTGCCGGCGCGCCACCCCGCTGGGGCCCCGGTAGTCGGGGATCCCCGACTCGGTGGACAGGCCCGCGCCGCTGAGCACCACCACACCACCGGCGGCCACCAGCTCCGCCACCGCGTCGACCTGCTGCGTCACCCGTCCATGCTGCCTCAGCCGGCCCGCCTGCGGCGACCCGACCACCGGCCCACGCCGCTGCGGGGGCGACGACACCCCAGAGCGGGGGCCGACCCGCGTCCGGGTCGACCCCCGCGCGTCACCGGTGCGGCGGAGGAGGCGGTTGCTGCTGCCGCGGCAACGCGGCGGCGCCCCCCGGGGCGGTCACCGCCGGTCCCACCCCGGCCGCCCCCACCAGCCGGTCCATCGTCCGGGCCAACTGGCTGCTGCCGTCGTCGAGCTGCCGGGCCGCCGCCTGCATGTGCGAGATCATCATCTCGCCGTAGATCCGCAGGGCCTCCCGGGTGGCCACCGAGTCGTCGAACTCCGGCCCGGCCGTACGGCGGTAGTCCTGCACCGCCCGCTCCGCCTCCTGCCGGGCCTCCTCCGCGGCGGCCTGCACGTAGCTCTCGTACTGCATCCGCGCGTACTCGGCGACCCGCCGGGCGTAGTCGTGCGCCTGGGCGATGATCTGCTCCGCCTCGCGCTGCGCCGCCGAGAGCAGGTTCACCTCCTTGGCCGCCGGCGCCGACGGCCCGGCGCTCGGGATCACCCCGTGCCGGTGCAGCTCCACCCGGTCGTTGAGTCGCTCGTTCTCCGCGCGCAGGTGCGCGAGCTGCGCGGACAGCAGGTCCAACTCGTCGGCGACCTGCACCCGGAACCGGTCCACGTCCTGGTGGTCGTAGCCGCGACGGGTGAACGACGCCGTCCCGAACTCCCACCGCCGCACCCGGTCCGCGGTCAACCGCACCTGCTGCCCGCTCGCGGGCACCGGCACACCCTCGTAGCTGCCGATCGGGGTCGCGTTCACCGGGCACCTCCGGAATCGTCCTGGGGCGACGACTCCACCGCCGTGCGCCACGCCGGGCCGTACCAGTACCGGCCCAGTCCCTCGTGGTGCACCTGACCGGCGTGGAAGCCGGCCCGCGACAGGGTCTGCACCGTACGCCCCACCATCTCGTCCGAACCACACACGTACACGTGCCGGGACCGCCAGTCACCGTCGGCGACCGCCCGGTCCACCGGGTAGATCAGCTCCCCCGGCCGCCGCGGGTCGACGCCCACCACGGGCGTCACCGTCAGCCACGGGTACGCCGCCGTGAGCTTGTCGACCGTGTCGGTGTCGTAGAACTCCATCCGCGACCGCGCGCCAAGGTACAGGTCGACCCGCCGGTGGGAGCCCTCCGCGGCCACCTGCTCCACCAGGGCCTTGACCGGCGCCCAGCCGGTGCCGGACGCCAGCAGCAGCAGGTCAGCTCCACCTGCCGCCCAGAGCGTCAACCGGTCCCCCACCGGAGCCGCCAGGTGGATCTGGTCGCCCACAGCGCACCCGTACACCAGGCGGGAACTCACCGCCCCGCCCGGGGCGGCCCGCACGTGCAACTCGATGGTGCCGTCCGGGCGGGGCGCGTTCGCCGGGGAGTAGTACCGCCAGGCCCGCACCGCCGGATGGGACACCCCGATCGACTGGCCCGGCGTGAACGGCAGCAGATACTGCGGACGCAACGTCAGGACCGCCACGTCGAAGGTGCGCCGTTCGTGCCCGACGATCTCCGCCACCCACCACGGTGGGTTGACCTGCTCCGCCTCCTGCGCCGCGTCGATCATCACCTGGGACACCAACTGGTAGGCGCCCGCCCAGTCCCGGGCCAGCTCCTCGGTCCACTGGTCACCGAGGAAGTGCCGCAGGGTGGTCAGCAACGCCTCACCCACCGCCGGATAGTGCTCCGGGCGGACCGCGAACTTCCGGTGGTCCGCGCCGAGGTCCCGCAGGAACCCGGTCAACCGGTCCACCTGGTCCACGTTGGACACGATGTGGCCCAGCGCGGTCACCAGCCGGTCACGCTGACCGGCCATGTTCGTCGGGAACATCTGCCGGGTCTCGGGATGGGACAGGAACAGTGCGGAGTAGAAGTAGAGCGGAACCTGGTCGCCGTGCGCGGCGACCAGGTTCCAGCTCTGCTTGAGCCGTGCGACGTCCACGCTCAGACGCCCGGACGGGATCCGCTGGCCACCACCTGGTCCTGCACCTGAGCCAGCACCGCCCGCACGTGGTCCTGCACGTCCTCCGGCACACCCAGCTGCGTCAACGTGGCCAGCAGGTGCGCGCCGACGAGTTCGTAGTGCGCCTGGGGGATGCCCAGCGGCTGGTGTGCCTCGGCCAGTCCCCGGCCGGTGTACTCGTTCGGGCCACCCAGGACGACGGTCAGCATCAACGCCAGGTGCCGGCGCTGCCCCACCATGTCGATGTCGGCGAAGTAGCCGGCCAGCTCCGGGTCGGCGAGGACCCGGTCGTAGAACACCTCGACGGCGGCCTTGACGGCCGCCGCGCCGCCGATGCGGTCGTAGTGCGAGGGAACGGACTGCTCGGTAACCGTCACGGTCAATCCTTCCAGAAGGGAGGGGATCCACGCGAAGGGCAACGCGGACCAACGGGCGGCCAGCTGGCATGACCCGTTCGGACCTCGCCGGCTGACCGTGTGACGGACCATAGCGTGTCCGCCCGGACGACCCGCGCCCACCCTGTCGGCTTCCCTCTTCTCCCGTCCCGGGAGGTCCGGGCCCTGTGGACCCGTCAACCGGCTCGACGTCGGGCCCGCCGCGCGGCCAGTTCGTCACCCGCCGCCGGTTCCGTCGGCTCCGCCGGCCCGGGCACCGCCGGCTCCGCCGGCAGGTGCGACAACGACCCCTGGATCTCCTTGAAGGCGCCACCGATCGCGATGCCGAACACCCCCTGGCCGCCCTGCAACAGGTCGACCACCTCCTCCGGGGAACGACACTCGTACACCGTCGTCCCGTCGGAGATCAACGTGATGCCCGCCAGGTCACCGACCCCACGCGACCGCAACGCCTCGATCGCCTTCCGGATGTTCTGCAGGGACACCCCGGCGTCCAGCAACCGCTTCACGACCTTCAACACCACCAGGTCGCGGAAGGAGTAGAGCCGCTGCGTCCCCGAACCCGACGCGTCCCGCACGCTCGGCACCACCAGCATCGTGCGGGCCCAGTAGTCCAACTGCCGGTAGCTGATGCCCACCGCCGCGCAGGCGGTCACACCCCGGTAGCCCACCGAGTCGTCACCCTCCGTCGCCAGCGGTGGCGACACCTCACCGAGGCCCTGCGACGCCGTACCCGGATCTGAATCTCGCGGCCCGTGCATCCCGACAACCTCCCCGCCCGTGCGGTGACACGTCGTTTCCGGGACGTGCACCCCTCGACACGGCAACCTTATAGCGGGGTTCAGACGTTACCGGGCACGCGCGTCGCGACACGCCGAACGATCACCCACATATCACGGACCGTGACGACGGGCAACTCCACCGACACTCGGCGGGAACACCCCCGGTTCCGACCGGCTCAGCCGGCGAAGTCCTCCGGACGGACCTGCTCCAGGAACTCCCGGAACTTCTCCACCTCGTCCTCCTGCTCGTCGGGAATCACGATCCCCGCCTCGCTGAGGACCTGCTCGGCACAACGAATCGGCGCGCCGACCCGCAACGCCAACGCGATCGAGTCGCTCGGCCGCGCCGACACCCGCACCCCGTCACCGATCAGCAGATCGGCGTAGAAGACGTTCTCCTTCAGTTCGGTGATCTCCACCGCCCGCAACGGCGCCTTCAACGCCGCCAGCACGTCGCGCAGCAGGTCGTGCGTCAACGGCCGGGCCGTCTTGACGCCCTGCTGCTCGTAGGCGATCGCCGTCGCCTCGACCGCGCCGATCCAGATCGGCAGGTAGCGGTCCCCCTCAACCTCTCTGAGCAGGACGATCGGCTGATTGGTGGGCAGCTCCACCCGAACTCCGACCACGCTCAGCTCGCGCACCGCCGCCTCCGTGTCGTTGTCACCTACGCCGCACCGCACCTTCCCTGCACGGTACACGGACCCCGAGACGAGCGTCCCGCGCGCACCACGCCCGCCGCACCCGCACCGGGGAGGGATTACCCCAGGAAGCCTACGGCACGCTCCCTGGAGCAGATCTCTGCCGCCATCCCTCAGCGACCCAGCGTCGACCGCAGCCCCACCCGGACCAACGCCGCGTGCAACTGCTGCGACAACGCCACCAACTCCCGGGCGGTCTCCGCCGCCCGGGCCCGCGCCGCCGGATCGCTCTGCCGCGCCAACGGCAACAGCAACTGCGCGAACAAACCCGCTTCCCGGTCCGCCGCCGTCCGGAAGGCCCGCAGATGCCGGGGCTCCAGCCCGTACGCCGCCAGCCCCGCCACCGCCCGCGCGATGATCAGAGCGTCCCCGTCGTACCAGCCGGGCGGACTCGACACCACCACACCGAGCCGTTCCAGCTCACCCAGGGTGGACTCCTCGATCCCGCTGCGGGCCACCAGGTCGGTGCGGCTCAGCCGCACCGACGCGGACTCGACCTGCTCCGGATCCGCCGGCGCGCGGTGGGGCACCTCACCGCCCGGGCCCACCGCGACCAACGTCGGTCGCGGCCGGCCCGCGCCGTCCGGCGAGGAGTCCCACTCGGCCAACTGCTCACGGATCACCCGCAAGGGCAGGTACTGATCCCGCTGCGCCGTCAGCACGAACCGCAGCCGGGCCACGTCGTCCCAGCTGTACTTCCGATAACCCGCCGGTGTGCGCTGCGGCTCCACCAGGCCCTCGGCCTCGAGGAACCGCAGCTTCGAAATCGTGGTGTCGGGAAACTCCACCCGCAACTGGGCCAGTACCTCGCCGATGCTCATCAGCGGTTGGGACCGGGCCGCCCCGGGCGGCATGGAGGCCGCAGGCTCGTTCACCCCCGGCCGGCCTCCTCCTCCGGGCGCGGACCGGCGATGAACACGACCCGGAACTTACCGATCTGCACCTCGTCACCGTTGCTCAGCGTCGCCGCCTCCACCCGCTCCCGGTTGACGTACGTGCCGTTCAGGCTCCCCACGTCCCGCACGGTGAACGTGCCGCTGTCGCGGTGGAACTCGGCGTGCCGCCGGGACACCGTCACGTCGTCGAGGAAGATGTCACTGTCCGGGTGCCGGCCACTCGTCGTCACGTCGTGATCCAGCAGGAACCGGGCGCCGGCGTTCGGACCGCGACGGACCACCAGCAACGCCATACCCGGCGGCAGTGAACCGGACATCCGGCTCGGCACCACGTCGGTGTCCGGACCCTCGAGAACTTCGTCGAGCGAACCGAGATTGAGCGTCGACGTGACGTCGAGTGGGGGGAACTCGTCGTCTGGGCGCGTCATGGGACCACCTCACGGATCTGTTCGGTCGGCGTCGGGTGGAGACCGGTGTTGGCCGCCGGGCTCAGGAACACCCGGCGGCTGGCTCCCCGGGCCCGGGAAGGCAATTCTCCACGACGCTCAACTATTTGGTTTCTCGGTCGACTGGGCGAGCCTAGCCAGCGCCGAAATGCAGGGCAACCGGACGCGCGGGAACACCGCACGATCCGGATCAGAGGACTCAGCCCCCGATGAGATCCTGGTACGCGGCCGGGGCCAGCAGACCCGCCACCGCACCCGGATCGTCCGGCCGGATCTCCAACAACCAACCCGCACCGTACGGGTCGGTGTTGATCACCTCGGGGGTGTCGCCGAGCGCCTCGTTGCGCGCCGTCACCGTCCCGCTCACCGGTGCGTAGATCTCCGACACGCTCTTGGTCGACTCGATCTCGCCCAGTGGATCACCGGCCGCCACCACCGCACCCTCGTCCGGCAACTGGACGTACACGATGTCACCCAACGCGTCCTGGGCATAGTGGGTGATGCCGACCCGGACCGGGCCGCTGCCGTCACCCGCCACCCACTCGTGCTCGGCGGTGTATCGCAGGTCCTCAGGAATCACCAGACGCGTCCTTCGTCCTCGTGCTGACCAATCGGCGCGCCGGGGGTGAACCCGGCGCCACCCACCGGTCAGGAGACCGGACGGGCGTGTTCCAACGTGATCGGTTCGTGCAGCGCCGAAACCTCGGCAACCTCACGATCCTCAAAGCTCACGTTACCGCCGTCACCCCTGATCGATGCGGCCACCCCGCCGGGAATGTTCAAGGCGGTTCGCATCGTCGCCGGATCACCGATCACCGTGATCGCATACGGCCCGGTCATCCGCCGGCCGTCGACGACCAAGCCACCGCCCTCACCGTCGAGGAAGTACGTCGACGCGATGATCCGGGCCGGCGACCCGACCCCACCGGAGATCTGCATCGCCTCCGCGCCCGCGCCCCGCAGCTCCTGCACCGCGTCGAGGATCCGACTCGCCGGGATCGACTTGCCCCCGCCGCTGATCCGGACCGTCAGCCCCGGCCCGGTCGCCGGTAACGTCCCCGCCAGGATGCCCAGCTCGTCGGCGCGCCGCGCGGCCTCCTCCAACGCCGCCTCCCGCCCCTGCGCGCCCGAGGCCAGCTGCCGCTGGCTCTCCTCCAGCTCGGCGATGTCCTGCCGCAGCCGGTTCTCCCGGGCGTCCAGGTCGGAGAGGATCCGCACCAGGTCCTCCTGGCGGGCCGCCGACAGGGTCGGATCGGTCGACGTGGTCTTCAACTGCACCACCAGGGTGAAGCCCAGCAGTGCCAACAGCACCGCGATCATCACCGACGCGGAGCTCATCCGCTTCTTCGCCGGCGCGGCCGGCGGCGCGTCCTCACCGGCCGTGGCCTGCCGGGTCAGGTCGACGGTCGCCTCGTCACCGTCGGGACGACCGCCGTCGGGGCCGGGCTCCTCGCGGCGCGGTTCGCCCCGCAGCGGCGCGGTCTCGTCCGGATCGGGGGCGTCGGGACGCGGATCCGGCTCCGCCGCCGGACCGGTGGGCCGGGACGGCCCGGTCGGCTCGGGCCACCCGGTGCCGGTGTCGCTCTGCTCGTCGCTCATCGCCCACCAACCTACGCCCGGAACAGGTGCCGGCGGATCGCCGCCACGTTTCCGAAGATCCGCACGCCCAGCACGACCACCACCCCGGTGGAGAGCTGACCGCCCACACCCAACTGGTCACCCAGATACACGATCAACCCGGCGACCAGCACGTTGGAGATGAACGACACGACGAACTGCTTGTCGTCGAAGATCCGGTCCAGCTTCGCGCGCACCCCGCCGAAGACCGCGTCCAACGCCGCTACCACGGCGATCGGCAGATACGGCTGCAGGCCGGCGGGAACGGTGGGGTCCAGGTACACCCCGAGCACCACACCGGCGATCAACGCCAACACCGCGATCATCGGCCACCTCCGGAGGGGCTGGGAGACGACGTTCCCGACCCGGACGGCCGGGGAACACTGGAAGAACCCGCCGCCGGCGACGACGGGGACGGCGACGGCGGCGGAGTGGCGAAGCGCAACTGCGAGTCGGTGGCCGCCTCCGGCAACGTCAGGTCCTCGGCCTCCCGCGACCCGAACGACAACCCGGTCTCGTCGGCGACCCGCCGCAGCAGCGCCGCGGCGGTGCTCGCCTCGAACCGGCGGCGCATGTCGTCCGGCCCGATCGCCGACACCCGGTACGGACCCGTCACCGGCCGGAAGTCCACCAGGATCGCCTCGCCGGCCGAACGGATCGTCGACGTCGACGTCAGCCGCTGGTCGTTGACCGCGATCGCCTCCGCGCCCGCCGCCCACAACGCGTTCGCCACCAGTTGCAGGTCCCGGTACAGCACCCGACCCGGGCCGGGACCACCGGCGCCGGTGACCGCGTCCTGGTTGCCGGAGGCGTCGGCCAGCTGCACCACCACACCGTCGCCCCGGACCCGGCCCAGCCCGGTCGTCGCCTCCAGGTCCCGCAGCCGGGCGGCGGCGCTACGGGTCAACGCCGCGTCCCGCTGCCGGGTGACCTCCTCGCGCAGCTGCTCGGCGCGCAGGGTCAACCGGTCGGTCTCCTCCTGCCGCTCCCGGATCTGGCTCACCAGCCCCGACCGGGCCTGACTGCGGTCGGGTTCCTCCGCCACGGTCTGCCGGTACGCCACCGCGAACAGGAACCCCAACGCCACCAGCACCACCGCACTGACCGCCCGCCCCGAGCGGACCCGGGCCGGCGACGGCGGGTCCACCCGTCGTCGGGCCGCCGCGTCGGCGTAACCGTGGTCGAGGGGGTTACGGAACAGCTCGGTGAGGAAGTCCGGCGCGAAGACCCGGTCACCACGGCCGGCGCTGTCATGCCGGTGGCGCTCGCCCCCGTCGCGTGGGGTGTCGGTCATGCCCCGGCTCCGCGACTGCGCCGCACCAGCTGACCGGCCTGCACCACGTAGAACGCCCCGGCCACCCAGTAGAGCACCAAACCCCACCAGGCCAGACCCCAACCGATCGCGGCGGCGGCCGTCGCCACGTCCGCGGTGGTCGCCGCCAGCAGCAGGATCGGGAAGGCGGCCAGCAGCACGAACGTGGCCGTCTTGCCCACGTAGTGCACCGGCGGTGGGCCGTAGCCGTGGCGGCGCAGCACCGCGAGGGCGCCGAGCAGCAGCAGTTCCCGGCCGAGCAGCGCGGCGGTGAACTGCCACGGCACCACCTCCCGCGCGGTGAACGCGAGCAGGGTGGCGAGGATGTAGAGACGGTCGGCGAACGGGTCGAGCAGCTCCCCCAGCCGGCTCACCTGACGCAGCCGGCGGGCCACCCATCCGTCGACCCAGTCGGTGGTGCCGCCGATGGCCAGCACCACGATCGCGGCGACGTCGGCTTCGACGGCGAGGAACAGGTAGAGGAAGAGCGGCACCCCGAGCAGCCGGACGAAGCTGATCAGGTTCGGCAGGGTCCACACCCGCGAGCCGACGTCCGTCGACCGGTCGACGGTGTCCCCGGAGGGCTGGTCCTGCCCCGCCCTGTCCTGCCGACGCGACACCGAACCTCCCTCCGCGACACGGTCCGACGCCCGGCCGGTGGTCGGGGCGCTGCGGCGGGACGTGCCCGCTGCCGGGCCGGCGGTCGCCGGCACCCTCTGCCCCGTCTCGGGGGCGCTGACGTGAACCCGGGCCCGTGGTGATCATGGGCCGCTGATTCGCGGTGCCACTATATCCGGCCCCCGTCTCCCGCCCGTGGTGCCGGTCGTTGGAGCGGGGTGTGCGGTGGGGTCCGCCGAGGGATGGGGCGTCCGACGACACCCTCTCTCGGCCGTCCTAGGATGACGGGATGGGGCGCGGGGCCGGTCAGGCCGTCCGGGCCGCCGGGTCGCGCTGCGCGGGAACCGGTTCACCGAGCGCCGCCGCCTGCCCGAACGCCAGCAGGGCCAGCAGCAGCTCGTGCTGCGCCCTGCTCGGCATCCGGTCCAGGACCGCCTGCACCGCCCGGTGCCGCCGTTCCTTGATCTCCCGCAGCAGGTCCTCCGCCGCCGGGGTCGGCACCAGGTGCACCTCACGGCGGTCCCGGGGGTCGGCCACCCGACGCACCAGCCCGGTCGCCTCCAGCCGGTCACAGAGCCGGCTCGCCGACGACGGCACGACGTCGAGCAGCTCGGCCAACCGGTTGACGTTGGTCCCCGGCCGCTCCGTGATGATCGACAGCACACGCAGCTGGGTCGGCGGCACCGACACACTGTGTCGGGAAGCGGCCGACTCCAGCACACCGACGAGAGCCCCGGCCGCAGCCTCGACCGCCGCGGCCAGATTCGGAGGTCGCTCCACCCGATGTCCCCTGCGATTGTCCCGTGCGGGTCGCTCCCACACGTTCGGCTACTGCTCCCGCCCGTCCCGGCGTGGGATTCCCCGCCAGTCGAGGCACACGACCACCGCATCATCGCGCAGATCGGCGTCAGCGTGGTAGGCGTGCAGTTCGCGCATCACCGTACCAACCGCCTCGGCCGCCGGTTGCAGCCGTGTCGACCGCATCGCGCGGGTCATCGCCCGACGCCCGTACGGCTCCGCGCCGTCCGGCTCCGCCGCGTAGACCCCGTCGCTGACCGCGAACAGCCGGTCCCCCGGTTCCAGGTCGAACTCCTGCACGTCGTAGCGGGTGTCGGGGAACATGCCCAGGGGCAGCTGCTGCTCCAGCGGGATCCGCTGCACCACTCCGGCGCGGGCCCGCAGCAGATGCGGCGAGCCGGCGTCGACGGCCCGCACCCGCCCGGTGGGCACGTCCACCTCCAGCAGCAGGGTGGCCACGTGCCGGCTGCCCCGGTGCTGGTAGAAGAGCGTGTCGGAGGCCAGTTCGGCCTGCTCGACGAGGCTCCCGCCGGAGCGGCGGGCGTTACGCATCGCGTTCACGGTCACCGAGGTCAGCAGGGCGGCGGGCAGGCCACTGCCCGTGCCGTTGAGCACCGTCACGGTCAGCCGGTCGGCGTCCAACGACCAGTCGAAGTGGTCCCCGCCGACGGAGTACGCCGGTTCGAGCTGCCCGGCCAGCAGGAACGCGGAATGGTCGAGGCTGCGTCCGGGCAGCAGGTCCCACTGCATCTCGGCGGCCAGCGTCAGCCGCTCCCGCCGCCGCACCCGGCGGTACCGGTCGGTCTCCCGGTCGGCGGCCCGCAACGCCACCGCCAGGTCCCCGGCGACCTCACCGGTCCAGGCGAGCAGGTCCGGTCCCGGCGGCTCGGCCAGCTCCACCAGCAGCACCCCGAGCCGTTCCCCCCACACCGTCAGAGGCAGCCACAGCTGGCAGCGGCCCTCCCCGGCGTCGTCGACGACCGGCTGCTGGCTGCGGAAGCAGCGGGGAGCGCCGCCCTTGCCGTGCAGCGGGCCGACGCCGGACAGCGTCGGATCGAGCACCGGCCACAGGCCGGTGATCCGGTAGTCGGCGATGAAGACGTCCGTCCGCAGGGCGCCGGTCGACGAGCGGACAAGCCGGTCGGCGACCTCCACCAGCCGGTCGGGTGGGGCCTGTCGTAACGCGCGCGACACCGGTGCGGGCGCCTGCGGCATGGGTTCCTCCGAGAAACTGTTGCCGTACGGCAAGCAAGCATACGGAGGACGTCCCGGGCGCTTCGCCCGCGGTCACCCGGCGGGCTTGACCGCCACCGCCCCGTAGAACGCGTCGGGCACCGCCACAGGGTCGCCGTCCGGCCGCCACCGGGCCACCGGCACGATCCCGTCGGCGGTCGGCTGCCACCGCCCCAGCAGGCCGGCGAACGACTCCGGGGGCCGCATCCGGAACGCCGGGCCCATCATCGCCAGGGCCTCCGGGTGGCCGGCGAGTTCCTCGGTGTCGAAGTCGACGGCGAGCCGGCTGCCCGGCGCCACCGCCTCGTACAGGTCGTCGAGGGTGCGGGCCAGGGTGTCGTCGTCGAGGAACGCGGCCAGCCCGAGGAAGACCAACCCCACCGGCCGCTCACCCCAGCCGGGCAGGTACCGCTGCCGCAACACCGGGTCGATGCCGCCGACGTCGGTGGCGTCGACGAAGCCGTAGCCCACCCGGTCGTGGCCGGCGAGCATGCGCTGGCCGATCTCGACGGCCACCGGATCCACGTCGGTGTAGAGGACGCTCGCCTCCGGCACGATCTCGTGGACGTTGCCGCGGGTGGGCACGCCCGCGCCGAAGACCAGGAAGGAATCCACCCCGGCGTCGGCAATGTGCCGCACCGCCCGGCCGAGGAACGCCCGCAGGGACCGGAACACCGGCGCGCACGGCCCGTACGCCTGCTCGAAGGCGCGCGCGGCGGCCACGTCCACCGGGAAGTGGTCGCTCCCACCGAGCCAGAAGTCGATCATCCGGGCGGTGCTCGGTGCGGTCGGCTCGGCCATCGTCTCGTCCCCCTCCACAGTGGTCGCCGACAGCGTACCGACCGGCGTCCTGACCGGTATCGCCACGGCGCACCGGGCCCGGCCGTGATACTGGCCGAGGTGGGCGACCCCGCCGCGCCCCGACGGCGTGCCGGGGTCGGACGGCGCGCGGAAGGGGGCACGGCGGTGAACTCGGCGGACGGCGCGGCGGTGGTGGTCGGGGTGGACGGGTCGCCGCAGGGACTGCGCGCGACACGCCTGGCCGCCGTCGAGGCCGACCGGCGAGGCCGGCCGCTGCGCGTGGTGCACGCGTTCATCTGGCCGCTGCTGCGCGTCAGCGGCGCCCCACCGGCCGGCGGACCACCCGGCAGCGGACTACGGCAGCAGGCCCACCGGATCGTCGGCGAGGCCGTCGACGAGGCCCGGGCGACCGTGGCGGACCTGCCCACCACCGGGGAGATCATCGACGGCGCCGCCGCCGCGGTGCTGCTCGGCGAGTCCCTCACCGCCACCATGGTCGTCGTCGGCGACCGGGGCCTGGGCGGGTTCACCTCGCTGCTGGTCGGATCCGTGGCGATCCAGGTCGCCGCGTACGCCGACTGCCCCGTGCTGGTGGCCCGGGGTGCCGACCGGACGACCGGCCCGGTGGCCGTCGGGGTGGACGGCTCCGACCTGTCCCGGCTCGCCGTGCAGGTCGCCGCCGAGCAGGCGGCGTGGCGGGGCACCGGCCTGCTGGCCGTGCACGCCTACCGGCATCCCGTCTCCACCCGGCCGGGCGACATGCAACCCCTGGTGCACGACGAGGAAACCCTGCGCGCCGAGGAGGAGCGGGTGCTCGCCGAGTCCCTGGCCGGACTGGCCGAACGTCACCCGCAGGTGCCGGTGACCCCGCAGGTGGTCCACGCCCGATCCGGCCCGGCGTTGACGGAGGCGTCCCGGCAGGCGCAACTGCTGGTGGTGGGGGCACGGGGCCGGGGTGAACTGACCGGCCTGCTCCTCGGGTCGGTGAGCCAGTCGGTGCTGCACCACAGCGACTGCCCGGTCGTCGTGGTCCGCGCCCCACACTGACCTCGCGCCCCCGCCCGGACGGCATGGCCGGTGCCGCGGCGGGTACACGGCGTACGCCAACGGCCAGGACGACGCACAGGGAGGCGGGGGCATGCCGGGACCACGACCGGGCAGCAACGCGTACGACAAGGAACGGGCCCGACTCCGCAAGCTCGTCGAGGACTCCGGGCGGGCCGCCGACGACGAGGCCAACGACACCGCCAACCGGATCCTCCAGGAGGATCGGGGACAGCGGGGCGTGGTGCGCGGCGAGCGGACGTTCGGCCCCAAAGCCGAACGGGAACCGGGTGATCCACGATGAGGCGGGTGGCGGCCGACGGGATGATCGCCGGAGCGGTCGGCAGCGTCGCCCTCAACATGGTCAGCTACCTGGACATGGTGCTGCGGGGCCGCCCGGCCAGCAGCACCCCGGACGAGACCGCCGGTCGGCTGGCCGGGGCCGCGCACGTCGACCTGGGCGGCGGGGAACCGGCCGCCAACCGGCGCGCCGGCCTCGGGCCGCTGCTCGGCTACGGCCTGGGCGTCGGCGTCGGCGCCCTGTACGCCGTGGCGGCCCATCGCCGTCCACTGACCCCGCCGGTGGCCGTCGGACTGCTCGGCGCGACCGTGATGGCGATGTCCGACGCGACGATGACCGCCCTGCGGGTGACCGACCCGCGCCGGTGGAGCCGCGCCGACTGGGTGGCCGACATCGTGCCGCACCTGGCGTACGGCGTGGCGGCCGCCGCCACCTGGTACCGGCTGCGGCCGCCCTGCCGGTGTTAGCCCCGGGCGTCGCTGTCGTCGTCGGCGACCTGCTCACCGGCCGGCCCGTACGGTGACGTCTGCCCGCGCGGCACCGGCCGGCCCCGGTCGCCGGTGCGGGAACCGCCAAGCGGATGCCCGCTCACACCGGGTCCCTTGGCGTCCTGCACCGCGTCGTTCCGGGCGTTGCGCCGCAACTCCGGCTGCTGTGGGTTCGACACGAAGGTCTCCTTCCGGTCCGGTGGTGCACGGCGAAACGCCGCCGCCACCGGTTACCCGGGCCCGGCGGGCCCATGCGGCCTCCCGACCCGTCCCCACCGGCGGCCGGCGGTTCAGGCACGGACCGGCAGGCCAGAGCCACGCCGTCGGCGAGGACCCGTGCCCGATCCGGCGGATCAGCCCCACCCGGGCGGGGCTGATCCGCCGTACCCCGGGTACATCCCGCAGGTGAGCGACGAACACGCGGTGGCGCGGGCCCTGCTGCGCCGCCAACCCCGCACCTACGCCGAACAGGCCGGGATCCGGCTGGCCGACCGGCCCGCCGCCCTCTACCAGCTGCTGGTGCTGGCCACCCTGCTCAGCACCCGGATCCGCGCGCAGGTGGCGGTCGCCGCCGCCCGGGAACTGTTCGCCGCCGGATGGCGGACCCCGCAGCGGATGGAGGCCGCCACCTGGCAGGAACGGGTCGACGCGTTGGGACGCGGCCACTACCGCCGCTACGACGAGCGGACCGCGACGATGCTCGGCACCGGGGCGCGGCTGTGCCTGGACCGCTGGCGGGGGGACCTGCGGCGGCTGCACGCCGCCGCCGACGGGGAACCGGCGGCGTTACGGCGGCTGCTCACCGCGTTCCCGGGGATCGGCCCTGCCGGCGCGGACATCTTCCTACGCGAGGTGCAGACGGTGTGGACGGACGTGCGGCCCTTCGCCGACCGGCGGGCCCTGGCGGGCGCGAACCGGCTGGGCCTGCCCGGGTCCGCGAAGGACCTGGCGGCGCTGGTCGGCCCGGGCGACGTCGGCCGGCTCACCTCCGCGCTGGTGCGGGTGGCCCTGGGTGAGGAGTCTCCCGCCGAGGTGACCCGGGCCGCCACCGGTCGCCGGTGACAGCCGTCGGATTCGGCGGCGGGAAGGGGCCGCGACCGTCGCCCCCGGGCACGGCTCGGGACGCCCCCCGGCCTACTTGGCCGCGGAGCCACCCGGCTTGGTCAGGTTCCACACCAGCAGCGCCGCCACCAACGCCAACGCGATCACCCCGTTGGACACCCGGCCGTCCTCGCCCGGATCCCGTCCCGCGCTGCCGAAGTAGAGCACCACCAGACCGGCCAGCACGGTCACGAACGTCCGCAGTCCTCGGTCCTTCACCCCACCGACAGTAACCACACGAAAAGTGCGAAAAGGAAATACCGGAGCGGGTCACCCGTCCGGGTGCCCCCACCGGTCAGTCCCGCTCCAGATCACCCAACTCGATCGAATGGGTCATCAACCAACGCGCCAACGCCGGCATCCCGAACAGCCACACCGGCGCGGACTCCGTCGGCCCGTTCGTCGCGACGATCGCGAACCGCAGATCAGGAGCCTGATACGCCTCGATCCGCCACCGGTGCAACCGGTCCCGCCAGACCGCCGAAGGGTCCATGCGCCCACCGTAACCACCGGCCCGACCACCCCACCCCCGGAATCCACCAACCCACCCCGGTCAGCGCGACACCACCGTCCGCACGTCCCCCGGCAACCGGCGCGTCAACCCCCGACTGTCCAGCAACTCCAGCAACGGCACCGCCACCCGACGGGTCGTGTCCAACGCCTGCCGGGCCGCGCTCAACGTGAACGGCTGCGGCAACCCCGCCAACACCCGCACCGCCTCCTCCACCGCCCCCGGCAGCAAGACCACAGTGCCCGCCAACCGCAGCAGCACCCCCGCCCGCACCGCCGCCCCGACCTCCCGCGCCCCCAACCCCAACTCCACCAGCCGGTCCGCCTCCGGCGCCCGGAACGGCCGCGACCGCAGCTCCACCGCCAGCCGGTCCACCGCCCGCGCCACCGGCTCCGGCAACACCGACACCGGCCCCGCCACCACCCGGCCCGCACGCACCCGCAGCGGCGCCCGCACCAGCGCCTCCACCAACGACCGCTCCGGCAACCCCAACCGCCGGCGCAGCACCTCCACCGGCACCCCCGACTCCAACGGATGCTCCACCGCGTACCGGGACACCTCCGCCACCAGCCGCGCACCCAACCCGGCCCAGTGCTCCGGGTCGACCAGCCAGTCACCCACCACCGGCGCGACCGTCACCGGCACCCCCATCCGCGCCAGATCCGACGCCCGCACCAACCGCCGACGCCGCACCTCCCCCACCGGGTCGGCCCGACCGTCCACACCCGCCAGCGCCCCCGCCCGCGCCGCCGCCGCACCCCGACGCGACAACGGCGGCGGCGCCACATCCAACACCGTCACCCCACCGGCCACCAGCCGCCGACCCGGATCCCGCAACACCGCCCGGTCCCCCACCACCAACGGCAACGACCGCGCCAACCGCAACCGGGCCGTATCCGGCCCCAACGGCCGCACCCGCACCGGCACCGCCGCCGACCCGACATGCAGCATCACCGCCCCCGGCAGGTCCGCCACCAGCGCACCCGAGACCCGCACGTCCACCAGCTCGGTACGGCCGAACGCCTCCGGCGTCACCAGGGCGTCGCCCCGCGCCACCCGCTCCCGCGCCACCCCCCGCAGGTTCACCGCCACCCGCGCCACCGCCGCCACCTCGTCCCGGGCCGTCCCCAGGCTGTGCAGGCCCCGCACCCGCACCCGGGTGCCATCGGCGGCCACCACCACCTCGTCACCCACCCGCAGCCGCCCCGCCCGCAGCGTGCCCGTCACCACCGTGCCGGCACCCCGCACCGTGAAACACCGATCCACCCACAACCGCACCGGCCCGTCGACCACCGGCACCGGCAACCGCGCCCCCAACCGATCCAACGCCGCCCGCAACGCCGGCAACCCCACCCCCGTCACCGCGCTGACCGGCACCACCTCCACCGCACCCAACGACGTGCCGGCCACCTCCGCCCGCACCCGCGCCACCACCGGCCCCGGATCCGCCAGATCCGCCCGGGTCACCGCCACCAACCCGAACGACACCCCCAGCGCATCCAACACGGCCAGATGCTCCGCTGACTGCGGCATCCACCCCTCATCCGCCGCCACCACCAGCAGCGCCGCCGGCACCGGCCCCACCCCGGCCAGCATGTTCGGCACGAACCGCTCATGCCCCGGCACGTCCACGAACGCCACCGTCGCCCCCGACGGCAACGACGTCCACGCGAACCCCAGGTCGATCGTCATGCCCCGGCGCCGCTCCTCGGCCCACCGGTCCGGTTCCATTCCCGTCAACGCCCGCACCAACGTCGACTTACCGTGATCCACGTGCCCGGCGGTCGCCACCACCCACATGTCAGCCGGCCACCCGCGCCACCGCAGCCCACACCGTCTCGTCCGCCGACTCCGGCACACACCGCAGATCCAACAGCAACCGGCCCCGCACCACCCGCCCCAGCACCGGCGGATCACCCATCCGCAAAGGCTCCGCGAACCGCTCCGGCAACGCCACCCCCCACGACGGCAACTCCACCCCCGGCGCGCCACCACCACCGACCACCGACACGCACTCCGTCACCTCGGCGGGACACCCGACGGCCACCAGCCGATCCCGCAACCGGACCGCCCGCGCCCGCAACCCCGCCGCATCCGCCCGCAGCGCCTGCCAGGTCGGCGTCTCCGGATCCCGCAGCGTCGCCGCCAACGCCGCCAACGTCAACTTGTCCACCCGCAACGCCCGCGCCAACGGATGCCGGCGCAGCCGCTCCACCACCTCCGCCGAGCCCAACAGCAACCCCGCCTGCGGACCACCCAGAAGCTTGTCCCCGCTGGCCGTGACCAGCGCCGCCCCCGCCCGCAACGCGCCCGCCGCATCCGGCTCCGCCGGCAACACCGGATCCGGCGCCAACAACCCCGACCCGATGTCCACCACCACCGGCACCCCCAACGGCACCAACTCCGCCACCGACACCGACGCGGTGAACCCCGACACCACGAAGTTCGACGGATGCACCTTCAACACGAAACCCGTCTCCGGACCCACCGCCGCCGCGTAGTCCGCCACCGACGTCCGATTGGTGGTGCCCACCTCCCGCAGCCGCGCCCCCGTACTCACCAGCAGATCCGGCAACCGGAACCCGTCGCCGATCTCCACCAGCTCACCCCGGCTGACCACGATCTCCCGGCCCGCCGCCAACGCCGTCGCCGCCAACACCAGCGCCGCCGCACCGTTGTTCACCACGTACACCCCGCCGGCCGCCGGCACCGCCGCCGCCAACGCCTCCAGCGCATCCCGGCCCCGCCGCGCCCGCCGGCCCGACCGCAGATCCAACTCCACGTCCGTGTGCCCCGCCGCGGCCACCACCGCCCCGACCGCCGGGGCGCCCAGCGCCGCCCGCCCCAGGTTCGTGTGCAGCACCACGCCGGTCGCGTTCACCACCCGCCGCGGCAGCCCCGCCGGCAACGCGGCCACCGCCGCCGCCGGCACCTCCGCCGGGTCGATCTCCCCGGCCCGCGCCCGCCGCTGCGCCCCGACCACCGCCGCCTTGACCCGCTCCCGGCCCCACACCTCGACCGCCGCGGCCACCCGGGGATCCGCCAGCACCACATCCGTACGCGGCACCCGACGCCGCGGATCAACCGCCCCCACACCCACCACCCGCCCCGTGAAAGCTGGCGGAGACGGACGGGAATCGAACCCGCCTGACCCGGATCCCGGGCCACACCGGTTTTGAAGACCGGGAGGGGCACCAGCCACCTGAACGCCTCCACCCGGCACTAAACCACAACACCCGAACACCCACGCGGCCGGAGCCACCCGTCACGCAAAAGGCACGGGCCCTACCCGCCGGCCGCCCGCCGATCCAGACGCTCCCGCTGCGGCACCACCGTGTACCTCGGATCCCGGGCCGACGCCACCCCACCATGGAAGATCCCGAACCGGGTCGCCACCGACCCCGCCAGCAACGCCACCCCGGAAACCGCCGACAGCACCCGACTACGCCGACCCACCAGCGCGCCCACCGCCCCGGCCGCCGTCAACACTCGGCTCGCCCGCAGCAGCCGACCCGCCCGACCCACCCGGTACGGCTCACCCAGCAGCCCCAGCCGCGTCTCCAACCGGTGCACCGCAGCCAACTCCACCGCCGCGCCCGCCACCGCCAACCGACGCGCCGGCCCCGCCTGCCGCACCGGCGCCGCCAACAACCCCACCCCCGCGCCACTGGCCAACGCGCTGCCCGCGAACACCACCGGCAACTCCGGATACGCCTCATGCCACGACGGCACCGCCGTGTCCGCCAACAACACCCCCGTGTACGTCGCCAACGCCGGCGCCGTCACCGCCGCCACCCACCCGGCACCCCGCCCCACCGGCGGCAACACCCGACGCGCCAACCCCGGCACCCCCCGCGACGGCAACCACGGCGCGGCCTCCGCCACCGCCGCCACCCCCGCCGCCGGCCCGAACACCGCCAGAATCCACGTCCCCACCGACATCGGCGACGTCACCTTCGCCACCCGCAACATGTGATGGAACCGCGCCGGCCGACCCAGATCGTGCACCAGGAACACCGTGCTCGCCCCCACCGCACCCAACGCGGCCAGCCGACCCGCCCGCCGCAACGCCGGCCGACCCGTCACCTGACCCCCCACCGCCAGCAACGACGACCCCGCCGCCAACCCCCCGGTGAACAGATACGCCGGAATGTCCCACCGCCACACCGGCGCCTTCACGATCGGCCGACCGTAGTACGAGGTGAACTCCACCGGCGGCACCGCCAGCTCCTCACCACCCCGCCGCCCCCGACGCCCCGCCCCCGGCACCCGGTCGGCCCCTCCCCCGGCACCTGCCCGCACGCCTCCAGCGCCCCGCGTGGTCGCCAACCGCTCCCCAGCGGCATCCCCGGCACCCGCCAGCCGCCTCCCGTCGGCGGTCCGCGCCGCCGCCAACCGCTCCCGGAACCGCCGGAACAACGCCCCGACCGGCTGATCCTGCCCGCTCACGACCGGCCACCGGCGAACGCCGCCACCACCGCCGCCGCCATCGCCAACGCCGCCACCCCCGCCCGTCGCCACATCCGGGGCAGATCCCGCGTCGTCACCACCGGATCCGGCGGCAACCCGTACACCTCCGGCTCATCCAGCAACAGGAAGAACGCACCGTCACCGCCCACCCCGTCACCCGGATCGTGCCCGTACAGCCGGGCCTCCCGCACCCCCCGCTCATGCAGCACCGCCACCCGCTCGGCCGCCCGCTCCCGCAACTCCGCCAACGGCCCGTACTGGATCGACTCCGTCGGGCACGCCTGCGCGCAGGCCGGGGTCGACCCCGCCCCGATCCGGTCATAACACAGCGTGCACTTCCACGCCCGGCCGTCGCCCCGACGCTGGTCGATCACCCCGTACGGACACGCCGGGATGCAGTACCCACACCCGTTGCAGATGTCCTCCTGCACCACCACCGTCCCGAACTCCGTCCGAAACAGCGACCCGGTCGGGCACACATCCAGACAGGCGGCGTGCGTGCAGTGCTTGCACACATCCGACATCATCAGCCAGCGGACGTCCGACCGCCCGCCCACGTCACCGCTCCGCCCCGGCGGCTGCGACCCCGGCATCCCCAAAAACCGCGGCCCCTCCGCCATCCAACCGGCCGCCTCCGGCGAACCCACCGGCAACCCCGGCTCGGTGCCCACGTCGGACGACGACCCCGCCGCCACCCGGGCGCTCTCCGCCTCCGCCGACCCCCCGGTCGGCGTACCCGCGAACGCCGACAGCCCCGGGCCGCCCCGACGCGGCTGCTCCACGAACGCCACATGCCGCCACGAGTTCGCGGTCAACGCCCCCGTGTTGTCGTACGACATACCCAACAGGTCCAGGCCCGACCCGGGCACCCCGTTCCACTCCTTGCAGGCCACCTCACACGCCTTGCAGCCGATACACACGCTCGTGTCGGTGAAGAACCCCATCCGGGGCGGAGCGTCCGTCCAACCCGCGTCCGGCGCCGGGTCCAGCGGCCCGAAAAGGCTGTTGGCGTCCACGATCACACTCCCCGTCCGAGACCGGGCGAGGAATCGGGCGGTCGCCGCCGACCACCCGCATCCGGTGACAAACCCGCCCGCCGCCGATACTCGGCCAACAGGTCCCGCAACGCCGCGCCCCTCGGCCGCCGACCCGCCCGCACGTCACACGTCCCGACCTTGCTCTCCTGGATCAACACATTCGGATCCAACGTGATCCCGAACAGATCGTTCGCCGAATCACCCGTCACCAGACCCTCCGACCCGAAGTGGTACGGCAACCACACCTGATGCACCACCCGGCCCTCCACCCGCAACGGCGTCAACCGGTCCGTCACCAACACCCGCGCCTCGATCACCGCCCGACCCGAGACCAGATGCGCCCACCCCAGATGCGCCAACCCCCGCTCGGCCGCCAACTCCGGCGACACCTCCACGAACATCTCCGGCTGCAACTCCGCCAACGGCCCCACCGTCCGGCTCATCCCACCCGCCGTGTGATGCTCCGTCAACCGGCTCACCGTGAACACATACGGAAACACCTCGGCATGCGCCTGCGGCGGCGACGGATTCACCGAATTCACCCAGTGCCCGTACACCTTCCGCGTCGGATTCGCCTGCTGCCCGTACAACGCGTTGCGCACCGGCGACTCCGCCGGCTCGAAATGCGTCGGCAACGGCCCGTCCACCACCCCACTCGGCGCGTACAACCAGCCCTTACCGTCCCCCTGCATCACGAACGGGTCGTCACCCGCGATCGCCGCCGGCCCACTCGCCCCCTCCGGCGGCCGGTACGACGGCGGCTTCGTCCGCTCGAAGTCCGGCACGTCGTACCCCGTCCACTCCCCCGCGTCCGCGTCCCACCACACGTACCGCTTCCGCTCACTCCACGGCCGACCCTCCGGATCCGCCGAAGCCCGGTTGTACAACGTCCGCCGATTCGCCGGCCACGCCCAACCCCACTCCGCCGCCACCCAGTCCTGCTCGTGCCGCGACCGACGCCGCGCCGCCTGGTTCACCCCGTCCGCGAACACCCCGCTGTAGATCCAACACCCGATGGCCGTCGACCCGTCGTCAGCCGCCTCCGTGAACGACGACAACAACCGACCCGACCCCACCTCGAACCCGTTGATCTCCCGCAGCACCGCCTCCGCGCTCGGCTCCGCGTCCGGCCCCTGCGTCGGATAGTCCCAGGTCAGATCCAGCAGCGCCCGATCCCGGGGCAACGCCGACCCGGCCAGCTTCTCCCGCAGCTTCCGCCCCAGGTGGTAGAAGAACCACAACTCCGACCGACAGTCGCCCGGCGGATCCACCGCCTTCTCCCGCCACTGCAACAACCGCTGCGTCTGGGTGAACGTGCCCTCCTTCTCCACATGCGACGCCGCCGGCAGGAAGAACACCTCCGTCCGGCACTCCTCCGGCACGATCTCCCCGGTCTCCACCTCCGGGGAATTCCGCCAGAACGTCGCACTCTCGATCAGGAAAAGATCCCGAACCACCAACCAGTCCAGGTTCGCCATCCCCAACCGCTGCGCCCGACCGTGCGCCGAACCCACCGCCGGATTCTGACCCAACAGGAAGTACCCCTTCACCTTCCCGTCGATCATGTTCAACACCTGCTGATACGTCCCATGGTCACCGGTCAGACGCGGAAGGTACCCGTAACAGAAGTCGTTCTCCGGCGTCGCCGCGTCCCCCCAGTACGCCTTCAACAAACTCGCCGCGTACGCCCGCGCGTTACCCCAGAACCCCTTCTGCCCCGGATGCGCGATGCTCCCCACCCAGTCGTCGAACGTCACATGCGCGTCATGCCGCGGCATCGGCAGATAACCCGGCAGCAAATTGAACAACGTCGGAATGTCCGTCGACCCCTGAATGCTCGCGTGCCCCCGCAACGCCAGCACCCCACCACCCGGACGACCCACGTTACCCAGCAACAACTGGATGATCGCCCCGGTCCGGATGTACTGCACCCCCACGCTGTGCTGCGTCCACCCCACTGAATAGATCAGACACCCGGTCCGCTCCCGACCCGAGTTCTCCGTCCACGCCCGCGCCAACTCCAGGAACTTCTCCTGCGGAATCCCACACACCCGCTCCACCATCTCCGGGGTGTACCGCGCGAAGTGCCGCTTCAGGATCTGGTACACGCAGCGCGGATGCCGCAACGTCTCGTCCCGCTGGACCTGACCGTCCACCGGCGCGCCGTGCGACTCGTGCTCCAACCCCGCCGCGCTGTCCCGCTCCCGCGCGGTGTGCCCGGCACCCGAGTCGTCCTCGTGCCCGGCGTACTGCCAACTGTCCTGGACGTACGCGCCGGTCTCCGCGTCGAACCCGGAGAAGAACCCGTCACCGTCCTCCGCGTCGACGAAGTCCTCGCTCACGATCGTCGCCGCGTTGGTGTACGCCAACACGTACTCCCGGAAGTCCAGCTCGTTCTCCAGGATGTACCGGACCACCCCACCGAGCAGCGCGATGTCCGTCCCCACCCGGATCGGCAGGTACGTGTCCACGAGCGCACTCGTCCGGGTGAACCGGGGATCGACGTGGAACACCTTGGCGCCGCGCCGCTTCGCCTCCATCACCCACTGGAACCCCACCGGGTGGGCCTCGGCCATGTTCGAGCCCTGGATGACGATGACGTCAGCGTTGGCGACGTCCTGCTGGAAGTCCGTCGCACCACCGCGACCGAAGCTGGCCCCCAGACCGGGGACCGTGGCGGAGTGTCAAATACGCGCCTGGTTCTCGATCTGGAGCGCCCCCATCGCGGTGAACAACTTCTTGATGAGGTAGTTCTCCTCGTTGTCCAGCGTCGCCCCACCCAGGCTGGAGATGCCCAGCGTCCGGTTCAACGGACGGCCCTCGGCGTCGGCGTCCTCCCAGGTCTCCTCGCGCGCGGCGAGGATCCGGTCGGCGATCATGTCCAACGCGGTGTCGAGCTCCAGGTCCTCCCACTCGGTGGCGTACGGACGCCGGTACCGGACCTTGGTCTGCCGCAGCGGACTGGTCACCAGGGACTTGCTGGCCGACCCCTTCGGGCACAGCCGCCCCCGCGAGATCGGGCTGTCCGGGTCCCCCTCGATCTGGGTCACCTGCTCGTCCGTGACGAACACCCGCTGACCGCACCCCACCGCGCAGTACGGACACACCGACCGGGCCACCCGGTCGGCCGTCTCGGTGCGCGGCGTGAGCGCCCGCGAACGGGCGGACTGCGCGGCAGCGCCCCGACCGAGCGGGTCGGTGCCGGTGAGCTGCCGGTACACCGGCCAGCCCGCGAGGAAGGTCCGCAGTCCCACCGACCGCCACCTCCCCTCGCCGTGTCTCTCTGCTGACCCTAGGGCAACCCGGCGGCGGGTGCGACCGGGTGCGAGTCGTTTTGCTTCCTGTGGGCGACCGCACCACCGCTAAGGCATCCTAGGAAGATAGGTAACAAGGTCGGTCGGCCGCCGGATGGCACGTGACGCCGGGGACGGGGGTTACCCTGACTCCATGCAGGGCCTTTCCCCCACCTCGGCCGGCGTGGCGTTCCTGGCCCGCCCGGGGCGTCCGGCCGTGGTCGCGCGCACCCTCACCGAGCTGACCGGCCCGAGTCACGGCCTGGTCGAGCTGCCGCTCCGGTTGATGTGGAACACCGAGCGCACCTTCGACCTCGGCGACCCGGACGACCTGCTCTGGATGTACGAGAACGTCCTGCGCGAGACCACCCGCTGCGAGGACCTGCGGCAGCTCATCAACGGCCGGACGCTGCGGCTGGTCTGGCGCCGGCTCAACCTCCCCCGGGGCGTCCGGCAGGCGTGGGAGAGCCGGCACCGCTGTCTGCGTACCGCGTGAGCACCACCCACCTCAACGAGTTCTACCGAGAGGTCGCCCGGGTGGCCCTCGCCGCGGCCGGTCCGCACCGGTTCGTGCTCGGCGGCGGGGTCGCCTGGGCGGCACACGGGCTGGTCACCCGACCCACCGAGGACGTCGACCTGTTCGCCGACGTCGAAGGTGCGGCGGCTGCTGCGGCGGCGGAGGTCCGCACCGCGCTGGAGCGGGCCGGCTTCGCAGTGGCCGACGCCGACCCGGACAGCGAGCTGGCCGACCTGTTCGCCGGATTCGACCAGGACCTGAAGGACTTCGTGGTCACCCGGGACGGGCGGCAGCTCCGGCTGACCCTGGCCCGCCTCGACCGGTACCGCAGCCCCGTGGTCATGGACCTGGGACCGGTGATGGACGTCCGTGACCTGGTGGCGAGCAAGACGGCGGCGTTGGTCAACCGCCGGGAGGTACGGGACTACATCGACGTCGCCGCCGCGCTGGACCACTACCCGGTGGCGGAACTGCTGGAGCTGGCCCGGCAGCTCGACCCGGCGTTGGACCCGGAGGACGTGGCCGCCGCCGGCCGCTACCTGGACCGGCTGCCCGAGCGACGGTTCGCCCGGTACGGGCTGGACGCCGACCAGGTCCGCCGGCTGCGGGAACGCCTCGCCGGGTGGCCGCGCTGAACCCGCCCGGCCACCCGGCTACGCACCGTCAGCTGATGGGCTTGCCGCCGGTGACGCCGAGCACCTCGCCGGTGATGAAGCTCGACTCCTGCGAGGCGAAGAAGACGAACGCCGGGGCCAGCTCCGCCGGCTGTCCGGCCCGGCCCATCGGGGTGTCCTCGCCGAACGACTCGACCTTCTTCTCCGGCATGGTGGCCGGGATCAACGGGGTCCAGATCGGGCCGGGCGCCACCGCGTTCACCCGGATGCCCTGGTCGGCGAGGTCCTCGGCGAGCGCCTTGGTGAAGTTCGCGATCCCCGCCTTGGTCGTCGCGTAGTCCAGCAGCTGCGGCGACGGCTGGTACGCCTGGATCGACGACGTGTTGATGATCGCCCCGCCCTCCGGCAGGTGCGGCACGGCGGCCTTGCAGAGCCAGAACATCGCGTACAGGTTCGTCTTGAGCACCCGGTCGAACTGCTCGCTGCTGATCCCGAGGATGCCCTTGTCCTGGGCCATCTGGTAGGCGGCGTTGTTCACCAGGATGTCGAGGCCACCGAGGTCGGACAGCGCCCGGTCGACCAGCGACTGGCAGGCCGCCTCGTCGGTGATGTCACCCCGCACGGCGACGCCGCGCCGGCCGGCCTTCTCGACCAGCCGGACCGTGTCACGGGCGTCCGCGTCCTCCTCCTCGCCGAGGTAGGAGATGAGCACGTCGGCGCCCTCCCGGGCGAAGGCGATGGCGACCGCACGGCCGATACCCGAGTCACCGCCGGTGATCAGCGCTCGCTTGCCCTCCAGCCGGCCACTCCCCCGGTACGACTCCTCGCCGTGGTCGGGCTTCGGTCGCATCTCGCCCGTCGTGCCCGGCGGGGACTGCTGCTGTTCGGGCTGGCCCTGCGCGTACTGCTGGGTCGGGTCCTGCTGGGTGTACTGGTTCTCGCTCACTGCCGTCTCCTCGCGCTCACCGGGCGGGTCCTGTTCTGCCCCTACCCGGCGGCAGCGTCCGGAAACAGCGGGCGTGTCCCGGCGCCCTGTCCCAGCTACCCGGCGTCGAGCACCCTGCACCGGCCCTCATCGGCTATCCGGCGGATGACGTCCCCACCCACCAGCCGGCCACCGGCGGCACCACGGGCCGTATCTCGGGCGATGCAGGTTTCCACCGGCACGTCCCGCAGGTCGACCGCCACCAGGTGCGCCTCGGCCTGCTCGGCGAGCCGCCGCCACTCCTCCACCGACGCGTCCGGCAAGTTCGTGTCGTCAGCGATCACACTCAGGCCCGCGCGCAGCAGCGCGAGCACCTGCGCTTTCTGCGCGGTGGTCACCGCATCCTCCTGCCACCGCACACCGACCCTGTGGCCGTGGGCCATGGCCCGCAGGTCATCGCGGTTCACGCGGAAGCGGCGCTCGGGATCCTCGGCCACCCACCGCTTGGCGTAGGTGGTCTTACCGGAGCCGGGCAGGCCACGGGTGATAACAAGGGCGGGCATCATTCCTCCTTGTCGGGTATCCGGCGAACGGCTTCCGGTCATCGGTAAGCCAGGGAGCGACGTGGAACTCCGTACCGCAACCACGAACTCCCACCTGACTCACGTCCGGGAGGGCCTCGTGGTTCACGAGACCGTCGAGTGACGTCTTTCACCACCGCCACCCTGCCTCTGCCGTTGCCCTCTGCCGCCGATGCGAGGCCGGCCAGTCGAGGTGCGACAGCGGCCGGGACGCCGGTCAGCCCGCCCGAGCCGGGGTAGCCGGAAGGCGGTCCAGCAGGGCCAGCGCGGCCCGCACCGGCGCCCGGGACAGGGTCTCGTCGAAGCTGGCCCGCCCCTGACAGAAGCGGACGAACATCCCCCAGCCGGGCGGGGTGGCCAGCAGCGCGTGGAACACCTCCGGACGGCGGGCGAAGACGTCCAGCAGCCGGTGGCCGGCGCGCATCGACGGCACCAGGTCGGCGTGCACCGCGCGCACGTACCCGTCGAGGTCTCCGGCGGCCACCGCCGCGCCGGCCAGCGCGCCGGAGCGCAGCGCGTAGCTGATGCCCTCGCGGCTCCAGGGCTCCAGCAGGCCGGCGGCGTCCCCGGCGACCAGCACCCGGCCCCGCCGCAGCGGCGCGTCGTCGGCGCGGCAGCGGGTCAGGTGGCCCGAGTCGTGTGCCGGTTCCACCCCGCTCAGGCCGAGCCGCTCGACGAACGACCGCAGGTAGGCGCGGGTCCGCTCCCCCTCGCCCCGGGCCGCGATGACACCGACGGTCAGGCGGTCGCCCTTCGGGAACACCCAGGCGTACGACCCGGGGATCGGCCCCCAGTCGAGCAGGACCCGACCCCGCCAGCGCTCCTGCTCCACGGGCGACACCGGCAGTTCCCGTTCCAACCCCAGGTCGACCTGCCGGTGCCGGACACCCACGTGGCGGGCGGTGACGCCGGAGGAGCCGTCCGCGCCGACCGCGTACCGGGCGGTGACCGTGTCGCCGTCGGCCAGCCGCAGGCGGACCGCGTCCGGGTCCTGCTTCACGGCGCGCACCGGCGCGCGTTCCCGTACCTCGGCGCCGGCGTCGGTCGCGGCCCGGCGCAGCCGCAGGTCGAACTCCTCCCGGCGGACCATCGTGACCAGCGGCGCGGTGTGCCGTCGGGTGAACTCCCGCCGGCCGTCGCGGGTGAAGGTGACCCGGTCGACCCGGTCGTCGGCGGGCACGTCGATCCGGTCGGTGACCGTGGCGAGCGAGGTGCCGATCAGTCCGCCACCGCAGGTCTTGTAGCGGGGATGGGCAGCCCGCTCGACGACCAGGGTCCGCAGGCCGGCGCGAGCGGCGGCGTACGCGGCGGAAAGCCCGGCCGGGCCGGCTCCGATGACAGCACAGTCCCAGACGGTCACGCCAGGCAGCCTAGGGCACGGCCGGCCCGGAGCCGGCGCAGGAACCGCCCGGACGGGTGGGCATCGTCGCCGGTGAGGCGGGTAACCGGCGCTGGGCACACCCGCCCCGTGCGGGGCGGCGGTCGAAGGAGGACGTCATGCAGCAGGTCCCGCTCTCGGAGCTGGAGGAACGGGTCTACCAGGCGGTCTACGCGCTGGAGGCGCGGGGACAGGTGCCGTATCCGGCGGTCATCGCCGAGGAGTCCGGACTGACCGAGGAGGAGATCGTCGCACCGCTGCGGATGCTGTCGGAGAAGAACCTGCTGCACCGGGAGGACTCGCCGATGGCCGGGCTCGACTTCGGGCCCCGCTGGTGCGCGCGGCAGATGGCGTGACGAAGGCGAGGGCTGTTTGCGCCGACCGGAGCCGGGTAGCGGTCGGGGGTGCGTGATCATCCCTCGTCGGGGCCCGGTGTGAACCGGTCGCCGTCCCCTCCACGCGGCGAGGAACGCCGCCGGTGGCAGGCGCTCGCGGTCGGGCTGGTCGCGGCGTTCATGACCCTGCTCGACGTCAGCATCGTCAACGTCGCCGTCCCGTCGATCGACCGGACGCTCGGCGCGAGCCCCAGCGACCTCCAGTGGGTCCTCTCCGGGTACGCGCTGACGTTCGGGCTGGTCCTGGTGCCGGCGGGCCGGCTCGGGGACGCCCGGGGCCGACGCAACGCCTTCGTCGTCGGCATCGCGCTGTTCACACTGACCAGCGCGCTGGCCGGGCTCGCCCCCTCGCCGACCTGGCTGATCGCTGCCCGGTTGTTGCAGGGAGCCGCCGCCGGCCTGGTCAACCCGCAGGTCACCGGGCTGATCCAGGAGTTGTTCCACGGTCCCGAGCGGGGCCGGCCGTTCGGCCTGCTCGGCGCGACGATCGGAATCTCCACCGCGATCGGCCCGTTGCTGGGTGGGCTACTCATCGCCGTCGGCGGTGAGGAGCACGGCTGGCGGTGGGTGTTCTTCGTCAACGTGCCGGTGGGGATCGCCGCCGTGGTGCTGGGTTGGCGGCTGCTGCCGGCACCCGTCCGGCGGGAGGGCACCGGAGCACGGCAGCTCGACCCGGTGGGCGTTCTGCTGCTCGGCGTCGGGGTGGTGCTGGTGCTGCTGCCGCTGGTGCAGCGGGAACAGTGGCAGGGCCTGAGCCGGTGGCTGCTGGTGGTCGCCGGGCTCGCCACGCTGGGTGCGTTCGGGTTCTGGGAACGCTGGTACGCCCGACGCGGTGAACCCCTGTTCGACCTGGAGTTGTTCCGGCTGCGCTCGTACGCCCTCGGGTCGGTGATCGCGCTGGTCTACTTCGGCGGCTTCACGGCGCTGTTCTTCGTCTTCACGCTCTTCCTACAGAACGGGCTCGGCTACTCCGCGCTGCTGGCCGGTCTGGCGATCACGCCGTTCGCGTTGGGGTCGGCCGCCGCGTCCGCGTTCGGCGGCCGGGTCGTCAACCGGTACGGACGCCCGCTGGTCACGGTCGGCCTGCTCACCGTCGTCGTCGGGCTGGGTGCGGTCGTGCTCGCCCTGCGGTTCCTGCCGGACGTCCCGGCTCCCCTGGCGACGGCGCTGCCGTTGCTGGTCGCGGGGATCGGCAGCGGACTGGTGATCACACCGAACCAGACCCTCACCCTCGCCGAGGTGCCGGTACGGGAAGCCGGCAGCGCCGCCGGCATGCTCCAGACCGGGCAGCGGATCGGCTCAGCGGCCGGCATCGCCGCCGTCGGCGCGGCGTTCTTCTCCGCCCTGAGCGACACCGACGGAGACTGGTCGGTGGCGTTCCGGGACTCGCTTCTGCTCGCCGTCGGCGTCATCTCGCTGGCCCTTGTCGCCGCGCTGCTCGACGTGCACCGACACCGGCGGACCGGACGCTGACCTCGGGTGGGGACGCGTGTGGGCCGGCACCCCGGGTTCGGGGTGCCGGCCCACGACGTGTGATCAGGGTCAGCTGTTCCAGTGCTCGGCGACCAGGTCGGCGGCCTGCTTCTCCCACTGCGCGTAGTGGTCGGGGTACGCCGACACCTGCACCGTCTGCGCGGCCCGGGTCAGCGGCATGTCCTTCCAACCCTCGACCTGCTTCAGGCCCTTCAGGAACGCCGTCGTCGAGTACTCCGGGTCGGTGATCTGCTCGACCGTGCCCCAACCCGACGACGGACGCTGCTGGAACAGGCCCTGCGAGTCGTGGTCGTTGCGGTCACCCAGATGACCCAGGTTCTCCAGCTTCGACTCCTGCAGACTCGTCGCGATCGCGACCACGGCAGCCCGCTCGTCCATCCCGGCCTTCTTCGTCGCCGCGACGATCGCCTTCACGTTCGCCGTCTGCTCGGCGTCCAGCGGAATCCGCGACTGCCCGCCCGGCACACCATTCGGCATCAGCTTCCCGGCATCCGGCTTCTCCGCCTGCACCACGGCCACAGGGGTGGCCGGGGCAGCCTGGGCGGGGCCGTCCAGCACGGTGCCGACCGGACCACCGACCACACCACCGGCGAACGCCAGACCAGCCACACCGAGAACAGTCTTACGCAGCATCGTGTTCATGGGGGAACTCCAATCGGGGGATCGACACCCCGGCGTAGGGGACACCGGGCACACGAGCACCGTCAGGCACCCGAACAAAAGTCAGAAGGGGATCACTCGCACCGGCGGAAGGCCCTCACGCTGCCCGTCCACGCCGGCGAACCATGTACAACGACCCGCCACCCGCCGGCATTCCACCGACCAGGCCCGCGCACCCCACCCACCAGCAGGGCGCCTTCCTCGGCCGTCGACCCGGTACAACCACCGGCCCACCCCCACCATTCCCCGACCGCCAACCCGACCAAAGCGACCCCGACACCCGCCACAAACGGGCACAGACCGGGCAGGCGCTCCCGAGGGGCGGCGCCCCCGGGGGATGTCGTTCCCGCCAGACGACGCAAACGGGAACCCACGCCAAAAAATAGACGAACGTTGACGCCAGGGGCAGCGGAGTCGAGGGGGTGGCCAGTAGGACATAGACCATGACGAACACCCTCGACCGCCGTACGCTGCTGCGCGTCGCCGGTGCCACCACCGGTACCGCCGTCCTCGCCGGCGCGGTGCTGGCCACGACGGCTCCCGCCCACGCGGCCGGTGGCGCCTTCCGGCACGGGGTCGCCTCCGGTGACCCGCTCCCCGACGGCATCCTGCTCTGGACCCGGCTAACCCCCACCGACGAGGCCCTACCGGGCTCCGGGAAGGGACCGGACGTGCAGGTGTCCTGGCAGGTCGCCGCCGACCCGGACTTCCAGGACACGACGGCCGAGGGCGTGACATCCACCGGGCCGGTGCGGGACCACACGGTCAAGGTGGAGGTGACCGGTCTGGCCCCGGCCACCACCTACTGGTACCGGTTCGGATACGGCGGCACCTGGTCGACGGTCGGTCGCACGACGACCGCGCCCCCGCCGGACGCGGCCGTGGACCGGCTGCGGCTGGGCGTCGTCTCCTGCGCGAACTGGGAGGCCGGCTGGTTCTCCGCATACCGGCACCTGGCCGCCCGGGACGACCTGAACCTGGTGGTCCACCTCGGGGACTACCTGTACGAGTACGGTACGGGCCAGTTCGACGCGGGCGGCACGGTGGTCCGCCCGGTGCAGCCGGCACACGAGACGCTCACCCTCGCCGACTACCGGATCCGGCACGCCCTCTACAAGACCGACCCGGACCTCCAGGCCCTGCACGCCGCGGTGCCCTGGGTGATCACCTGGGACGACCACGAGGTCGCCAACGACCAGTGGTCCGGTGGGGCGGAGAACCACACCCCGGGCACGGAGGGGGACTACACGACACGGCTGGCCGCCGCGCGGCAGGCGTACTTCGAGTGGATGCCGGTGCGGGCCGGCGCGGACGGGGCCATCCACCGGCGGCTGCGGTTCGGGCAGCTCGCCGAGCTGTCCATGCTGGACCTGCGGTCGTACCGGTCGCGGCAGGCCTCCGGCACGGCGGTGGACGACCCGGCGCGCACGATCACCGGGGACGCGCAGATGGCCTGGTTGAAGGCGGGCCTGGCCGGTTCGACGGCCCGTTGGAAGCTGGTCGGCAACCCGGTGATGATGGCCCGGCTCAACCTGGGCGCGCTGCCGGCCTGGTTGCTCGGCCCGCTGCGCGAGCTGCTCGGCATCCCCGAGAACGGCGCGGCGCTCAACCCGGACCAGTGGGACGGCTACAACGCCGACCGCAACGAGCTGGTCGACCACCTGCGGGCCACCGGCACGCGGGACGTGGTGTTCCTGACCGGCGACATCCACTTCTCCTGGGCGAACGAGGTGACCACCCGGTCGACCGCGCTGTCCGGGCCGGCCGCCGCCGAGTTCGTCGTCCCCTCGGTCACCAGCGACAACGTCAACGACTTCCTGGGCCTGCCGGCGAACAACGCGCTCAGCGCGCTCGGGGCGACCCTGATCCGCTCGACCAATCCGCACGTGCGGTGGACGGAGTTGGACGGCCACGGCTACGGCGTCGTGGAGGTGACCCCGCAGCACTGCCGGATGGACTGGTACCACCTGTCCGAGCGGACCGACCCCACCAGCGGCAGCGCCTGGGTGGCGGGCTGGTCGGTGGCGACCGGGTCGGCCCGGCTGCGTCAGGAGTACGGCCCACTGCCCTGAGGACACGTCCGGCCGGGCCCCTCGGGTGAGGGGCCCGGCCGGACCGGGGGGTGTCAGGTCACCAGACCCGCTGGACGACCTCCGCGGCCTGCTCCTCCCACTGCGCGTACGCGAACGGGTAGGCCGAGACCTGCACGGTCTGCGCGGCCACGGTCAGCGGGGCCTCCTGCCAACCACGGACGTCCTTGAGCGCCTCGAAGAACGCGGTCGAGGCGTACTCGGGGTCGGTGATCTGCTCGGGCGATCCCCAGCCGGTCGACGGACGCTGCTGGAACAGTCCCTGCGAGTCGTGGTCGTTGACCGCACCGAGGTGGCCGAGGTTGTAGAGCTTCGACTCCTGCAATGCGGTGGCGACGCCGATCACGGCGCCCCGTTCGCCGACGCCGGTCTCCTTGGCGGTCTCGACGATGGCTCTGGCGTTGGCGAGCTGCGCGTCGTCGAGCGTGATGCGCGACTGCGCGCCCTGCACGCCGTGCGGGACGAGGCGGTCGACGTCGGGCTTCTGGGACGGCTCGTCCGGTTCCGCCGCGTCGGCGCGGACGGTCTCCGTCGGGGTGACGGCGTCCGTGCTCTCCGGGGCACGGTTCTTGCCGGTGGCCAGGTCGATGGCGGCCACCGCGTCCGGGTGCGGGCCGCCGGTCAGCGGGCCGGGGTACGCGGCCGGGGCGAGAGCCAGGCCACCCAGTGCGACCACACCGGCGAGGGTGAGGGCTGTCCTGCGGTTCGAGGTCTTCGCGATGGCGGGGAGCCATCGAGTGAAGTGCGACTTCACGATGGTTGCCCTTTCGATCGGTGGACGTGCCGGACGGGGGTCCTGCCGTACCCGACGGGGTTTGGATCCAGGGGTACGGGGGACAACCAGCTTGCGGTGTCCGTCATTCCGGAATTGTCGCCTGGGTGGTCGGCTGCGGGCCGCGTCACGCCGTCGAACCGGACATCAGGTGCGGGGTTACCACACCACTCAGTACGCCTCACCGAACCGCACGACGACGTGCCAGAGTTGCTTGAGGTGCTGGAGGGTCACCGCTGCCGGTCCCCGGTCGGCCCACTGCCCGGGTTCGGTGACCACCGACGCGGCGGCCCGGCCGATCAACGCCGCGTCGACGGGTGCGCCCGGCCGGCCGAACCGGTCGAGCACCCGGGCGGCCAACGGCGGGATCGCCGGTCCCCGGAACTCCGGGTCGACCCGGTCGACGGGCAGGGCGAACCCTCGGTGCCAGTACAGCGGGAACCCGTACCGGCGGGCGAGACCCGCCAGCGTCGCCCCGCACGCGGTGCCCTGGAAGGACGGGTCGGCCACCAGCGCCTCGACATCGCGGCCCAGGTCGACACCGCCGTGGACCTGGGCCTCGACGTAGTCGTCGAGGGACCGGGCCGGCTCCCCCGGCGTCCAGCCGACCCGATGGCGACGAGCGAGCAGGGTCCGCAGCAGGGTGACGCTGTCCATGCCGGCCATCCCGAGGCAGCCGCCCCGCTCGTCGGTGTCGTGCAGCAGCGCGGCGAGCACCGGCTCGAAGGCGTCGGTCGTGCCGACCACCGTCGGACCCAGATGGCTGTCGCCGAAGCAGAACGTGGTCCGGGCGAGCACCGTGGGACGCAGCCGCAGGTGGCACGAGCCGAAACGGGGGCAGGCTCCCTCCGGGTGCCCGAGCAGGTCGAGACCGCCGTAGATCGGTCGCTCGGCGAGGCGTACCCCGGTGGCCTGGTACGCGCCGCCGAAGAGCGCCGCCTCCCAACGGTCCCGGTCGCCGCCCGGGTACGCGGTCAACCCGCCGTTGGAGATGCCGGTCTCGAACTGGCTGCGGTAGACGCCCTCCTCGGTCAGCGCCTCGGCCACGCTCCGGCCGTCGGCCAACAGCCGGTCGGGGTGGAAGTTCACCGTCAGCCCACCGCCCTCGGCGATCGCCTCGATCACCTGTGCCGGCTCCCCGGGCACGTCACAGCCGGCCAGCACGCGGGCGATCGAGGTCAGGACGGCGGGTCGGTCGCGCCGGGCGACCGCGCGGACGTGGTCCAGCGCCGCGCGTTGCGCGCGGGTCAGCGGCGCGTACGCCGCAGCCGCCCCGGCCGTCCGGGAGGAGGAAACATCCACGCCGCCGAGTATCTGCAACGCACCCGCCACCCCGCCCCCGGTTTTCCGCCCGCGCCTCCCCACCCCGCCGCGCTGGGGTGTGCGGCGCGGGCTGGGGTGGTAGCAGGGGACCCTTGTTACCGCTTTTTGCGTAACAAGGGTCCCCTGCTACCAAAAAACCCTCAACCGGAGGGGTTCAGTGGCCGCGGGCGAGCCACTCGGGCAGGTGGGGGGCCTCGGCGCCGATGCTGGTGCTGTCGCCGTGGCCGGTGTGCACGGTCGTCTCCGGCGGGAGGGTCAGCAGCCGGTCCCGGATCGAGTCGATGATCGTGCCGAAGTCGCTGAACGACCGCCCGGTCGCCCCGGGACCACCGGCGAAGAGGGTGTCGCCGGTGAAGACCGCCGTGAGGTCGGGAGCGTGGAAACTGCACGCGCCCGGGCTGTGGCCGGGGGTGTGCAGCACGCGCAGGGTGGTGCCGGCGACCTCGACCGTGTCGCCGTCGCGCAGTTCACCGCCGGGCGGCACGTCCGGATGGACCATGTCCCAGAGCACCCGGTCGGCGGGGTGCAGCAGGACCGGCGCGCCCGTCGCCCGGCTCAGCTCCGGGGCCACCCGGACGTGGTCGTCGTGGGCGTGGGTGGCCAGGATCGCCCGGACCCGTCGCCCGGCGACGGTCCGCAGGATCGCCTCGACGTCGTGCGGGGCGTCGAGCACGACGCACTCGCTGTCGTCGCCGACCACCCAGACGTTGTTGTCCACGTCGAAGGTCTGGCCGTCGAGGGAGAACGTGCCGCTGGTGACGGCGTGGTCGATCCGGGCCGCCATCAGAGGACCACCACCGAGCGGAGCACGTCGCCGGCGTGCATCCGGCCGAAGGCCGCCTCGACCTGGTCCAGGCCGATCTCCTCGGTGACGAACGCGTCGAGGTCGAGCCGCCCCTGGAGGTAGAGCTCGGTCAGCAGCGGGAAGTCCCGGCTGGGCAGGCAGTCGCCGTACCAGCTCGACTTGAGGGCCCCGCCCCGGCCGAAGACGTCCAGCAGCGGCAGCTCGACGGTCATCTCGGGAGTGGGCACCCCGACCAGCACGACCGTGCCGGCGAGGTCGCGGGCGTAGAAGGCCTGCTTCCAGGTCTCCGGGCGGCCCACCGCGTCGATCACCACGTCGGCACCGAAGCCGCCGGTGACCGCCCGGATCGCCTCGACCGGGTCCTCGGCGGAGGCGTCGACGGTGTGCGTGGCCCCGAACTTCCGGGCCCAGTCGAGCTTGCGGGGGTCGCGGTCGACGGCGACGATCGTCGTCGCGCCGGCCAGCACCGCACCGGCGACCGCCGCGTCGCCGACGCCGCCGCAGCCGATCACCGCGACCGAGTCACCCCGGCCGACCCCGCCGGTGTTCATCGCCGCGCCGAGCCCGGCCATCACGCCGCAGCCGAGCAGGCCCACGGCGGCCGGCCGGGCCGCCGGGTCGACCTTCGTGCACTGTCCGGCGTGGACCAGGGTCTTCTCGGCGAACGCGCCGATGCCCAGCGCCGGGGTGAGTTCGGTGCCGTCGGTGAGGGTCATCTTGCGGCTCGCGTTGTGGGTGTTGAAGCAGTACCACGGGCGGCCCCGGCGGCAGGCGCGGCAGTCGCCGCAGACCGCCCGCCAGTTGAGCACCACGAAGTCGCCGGGGGCGACCCCGGTGACCCCCTCCCCCACCTGTTCGACGATGCCGGCGGCCTCGTGACCAAGCAGGAACGGGAAGTCGTCGTTGATGCCACCCTCCCGGTAGTGCAGGTCGGTGTGGCACACCCCGCAGGACTGGACGCGGACGACGGCCTCCCCGGGCCCCGGATCCGGCACGACGATCGTGGCGACCTCGACCGGTGCGCCCTTGCGTCGGGAGATCACTCCCCGCACTTCCTGGCTCACGCTCTCCCCCTCGTTCTCCGTCGCGCCGCCGCGCCACGGGTTCGTGGATCATGTCCACCTGGCAACCTACTCCGGTGTCCCCGCCCCGGCCCAGAACACCCGGGAACGGCCCCGGACGAGCCGACGGGCAGGGGCGCCACCGGCCGGTCAGCCGGGGGTGGTCCAGAAGTCGGCGACCACGCGGCTGAACTCCTCGGCGCACTCCACCTGCGGCAGGTGGCCGCAGCCGGTGAAGAGGTGGGTTCGGGCGTGGGGCAGTCGGGCACGGGCCGCCGTGAGGTGCGTGACGGGCAGGATCAGGTCCCGGTCGCCCCAGGTGACCAGGACGGGCAGCGGCAGCGCGGCCACCGCGTCCAGCAGGTCGGCCCGCCACTGCGGGTGGACGCCGCGCAGCCCGCCGAGGCTGCGCAGGGTCTCCAGCATCACCCGGGCGGCGTGCGGCTCGCGCGCCATGGCGAGCGCGTGCGCGACCCGGGCCTCGGTGGCGTGGACCGGGTCGTGGAACAGCGACCGGGTCACCCGGCGGGCGGTGAGCCGGTTCGGCCGCAGCAGCACCCGCCCGAGCGGGCGGATGGCCAGGATCCGCAGCGCGAGGGCCACCTCCCGGCCGAAGCCGGCGCTGTTGACCAGCACCAGGCTGGACACCCGGGCCGGGTCGCGGACCGCGAGCTGCATGGCGACGGCCCCGCCGAGGGAGTTGCCGGCCAGGTGCGCCGGGCCGGCGATCCCGACCGCGTCGCAGAACCCCGCCACCGCGTCGGCCAGCGCCGGCAGGGTGTGCGGTACGGACAGCGGCGCGCTGTGGCCGTAGCCGGGAAGGTCGAGGGAGTGGACCCGGAACCGGTCGCGGAGCAGGTGGTGTTGCTCGGTCCAGTCGTCGAGGCTGCGGCTGATGCCGTGCAGCAGCACCACCGGCGGCCCGGCCCCGTCGACCCGGTAGCGGACCCGACGGCCGGCGACGGTGAGCCAGGTGGCGGTCATGCCCGCTCCCGCCGGGGCGCGGCGGAACGCCGGTCGCCGAGGGCGAGCAGCCGGCCGTAGGAGGCGGGCAGGATCCGGGCCATCAGGTCGGGCAGGGTCGCCGACCAGCCGATCAGCACCCGGCCCCGGCGGCGGCGCACGCCGTCGAGGATGACCTCGGCGGCCCGGGCCGGGTCGATGGTGAGCAGCTTCTCGAACCGGCGGCGGCCGGCCTCGTACTCGTCGGGGTCGACGCCGCTGCCGATGCGGGCGCTGGCGGCGATGCGGGTGCGGATGCCGCCCGGGTGCACGCAGGTGACGCCGACGCCGTCGGGGCCCAGTTCGTGCCGCAGCGCCTCGGTGAAGCCCCGGACGGCGAACTTGCTGGCCGAGTAGGCGGCCTGGCCCGGCGGGGCGATCAGGCCGAAGAGGCTGGAGATGTTGACCAGGTGCGAACCGGGTTCGGCCTTCAGGGTGGGCAGCAGCGCGTGGGTCAACTGCACCACCGCGCGGAAGTTGATGTCGATCACCCAGGAGAACTCCTCCAGGGTCACCTCGTCGAACCGGCCGCCCAGGGCGACACCGGCGTTGTTGACCAGCAGACGGATGCCCGGGTACGCGGCGCGTACCGTCTCGGCGACCCGCGCGGTGGCCCCGGCGTCGGCCAGGTCGACCACGTGGGTGTCGACCCGGAGGGCGGGGTGCGCGGCCCGCACGGCGGCGGCCACCTCGGCGAGCCGGTCGCCGTCCCGGTCGAGCAGGACGAGGTGGCTGCCCCGGCGGGCCAGGCCGTGGGCGAGGGCCGCGCCGATGCCCCCGGCCGCACCGGTGACCACCGCGGTGCCGTCGGTGAAGACCAGGTCACGCACGGGACGCTCCCCCGGCGGCGACCGGCGCGGTGGCCCGCGAGAAGCGCACCCCGTCGTCGACCGGGCCGTGCCGCATCGTCACCACGTCCCGGGGATAGTTCTGGTGCAGCCGCCACGGCGCGGCGGGACCCTGCTTGGGCAGCGCGTCGACGCTGCGCAGCACGTAGCCGGAGCGCAGGTCGATGATGGGTTCCAGCCGGTCGGTGTCCGGGGCGAGCGGGGTGCAGACCTGGTGACCGCGCCGGTCCATGTGGCGCAGCAGCCGGCAGACGTACCCGGCGACGAGATCGGCCTTGAGCGTCCAGGAGGCGTTGGTGTAGCCGAGGGTCATCGCGAAGTTCGGCACGCCGGAGAGCATCATGCCCTTGTAGGCGACGGTGCGGGCCAGGTCGACCCGGTCGCCGTCGACGGTCAGCTCGATGCCGCCGACGGCGAGCAAATTAAGCCCGGTGGCGGTGACGATCACGTCGGCCGGCAGGTCACGGCCGGAGGCCAGGCGGATGCCGGTCGCGGTGAACGTCTCGACCGTGTCGGTGACCACCTCGGCGCGGCCGGACCGGACGGCGGCGAAGAGGTCACCGTCGGGGACCACGCAGAGCCGCTGGTCCCAGGGGTCGTACCGGGGCGAGAAGTGCCGGTCGACGTCGTAGCCGGCGGGCAGTTGACGGCGCACGCCGCGCCGCAGCACGGACCGGGCCAGCCGGGGGGCGCGGCGGCTGAACTGGAACATCGCTGTAGAGGCCAGGACGTTCTTCCAGCGCACCAGCGAGTAGGCGAGGTGGGCGGGCAGCCGGCGGCGCAGCGCGTCGGCGAGCCGGTCCCGCGACGGCAGCGAGACCACGTATCCGGGTGAGCGTTGCAGCATGGTGACGTGGGCGGCGCGGTCGGCCAGCGCCGGGACGAGGGTGACCGCGGTGGCGCCACTGCCGACCACCACCACCCGCTGGCCGGTGGGGTCGAGGTCGTCGGGCCAGTGCTGGGGGTGCACGATCCGGCCGGTGAACTCCCCGGCGCCCGGGAAGTGCGGGGTCCATCCCTCGTCGTAGCGGTAGTAGCCGGCGCACGCGTAGAGGAAACGGCAGGTGAGGACGACCGTCTCGGCGGTGTCGGCGCGGTGCGCCCGGACCGTCCAGCGGGCGTCGGCGCTGGACCACTCGGCGGACACCACGCGGTGCCGGAACCGGATCAGCGCGTCGACGCCGTACTCGCGGGCGGTCTCGCGGACGTACCGGCGGATCGAGTCGCCGTCGGCGATGGCCCTCGGATCGGTCCACGGGCGGAACGAGTACCCGAGGGTGAACATGTCGGAGTCGGAGCGGACGCCGGGGTAGCGGAAGAGGTCCCAGGTGCCCCCGATGGCGTCGCGGCCCTCAAGGATCGCCACGGTCTTCTCGGGGAGGGCGCGGCGCAGGTGGCAGGCGGCCCCGACGCCGGAGAGGCCGGCACCGACGATGAGCACGTCGACGTGGTCCACTGCCATGCCCGCTCCGTTCACGAGACGTGACCACCGGTCGACGGACCGGCACTACCGGACAGTAACCAGCACGGTCGACCGGGTCAACGGCGAACGGACACGACCCGTCACCGTACGGTGATGGACCGTGGTCGACGCGGTCAGGCGCTCTCGCCCGGCGCGAGGCGGCGGTAGCGCCCGCCCAGCGTCTCGCCGAACCATCCGTCGACGCTGGCCATGCCGCGCTCGTTGAGCTGGGCGTCGTGGATCGGGAAGATCCGCTCCGGGGCCACCGCGTGGGCGAAGTCGATCGCCTCGGTGAGTTTCAGCCACGACGCCTGCGCCGGTACGAGCAGGGTCTCCACCGGGACGTCCGGGACGTGCAGCGAGTCGCCCGGGTGGTAGAGGCGGTCGTCGACCAGGTAGCCGAGGTTGGCGCAGTCGGGTTGTCCGTCGTGGATGGTGGCGTGCCGGCCGCCGTGGGCGGTCACCGTGAACCCGGCGGCGGTGAAGCGTTCCCCGGACTCGACCCGGGTCACCGGCAGCGGGGCGAGGTCGCCCAGGTGGGCCTGCGCCGGCACGTGCACCGGGACACCGAGCCCGGCCAGCCGGAGCACGTCGATGTGGTCGGTGTGCTCGTGGGTGACCAGGACGGCGTCCGCGCCGGCCAGGGCGCGCGGTTCGCTCCAGGTGCCCGGGTCGATGACCAGCACCCGCCCCTCGTGTTCGAGGCGGACGCAGGCGTGGGTGAACTTGGTGACCTTCACCGGGGCACCGTACGCGGGCCCGCCCGGCCCCGGCGTCCCGGCCGGGTCACGCGACGGGCCGGCACGGCGCGACGCCGGCCGGCGGGTCGGCCGACGGTGGCCCGTCCGCAAACGGCCGGTACGCCGCGCGGGACGACCGGGTCCGGGCATGATCGGGGCATGGACGCAGGACCGGCCCGGGGACACCGACGGGTGCCGCACACCGCCGACGTACGGGTGGAGGCGTGGGCGCCGACCCGGGAGGGGTGTCTGGCCGAGGCGGTCGCCGCCCTGGTGGAGAGCTTCGCCGACCCCGGTGGGGCCGCGCCGACCGGCACCGCCGGGTTCGACGTGCCGCCGGGGAGCGACGAGGACCTGCTGGTGGCCGTCCTCGACGAGGTCGTCTTCCGCCTGGAGACCGAGGGGACGTTGCCGGTGGAGGTCGAGGTGACCGACGCCGGCGACGGTGGCCTACGGGTGCGGTGGCGGACGGTGGCCACCGACGACGTGGAGCTGGTCGGCGCGGTGCCGAAGGCGGTGTCGCTGCACGGGCTGCGGTTCGACCGGGTGTCGGCGGGCTGGTCCTGCGCGGTGACCATGGACGTGTGACGGTCCGGGCCCGCCGGCCGCCGGGTGGCCGGCGGGTCGACCGTCGACCACGACGACCGGAAGGACGGGGGCCGGCGGGCGGGTCAGCCCTTGACCACGCCGAGCGGCACCAGCCGGGCCACCCGGCGGCACAGGCCGGCTCCCTCGGCGGCGTCGACCACCGCCGTGACGTCCTTGTACGCCTCCGGCATCTCCTCGGCCAGGCCACGCCAGGAGGTGCCGCGCACCGCGACGCCCCGGGCCGCCAGGTCACGGCGCAGGTCCTGGCCCCGGACCGTCTTCGTGGCCTCCTTCCGGCTGCGCACCCGGCCCGCGCCGTGGCAGGTGGAGGCGAACGCCGGCGCGCCGGCCACCCCGGTCAGCACGTACGAGGGGGTGCCCATCGAGCCGGGGATCAACACCGGCTGCCCCACCGGGCGCAGGTCGGCGGGAAGGTCCGGGTGTCCGGGCGGGAACGCCCGGGTGGCCCCCTTGCGGTGCACGCAGAGCCGGCGGGTCGCCCCGTCGACCGGATGATCCTCGATCTTGGCGAGGTTGTGCGAGACGTCGTAGACCAGGTCGAGGCGAGCACCGGCGACCCGCGTGAAGACCCGACGGGCGGCCTCGGCGAGCAGCTGACGGTTGGCGCGGGCGTAGTTCGCCGCGGCGGCCATCGCCCCCAGGTACGCCCGACCCGCCGGGGAGTCCACCGGGGCGCACGCCAGCTGACGGTCCGGCACCTCGATGCCGTAACCGGGCATGACCTGCTCCATCGACCGGACGTGGTCGGTGCAGACCTGGTGGCCCAGGCCCCGCGAGCCACTGTGCACCATCACGCAGACCTGGCCGGTCCGCAGTCCGAACGCCGTGGCCACCGGCTCGTCGTACACCTCGTCGACCGCCTGCACCTCCAGGAAGTGGTTGCCGGAACCGAGGCTGCCCACCTGACCCTGCCCCCGCTGCACCGCCCGGTCGCTGACCTGGGCCGGGTCGGCGTCGCCGACCGCTCCGTGGTCCTCGCAGCGCGCCAGGTCCGCCTCGACGCCGTGGCCCCGCTCGACGGCGTACCGGGAGCCGCCCCGCAGCACGGCGTCCAGTTCGGCACGGTCGCCGAGGTGCCACACCGCGCCCCGGCCCATCCCCCGGGGAACGGCCGCGTCCAGGCCGTCCAGCAGCGCCTCCCGGAGCCGGGGGAACTCGTCGCGGGAGAGGTCGGCGGCGAGCAGCCGTACCCCGCAGGAGATGTCGAAGCCCACGCCGCCCGGGGAGACCACCCCGCCGGCGGCCACGTCGGTGGCCGCGACGCCCCCGATGGGGAAGCCGTACCCCCAGTGCACGTCGGGCATGGCGTAGGCGGCGCCGACGATGCCGGGCAGGGTGGCGACGTTCGCCACCTGCTCCAGGGACCGGTCCTCGCCGAGGTCGGGCAGGAGCGCCCGCGCGGCGAAGACCACGCCGGGCACCCGCATCGGACCGTGCCGGTCGATCCGGAACCGGTACGCCGACTCCTCCACCAGTTCCACGCCGCGGGCTACCCCGCCCGGGGCCGGCTACACCTGGGCGGCGGCGCCCGGTGGGGCACCGGTCGCGGCGAGCCGTCCCACGGCGATCCGGTCCGGTTGGCCGGTCTTGGTGATCAGGCTCGCCACGTGCTTCTCCACGGTCCGCGCGGACAGGTGCAGCCGGTCGGCGATCTCCCGGTTGCTGAGCCGGCCGGCGAGCAGGAGGAGCACCTCGTACTCCCGGGGTGTCACGCCGGCGGCGCGCAGCACGCCGGGGATCTCCTCGACGCCGGCGCGGCGCTGCAACGGGCGGGAGCCGGCCCGGCGCAGCAGGCTCCGGCAGGCGGCGGCGACCGCCGGCACGTCGGTGCGGTGGAAGTGGTCCTCGGCGGCGCGCAGCCACTCGACCGGCTCGCCCCAGCCGTCGGTCAGGGCGGCCTCGCCGACGAGGCGGAGGCCGAGGTGCCCGGCCACCGGGTACGGCGCGGCGACCCGTACCGCCTCCCGCACCGCGTCCGTCGCCTCGTCCGCGCGGCCGGCGCGGCCGTGCCGGACCGCGTGGGCGAAGAGCCGGAACTGCTGGTTCCAGCGGAGGCGGCCGGGCGGGTCGTCGGCCGGCGCGGCGGGCGGGTCGTCGGTGTCGGTCACCGTGCGCAGCAGCAGGTCCAGCCCGTGCCGGCCGGCGAGGGGGCATACCGTCGGATGGTCCCGGTCGGCCCGCGCGGCGCGTGTGGACTCGTGCAGCGCCCGGGGACGGTCCTCGCGCAGCAGGGCGGCGAAGAGCCGGATCAGTCCGTGCGTCCAGGGGGCGTACCGGTCGGCGTCGCCGCCGTGGCGGCGGAACCCGATGAGCGCGTCGGTCATCGCCCGGTGGCGTCCCCGGTGGGCGGCGGCGGTGGCGCGCAGCAGCAGGGCGTGGCGGGCGGCGCGTGGCGACCGGTGGCGGGTGGCGGCGGCGAGCACCCGCTCGGTGAGCAGGTCGGCGGCGGTGAACCGGCCCTGGAGGACGGCGTGCAGGGCGAGTCGCGTCTCCGCCTCGTGGCGGGCGTGCAGCGCGCCGACGCGGGCCGCTGTGCGGTGGGCCCGTTCCAGCCGGTTCAGGTCGCCGGTGCGCAGCGCGTCGTCGTCGCCGAGCCGGACCAGGGAGTGGATCTCCCAGACCGGAGCGGGCTGCCGGACCGCGACCGACCAGGCCCGGTTCAGGTGGTCGGTGGCCTCGGCCGGGTCCCGGGGTCGGGTCAGCTCGCCGAGCAGGAGGTCGGCCCGCCAGGCGACGGCCGGCAGGCCGGCGGCGCGGGCCACCGTCTCGACCCGCCGGGCGGCGGCCTCGGCCTCGGCGACCCGGTCCGGTCCGCCGCCGCAGGCCGTCAGGTGGGCGGCGACGACGTCGACCGGGGCGGTGTCCGGCTCGGTGGCGTCGGGGCCGAGCAGCGCGCGGGCCAACTCGACGTGGCGCCGGGCGTCGCCGGCCAGACCGGCGGTGGTCGCCGCCCAGGCGAGCGCGGTGTGCAGGCGGGCCCGGTGCCGCGGATCGAGTCGGTCGGCGAGGTCGCCGAGCGCGGCGGCGTGACCGAGCGCGCGGCCGGCGGCCCCGGCCTCGGTCAGCGCGTTGATCAGGGACTCCAGCACGGTCGCGCGGTGGGCGGCCTCGGCGTCGGCGAGCAGGTCGCCGGCCCGTTGGAGCAGCTCCACGGCCTCCTCGGCGGCGCCCCGGTCGACGGCGCGCCGCCCCGCCTCGGCGAGGAGACGGCCGGCGGCGGCCGGGTCGCCCGCCCGGAGCCACAGGTCGGCGGCTGTCCGGACGTGGGGGCCGGGTAGTCCCCGGTGGACAACCGTCACCGCGTCGGCGGCCCGTCGGGCGAGCCGACGCCGCGCGGCCGGGTCCAGGCGGGCGAGCAGCGCGCCGCCGAGCACCGGGTGGACGAAACGGTACCGGTCCGGCTCCGGACCGTCCGGTCGGACGAACCGGGCGGCTGTGGCGTCTGCCAGGTCCTCGTGCACCTCCCGTTCGGGCCGGCCGGTGGCCTGGCACAGGACGGCGACCAGGAAGACCGGCCCGAGGGTCGCCCCCAGCGACAGCAGTTCCCGCCGAGCCGGGGCGAGCCGGTCGACCGGGCGGGTCAGGGTGGGCAGGGCCGCCGGGTCGTCGACCCGCTCACGTCCGACCCGCCACCCGGTGGGGGTGGGCCGCAGCACGCCGGCGTCGACCAGCTCACCGAGGGTGTCCTCGGCGACGCCCGGGTTGCCGCCGCTGCCCGCCCAGAGCAGGTCGATCGCGGGTTGCGGCAGTTCGTCGGGGTGCGTGTCCAGCCGGACGCCGGCCAGCCGGCGCAGGTCGTCCGGGTCGAGTGGGCCCAGCGGCACGAGGCGGCAGGCGCCGCGCCGGGCGGCGGCGCGGACCAGGTCCAGCGCCGGTCCGGCGTCGGCGCGGAGGGTGCCGAGCAGCGTGGTCGGCTGCCGGCCGACGTTGTCGACGAGGTAGTCGAGCACGGCCAGGGTGGGGTCGTCGGCGTCGTGCAGGTCCTCCAGCACGAGCAGACAGCCCCGGTCCCGGCCGGCCAGCCCGGTGAGGCGGAGCACCCCTTCGGCGAGGGCCAGCAGGTCGTGGTCGGACGGCTGCGGCCCGGGCGGGTCGCCGACGGCCCAGTCCGGCACCAGCCGGGCCAACGCCGACCGGTACGGCCCCAGCACGGCGAGGTCGGCCGGGGGGAGAACGGCGGTCACCGAGAGCAGCGCCTCGCGCAGCGGTCGCAGCGGGATGGCCGGGCCGACCGCGCCGCAGCGACCGTGCAGCACCCTCGTCCCGGTGGCGGACGCGAGGTCGCGGGTCGCGGCGGCCAGCCGGGACTTGCCGATGCCCGGTTCGCCGACCAGGAACACCGCCCGACCGTCTCCGTCGCGGGTGGAGGTCAGGGTCCGGGCCAGGGTGCGCACCTCGTCGGTGCGGCCCACCAGCCGCGTCACCCCCATCGGCATGAATAGAAAGATATCAATCTTGAGGGGGTGGGTCCACGGGGTCCGGAGGGCAACCCGCCGTCGACGAGCGGATGCCGAGAGTGCCCGGGGCCCGACGATGGGTAGCGACCACCCAGATTGTCCGCCCCGGCGCACGGATCCGCCGGTGACCGCCCCGAGGCCGGACCAGCAGCGATTTCGGTGCGCCCCGACCGGGTTCGGCACCCCCGACGCCCCGCCCGGTCCCCCGACCGGCACCGGGAGGGGACGAAATATGGGTGGCCGGCTGCCCTGCCACCGCCCCCGACGAGCGATGAAGCTCACGGGCAGGACGTAGCGACCGCCCACCGGTCCCCACGATCCCGATCGGCTCGATCGACCCGAGGGGGCGGACCACGGTGACCGGAAACCCACCCGACCGCCGACACCCGGTTCCCGTCCGCCCGCATCCCACCGTCGCGCCGGACGGCGGCCACGACGGACCGGCCGGCTCACCCGGCACCGCACGGAGGCGCTCATGACCCTGCTGCGACCGGACGACCTCGACGCCGACGAGGTGGCGTACCGGATCTTCCAGGTCACCCGGGACCGGACCCCCTGGCGTATCGAGGACGTGCTCCGGGAGGGACGGTTCAGCGACGACCCGGCACGTGCCGAACGCGCCTGGCGGGTCGCCTCCGCCGGCTACTACGCCGAACAGGCCGGGCTGGTGGCCGCGGCGACGCTCGCCGCCGAGACCGAGGACGCGCCGCTACGGTTCAGCCTGGCTCTCGCCACCGCCGACGAGGCCCGGCACGCCGACGCCTTCTACCGGTACGCCAAGCTGGTCGGCGGTGAACCGGCCGACGCCCAGGAGACGATGCAGCCCCTCGACGACGGGCTGACCAGCCTGCCGTACATGGGACGGGCCCTGGTGCACACCATGCTGGAGGGGCTGGCGGCCGACGAGTTCATCCTGCTCGGCGAGGTCTTCGCGGGCGACCCGCTGGGGCGGCTGTACCACCACGTCCGCCGCGACGAGATCCGGCACATCGCGATCGGGCTGAACTTCCTGGCCCGGGAGACCCGCACCCCCCGGGGACGCGAGGAGTGGGCGGAACACGCCCAGGAGTGGCACGACATCGGCATCGGACTGACCGGCCTGAACGAGGTCGCGGTCGCCCTTGCCACCCACACCGGCCGGGAGCCCGCGAGCGTCCAGGCCTGGTTCCACCGGCGGCACCGGGCCCGGCTCGCCGCCGCCGGCATCCACATCGAGTTCCAGGAAGGGAGGTGATCTCCATGAAGATCACCGTCGTCAAGGTGAAGACGTCGACCCACGGCGTCTCCAAGCACTGCGTTCTCGCGCGGCGGGAGCAGGGCAACCCGGCCCCCGCCATCCGTTGACAGCGCTGCCCCAGGAAGGGAGGTGATTCCGATGAAGATCACGGTCGTCAAGGTGAAGGCGCCGACGCACGGCGTCTGCAAGTACCTGGTGCCGCTGAACCGGCCCCAGACCCAGAAGTGATCGAGTGGCCCGGGTGGAAGCCGGCCCACCCGGGCCCACCCGGCCGGCCCGAGAAAGGAGACGATGACGTGTCCGTTTGCCTGGTCGCGATGCCGTGGCAGTCGCTGGAGTCACCCTCGCTGCCGCTCGGTCTGCTCCGCGCCGCGGCGACCCGGGCTGGCCTGCCCGCCCCGGAGACGTACCATGCGAACCTGCGCTGGGCGGAGTTCCTGATGGCCCGTACCGGCGGCGACCTGGGTCCGCAGGAGTACACGGCGGTCGCCGAGGAGGGCCTCTTCGACGGGCTGGGCGACTGGGTCTTCACCGGCGCCCTGCACGACGACCCCGACTTCGGGGTGGAGACGTTGCAGGTCTACGCGGCGGAACGGGGCCTGGACATCGCACCGGTCAGCCGGATGCGCACGCACGCCGCCGACTTCGTCGAACTGGTCACCGACGAGGTGCTGGCGCGACACCCCCGCGTGGTCGGCTTCAGCACCACCTTCATGCAGAACGTGCCGAGCCTGGCCGTGGCCCGGCGCATCAAGGCCCGCCGACCGGACGTGACGATCGTCTTCGGCGGCGGCAACTGCGACGGGCCGATGGGCGTGGCGCTGCACCGCAACTACCCCTTCGTCGACCTCGTGTTGCGGGGCGAAGGAGAGAAGTCGTTTCCGGCGCTGCTGCGCGTCCTCGCCGACGGCGCCACGCCGGAGACCCTGCGCACCGTGCCCGGACTGTGCTGGCGGGACGACGCCGGGGTGGCACACCAGAACCCGCAGGCGTCGCCGCTGCCGATGACGCAGGTGCCGGTCCCCGACTTCGACGACTGGTTCACCCGGATGGAGATCTCCCCGGTCAACGCCCACATCGAGCCGAAGCTCGTGCTGGAGACCGCCCGGGGCTGCTGGTGGGGCGAGAAGCACCACTGCACCTTCTGCGGGCTCAACGGCACGCTGATGACCTTCCGGGCCAAGAGCCCGGAGGCCGTGATCCAGGAGATCGGCGAGCTGACCGGCCGGCACCGCACCCTCGACCTGATCATGGTCGACAACATCATCGCGAACAGCTTCTTCACCACGGTGCTGCCCCGGCTGGCCGAACTCGACTGGGACCTGCGACTGCACTACGAGGTGAAGTCCAACCTGAAGCCGGCCGAGATCGAGATCTTCCGGACGGCCCGGGTCAGTCACGTCCAGCCCGGCATCGAGAGCCTGGTGTCGCCGGTCCTCAAGATCATGGACAAGGGGGTGGCCGGGACGCGCAACGTCCGCACCCTGCGCGACTGCGAGTCCGCCGGCCTCACCGTCACCTGGAACTGGCTCTACGGCTTCCCGGAGGAACGCGCCGAGGACTACGAGCCCGTGCTGCGGCAGATCCCGGCGCTGATGCACCTGCAACCGCCGGCCGGGGCGTCCCGGATCCTGCTGGAACGGTTCAGCCCCTACTTCGAGAACCCCGCCCTGGGCTTCCCGAACCGGCGCACCGCGCAGGCGTACCGGCACGTGTACGCCCTGCCCGAGGCGGACCTGCACGACATGGTCTACCTCTTCGACACCGACCCGGCCGGCATCTCCGAGGCCGAGGCGAAGCGCCTGCGGGACCTGCTCGACGCGTGGAACACCGGATATCCGGACAGCACCCTGCTCCGGATCGAGGAACCGGACGCGACCGTCTTCGAGGACCGTCGGGTGGGGTGGCCCGCCACCGACCACCGGGTCACCGACCCGCTGCACCGGGCGGTGTACCGGGCGGCCGAGCCGGGCCGGACCCTGCCCGCGCTGCACCGGGAGGTGACCGCCGCCGGCTTCGCCGCCGACCAGGCCCAGGTGCGCGAGATCCTGGCCGGGTTCGTCACGCGAGGCCTGGTCTTCGTCGAGAACGGACAGTGGATCGGCCTCGCCACCAACGCCATTCCGATCAAGGTGGGGTGACCATGCCGACGACGAACCCGCCCGACACCGCCGCTGTCCGAGCTTCGGACCTCCCGCCGGTCACGCCGGAGCTCACCTACCGCACGGTGGACGCGGACACCGTGCTCCACTTCGGCCGGTCCCCGGCCGAGGACCTGGAGCTGCTGCGCTACCTGCGCGACGTCACCAGCCACGCGGTACGGCTGCGCTGGCGGCTCGCCGGACTGCCGTGCTTCCCGCTGCACACCCACGTGCACCTGGTCCCGCCCTCCGGCGGGGTGGACGCGGACAGCGCCGCCCACGCCAGGTCGTGGACCGCCGGCTACCGCTACGGCAGTTTCTTCTACCGGCGCGGCCCCGGCTTCGTCTCGATCAAGGACGTCCGCCCGGAGAGCGAGGACGCCCGGATCACCATCGACGAGGGCGCCGACCACTTCCTCGCCATGGCCGAGGCACGCACCGTGGACGACCTGGCGCCGGAGGCCCGGGAGCTGGTCGACACGGTCGCCGAGGCCGGGCTCCTGCTCCGGGTCGACCAGCGGCTGCTGGTCCTGCCCTACCGGCTGCGGCACTGGCCGGTGCCGTACCTGGCCATCTGACCGCCCGCCGCGTCGGCGTCGACCCGCGTCCGGCACGCGCGCGGACGAACCCGGAAGGAGCAGCGCGGTGCGTCCCACCGACCAGGCGCCCGACTACCCGTTCCTCGACTACGCCGAGCTCCGCATCAGCCCCCGGCTGGACGAGGCACGGCGCGGCGGCACGCTGATCCGGGTCCGGCTGCCGTACGCCGGCGAGGCGTGGCTGGCCACCCGCTACCGGGACGTCCGCAAGGTGCTGACCGACCCCCGCTTCAGCCGGGCCGCCGCGACGGCCCCGGACGTGCCCCGGCAGACCGCCGTCCCGCCCGTCGCCAGCACCATCATGGACGTGGACCGACCCGAGCACAGCCGGCTGCGCCGGCTGGTGGCGGTGGCCTTCACCGAACGACGGCTCGACGAGCTGCGGCCGTACGTACGCGAGGTGGCCGACCAGCTCGTCGACGACATGGTCCGGCAGGGACCGCCGGCCGACCTGACCCAGGCCCTCGCCCTGCCGTTGCCGATGACCGTGATCTGCCGGATGCTCGGCGTGCCGCTGGCCGACCGCACCGAGTTCCGCCGGTGGACCGAGTCCCTGGCCGCTCTGCGGAAGGTCACCGCCGAGGAGTTCCGGGCGGTGGTTGACGCGCTGGACACCTACCTCCGGGAGCTGATCCGGCAGCGCCGCGAGCAACCCGCCGACGACCTGCTCAGCGCGCTGGTGCAGGCCCGGGACGCGGGCAGCCGCCTCACCGAGCGGGAGCTGCTCGCCTTCGGGGCGACCCTGCTGGTCAACGGGTTCGAGACCGTCGCCGGTCACATCGCCTCCTCGACGTACCTGCTGCTGACCCGGCCCGACCTGTGGGCGACGCTGCGCGCGGAGCCGGCGCGGCTGCCGACCGTGGTCGAGGAACTGCTGCGGTTCGTCCCGCTCAGCGGCGGCACCGGGCTGGGCCGGGTGGCGATCGAGGACGTCCCGTTCGACGGGGTGACCGTCCGGGCCGGCGAGGCGGTCTTCGTCTCCACCATCTCGGCCAACCGGGACGAGGAGGCGTTCCCGGACGCGGACACCTTCCGGCTCGACCGAGACGATCCGGAACCTCACCTGGCGTTCGGGTGGGGGCCGCACCGCTGCCTCGGCGCGCGACTGGCCACGATGGAGCTGCAGGAGGTGATCGGCGTGTTGCGCGACCGGATGCCCACCCTCCGTCTGGCCGTACCGCCCGGTAGCGTGTCCTGGAAGACCGGCACCGTCCTGCGTGGGCCCCGCGAGCTGCCGGTCACCTGGTGACCGGGTCCACCGCCTCGGAAGGTCCGGTGCGCCCCGTGTCGACGGCTCCCTCCCCCGGCCGGTCCGCCCTCCGCCCGCTGGTGGTGGCGCAGCTCGTCAGCCTCACCGGCACCCACGTCACCGCGCTGGCGCTGCCCACCCTGGCCGTGCTGCTGCTGGACGCCGGGCCGGTCGCGGCGGCGCTGATCTTCGCCCTGGAGTACGGCGCCCGGGGACTGACCGCGCCGCTGGTCGGCGTCCTCATCGACAGCGTCCGCTCACCCCGCCGGCTGCTGGTCGCCAACGACCTGCTGCACGCGCTCGTCGTGGCGTCGGTGCCGGCGATGTACCTGCTCGACGTGCTCAGCCTGCCGTACCTGGTGGTGGTCGCGGCGTGCTCCGGCATCCTCTCCGGGGTCACCGACATCTCGATCAACGCGGTGCTGCCCCGGTTGGTGCCCGCCGACCGGCTGGTCGGTGCCAACGCCTCCCTCGCCGGGGCCCGCGCCGCCGGCCAGATCGCCGGGCCGGCGATCGGCGGGCTGCTCGTGCAGGCCCTCGGCGCGGCGCTCGCCATCGCCGTCGACACGGTGAGCTACCTCGCCTCCGCGGTCGTGTTCAGCCGGCTGCGGGGGGCCGACCGGAGCGCCCCCGAGCAGCCGGCGGTCACCGCGCCGGTGTCCCGGTGGGCCGCGCTGCGCCGCTCGGCGGCGGACCTGCGGACCTCACTGCGGAAGGGACTGGGCACCTTCCGGGAGATCCCGCTGCTGGGCCGGCTGGCCCTCGCCACCGCCGCGCTGAACGTCGGCGGCGCCGGCCTCGGCGCCCTCTACACCCTCTACGCCTACCGAACGCTGGAGCTGAGCCCGTTCCAGGTCGGGGCACTCTGGGGGGTGAACAGCGCCGCCGCGCTGGCCGCCGTGGCCACCGCCCGGCGGGTGGTCGGCCGGTTCGGGCTGGACCGCTCGATCGCCCTGTTCGCCCCGGTCGCGGCGGGCTCGCTGCTGCTCATCCCGGCCGCCTCCCTGGCCGCCCCGCTCCTGCTCTTCGTCGTCTACGAGCTGATCTTCGGGTACTGCGCGACGGTCTGGGCGGTGGCGTCGGCCACGCTCCAGCAACAACTGGTGCCCGCCGAGCGGCTCGGCCGGGTCATCGCGTTCAGCCGGACGGTGTCCATCCTGGCCGTACCGGTGGGGGCGCTCGTCGGTGGCGTCGCCGCCGACGTCTGGGGGCTGCCGGGGACCCTCACCGGCTTCGCTCTGCTCGCCCTCGCCGGCACGGCCACCGTCACCGGGCGGATCGGGCGTCGCCCGGACGCGAACCCACCCGACACCCGTTCCCAGCCCGGCCCTCCTGCCGGCCCAGCCGCCGGTGAGCCGACGGGCGGTGAGCCCACGGGCGACCGGGCCGCGCGGCACTGACCTGATCGTCTCAGCGCTCCACCTTGTGGGCGCGCAGCGCGGCCCGGAGCAGGTCGACCAGTTCCCCGCACTCGGCGCGGGAGAGGGTCAGCGGCGGCATCAGCGGCAGGAACCCCGGCGCGTAGCTGGTCAGCAGGCCGTGGTCGCGGCAGGTCAGCCGGAACCGGTTCACCTCCCGGACCGACCAGGGCGTGCCGTCGTCGTGGGCCAGTTCCAACCTCAGCATCATCCCCTCGCCCACCACCGGGCCCGCCCCCGGCTCGCCGGCCAGGCCGGTGAGCAGCTCGACCAGGTGCCGGCCGGTCTCCCGGATCCCCGCCAGGAACCCGGGCGCGGTGAGCACGTCCAGCACGGCGAGGCCGGCGGCCATCCCGATCGGGTGCCCGTCGGTGGTGGACCCGTTCGGGAAGCCCAGCCGCAACGGCGGGTCGGCGAGCGCGTCGAAGATCGGCGTGCCCACCACGAGCGCGGCCAGCGGGAAGTACCCGGCGCTCAGCCCCTTGCCGAGCACGACCATGTCCGGGGCGACCGCGAGCCGCTCGCTCACCGTCATGGTGCCGGTACGTCCGGCGCCGGTGGTCACCTCGTCCACGACGAGGTGGACGTCCCGGGCCCGGCACTCGGCGACCAGCGACTCCAGGAAGGGCAGCGAGACGGCCCCGATGTCGCTGCCGAGCACCGGCTCCACGACGACCGCGGTGACCCGCTCCACGCCGATCTCCTCGACGAGGGCGAGGATCTCCGGCAGTGTCGGCGCGGTGACGTGGCGGACGTACGCGTCCAGCGGGGCGGACCACTCGTGCAGGATCGGCTCGCCGGTCAGCGCGGTGGCCAGCGGCCCGGTGCCGTGGTAGCCGTTGTGGACGGCGACGACGTACCGCCGGTCCGGCTGCCCGGTCACCCGGCGGTGGAAGCGGGAGAGCATCGCCGCGGCCTCGGTCATCTGGCTGCCGGTGTTGCCGAACCGGACGTGCCGTAGCGGGGCCGGCATCAGCGCGGCCAGGCGGGCGGCGTACTCCACGGCCACCACGGGCGGCTGTTCGTACCGCATGACGGTGCCCGAGGGGAGCGTGTCCAACTGCCGGCGCATCGCCTCCTTCACCGGCTCGCAGGAGTGTCCCAGGGTCAGGTTCCACATGGACGACCGCGCGTCCAGGTAGCGGCGGCCGGCCGCGTCGATGACGTGGTTGCCGTCGCCCTCCACCAGGAACTGGCCCGGGTCCGCGTCGCGGAAGAAGTCCGTCATCGGCGACAGGCCGTGCCACACCGCGTAGTCCGCGGGAAAATCCGACGTCATCCTGTTCCTCCCAGTTGGTGCCGGTCCCGGCGGGCCGCCCGGCCCACGCCGGTCAGTGCGAGCCGGCGGTCGACGTCCCACCCGTGGCCGCGTACCGCCGCCGGGTGAGGGCGAGCGCTGACCCGACGACGTCGTCGACCGTCGGCAGCAGGGGCGCCAGCAGCACCGGGCTGGCGGGAGCGGGCACCGCCGCGCCGCACACGAAGGCCAGCCGGTCCGGTTCGACCGCCCCCACCTGGACCAGGTGCAGGCCGAGGTCGCAGAGCAGGGAGGAGGCGCGGGGTTCCTCGTCCACCAGCACCACCGGACCCGCCCCGGCCACCAGGCCGGCGGTGCCGTCCCGGTCCAGCGGCGCGGCGGTGCGCAGGTCGACCACCTGGCAGCGCAGTCCGTGGCCGGCGAGCCGACGGGCGGCGCGCAGGCACAGCGCGACCGTGTTGCCGATACCGACCAGGGTCAGGTCACGTCCGGCCAGGGCCCGGCCCGCCACCCCGAACGGCAGGGGCGCCGGGGTGGCCTCCGGTTCGGGCAGGTCCGCCCAGTCCGGCGTGTACAGACGCGGTGACTCCAGCACCACGACCGGGTCGGGGTGCCGCAGCGCGGTGGCGAGCAGCCCGGCTGCCGAGTTGGGCGAACTCGGCACGGCGACGACCAGGCCGGGGATCTGGCTGAGCATCGAGTGGGCGCTGTGCTCGTGCTGCGCGCCGAGGTGCTCGTCGCCCCGGGTCAGCCCCCGGATCACCAACGGCACGGAGAACTGCCCGTCGGACATGTACCGCCACTTGGTGGCCTGGTTGACCAGGGGGTCGAAGGCAGTGAAGAGGAAGGCGACGCGGGCGATGCTGACCAGGACGCGCCGCCCGACGAGCGCCATGCCGACGGCCATACCGACCATCGCGTTCTCGGCGATCGGCAGCCGGACCATCCGGTCGGGACCGAAGAGGTCGACCAGGTCGGGCTGCTGGTAGGTGCAGAACATGTGCAGGTCGGGTTGTTCGGTCAACGCCGACCGCACGGCCGTGCCCACCGGGTGACGCCGGGTCACCGGGTCACCGCCACGGGTTCCGTGGTGACGTTCCCGGCCGCCGTCGCCGGATCCGGTGGTGGGGCGGCCAGCGCGGCGGCGAAGACCTCGTCGATCTCGCGGACCGTCTCCGTGTGGAGCCCGGTCCGCCGGTCCTCGGTCAGGTCGGCGCGGGCGGCGGCGATGTCGAGCGGGTCACGTGCCAGCCAGTACGCGACCTCGTCAGCCGGCCGGTACTCGGCGGGGCGGGCACCACCGACCTGCGCGTGGTAGTGCCGCAGGTAGGTACGGGCCACCAGCACCTGGGGACGGCGGTCGCGCCGGCACCGGGCCAGCAACGTCCCGGCGGCCCGGTGGACCGCCTCGACGTCGTTGCCGTCGACCTCCACGTGGTCGATGCCGAGTCCGGCCACCAGTTCGGTCGGGGTCCGGTGCCGGACGAGGTCGCTGCGGGTGTGGTCCTGCCAGCCGTTGTCCTCGCAGACCAGCACGAGGGGCAGACCGAGGGTGGCCGCGATGGTGAGGGTCTCGAAACTGACGCCGGTGCCGAGCGCGCCGTCACCGCAGAAGACCACGGTGGCCCGGCCGGCGCCGGTGGTCTTCTCCGCCATCGCCACCCCGGCGGCGATGGAGAGCTGGCTGCCGACGATCGAGCTGGCACCGAGGAAGTGGCGGGACCGGTCGGCCAGGTGCATCGAGCCGCCCTTGCCCCCGCAGAGGCCGCCCGCGCGCCCGAGGATCTCCCGGACGATCCCGTCCAGCGGTAGGCCGGCGGCCACCGCGTGCCCGTGACAGCGGTAGAAGCTGACCACCCACTCGTCCGGACGGCGGGCCGCGAGCACCCCGGCCGCGACCGCCTCCTGCCCGGTGTACGGGTGCACGAAGCCCACGATCTCACCCCGGTTGGCGGACTCGATGATCCTCTCCTCGAGGACCCGGATCCGCAGCATCGTCCGGTACGCCGCTGTCACCTGCACAACCGTTCCCGCCTTCGCCGGACCGTCGGGTTTCCCCGGATGGTGGAGCCTGTTCGGCGTGGATCTGGCAATCTTGCCACGGCAGTGACACATGTCAATAGATCGACCGTTCGGCCGGGCGGCGGCGAGGGCGGATCGTCACGGAACTGTCATGGATCCGCGCGGAGGTCGCCAATCCCCGGCGGCAGGGTGGGGTGGTCGGTGCCCGCACCCCGATCCGGAGGAGACGACAGCAGGATGACCGTAGTGTCCGAAGACCGGCTGATGACTCTGATCTGCGACACCTGTGGCGAGTCCACCACCGGGCTCGCCTGCGTGCTGCCCGACGCCGAGGTCGTCTGGACGCTGGTCACCGACCTCGGCTGGACGGGTTCGCCGTTCGCCTCCGGGCCGCACCGCTGCCCGCACTGCAGCCTGCTGCCCGGGGCCGACGAGCGGACGGGCTGCGACGCCCACGGCCCCGGTGGCGTCCTGGGCATCGACCATGTCGAGGACGTCACGGTCGTCACCTCCACCGGCGACGTCGACCTGGACACCGGCGACACCCTCCGCGCCGCCCTGCGCCACGCCGCGGACATGGGCGGCGACGTGGTGGTGGACCTGAGTCGGGTGCACCTCGTCGACTCCACCGGCCTGGGCCTGCTGGTCCGGGCCCAACGGGAGGCCCGCGAGCGGGGTGCCACGCTCTGCCTCGCCGCCCCGTCGGCGTTCGTCCGCGCCGTCCTGCGCACCATGCGGCTGGACACCGTCGTCCCGACCTTCGCCAGCCGGGACGAGGCGGTGGCCCACCTGGCCGGCCTCCGGTCCACCTCCTCCCCCGCAGGGCGGGCGGCGGTGCCGTGCGGGCACCCCTGACCCGGACCGGCGGCAACCACCACCCGCCCGTCCCCACCCGTCCACAAGGAGCAGTCCCGTGGTCCTGCCCTGGCCGTTCCCCGACGACGACGCCCGTCCCTCCGAGCCGTCCCCGACGCCACCGGGGAACGACGACAGGCGCATCGCCGCCGAGGTGACGCAACGGCTCAACGGCAACCGGCTCACCCGCCGTCAGCGGATCGTCGTCGAGGTGCAGAACCGGGTGGTCATCCTCGGCGGCACCGTGGAGAGTCCGGACGTCCGGCTCACCGCCGGGGAACTGGCCTGGGGCGTCCACGGCGTCGCCGACGTCTGCAACACCCTCCGGCTCACCAACCGGCAGCGACCACGACGCTGACCGCGCCCCGGGTCACCCGTCGGCGGACGTCCGGTCACCCCGGCGACGGCGCAGCGTCACGACGGCCAGAATCGCCCCGAGCAGCGCCAGGCCGACCCCCGCCACACCCGGCCACCGGAACCCGCCCGACGTGCCTGCGGCAGGAGCGGCGGCGACGGCCGGGGCGGTGGCCGGGACACCGGCCGGCGTGGCACCGGGCACCGGCTCGCCCGGGTCGACCAGACGGCCGACCGTGGCGTTCCGGGGCAGCGAGAACCCCCAGTCGAGCAGCGCGGCCCCCTGCTGCCAGCCGCGCAGCGGCCGGGGCTCGGCCCCGAGCAACGTCACGACGAGCCGGCGACCGTCGCGCTCGGCCGCGCCGACGTAGGTGTGCCGGGCCAGGTCGGTGAAGCCGGTCTTGCCGCCGAGCGCCCCCGGATAGCGGTCCACGAGCGGGTTCTCGTTCTGGATCTGGAAGCCCCGCGCCAGCCGCCCCTGAGCCGGGACCTGGGCCTGCCGGGTGAGCGCGTACCGCCGGAACGTCGGGTCGGCGAAGCAGACCCGGGCGATCAGCGCCAGGTCGTACGCGCTGGTGAATTGGCCGGGGCCGTCCAGTCCGGACGGGGTCACCGCGCGGGTCTGGTACGCGCCGAGCCGGTGGGCCCGCTCGTTCATCGCGCGGACCCCGCCGGCCGCGCCCTGCGCGCCGCCGCCCAGCCGGGCGAGCACGTTGGCGGTGTCGTTGCCGGACTGGAGCAGCAGTCCGAGCCAGAGCAGTTCGACCGGGTAACGGCCGCCCTCGACCAGCCCGACCGCCGAACTGCCCGGCTCGATGTCGAGGTCGGCGCGGGTCACCGTGACCACCCGCCGCGGGTCCAGGCTGGGCAGCAGCGTGGCCGCGAGCAGCAGCTTCTGCACGCTCGCCGGGGTGCCCGGCTCGTGCGGGCCGCACCCGCCCAGCACCGCCCCGGTGTCCAGGTCCGCGACCAGCCAGGAGGTGGCGGTCACCCTCGGTGGCGGCGACGACCCGGCCGGTACGACCAGCCCGGAGGTGGCCAGCGCCGTCCCGCCCACGGCCCGCTCGGCCGGCGCGACCGGCGGCGGCACCGGTCGGGGTGGCCGGGAGACCGCCGGGGCGGGCTGCCTCGGGCACGGCACCGCTGGCGGCGGGGCTCCGGCCCCGACGGGCCGTCCGGTGGCGCTCGGCAGGGCGGCAGTCGGCGTGGAGGCCGCCCCGGCGGCGGGCACCGGGACCGCCGTGGCGACGCCGAGGACGAGGGCCCCGACGACGGCTGCCGCGCCCCGCGTCGCCGATCCGGTCATGGACCAGCAGGTTACCGGGACGTCGGCGGCCGGGAGCGGCTACCCGCCGGGCGACCGCGCCCCGGGTCGCCGCGCGGATGGCCTCGGCGGACGTCGCCGGTCGATCGGTTATGGTGGCCCGGCTCGTGGCGTGGACGAGGGGAGCGGACGATGCGTGGGGACCTGTCCCGTCGGGCGGCCGAGGAACGGGACGCGGCCGACGTCCTCGCCGGGTTGCGCGACCGCTTCGTGATCACCGACCCGGAGCTGGTCTACCTCGACGGCAACTCCCTGGGACGGCTCCCGGCGGCGACACCGGACGCCCTGGCCCGACTCGCCTGGCAGGACTGGGGCACGGAGTTGGTCCGCTCCTGGTCGACCTGGATCGACTGGGGTCGCCGGCTCGGCGACCGGCTCGCCGCGCACGTGCTCGGCGCGCGTCCCGGCGAGGTGGTCGTCTCCGACTCGACGTCGGTGAACCTCTACAAGCTCGCCGCCGCCGCGCTGGACGCCAACCCCGGCCGGCACACCATCCTGGTCGACGCCGAGGAGTTCCCCACCGACCGGTACCTCCTCCAGGGGCTCGCCGCGCAGCGGGGCCTCACCGTGCGGACCATCGCCTCGCACCTCGACGAGGGGCTCGACCCGGACGACGTCCGCCGGGCCCTGGACGACCAGGTGGCGCTGGTCGTGCTCTCGGCGGTCTCCTACCGCTCCGGCACCCTGCTCGACCTGGCCGCGGTGAACGCGGCGGCCCGCGAGGTCGGGGCGTACGTCCTGTGGGACCTGTCGCACGCGGCCGGGTCGGTGCCCGTCGATCTGACCGCCTCCGGCGCGGACCTCGCCGTCGGCTGCACCTACAAGTACCTCAACGGCGGCCCGGGCGCCCCGGCCTTCCTCTACGTCCGCGAGGAGTTGCAGGCCCGGCTGCGCCAGCCGATCTGGGGCTGGTTCGGCCAGCGCGACCAGTTCCGGATGGGAGCGGAGTACGACCCCGCCCCGGACATCGACCGGTTCCTGGTCGGCACCCCGCCGATCCTGTCGCTGGCCGCCCTCGACCCGGCGCTGGACGTGTTCGCCGAGGCGGGCATCGACCAGGTACGCGCCAAGGGCGTCGGCCTCGGCGAGTTGATGGTGGAGCTCGCCGACGCCTGGCTCACGCCGCTCGGTTTCACGCTGGCCTCGCCGCGCGACCCGCAGCGCCGGGGCAGCCACATCTGCCTGGCCCACCCGGACGCGCTGCGGATCTCCCAGGCACTCATCAGCGAGGCGAAGGTGGTGGGTGACTTCCGGGTGCCCGACCGTCTGCGGCTCGGCCCCGCCCCTCTCTACACCCGCTACGTCGACGTCTGGGACGGCATGGAACGGCTGCGCGACCTGGTGACGCGCGGCGGACACGAACACCTCCCGGTGGAGCCGCCACGGGTCACCTGACCTGCGACGACACCCCGACCATCCGAGCCGCCCGGCGTCCGCGCCGGGCGGCTCCTGCGTGTCGCACGGGTGTCGTCTGACTTTTGTCATGAGTACCCGTGCGCTGCGCACCCGGCGTCGTGACTAAGCGCACTGGAACCGACACTGTCCCGTCCACGAGACTCATTGCATCGCCGGAAACGAGGACCGGCCCGGGACACGGAAGGAGGTCAGACGGTGGACGAGCGCTACGACAGCTTCTGTGTCACGGACCGGTTGTTCTACGACTCCCTCGGCAACGCCACCGACGGGCACACCTTCGTGACCGGGCGTCCCACCCCGGACGGCTGGACCTCCGACGCCACCAGCGACTGGATGAACTACGCCCCGGAGGGCGGCTCGCTGCCCCCGCAGGGCTGGAAGATCCACGTCTCGGCCGGTGTCGACAACGCCGAGCGAGTGCTCGACGCGGTCTGGTCGTACTGCGTGCCGCGTGGCCTGGCGTTCAAGTTCCTCCGCAGCCCGCGCATCGTCCTGCTGCGCAACTCGAAGTACGCCCCCCGCGCCGCCAGCGGCAAGTTCGTCACCATCTACCCGCGTGACGAGGCGGAACTGGAACTGGCCTGCAAGGAGCTCGACGAGCTGCTCGTCGGCGAGACCGGCCCGTACATCCTCAGCGACCTGCGCTACGGCACCGGCCCGGTGTACGTCCGCTACGGCGGATTCACCGCCCGCTACTGCCTCACCCCGGACGGGCAGACCGTCCCGGCGATCGCCGACGACACCGGCACCCTGGTGCCGGACCGGCGCGACCCGGTCTTCCACGTGCCGTCCTGGGTGACCCTGCCCGACTTCCTCGCCCCGCACCTGGCCGCCCGGAGCGCGACCAGCACCAACGAGGTGCCCTACCGGATCGAGAAGGTCATCCACTTCTCCAACGGCGGCGGCCTCTACGTGGGGCGGGACACCCGCGACGACGCGCAGGTGGTGCTCAAGGAGGCCCGCCCCCTGGCCGGCCTGGACTCCGACGGAACCGACGCGGTCGCCCGGCTGGAGCGGGAGGCGGCGATGCTGCGCCGGCTCGCCGACCTGCCGCAGCTGCCCCGGCTGCACGACGAGTTCACCCTCGGCGAGCACCGGTTCCTCGCGCTGGAGTTCGTCGAGGGACGCCCGCTGAACAAGGTGCTCGCCAACCGGCACCCGCTGGTCGTCGCCGACGCCACCGAGGAGAAGCTGGCGGCGTACACCCGGTGGGCGCGGGACGTCTACACCCAGGTCGAGACCGCCGTGCAGGCGATCCACGACCGGGGCGTGGTCTACGGCGACCTGCACATGTCCAACATCATGGTGCGACCGGACGACCGGATCGCCCTCATCGACTTCGAGGTCGCCGCCGCCGAGGACGACAGCCACCGGCCGGGCCTGCGTAACCAGGGTTTCGCCGCGCCCCGCCACGTCCGGGGCAAGGCCGCCGACCGGTACGCCCTGGCCTGCCTCCGCCTGGCGCTGTTCCTCCCGTTGACCCAGCTGGTCCGGCTCTCCCCGGCGAAGGCCGCGCACCTGGCCGACGTCATCGCCGAGAACTTCCCGGTCCCCCGCTCCTTCCTCGACCCGGCGGTCGACGAGATCACCGCCGCGTTCGCCGCGGAGACCGGGTCCGACGCGACGGGTGCGACCGGCGCCGGCTCCGTACCGACCGGCGTGCCCGTGCCGGACCTGGCCGCCGACGACTGGCCGACCGTCCGGGACCGGCTCGCCCGGGCGATCCTCGCCAGCGCCACCCCGGACCGGAACGACCGGCTCTTCCCCGGTGACATCGAGCAGTTCCGCAGCGGCGGGCTCAACCTCGCGTACGGCGCGGCCGGGGTGCTGCACACCCTGGCGCAGACCGGGGCGGGCCGCCGGCCGGAACACGAGGAGTGGCTGGTCCGGCGGGCGAAGAACCCGGTCTCCGGCACCCGGCTCGGCTTCTACGACGGGCTGCACGGGGTCGCGTACGCGCTGGAGCGGCTAGGCCGCCGGCAGGACGCGCTGGACGTGGTCGAGATCTGCCTCCGGGAGCCCTGGGACCGGCTGGACCACAGCCTGCTCAGTGGCCTGTCAGGAGTGGCGCTCAACCTGGCCGACCTGGCCGGACGCACCGGGGAGTCCGGGCTGCGCGACGCCGCGTGGCAGGCCGCCGAACGGGTGGTCGACCGGCTCGCCGACGACCCCGGACCGGACATCAGCGGTGGTGTGCACCCGTACGCCGGGCTGCTGCGCGGTCGGAGCGGGCCGGCGCTGATGCTGGTGCGCCTGTACGAGCTGACCGGGGACGCGACGCTGCTGGAGCACGCCGCCACGGCCCTGCGCCAGGACCTGCGTCGGTGCGTGGTACGCCCGAACGGCGCCCTTGAGGTCAACGAGGGCTGGCGGACCATGCCCTACCTCGGACAGGGCGGCGTCGGTGTGGGGCTGGCCATCGACCAGTACCTGACGCACCGCCACGACGACGGGTTCGCCCGGGCGAGCGCTGCGGCGTACCAGGCGGCCCGGTCCCCGATGTACGCGCAGAGCGGCCTCTTCGCGGGCCGGGCGGGAATCGTCGCCTACCTCGCGGCGACCGCCCGCACGCCCGAGCAGCGGCAGGAACTCGACGCGCAGCTGCGGCGGCTGGCCTGGCACGCCATGCCGTACGCCGACGGGGTGGCCTTCCCCGGCGAGAAGCTGCTGCGGCTCTCGATGGACCTCGCCACCGGCACCGCCGGTGTGCTGTTCGCCCTGGGCGCGGCGCGGCACGACGAACCGCTGACGCTGCCCTTCCTCGCGCCGCTGGCCGGCGCACCCGAACTCCCCTCACCAACGGGGGCGAGCCTGACGACCGAGACCTCGGGGGGAGGTGATTTGACATGACGCTTCTGGACCTTCAGGGCATGGAGGCCGACCGCACCCACGGCGGCGGCGACACCAGTGGGCTGAGCCTGCTCCTCTGCGAGGGCAGCTCGCTGTCGGTCACGTCCTGCGACTGATCGAATCACCAAGCGAGCCCCGGGCGGGTAGACGTACCCGCCCGGGGCACACGCGTGTCGGGAGGACGAATGGGGACGCGGTCACCCGGGGACCGGTTGGTACGCCGGTCGGTGCGGCACGGCGGTGGCTGGACGATCGCCCTGGCCGGGGTCGCGCTGCTCGGCGCCGCCGCCCAACTGTTCCTGCCCACCGCTCTCGGTCACGCCGTGGACGCCGCGCTCGGCGACGGCTCCCGCTGGTGGCCGCTGGTCGCCGGTGTCCTGGTGGCGGTGCTGATCGCCACCGACACGCTCAGCGACCTGGCCACCGGGTACGGTGCGGCCCGGGCCACCGCCCGGCTGCGCGACCAGCTGACCCGCCACCTGTTCCGCCTGGACGTCCGGCAGGCGCGCCGGCACCCGGTGGGCGACCTGACCGCCCGGCTGGTCGCCCAGGCCGCCGACGCCGGGCAGGCCGGCAACGCGGTGGTCCTCGGCGCGGTCGCGGTGATCCCCCCGCTGGGCAGCGTCGTCGCGCTCACCCTGTTGGCGCCGGCGCTCGGCCTGACCCTGTTCGCGGGGTTGGTCCTGCTGACCGTGCTGCTGCGTGCCTTCGTCACCGATTCCTCCACGGTGATCACCGCCTACCAGCGGGTCCTCGGCGCGATCGCCGGGCGACTGTTGGAGTCGACGGGTGGGGCGCGCACCGTCGCCGCCGCCGGCACCGTCGACCAGGAGCGGGAACGGATCCTCGAACCCCTGCCCGAGCTGGCCGAACACGGCCGCCGCAGCTGGGAGCTGCTGGCCCGCGCGGGTGCCCGGACCGCCGCTGTGGCGCCGCTGCTGACCCTGGCCGTGATCGCCGTCGGCGGGTACGGGCTGACCGCCGGCTGGCTCACCCCCGGCGAGCTGGTGGCCGCCGTCCGGTACGCGACTCTCGGCGCGGGACTCGGCGCGGCGGTGGCCGCCCTCAACCGCCTGGTCCGGGTCCGCGCCGGCGCGCACCGTCTCGCCGAACCGCTGGCCCTTCCGGTGGCCCCGGTCGGCGACCGGTCCCTGCCCCGGGGGTGGGGTGAGTTGACGTTGCGCGAGGTCACCGTCCATGCCGACGACGGCCGTCCGATCCTCTCCGGGGTCGACCTGACCGTGCCCGCCGGTGGCACGGTCGCCGTGGTCGGCGTCTCCGGGTCGGGCAAGTCCACCCTCGCTGCGGTGGCCGGTCGGCTGCACGACCCGGACGCCGGTGAGGTGCTGCTCGACGGGGTGCCGCTGCACCGGCTCGACCCGGCGACGCTGCGCCGCGCGGTGGGGTACGCCTTCGAGCGGCCGGTCCTGGTCGGCGCGACCGTGCACGAGGCGGTCGGGCTGGCGTTGCCCGCCGACGCCGCGGTCCCACCACCGGACGCCCCGGCCACTCCCCCGGTGCTCGCCGCGACCCGCGCGGCGGCGGTGGACGACTGCGTGGGCCGCCTGCCGGAGGGCTTCCGCACCCCGCTGCACCGGGCGCCGCTCTCCGGAGGCGAGGCGCAGCGGCTGGGGCTGGCCCGCGCGCTCGCCGCCGAACGGCTGCTCGTCCTCGACGACGCGACGTCCAGCCTGGACACCGCCACCGAGCACCGGGTCTCCCGGGCAATCGCCGGGCGGGCCGGTGAGCGTACCCGCCTGGTGGTCACCCACCGGACGGCGACAGCGGCGGCGGCCGACCTGGTGGCCTGGCTCGACGGCGGACGGCTGCGGGCCCTCGCCCCACACCGTCTCCTCTGGTCGGACCCGGCCTACCGGGCGGTCTTCCAGGCCGGGGAGGGCACGCCGTGACCCACTCCCCTGCCCGGGACGACGCCCCGCCGACGACAGGTTCCCGACAGCCGCCCGCCGGGGTGCTCCGGGAGACCGGCCGGGCGCTGCGGGCCCGACGACGGGAACTCGGCCGGCTCGCCGGCTGGTCGGCCGCCGAGTCGGTGCCGGCGCTGCTCTCCGGTTTCCTGGTCGCCCGGGCGGTGGACCAGGGGTTCCTGGCCGGGCGGTTCGGCACCGGCCTGGTCTGGCTCGGCGTGCTGGCGGTGGCGATGCTGGTCGGCGCGGCAGCCACCGGCGGGGTGTACCGAGCGCTCGGGGCGGTGGTCGAGCCGTTCCGCGACGAACTGGCCGACCGGGTGGTGCGGAGCGCGCTGCGCGCGGCGACCACCGGCGGCATCGGGTCGGAGAGCGCGGCGGTGGCCCGGCTGACCCAGCAGGTCGAAGTGGTCCGGGACGCCTTCGGCGGGTTGCTGATGGTGGTGCGCGGTTTCCTCTTCGCCGCTGTCTCGGCGCTGCTCGGCCTGGTCGCGCTGGCCCCGCTGGTCGCCGGCCTGGTCGCCGTGCCCCTGCTGGCCGGGCTGGTGGTGTTCGTCGCCGGACTGCCGGCGATGGTCGCCCACCAACGCCGCTACGTGCGGGCCGGGGAGGCGCTCGGCGAGGCGGCGGCGACCGCGTTGGCCGGCCACCGGGACGTGCTCGCCTGCGGCGCGCAGGACCGGGTGGTCGCCGGAGTCGCGGCGCGGATCGCGACACAGGCCGACGCCGAGCGGACCGTCGCCCGGATGACCGCCCTGCGCAGCCTCAGCCTCGGCCTGGGCGGGTGGGCGCCGTTGGCGGTGCTGATGCTCGCCGCGTCGTGGCTGGTGGACCGGGGGGTGACCGCCGGGGCGGTGCTCGGCGCGCTGGTCTACGTCTCGACGGGGCTGCAACCGGCCCTGCGGGCCCTGGTGCAGGGGGTGGGCGGGGGCGGCCTGCGGTACGTGGTGGCCCTGGAGCGGATCCTGCGCACCAGCCCGCCCGGTCCCGCCGGAACCGTCCCGGCGCAGCACGGCGGCGCGACGCGGAACGGGGCATCCGCCACGGGCCCCGGGCGGAACGACGTGTTCACCACGGAACACGGCCCGGTGACCGGACGTCGGCCACCGGGGTCGGCGGACGGGACACGCCCGCCCGTGCCGGGCGGCACCCCGGCGTTGCACGTCCACCGGCTGACCTTCCGGTACGGCCCGCGCGCCCGCCCCGTGCTCGCGGATTTCTCGCTCACCCTCGCCCCCGGCGAGCACCTCGCGGTGGTCGGACCGAGCGGGGCGGGCAAGTCCACCCTGGCGGCCCTGGTCTCCGGTCTGGTGCGTCCCGAGGCGGGCTCGGTGGTGATCGCCGGTGCGCCGGTCGACACCGTTGACGCCGACCGGCTCGCCCGGTTGCGGGTGCTGGTGCCCCAGGAGGCGTACGTCTTCAGCGGCTCGCTCGCGGCGAACCTGCGCTACCTGCGTCCGGACGCGGACGACGCGGTCCTCACGGCGGCACTGGACGCGCTGGGTGCCCGGCCCCTGGCCGGCCGGCTGGGCGGGCTGGACGCGCCGGTGGTGCCGACGGCGCTCTCCGCCGGGGAGCGGCAGGTGATCGCGGCGGTGCGGGCCTGGCTTGCCCCCGCCCCACTGGCCATCCTGGACGAGGCGACCTGCCACCTGGATCCGGCCGCCGAGGCACTGGTCGAGGATGCCTTCGCCCGCCGGCCCGGCACCCTGGTCGTGGTCGCCCACCGGATCACGTCCGCGCTGCGGGCGCACCGGGTGCTGGTCCTGGACGGGGAGCTCCCGGTGCTCGGTGAGCACCGGGAGCTGCTCGCCCGGTCCGCCACCTACCGGGAACTGGTCGGGTACTGGGACGACCTGCCGGCGTCGTCACCGCCGGCCGGCTCACCCGCGCGGACCGGACCCGCCTGACGGGAAGCGCGCCAACGGCGTCCCGACCTGGTTCCGGACGCCCCCGGCCGGGACCGGGCACCGGCCGGATCGGGCCGGTGCCGTCCCGTCAGATCCACCCGGCGTCCTGGGCGACACGGACCGCCTCCACCCGGGTACGCGCGCCCGCCTTCCGGGCGATCCGGCCGAGGTGGTTGCGTACCGTCCCCGGCGAGAGGCCCAGTGAGCCGGCCACCTCCGCGACCGTCGCCCCCGCCGCGGTCAACTCCAGGATCTCGGTCTCCCGCCCGGTGAGCGGGCTGGTCGCGGTGAGCGCGGCGAGCACCAGCTCCGCGTCGACCACCGTCTCTCCCCGGGCGAGCCGGCGCACACCGTCGACCACCCGGTGAGGTGAGACGTCGTTGGCGAGAACGCCGACCGTCCGCCCGCCGGCGAGCACGTGGTGCAGTCCCCGGACCCGACGCCGGTCGGCCAGCACCAGCATCGGGCACGGTCCGACGGTGCCGGCCCCGCCGTCGTCGATCAGGTCGAGGTCGACCACCGCCACGTCGGGCAGCTTCGTCCAGAGCATGGGCTGGATCTCGTCGCCCCGATCCACCTCGGCCACCACGCTGATGTCCTGTTCGGCGGCGAGCACCAGGGCCAACGCACCGCGGATCAGCGTGCCGTCGAGGGCAAGCATGGTACGGATCACGAATTTCCTCCCGAATTGCCGGAAAGCATGGGAAGTTAACGTCGCATCACGCCGATGTAACGTCCGATCGGCATGACGAAACCCGTGGCGAAAAATGAGACTTTGACGGATTCCCCCGTACGGCCCCCCGTCCCTCCCGAATGGACAATACCGAATCAGATGTTCGGCCGGTACCGCTGTCCAGTCGGATGAGTTCCACGATGACCGATGAGGCCGGAAAGTCCTTTGCACGGGACTGAACGGCCTGGACATGCCACCGACGACTACACGCCATCGCCGTTCGGGTCCACCACGCACGGCGGCGGGCGCAACGGGGTCGCGAGGGAGTCCCGGCGGCGGGGTCAGTCGGCCCGACCCCACCACCGGCCCCGCTAGAGCCAGCCCTCGCGCTGGGCGCGGCGGATCGCCTCCATCCGGTTACGGGATCCGGTCTTGCGCAGGATCGCCGACAGATGATTCCGCACCGTCCCGTGCGCCAGGAAGAGCCGGCGGGCGATCTCCTTGAGCGGCAACCCCTCGGCAGCCGCACGCAGCACGTCCAGTTCCCGGGGGGTGAACGGACTCTTCGGCGGGCTCAGCACCGCCACCGCCGCCGTCGGGTCGATGACCCGCTCCCCGGCGGCGAGCGACCGGATCATCCGAACCAACTCCTCCAGCGGCCCGTCCTTGCCGATGAACCCCCGCGCCCCGGCGGACACCGCCGCCTCCAGCACGGAAGGACTCCACCGGTAGCTCATCGCCAGGACCGCCACCTTGGGCGCCTGGCCGGCGATCTCCTCGATCGTCCGGACCAGGCCGGGCGACTCGGGCGACTCCGGCAGCAGATCGAGCACGACGACGTCCGGCGTGGTGCGCCGCACCACGGCGGGCACCTCGCCGACGTCCGCGACCGCCGCCACCACCTCCATGTCCTCCTCGTGGGACAGCACGGCACAGAGCGCACCGCGCAGCAGCCCCATCTCCTCCACCACGACAACGCGGATCACCACGCACTCTCCGATCTCGGGTACGCGTCGCGACGGCCACCCGACCGACTCCCGGAACAGGGGGGCGGGGGCCGGTACGCACGCGGAAAAAGGGGTACGGCCCTCGGGCTCCGCCGCTTCCGAAGCGGACGAATGGAGCCCACGCGACCCGTCGTCGGCCGGACGGCTCCGGGAGCCGGGGCGGACGACGGGAGGGCGTACTCAGCCGGGGCGGGCGGCCACCGTGGGAGATCGGCCCCGGGCAGGTGCCGGCGGCACCTCGGCGAGAGCGTGCCGGACGGTACGGTCCGGGTGGGACGCCTCGGGTGGTAGGGACGCGCCGGCCCGGGGGCCGCTGTCACCGCTGACCCGGTCGTCGCCGGGCGCGACCGGCACATCGGACGAGTCGCCGGACGCCGAGCCGGAGTCCAGGGTCGGCGCGGCCGGCACCATCCGGTGGCCGGACCCGGAGCCGGGCACCCACAACGGGCTCCAGGACTCGCCGCTCCCCGCCGGACCCGACGGACCCGATACTCCATTGTGGACCCAGGGGGGCTGGACGAGCGGACCCGTGACCGGCGGACCATCCGTCGGACTGTCGGGCACGGGCACGGGCACGGGCACGGGCGCGTCGGGCACGGGTGCCGGCACCGGCGCGGCCGGCGGCGGCGATCCCGGTGGGAGCGGCGGGTCGCCGCCACCACCCGGCAGGTCGAGGATCGGAGCGAGCACCCCACCGAGGACGTCGGTGAGCAGATCGAGGATCGGCCGCAGCGCACCGTCCAGCACCCCGACCAGTCGGGGTGGCAGCGGGATCCGACCGGGAGGCGACGCGGGTTCCGGCGCGGACACGGCGGGCCCGTCCACCGGACCGGCCGGCCCGCCGTCCGGCGCCGGTCGGGGTGGCGCGACGGGAACCGGGGGCCGGGGCCGGGTGGTCACCGGCGTGGGTGCGGCTCCGTCCGGGGTGGCCGGCGGAGCGGACACGGGGGGCCGCACCGGCCCGTCGACCGGCGCGACCGGCGGCTCTGCCGGCGGCGCGGCGCGCGACGGCAGGATCCGGGAGACGATCCGGGGCACGACCGGCTCCGGCCGGGGCCGCGTTCCGGTCTCCCGGTCCGACCGGCGGGACAGTGGCGTCTCCCCGATTGCCGGCGACGTCGGGGCCGATCGGGCCGGGGCCACGGGAAGCCGCTTCCGGTCGTCGACAGCGGGCCGTCCGGCCCGCAGGGGAATCCCGGCCGGCGCGGCGGCGGGTTCACGGGACGGCACCGCGAGAATCTCGCCGCGCCCGAGCTGCCGAACGTGGGTCACCACCTCGGCGAGGCGCCCGGGCTCTCCACCAGCCTCGCCGGTCTCCGCGCGAGCCGGGGCAGCGGAGATCGCGACCGCGAGCAGGGCCGCGCCGACCCCGGTCACGACGAGGACAGCCGCGCGGGCGAGGCGGATCCACCCCGTCGAACCGGACGGGGCGTGACGCCCCTGACTCGGGGCCGAGGGGGAGGTGATCGCGGCACGGCGCAACGGGGGACGACCCTTCCGGCGGGAACGTCCGCACATCGTAGCCTCGTGTTCGGACGATCGCACTCAGCGACGTCGTAGGTGACGGAAAACCGACCGCCGCCTCCCCCGGGACATCAGATGCGGGTAATGGGCCCAGCGCGTGGACCCATGACGGCGCGGGCGTCCCGGTCCGGGACGCCCGCGCCGCCGCTCATTCGGCGGGGGTGATCCGCACGGCGGCTTCGAGGGCCGCCGCGATGCCGGCCTCCGCCGACGCCTTGTCGATCCCGAGGCGGGTGAGCACCCCGTCGCCGTCCTCCTGTTCGAGGAGGGCCAGCAGGATGTGCTCGGTGCCGATGTAGTTGTGCCCCAGCCGCAGCGCCTCCCGGAAGGTCAACTCCAGCGTCTTCTTGCCATCGGCGTTGTAGGGGATCAGGTCCGGCACCTCGGGCACCGCCGCCGGCAGCACGGCGGTCACCGCCTCGCGGACCGCCTCCGGGGTGACCCCCTGCGCGGTGATCACCCTGGCCGCCACCGCGTCCGGCTCGGCGAGCAGTCCGAGGACCAGGTGTTCCGGGCCGATCTGGGGATTGCCGGCGGCACGAGCCTCATTCTGCGAGGCCATCACGACGTTACGGGCACGTGGGGTGAACCGGCTGAAGCCCTCGCTCGGGTCCATCGGGGTCTCGCCCCCCTTCGGGACGAACCGCTTCTGGGCGGCCTGCTTGCTGACGCCCATGCTCCGGCCGATCTCGGTCCACGAGGCGCCCGACCGGCGGGCCTGGTCGACGAAGTGGCCGATCAGGTGGTCGGCGACCTCGCCCAGGTGGTCGGCGGCCACCACTGCGCTGGAGAGCTGGTCGAGGGTGTCGGGGTGCACGCGCTTGATCGCCTCGATCAGGTCGTCGAGGCGTACCTGGTTGCTCATCTGGACGGGATTCGTCATACGTCAACCATAGGTTGACGATCTAGCGAAGTCAACCTGCGGTTGACGGACCCCGGACGTCAGGTGTCCGCCGCCGGGTAGGCGCTGATCGCGGCCGGCTCGACGGCAGCCCAGACCGGCGCACCGGCGGTGAGGCGCAACCGGGCGGCGGCGGACGGGGGCACGTCGGCAGCCGCCGGGAGCGGACCGGCCAGGCGTACCCGGAGGTTGTCGCCGTGGCGCTCGACGTCGGCGACGCTGGCCGCCCAGGTGTTGCCCCGGCCCTTCCCCGGCGGCTCGGGGTGGAGCACGACCGCCGACGGCGGGAAGGCGACGAAGGCGTCCCCGTCGCCCCGGTCGGCGGTGGTCAGCGTCAGTCCCTCGCGCAGCCGGACCCGGTTACCGGCGGCGTGCCCGCGATGCAGGTTGAGTCCGACCAGCCGGGCGACGTAGTCGGTGCGGGGACGGGCGGTGACGGTGGCCGCGTCACCCTCCTGCACCACACTCCCCGCCTCGACGACGACCAGCCGGTCGGCGAGCACCAGGGCGTCCAGCGGATCGTGGGTGACCAGCAGGGTCGGCCCCGGGTGCGCGGCCAGGTGCCGCTGGAGTTCGGTCCGGGTGTCCAGACGGGTCCGGGCGTCGAGGGCGGCGAGCGGCTCGTCGAGCAGCAGCAGCGCCGGCCGGACCGCCAACGCCCGGGCCAGCGCGACCCGCTGCGCCTGCCCACCGGAGAGTTCCCGGGGCCGGCAGGCGGCGTGTCCGGCCAGACCGACCCGGTCGAGCCACTGCCGGGCCATGGCACGGGCCGCCCGCCGGTCGAGCCCCTGCCGGCGGGGCCCGAACGCCACGTTCTCCTCCGCGCTGAGGTGCGGAAAGAGCAGGTAGTCCTGGAACACCACGCCGACCCGGCGGCGCTCCGGCGGCGTCCACGACCCCTCGGCGGGACGGTCGAGGTCCCGGCCGTCGAGGGTGACGTGCCCGGCGGTCAGCGGTCGCAGCCCGGCAAGGGCCCGCAGGGCGGTGGTCTTGCCGGCCCCGTTCGGGCCCAGCAGCGCGACCACCTCACCGGAAGCGACCCGCAACCGCACGTCGAGACGGAACCCGCCCCGGTCGACGACAAGGTGGGCGTCCAGGCCGCCGCTCACCGGACGGCCCACCGGTCGCGCAACGCGGCGAGGATGGTGACCGAGACGACCAACAGCACCAGACTCAGCACGATCGCCGCCTCCAGGTCGGTCTCCAGCGCCAGGTAGACCGCCAACGGCATGGTCTGCGTGGTGCCCGGGAAGTTGCCGGCGAAGGTGATGGTCGCGCCGAACTCGCCGAGCGCACGGGCCCAGCAGAGCACCGCCCCAGCGGTCACCCCGGGCGCCACCAGCGGCAGGGTGACCCGGGTGAAGGTACTCCAGCGACCGGCGCCCAGGGTCGCGGCGGCCTCCTCGAAGCGGCGGTCCGCGCCGCGCAGGGCCCCCTCCACCGCGACGACCAGGAAGGGCATCGCCACGAACGCCTCGGCGAGCACCACCCCGGCGGTGGTGAACGGCAGCGTGACGCCGAACGTCTCGTCGAGCCAACCGCCGAGCAGGCCCCGCCGGCCGAAGACCAGCAGCAACGCCACCCCGCCCACCACCGGGGGCAACACCATCGGCACGGTGACCAGGGCGCGGACCACCCGCCGGCCGGGGAACTCGACCCGGGCCAGCAACCAGGCCAGCGGCACACCGAGCAGCAGGCACAGCAGCGTGGCCAGGGTCGCCGAGACCAGCGAGAGCCGCAGGGCGGTGAGCAGGCCGGGCTCGGTCAGCCGGCCCGGCAGGTCCGACCAGGGCGCCCGGACCAACAGTCCGACCAGCGGCAGCACCAGCAGGAGCAGGCCGAGGGCGGCCGGCACGAGCAGCCCGACCGGCACCTGCCACCGTACGGCCCGGGGGGCACGCAACCGCATCGGCGCTACGGGGACTGCAGGCCGGCGGCGGTGAGTGCCGTCCGGCCCCGCTCGGACCGTACGTGGTCGACGAAGGCGCGCGCCCCGGAGCGGTTCGGGGCGTCGGCGAGCACGACGATCGGATAGTCGTTGACCGCGCGGGCCGACTCGGGGAACTCGACGCCCTGCACGTCGTCCGAGCCCCGGACGTCACTGCGGTAGACCAGGGCGGCGTCCACCTCACCGAGGGTGACCTTGGACAGCGCGCCCCGGACGTCCTGTTCCAGGGTGACCGGGGTGAGCGCGACCCCGGCGGCGTCGAGCGCGGTGCGCGCCGCCGCACCGCAGGGCACCTGCTCGGCGCAGAGCGCGACCTTCGTCCCGGGTCTCGTCAGGTCGGCCAGCCCGGCGACCCCGGCCGGGTTGCCCTTCGGCACCGCGATGACCAACTGGTTGCGGGCGAAGACGACCGGCGTGCCGTCGCCGTTGCCCGCGTCGGTGACGGTCCGCATCGGGGCGGGCGCCGCCGAGGCGAACACGTCGGCCGGAGCCCCCTGGTTGATCTGCGTGGCCAGGGCCGAGCTGCCGGCGAAGGTCAGGCGCACCCGGGTGCCCGGCCGGTCGGCCTCGAAGTCCCCGGCGATCGTGGTGAACGCGTCGGTCAGGGACGCCGCCGCGAAGACGGTGACGGTCTCCCCGGGCGCGTCGGCGGGGTCACCGCCGCCACACCCGGCCAACACGGCCGACGCGACCACGCCGGCCAGGATGCCGCGCACCCTCACGATCCCGCCCTCCCCCGCGCCACCGACGGGCGTTCCACCACCACCGTGGTCGACTTGATCACCGCGACCGCCACCGCGCCGACCCGCAGGTCCAACTCGTCGACGGCCTCCCGGCTCATCAGCGACACGATCCGGAACGGGCCGGCCTGGATGTCGACCTGTGCCATCACCGCGTCCTTCGTCACGGCGGTGACGATGCCCCGCAACCGGTTGCGCGCCGAGGAGAACTCCGACCGGTCGTCGGGCTCGGCGGCCTGGGCCCGGACGAACGCGGCCAGCTCCACCCCGTCGATCACCCGGTGACCGTGTGTGTCCCGCCCGGCCGGCAACCGTCCCCCGTCGACCCAACGGCGAACGGTGTCGGCGCTCACGCCGAGCAGCTCGGCGGCCTCCCCGATCCGGTAGCTCGTCACCGGGACACTCTAACGCCCGCATCTGCCACCCGATGCACCTGACCACCCTTGCAGAAGTCAGCAATGAGCCCGCAAACCCCCGGCAGATGCTAGGCCGCCCGGCCCGGGTGGTAGCAGGGGTCCCCTGTTACCGCTTTCTGCCGAACAGGGGACCCCTGCTACCACAGCGAGGCACCGATGGCAGGCGGTGACAGGTCGCCACCGACCCGGGGTGCCGGAGGTCGAGGCGCAAGCCGTTCGGGATCCGTACGACCTGGGTCGACTGCTCCGGCTGCACCCCGGGGCGTCGAACCCACCCGAGCATCAGACGTTCTGCCGCTCGCACACCCTCACCGAATCGACCCGATGCTGACCACTGCGTTTCACGAACCAGAGGTAGGCCGCCACCAGAATCAGCAGAACCGACGACAGAACGAGAGAGACACCAGTCGCGACGGCCGGAACCTTCGGATCCTGGAACAGGCTGACGAAGACGTACACCTGGAACAACACGAGAGCAGCGACGCTTGCCGAGGCGTCCACCATTCTGGTCATCTGGTGCAGGCGATCGACACCCGGATGCTCGGTCGCATCGAGTCGCGTACGGCTGGCATGGGTCAGCATCGGTCCCCTCCAGGGGGTGAGCAAGGGAGACAGGCCGGACGCGTACCAGTTCGGAAGATGCCGCCTGACCACCTCCTCGAAGACCCGACGGTAGAAGGCGGACAGGCGCATGATGGCGACAGCGCGAAGCACCATCAGCATCATGGCGACCGGGACGACGAGCCGGAGCGGTGAGATGTCGTTGACCTTCATTCCCAGCAGTTCAGCTTCGAGAATCTTGCTGTGCGAAAGGAAGACGAACACCGCCGCGAGGGCGACTCCTCGGGAAATCGCTCTGGTCGCATCCCGCCCCTGGGCTTCCTGAATCTGCATGAGACGTGTCAGGAAGAGTCGTACATCCTCGTCGTCGACGTCATCGCCCTTGAGAAGCTTGCCTACCCGCTGCTCAATCGTCAGTCGATCCACAGGCATGCACGCTATCTCCCCGGCACAACGACGAATACGACGAGCCTATTTTGGTCCTGCGTGGCGGTTGGCCCGCACGACCGCGTGACGCGGGGCGGGCAGCATCGTCGACCGGCCGCGACGTCCACCCCGTCGATCATGGAGTTGTGGCGCACGATCAGCGGGCGCGCCCGTCGATCGGTCGGTCGTCGGCAGCGACGAAGGGCGAGGCGAAAATGACGTACGCCTCCGGCATGATCGCTCCCTGTGGCGAACTACACCGAACTTCTTGCGCGGATTGCCGACCGGGCTCGCGAGGACGAGCCGACGACACCGCTCACCGCCGGCCTGCCAGCCCCACTGTCCCCGGACCTGATCGACAGCGCGGAAGAGCGGCTGGGATTCCCGCTGCATCCCCTACTCGCGACGATCTACCGGGACTTCTCGAACGGTGGCTTCGGCCCCGGCGAACAGCTCTTCAGCCTGACGGACGGCCCGACCTCGGAGAAGGCGGTCGAATGCTACCTCCAGGCGCGGGCCCGGTACGCCGGCACCGAGTGGGCCTGGCCGGAAGGGGTCCTGCCGATCCTGACCTGGGGTTGCGGCATGTTCGCGTGTGTCGACTGCCGAAGCGAGCAGGGAACCGTTCTCCTGTTCGAACCCAATCCGGGGGATCCCGATGCGGCCTGGTGGATCGACTCCCCCAGCCTGGCGGCGTGGTTCGAACACTACGTCGACGACACGGGCTGGTGGGTCAAGGCCGAGGAAGGCGAGGACTTCGACGAGATGGCACCCTGGCCGGACGCACGGGAACGCGCGGCCACCTGACCGCCGAGGTCCGGTGGGCGGGCTGGACGATTCCCGAGCGAAAGGGAACGCGGCACCAGCGGAAAGCGACGGATAGTCGCTTCTCGATCGTGCAACGGTTAACGTGACGAAGCGGTGCCCCCGTGACAGGGCATCCGGGGATCGTGACGGCCAGAGAGGCAGCGACATGTCCGGCGCGCAGCTGTACGACACCATCGGAGCGACGTACACCGTGACGCGGCGCACCGAGCCGCGTATCGCCGCACGGGTCTGGGCTGCGCTCGGCGACGCGCGCACGGTGTTGAACGTCGGGGCCGGCACCGGCTCCTACGAGCCCACCGACCGGTACGTCCTCGCGGTGGAACCGTCGGCGCTCATGCGGTCGCAGCGTCTTCCGGGAGCGCCGCCGTGCCTGGTGGGATCGGCCGAACGCCTGCCGTTCGACGACCAGTCCTTCGACGCGGCGATGGCCTTCGCGACCGTCCACCACTGGCCGGACCTGATCGCGGGTCTGCGCGAGATGCAGCGCGTCGCCCGCCGCGTGGTGGTGTTCACGCACGACACCAGTGACGCCGGATGGCTCCGGCGCTTCTGGCTGACGCGCGACTACCTGCCCGAGGTCGCGGACCTCGTTGCCGGCCGACCCTCGCTGACCGAACTGGCCGACGCGATCGGGGCCCGCACGGAGCCGGTGCCCGTCCCGTGGGACTGCGTCGACGGCTTCTTCGAGGCCTACTGGCGGCGACCCAAGGCGTATCTCGACGAGAACGTCCGTCGCGGAGTGTCGGTCTGGACCAGGGTCGGTCCGGAGGCCGAGCAGCGGGCAGTGCACGACCTCCGGACCGACCTCGCCTCGGGCCGCTGGGCGGAACGCAACCGCGAACTCGTCGACCTCGACGCCGCCGAGCTCGGCCTTCGCCTGCTCGTCGCCTGATCCCGCCACGCCCGGGCACGACGTCAGCTCCCCCGCCACGGGCCCCTGGTCGCGCGTCCACGATCAGTGATTCGAGCATCTTCGGTACGGCCCGCTGCCACAATCTGCCCTGTGGTGGGTGAGGAGGACGGAACATCCGACGACAGGCCGGCGCGAGCGCCGCGCGGCGTTCGACCGCTCCGCGAGGGCGTCGGCGTAACCAGCGTGGAACTCTTCTTCGATCTGGTGTTCGTCCTCGCATTCATCCAGGTCGTCGAGTTGATGGACGACGACTTCACCGGTCACGGTGTGCTCAACGGGATGCTCGCGCTGGCCCTGCTGTGGTCGACGTGGTCCATCTATGCCTGGTTGGGCAACAGCCTCCAGACCCGGGTCGGGCTGATCCGGATCGCGCTGCTGTTCGTCACGGTGGTCACCCTGGTGATGGCGGTGGCGGTCCGGCAGGCGTTCACCGACCTCCGGGGCGCGGCAATCTCCGGTCCGGTGGTGTTCGTGGCGTGCTTCGTGGTCGTTCGGCTGGTGCACCTGGCGCTGCGTTGGTACGCCGTTCCCGACACGAGACCGCGCATCGTCCTGGTGATCGCCGCGCCGCTGTTCGTCGCTTCCGTCCTCCTGCTCTCCGCCGCCGTCGTGCCGCAGCGACTGTTCGACGACCCGTGGCTGGTCAGGGCCAGCCAGACCGGGCTCTGGGTGCTCGCCGTCATCATCGACTACGGCCGCGCGCTGGTGATGCGGTCGTGGGGGTGGCACATCATCTCGGCCCGGCACTGGGCGGAGCGGCACGGCCTCATCGTGCTCGTCGCCCTGGGCGAGACGCTCATCGCGGTTGGCCTGACCAGCAGCAGCGTGCCGATGACGGGATCGCTCATCGCGGCCCTCGTCTTCGCCATCGTCACCGCCGCCGCACTGGGCTGGACATACTTCGACGTCGTCGCGATCGCCGCCGAACGGACGCTGATCCAGAACCCCGTCCAGCGCCGGGTCGCCTACGCCCGCGACGCCTACAGCTACCTGCATCTGCCGATGATCGCCGGCATCATGCTGTTCGCCGTCGGACTGCACAAGGTAGTGGAGATCATCAAGGCCAACGAACTGGTCCGTTCGCCCGTGCAGCTGGAGGGCCTGGCCTCCTACGCCCTCTACGGTGGAGCAGCCCTGTTCCTGCTCTCCCACGTCGGCTTCCAACTGCGGATCACCCGCCTGCTCAAACGGGTCGTCTTGCCGCGACTCATCACCGCAGCGCTGCTCGTGGCGCTCGTCCCGGCCGCCGGCCAGCTGTCGGCGGTGGTGGCGCTCGGCCTGCTGGCGGCCATCTGTGTCAGCCTGGTCGTCACGGAGGTCCTCGTCGCCAGTCGGCAGCGCAGAGAACTGCGCGAGGCCGCTCTGGCCGGGGGCTTCCGGCCAGAGGGCCTCTAGATCGGACCGGCGTCGTCCGAACGGCCAGCTCGGGACCGTCGTGATCGGAATCTGGGGTCAGACGCCCGGTGTCGTCTCGGCCGGGTGGGGTGGCACTTCGCCTGCCGAAGTGCTTCGGCGGTGCGGAGAACGTCGCGGGCGGCGACGGGGAGATGAGCGACGACATGGAACGAGCCGACCCCGCCCGGGTCACGATGCTCTACGTCCTGCACGACACCCAGGAAACCCGCACCACCGCCGTCACCGAATACGAAGCCGGCGAAACCCTCGAAGCCGCCGCCACCCAGTTGGTCATCCACCTGTGGCCGTTCACCGGCCGGGAATCGCCAGATCGGCGGAGATCGCGTCGGCCAGCGCGGTCAACTGGGCGGACGGCTGCATGACACACATTGTCGGATACCGATTAAAGGGGAACCTGTGCCTGGCGGCCGTCACCGGGCTTGCCCTACCGTCGCCACATGGTCTCGCGTCGATCAATTCTGCGGTCGGTGCCACTCGCGGCCGCTGCCCTTACCGCCGCCCCAGGTCATCCCCGTCGGCCCGGCGCGCCGTCGACGGATACGGTACGCATACCCCCCGACCCCGCCACGATGCAGGCCGCCGCGGCCGCCGTACGCGGCTTCACAGCCGACCTCTACCGCACTCTGGCGTCGTCCCGCGCAGGCGGCAATGTGGTGTGCGCGCCGTACTCGGTCGGGCTCGCGCTCGCGATGACCAGGGCGGGCGCCGGCGCGACCACGGCGGACGAGATGGACACGGTGCTCCACGCGCCGTATCCGCGGCCCAGCGCGCTCGACAGCGGGTTCAACACCGTCGACCAGACGCTCACTGGCCGGTACCAAGACGGTGACGGAATCAAGCAGCCTCGGCTGACCACGGCCAACGCCCTGTGGACACGCCTCGACCTGGTCCTGCGGCCCGGGTTCCGGGACACCCTGGCCGGCTACTACGGTGCCGCGCCGCACCCGGTCGACTTCCGTGGCGCGCCGGAGGTGGCCCGCCAGGAGATCAACGCCTGGGTGTCCGATCGGACCAACGCGAAGATCCCGGAGTTGTTGAAGTCCGGCGTCGTGAGCGCCGACACCAGCCTGATGCTGACCAACACGACCTACCTCAGGGCGGCATGGAAGTACCCGTTCACCGTGACGGCCACGGCGGCGGGGCCGTTCACCCGGGATGACGGCACCGTTGTGGACGTTCCGGTCATGCGTGGGCCCTTCGACAGGATGGGGTACCTCGAAGGGGACGGGTGGCGTGCGGTCGACGTGCCGTACTCGGGCGACGGGCTTGCCATGGCGATCGTCATGCCGACCCGGGACGATCTCGCGGCGGTCGAGGCGAAGCTCGATGCGACATGGCTCGGCGCATTGCTGACCGGGTTCCGAACCACCGACGTCCAACTGCGCCTGCCCCGGTGGACGTTCCGCCTACCAGTCGAGCTGCGTGCCGCACTGGGCAGCCTCGGCATGCCCACGGCATTCACGTCACAGGCCGACTTCACCGCCATGAGCACCGAACCGGCCCTGCGCATCGACGACGTGGCGCACGAGACGTTCATCGCGGTGGACGAGAAGGGCACCGAGGCCGCAGCCGCGTCGGCCGTCATCATCCGGCCGCCGTCGATCCCGCAAGGGCCGCAGTTCTTCGTCAACCGGCCATTCCTGTACGTCGTCCACGACCGGCTCACCGGCGTACCACTGTTCCTCGGCCGGGTCCACGACCCGCTGGTCACCGGCCCCGCCTGACCGGACCGGAATCAGCCGACGCCGCCGGTTCATCCGCGCCGCGAGCCGGGGACACTCGTGACCCTCGGGACGAGCGGATCGCGGCAAGTCAGGATGTCGACGGTGGTTGGCGGTGATGACAAGGCCGAAGGTCAAGCATCAACGTAGCGCCCTGCCGGAACTCAGACAGCAGACGCTCGGGGCCAACGGCGTCTGTGATGATGCCGTGGGCAATGTGCACCGCGTCAGTGAAGCGCTCCGCCGAGACGGGCCGACCTCCCTCAACTAACCGGACATGAGGCGGCCGAAGAGCGCTGCCAGTCAAGGTCGCGAGTACATCCGTCACCCCGAAAAAGTCGGCCGTGGCATCCCGCCAGGTAGCTCTGGGCAGGATCGGAGTACGCGCCCAGTAGTCCAGGTGCCCTTGTCTTCGACGAATGGGTGAGAATCGGATCAGAGATCATAATGCTTCGTGGACATTACGGGCGAGCAGATCGGTGCTCGCTTCCGCATCTTCCTCAGGTCGGGTGGTCGGCGTTGTCCGGAGCTTGATCGCCGCGTATCCGGCGGCCACCAGGAGCGCGACTGACGGCAGCGCGATGCCCCAGCGGACACCAAGGTATTCGGCGATAGCACCCACGACGACGGCCCCGGGAGGGATGAACCCCATATACGCAGCGTTATAGGCAGCCAGCGCCGGTCCCTGCTCGCTGTCAGTGGCGCGGTGTTGGATGAAAACGACGACGGTCGTGGTGAAAAGGGAAAGCGCCATTCCAACGCCGGCCATCGCGGCACCAAACCAGACGGAATTAGTGGCCATCGCGGCGAACAGAGCCATAACTCCAAACGCAGTTGACCAGGTCACGTACTCGCCGGTGGTGGGTGCGGAACGCCGGGCCGAGACGACGCTACCAACGATCGCACCTACTGCAGTGCACATGCCGATCAACCCGTAGGTAACGGAGTCGTCATGCAAAACCGTGACAACCATCAACGGGCCGGTGATCTGGAACTGGTAGGCGAAACCGCCAAGCAGCAAGGTGAGCAGAAGCGCTGGACGGATCGCCTGGGGGATCCGGGTGAGCCGCGCCCCGCCGCTGGATCTTTGGCCGGTGACCGTCGCGCCACCGATCGAATCGCCACGCACGCGTCGCACGTAATTCAGAGAGAAGACCACCGCCAGGTACGACACGGCGTTGAGGAGAAACACCCACCCCTCGCCGATGCCGGCAATCAGGAATCCGGCCGCAGCCGGGCCGACGATACGGGCCCCGCCTACGGCCGTGGAGTAGGTGCCAACCGCACGACGCAACCGCTCAATACCGACGAGATCCTTCATGAACATTTGTCGCGCTGGAGAATCGACCACGTGGACACACCCGAGCAGCAAGGCCGTCGCGCCGATCCACCAGACACTAGCCCAGCCGAAGATGAGCAACGGCACCGCAAGCAGGACTGACACCGCCATCTGAGCAAACTGGGTGATAAGGAGCGTGCGGTGACGTGACATCCGACCGACCGCCCGCCCAACCGGTCGGCTCAACACCAGCATGGGCACGAACTGGACCGCCGCCACGAGGGACAGGACTAGAGCGTTTCCTTCCGCCACTCGGTTGACCAGCCAGTAGAGCGCGGTGTATTCCATGAACGTCCCGAAGCTCGACACCGCTTGGCCAGCGACATAGGCCCTAAAAGCCCTGTCACCTGCTAGCCCTCGGTGGGGGCTGTTCCCCGATGCTTCCATCCGCACTCCCACTGACAGCCAACCTCGGATATTTGTGATCGGAGGGTAGCAGAGAGTGTCGGCCGGCTGCGGATAGCCCGCCTGCGCCGAGCACATAGACGGAGAACTACTCGTTGCGCGCCACCCCGAGCGCCTTCCCCAGAGCGGTGTCGAAAAATGCGGCGTTCGCCAAAACGGGATCTGATCGCCCCCTTCCTGGTCCAACGACAGATCAAGTTATCGGCTCGACGCACTTCATGTAGCCCTCCGAAAGGCGCCGGGGCAGGGCCAGAAGCCCAGCCCCGGCACTCGTCATCAGACGCTCGAATGGTCGAGCAGCTGAGATGCTTTTCATAGGTCGGCGACCAGATAGAGATCTACATCCGGTGTCGTCCACCGTGACCCGGGACGCCCGCAAACGGCTCGACGATTCCCTCGGCCACCGACGTACTGCTGCACGAGCAGCAGAAAGGCCACCTCCTCGATCGGAAGTGGCCTTCGGCCTGCATGGGCGATACCGGGATCGACCCGGTGCCCCCTGTCTGCACGAACGGGTCAGCCGGTGGCCGCCGGTGCCGGGTGGGCGGTGTGAGCGAACGCGGCGACTTCGCCGATCACCGTGATGGCGGGTGGGCGCAGCCGGTGCGCGGCGGCGACCTCGGCGATCTCGTCCAGTCGGCCGGTGAGCACCCGCTGCGCCGGCGTGCCGCCGTTCTCGATGCTGGCCGCCGGGGTCGCCGGGTCCATGCCGTGGCCGATCAGCGCGGCGGTGACGTCGGGCAGGGTCTGCACCGCCATCAGCAGCACGATCGTGGTGTTGGCGCGGGCCACCCCGGCCCAGTCGACGGTGCTGCCCGGATCGCCCGGGGGCAGGTGGGCGGAGACGACGGTGAAGCCCTGCGTCAGTCCCCGGTGGGTGACCGGCACCCCGGCCAGCTCCGGTACGGAGATCGAGCTGGAGATGCCGGGCACCACCTCGACCGGGACGCCCGCCGCCTGGCAGGCCTGGACCTCCTCCATGCCCCGGCCGAAGACGAACGAGTCGCCGCCCTTGAGCCGGACCACCTGGTGGCCGGCGCGGGCCTCCTCGACGAGGATCTCGTTGATCCGCTCCTGCGGGACGAACGCGCCGCGGGGCACCTTGGACACGTCGATCACCCGCACGCCGGTCCGCAGTTCGCGCAGCAGCGCGTGCGGCACGAGCCGGTCGGCGACCACGACGTCGGCCTCGGCGAGGCGGTCGAGTCCGCGTCGGGTCATCAGGTCGGGGTCGCCGGGGCCGGCGCCGACCAGGGTCACCCGGCCGGTGGCCGGGGCGTCCGGGGTGGACGCGGGCACGTCCGACGTGGGCACCGGGACCACGGTGTCCTCCAAGGGGTGGCGCGGCACGGGGATCGACGTGCCGGTGCGGTGCCGGTGCGCGGCGGCGGCGAACCGGGCGGCCAACCGGGGGTGACCGGCCCAGTGCACGTGCAGGTAGGAGGCGTGCACACTGCCGTCGGAGCCGGTGACGAAGCCGTCCACCGCATGGCTGGTGGTGCCGTGGGCGACCGACGGGCGGGGCCGGAACCGCCAGGCGTGCGCCGGCTCGCCGACCGGGTCGACCCGGGTGCGGTGGAACTCGTGCCCGGTGACCAGGTCGTCGGCGTCGGTGAGCACGCCGGCGGTGACCGCGCGGGCCTCCCGGTAGCCGAGGACGAGCCGGTCGGTCATCCGGGCGGTGGCGTCGAGCACCCCGGTCATGGGCGCGCCGTCGAGTTCCCGGGCGAGGTAGAGCAGGCCGGCGCACTCGGCCACCACGGGCAGGCCGGCGGCGGCGCCGGCCGCCACCGCCGCGCGCATCGGCTGGTTGGCGGAGAGGTCGGCGGCGTACACCTCGGGGAAGCCGCCGCCCAGGTAGAGCCCGGCGCAGTCGGCGGGCAGCGCCTCGTCGCGCAGCGGGTCGACGGTCGCCAGGCGCAGGCCGGCGGCGGAGAGCAGTTCGTCGGTCTCGGCGTACCGGAAGGTGAACGCCGCGCCCGACGCGACCGCGACGGTCGCGTCGGCGGTGAACCCGCCGAGTTCGGCGACCGGGTCCCAGGCCGGGCCGGTCAGGGCGGGCGCGCGGCGGGCGACGGCGAGCACCGCGTCGAGGTCGACCCCGGCGGCGACGTGGGCGGCAAGCGCGTCCACGGTACGGCGGGCCGCGGCGGCCCGTTCGGCGACCGGCACCAGCCCGAGGTGTCGGCTGGGGGTGTCCAGGGCGGCGTCCCGGCGCAGCGCGCCGAGCACCGGCACGCCGGTGGAGACCAGCGCCTCGCGGATCTCCGCCTCGTGGGTGGCGGAGCCCACCTTGTTCAGGATCACCCCGGCGACGGTGAGCTGCGGGTCGAAGGTGGCGAAGCCGTGCACCAGCGCGGCGATGCTGCGGGACGTGCCGGAGACGTCGACGACCAGCAGCACCGGGGTGCGGGTGAGTCGGGCGACGTGGGCGGTGGAGGCGAAGCCGGCGCGGCCGACGGCCCCGTCGAGCAGGCCCATCACGCCCTCGATGACCGCGACGTCGGCGGGCGTGCCCACGGTCGCGCCGTGCAGCAGGAGCGGCACGATGCGCTGTTCGCCCTGGAGGAACGGGTCGAGGTTGCGGCCCCGGCGGCCGGTGGCGAGTTCGTGGTAGCTGGGGTCGATGTAGTCCGGGCCGACCTTGTGGCCGCTGACCGTCAGGCCACGCTGCCGCAGGGCCGCCATCAGGCCGGTGGCGACGGTGGTCTTGCCCTGTCCGGAAGCCGGGGCGGCGACCAGGATCCGGGGCGGCGCGGTCACCATTCGATCCCCCGCTGGCCCTTCTGACCCGAGTCCATCGGGTGCTTGATCTTGGTCATCTCGGTCACCAGGTCGGCGGCGGCGACCAGTCGCGGGTCCGCGTCGCGGCCGGTGATCACGACGTGCTGCCGGCCGGGACGCTCCGCGAGGGTGGCCACCACGTCGTCGACGTCGACCCAGCCCCACTTCATCGGGTAGGTGAACTCATCGAGCACGTACAGGTCGTGCTCGTCGGCGGCGATCCGGCGCTTGATCTCCGCCCAGCCCTCGGCGGCCTGGGCGGCGTGGTCGGCTTCGGTGCCCTGGGTGCGGCTCCAGCTCCAGCCGGCGCCCATCTTGTACCAGGACACCGGACCGCCCTGGCCGGTCTCCTCGTGCACCCGGCCGAGGGTGGTGAGGGCGTTCTCCTCCCCCACCGTCCACTTGGCGCTCTTGACGAACTGGAACACGGCGATCGACCAGCCCTGGTTCCAGCCGCGCAGGGCCAGCCCGAACGCGGCGGTCGACTTGCCCTTCATCGCACCGGTGTGGACGATCAGCAACGGCCGGTTGCGCCGCTGCCGGGTGGTGAGACCGTCGTCGGGGACGGCGACCGGTTGGCCCTGTGGCATCAGGCTGCCCCGCTTCCGTGTCGGGTGGCGGTGCGGGAGCGCACCGCCTGGGTGAGGGTGGGCGCGGCGACGTCGGACAGCGGCAGATGTTCACCGGCCAGGGTCGCGGCGAGTTCGGCGGCCAGCCGCATCCGGATGCGGCCCTGCTCGCAGTCGACCACCACGGCCGGTACGCCGTCGGCGGCGAGCAGCCGGGCGCTGCGCATGGCGCGCGACAGGGCCTCCGGGCCGGCGGTGGCCCGCCCGTCGGTGACCACGACGAGCAGCGGCCGGCGGCGCGGGTCCCGGATCGCCTCGACGCGCAGCACCTCGCGGGCGCGCAGCAGCCCCTCCGCCAGCGGGGTCCGCCCGCCGGTCGGCAGGGCCTCCAGGCGGGCCGCGGCCACGTCCACGCTGGACGTGGGGGGCAGGGTCAGTTCCGCGTCGGTCGCCCGGAAGGTGACCAGGCCCACCTTGTCGCGCCGCTGGTAGGCGTCGAGGAGGAGGGAGAGCACGGCGGCCTTGACCGCGCCGATGCGCTGCCGCGCCCCCATCGAGCCGGAGGCGTCCACGCAGAACAGGATCAGGTTGCTCTCCCGGCCCTGCCGGACCGGCAGGCGGACGTCCCCGGGCCGGACCAGGACGCCGGGGCCGCGCCGCCCCCGGGCCCGCTGGTGGGGCGCGGCAGCGCGCAGCGTCGCCACCAGGTGCGGGCGGCCGGAGGCGGGACCGTTGGGGCGTACCGTGCCGACGGTCCGGCCGACGGAGGTGACGGCGGCGGAGCGACGCCCGGCGGTGCCGGCTCCGGTGCCGGCCACGGTCAACAGCCGGGCCCGGTACGGGGCACCGGCCGGCGTCGGCGGCGTGTCGGCGGCCGGGCCGGAGCCGGACGGGGACGGCTCGCCGCCGGTGCGCTGGCCGTCCGGTGGGGTCTCGTCGCCGGTGGTGGAGTCGTCCGGGCCCGCTCCCCCGGGACCACCGGGATCCTCGGGGCCGTCCGGGTCGTCCGGTCCGCCCGGCCCGTCGGGGCCCTCCGGCGGTTCCGGGTCCTCCGGCGGTGGGGGCGGCTCGTCCAGGCCCGCCTCGTGCAGCGCGCGTTCGAGTTCGGCCTCGTCCTGCTGGGGCGGGTCGAACGGGTTACGACGGCGCCGGTGCGGCAGCGCCAATCGCGCCGCCACCCGCACGTCGCCCACCTGCACGTCGGTGCGTCCACACCAGGCGGCGTGCGCCATCGCGGTCCGGGCGATGACCAGGTCGGCGCGCATCCCGTCGACCTGGGCGGCGGCGCAGAGCGCGGCGATGCGCAGCACGGTGTCGTCGTCGAGTTCGACCTTCGGCAGCAGCGCCCGCGCCTCGGCGACCCGCTCGCCGAGGGCGGCGTCGGCGTCGGCGTACCGGGCGGCGAAGGCGTCCGGGTCGGCCTCGTACGCCAGCCGCCGCCGCATCACCTCGGCCCGCACCTGGGGGTCCCGGCTGGCCGCGACCTCGACGGTCAGGCCGAACCGGTCCAGCAGCTGCGGACGCAGCTCCCCCTCCTCGGGGTTCATCGTGCCGACCAGGACGAACCGGGCGGCGTGCGTCACCGACACGCCCTCCCGCTCCACCGTGGCGCGGCCCATCGCCGCCGCGTCGAGCAGCACGTCGACCAGGTGGTCGTGCAGCAGGTTGACCTCGTCGACGTAGAGCAGGCCCCGGTGCGCGCCGGCCAGCAGGCCCGGGTCGTAGGCGGTGACGCCCTCGCTGAGCGCGCGTTCCAGGTGCAGCGCGCCGAGGACCCGGTCCTCGCTGGCCCCCACCGGCAGCTCCACCAGCCGGGCGGGCCGCACCTGCGCGGCCACCGGCTCGGGGTGCGGGCCGTCCGGGCAGCGCGGGTCGGCCGCCGCCGGGTCGCAGGAGAACCGGCAGCCCGCCACCACCTCCACCGGGGGCAGCAGCGCGGTCAACGCCCGGACCGCGGTGGACTTGGCGGTGCCTTTCTCGCCCCGCACCAGCACCCCGCCGATCCCGGGCGAGACGGCGCAGAGACTGAGGGCCAACGCCATGTCGTCCATTCCGACGACGGCGGAGAACGGGTACGACCGCACGGTCAGCACCTTTCACCTCGCACGGGTCTCCTCGCCCGCGACCGGTCAACGACCGCGCCACCGCAAGGAGTCTCCGCCGGCGGCACGAGACGGCGAGGCGAGTGTCTGGCTCTCCGCCCGGCGACCCCGCCGGACGGATCACAGTGGCGGGACCGCCCCGGATTCGCCGACCCTCCGGGCCGACCCACCGGTGTTCCTCACCGTGCCGTCGCCGCAGATGATGTCACATCCACCCCCGCCACGACAGGTGCCGATCATCCTCGGCTACCGTTCGCCGCGTGAGCCTCTCGACAACCCTGGACCCGGTCACCGTGGTCGGCGTCGGCGCCGACGGCTGGACCGGCCTCGGCGCGGCCGGCCGGCGGGCGGTGACGGACGCCCAGGTCGTCGTCGGCGGCCGACGCCACCTCGACCTGCTCCCCGAGTCGGTCCGGGCCGAGCGGGTGCCCTGGCCGACGCCGCTGCTGCCCGCCCTGCCCGGCCTGCTCGCCGCCCACGCCGACCGGCGGATCTGCGTCCTGGCCAGCGGTGACCCGATGTGGTATGGCATCGGCACCCGCCTGGTGGGGCTGCTCGGACCGGACCGGGTGCGCACCGTGCCGCACCCGTCGGCGATCTCGCTGGCCTGTGCCCGGATGGGCTGGCCGGTGGAGCGGGTCACCGTGCACAGCGCCGTCGCGCGGGACCTGGACCGGGTCCGCCGTGACCTGGTCCCCGGCCGGCTGCTGCTGGTGCTCAGCAACGACGCGCACACCCCCGCCGCCCTGGCCCGGACGCTGACCGACGCCGGGTACGGCCCCAGCGAACTGACCGTCCTGGCCGCGCTCGGCGCGGACCGGGAGCAGCGCGTCGACGGCACGGCCGGCAAGTGGACGGCAGCCCCCGGCGACCCGCTCAACGTGGTCGCCGTCCGGGTGGTCGCCGCCGACGGCACGCGGCCCCTGTCGACGGTGCCGGGGCTGCCCGACGACGCGTTCGACCACGACGGGGCGTTGACCAAGCGGGAGGCCCGCGCGCTGGCCCTGTCCCGTCTCGCCCCCACCGGTGGTGAGCTGCTCTGGGACGTCGGCGCCGGCTGCGGCAGCATCGGCATCGAGTGGCTGCGGGCCGACCCGGCGTCGGCGGCGATCGCGGTGGAGGGGCGGCCGGAACGGGTCGCGCGGATCACCGCTAACGCCCGCACGCTCGGCGTGCCGCACCTGCGGGTGGTGCAGGGCCGGGCGCCGGAGGCGCTGGCCGACCTGCCCACCCCGGACGCGGTCTTCGTCGGTGGTGGACTCAGCGCGCCGGGGCTCTTCGACGTCGTGTGGGACGCGCTGCGCCCCGGCGGCCGGCTGGTCGCGCACGCGGTCACCCTGGAGGGTGAGCGGGAGCTCGGCGAACGGGCCGCCCGGCTCGGCGGCGACCTGACCCGTCTGGCGGTGGACCGGGCCGCGCCGCTGGGTGGGTTCACCGGCTGGAAACCGGCCCGGCCCCTGGTGCAGTGGGCGGTGGTACGGCCGTGACCGTGTACTTCATCGGCGCCGGACCGGGCGCCGCCGACCTGATCACCGTCCGGGGGCAGCGGATCCTGGCCCGCGCCCGGGTCTGCCTCTACGCGGGCAGCCTGGTCCCGGACGAGTTGCTCGCCGTCTGCCCGCCCGGGGCGCGGCTGGTCGACACCGCCGACCTGACCCTCGACGAGATCGTCGCGCAGATGACCTCGGCGCACGCCGCCGGGGAGGACGTCGCCCGCCTCTGCTCCGGTGACCCGGCCGTGTTCAGCGCCGTGGCCGAGCAGGTCCGCCGGCTCGACGCGGCCGGTGTGCCGTACGAGATCGTGCCCGGCGTGCCGTCGTACGCCGCCGCGGCGGCGTCGCTGGGCCGGGAGCTGACCGTGCCGACGGTCGGTCAGACGGTGATCCTCACCCGCACCCAGGCCCGGTCCACGCCGATGCCGCCCGGGGAGGACCTCGCCGAACTCGGCCGCAGCCGGGCCACCCTGGTGCTGCACCTGGCGGTCGCCCGGACCCGGGAGCTGGCCGCCCAGCTCGCCGTGCACTACGGCGCGGACTGCCCGGTCGCGGTGGTGGCCAACGCCAGCCGCCCGAACGAGGTGATCCTGCGCGGCACCCTGACCGACATCGCCGAGAAGGTCGAGCAGGCCGGGGTACGCCGGACCGCCGTGATCATCGTCGGTCGGGTGCTGGCCGCCGACGCGTTCCCGGACAGCTACCTCTACTCCCCGGACCGGGACCGGGCGGCGAAGCGTCGCCTGCCTGGGGCACACTGAGCGCCGTGCGGACAATCCTGATCATCGGTATCGGCGCGGGTGACCCGGGCCAGCTCACCCTGGCCGCGGCGGAGGCCCTGGGCCGGACGGATGTCTTCTTCGTCCTCGACAAGGGCGCGGAGAAGCACGACCTGATCGCCCTGCGGCAGGAGCTGATGCGTCGTTTCGCCCGGGACGACCACCGGGTGGTGGAGGTCCGCGACCCGGACCGGGACCGCACCGCCGAGGGGTACGTCCGGGCGGTGGACGACTGGCGGCGGGACCGGGCCGACCTGCTGGAGGCGGCGATGGCCGAGCACCTCGCCGACGGCGGCACCGGCGCGTTCCTGGTCTGGGGCGATCCGGCCCTCTACGACAGCACCCTCGCGGTGGTCGAGGAGATCGAGGCGCGGGGGAAGCTCGACGTCGACCACGTCGTCGTGCCGGGGGTGAGCAGCGTGTCCACGCTGGCCGCCCGGCACCGGATCGGGCTCAACCGGGTCGGTCGGCCGTTCCTGGTGACCACCGGCCGCCGGATCGCCGACGGGCTGCCGCCGGACGTGGACGACATCGTGGTGATGCTCGACGCCAACTGCACCTTTACCCGGCACGTCGGCGAGGACCTCGACATCTACTGGGGGGCGTACCTCGGCACGGCCGACGAGATCCTGGTCGCCGGACCGCTGGCCGAGGTGGCACCGGAGATCGTCGAGACCCGTCGGGCGGCCCGCGAGCGCAAGGGCTGGATCATGGACACCTACCTGCTGCGCCGCCGCGACCCGGTCACCGCCGGCTGACCGGGTCGCGCCCGGACCGCCGGGGAGCGCCCCGGCGGTCCGGCACGTGGCTCAGTCGGCCAGGCGGGTGGCCTCCCGGTCGCGCCACGCCGCCGCGAACTGGATCCGGCCACCGGTCTTCAGCAGCGACCCCTCGTAGATGCGGGCGCCGACGAACACCATCGCCACCGCGGTGACCGCGAGGATCGCCAACGACAGGAACGGCTCCCAGCCGGCCGCGTCGCCGGTGAACAGCCGCACCGGCATCGCGATCGGCGAGGACACCGGCAGGTACGACAGGATCGTCATGACGGTCGGGTTGTCCTGGAGGAACACCACCGCGAAGAACGGCAGCATCACCACCATCTGCATGGGCGTGGACGCGCCGCCGATGTCCTCCTGCCGGCTCACGAGCGCGCCGACGGCGGCCCACAACGCGGCCAGCATCACGAACCCGACCACGAAGAACGGCAGGAACCAGCCGATCGCCGGGCCGAGCAGCGACAGCACGTCGCCCGGCGCGCCGGCGATCGACGCCCCGACGTACGCGACGAGGGCGATCAGCGCGATCTGCCCGAAGGCGAGGAGGGTCCCGCCGGCCACCTTGCCGGCCAGCAACGCCCGGACCGGCACCGCCGCGACCAGGATCTCCACGATCCGGGTCTGCTTCTCCTCGGTGACGCTCTGCGCGATCTGCAACCCGAACGTCAGCGAGGTGATGAAGAAGACGAACGCGAACGCGTACGGGATGAGGAAGGCGAGCGCCGGGTCGACCGCGTTCGGGTCGAGCAGTTCGACGGCCGGGCGGACGCTGAGCGCGTCGACCACCTCCGACGGCTCGTCGTCCATGGCCAGCACCCGGGGGCCGGCGACCACCGCCGCGTCCACGTCGCCGTCACGCACCAGCCGCTCGGCCTCCGCGTCGTCGCCGACCGTACGGACGTCGAGTCCCGCGTCGGACAGGGCCGTGGCGGTCGCGCCCTGGACCACGGCCACCGACGACGGACCGCCGCCCAACATGCCCGGCAGGACCGTCGCGGCCACCGCGATCAGCAGGAAGACGACGGTGCTCCAGATGAACGTCTTGTCCCGCAGCTTGACCCGGATCTCCCGGGCCGCGACGATGCGGACGGCGTCGAACGTGGTCATCGCGTGACCTCCCGGAAGATCTCGGCCAGGGACGGGGTGAGGGGACGGAACGCGCGCACCGGTCCCCGGTCGAGCGCCGCGCGCAGCACCGACTGGTCGTCGACGCCGTCGGCCAGGTCGAAGACGGCGTGCGCGCCGTCCAGGTCGACCACGGTCACCCCCGGCTGGTCGCGCAGCCAGCCGGCGTCGCCGTCGACCCGGATCTCGTACCGGGGCAGGGCGTACGTCTGGCGCAGGCGCTCGCGTCCACCGGCGGCCCGCACCACGCCGTCGGCGATGATGACCAGGTCGTCGCAGAGCCGCTCGACCAGTTCCAGCTGGTGGCTGGAGAACAGCACCGCGACGCCGCGCTCGGTGTACTCGCGCAGCACCGTCAGCACCGTGTCGACGGCCAGCGGGTCGAGACCGGAGAACGGCTCGTCCAGCACCAGCAGGTCCGGCTCGTGCACCAGGGCGGCGGCGATCTGCGCCCGCTGCTGGTTGCCCAGCGACAGCTTCTCCAGCGTGTCGTCGGCCCGTTCGCCGAGACCGAGGCGGGTGAGCAGGGCGTCGACGTTGCTTGCGACCGCGTCCGCGCCGAGGCCGTGCAGCCGGCCCAGGTAGACCAACTGCTCGCGGACGGACATCTTCGGGTAGAGCCCGCGTTCCTCCGGCATGTAGCCGAAGCGGCGCCGGACGTCGCGGGTCAGTGGCGCGCCGCCCCAGGTCACCGTGCCGGAGTCGGCGGCGAGTGCGCCCAGGATGATGCGCATCGTGGTGGTCTTCCCCGCGCCGTTGGCGCCCACGAACCCGGTCAGGCGGCCCGGTGCCACGTCGAAGGTGACGTCCCGCAGCACCCGCCGGTCGCCGAAGTCGCGGTTCACCGCCTCGAGATGCAGAAGCGAAGTCATATCCACGACGGTAGGCAGGATCGCCCCCGGCAGCCTCCGTCGCACGATCGACCGTCGGGGTCCGTCGCGCGACGGATGATCAGGCTCCGGGGGTGACGACCCCGTGTTCGTACGCGTACACGACCGCCTGCGTCCGGTCACGCAGCCCGAGTTTGGCCAGCACCCGACTGACGTGGGTCTTCACGGTCGCCTCGCCGAGGAACAGGGCGGTCGCGATCTCCGCGTTGGTGGCCCCGCCGGCCAGCAGCACCAGCACCTCGTGCTCGCGCGGGGTCAGCTCGGACAGGCGGGCGCCGTCGGCCCGGCCGCCGGTCGGCGCGCCCGGCCGGGCGAACGTGGCGATGACCCGGCGGGTGATCTCGGGCGCGAGCAGCGCGTCGCCCCGGGCCACCACGCGCACCGCGTCGATCAGCGCCTCCGGCGTGCCGTTCTTGAGCAGGAAGCCGCTGGCGCCGGCCTGGAGGGCGGCGAACAGGTAGTCGTCCCGGTCGAACGTGGTGAGGATCAGCACGGCGGGTCCGGTGTCGGCCGCGACGATCCGCCGGGTCGCTTCCAGCCCGTCCGTGCCGGGCATCTCGACGTCCATCAGCACCACGTCGGGCCGCTGGCGGGCGGCCAGGTCGACCGCCTGCCGACCGTCGGAGGCCTCACCGACCACCTCGATGTCGTCCTCCGCCTCCAGGATGACCCGGAACCCGGTCCGCACCAGGTGGTGGTCGTCGGCGAGCAGCACCCGGATCGCGCTCACGCCGGCACCCGCACCAGGGGGAACCGGGCCCGGACGCGGAACCCGCCGCCGGGCCGCGAGTCGGCCGTCAGCGCGCCGTCGTGGGCGGTGACCCGCTCCCGCATGCCGATGAGGCCGAGCCCGACGCCGGCGGTGGCCCCCGGCGGCGCGCCGCGCCCGTTGTCGGCCACGTCGATCTCCAGTTCGGTGGCGTGGTAGCGGATCCGCACGTCGACCTCCGTGGCGCTCGCGTGCTTCAGCGTGTTGGTGATGGCCTCCTGGACGATCCGGTACGCCGCCTGCGAGAGGGACTCCGGGAGTGGCACCGGCTGACCGTACACGCCGAACCGGGCGTCGAGACCGGCGTCCCGGGCGTTGGTCACGAGTTCCTCGATCCGGTCGATCCCCACACCGCCCGGCCGCTCGTCCGAGCCGCTGGCGCGCAGCAGGTTGAGCATCCGGCGCAGCTCGTCGACGGCCGTCCGGGCGCTCTGCTCGACCGCTGCCAGCGCGGTGCGCGCCTTGTCCGGGTCCTTGTCCATCACCCGCCGGGTCGCCGAGGCCTGCACACCCATCACCGACACGTGGTGCGCCACCACGTCGTGCAGCTCACGCGCGATGCGTACCCGCTCCCCCATGACCGCGACCTGGGCGGCGTCGGCCTGCGACCGGCGGAGCTGGTCGGCCTGCACCTCCAGCTGGTGCTGCCGGCGGGCCGACGTCCACGCGGTGTCGCCGAAGAGGTACGCGAAGCCGAAGAAGAACACGTTGATCAGCACGCTGTTGACCAGGACCGCGAGCAGCGGCTCCAGTGGGCCGTTCGCGTCGGAGAACGCGTCCGGTGGGATGTCGGCCACGGTCAGCGCGACGGAGAGGGCGAGCCAGCCGAACATCGCGGCGATGATGCCGATCCGCACCCGGCGGGCCCACCCGCGGTCGGCGCTCCAGGCGCCGACCGTGTACACGGCCGCGTAGAGCGCTCCGTTGGAGACCTGCTGCTCGGGCGACTGGCGGAACTGGGCCGCGATGAACGCCACGGAGATCACGATCGCGACGGCGACCGGCCAGCGCCGGCGCACGACCAGCGGCACCGTGCAGGCCAGCGTCCAGAACACCTGCTCCGGCCAGGCGGGCGGCGGGCCGAGGACGAACTGGCCGGCGCTGTTGGCCAGGGTGAGGTTGAGCAGCGCGACCGCCGCCACGGCCACGCCGACCAGGACGTCGGTGCGCCGTTGCTCGGGCGACGGACCGGGCCGCCGCCAGGGCGTGGGATGCACTGTCATGCCGCGACGATGGCACATCGCGCCGGCCGACGGCGAACGGCCGCGGTCCGCCGGACACGGTGCGGCGACGGCCCCACGTTCGGGGGCCGGGGCGTTCCCGCCCGGCCCCGGTCGGCAGGTCGGGTCGGTGTTCCTGGCGCGGCGTGTTCCGCCTCACGTTCGGGGGCGCAGCCTGCGGGTCTTCCCAGGTCACCGAGTACCCTACTTGTCAGGTAGGGAAGATCGCCTATTCGCTCCGGGCTCCCCGGGCGACCCGATCCCCACCGGTCCGGCGACCCCGGCAGCACCCCTGACCCCGTTGGATTGACGAGGAACACCACCGTGATTCGCATCGAAGGTCTGCGGAAGACCTTCCCCACCCGGGGCGGCCCGGTCACCGCCGTGGACGGCGTCGACCTCACCGTCGCCGAGGGCCAGGTGTTCGGCGTCGTCGGCCGCAGCGGCGCGGGCAAGAGTACCCTGCTGCGCTGCGTCAACCTGCTGGAACGCCCCGACGAGGGCCGGGTGACCGTCGCCGGGGTGGAACTGACCGGGCTGCCGGAGCGCCACCTCCGGCGCGCCCGGCAGGACATCGGCATGATCCACCAGCACTTCGCCCTGCTGCACTCCCGTACGGCCGCCGGCAACGTGAGCTTCGCGCTGGAGGTGATGGGCGTGCCCCGCCGGAAGCGGGCCGCCCGCGTCGAGGAGCTGCTCGACCTGGTCGATCTCACCGACCGCGCGGACGCGTACCCCGCCCAGCTCTCCGGCGGGCAGAAGCAACGGGTCGGTATCGCCCGGGCCCTCGCCAGCCGCCCCCGACTGCTCCTGTCGGACGAGGCGACCTCGGCGCTCGACCCGGACACCACCGGAGCCATCCTCACCCTCCTGCGCGACCTCACCAGGCGGCTCGGCCTGACCATCCTGCTGATCACCCACGAGATGGACGTGGTCAAACGGCTCTGCGACGCGGTGGCGGTCATGCGGGACGGCCGGTTCGTCGAGTCCGGGCCGGTGGCCGACCTGGTCAACCGTCCCGACTCGCAGCTCGCCCGGGACCTCTTCCCGCTGGGCCCGGTGCCGACCATGCCCGACCACGTCCTCGTCGACGTGACGCTGACCGGGCGGGCCGGCGACGACGTCGTCGCCACCCTCGCCCGCCGGCACGACCTGGACGTCCGGATCGTGGCCGGCGCCGTCGAGCAGCTCGCCGCCACCCGGGCGGGCCGGCTGCGCCTCGCGCTCCCCGAGGCCGCGCCCGGACTGGCCGGCGCGCTGCACGACCTGCGCGGGGCCGGACTGACCGTGGAGGCCGCCCGATGATCGCCCCGGACCTGGTGGACCTGCTCCGGCAGGGCCTCACCGAGACCGCCTACATGGTCGGCGTCGCCACCCTGCTCTCCGGGATCGGCGGGCTGCTGGTCGGTGTCCTGCTGGTCCTCACCGACCGGGGCAACCTGCTGGCGGCCCCGGCGGTGAACGCCCTGCTCGGCCTCGTCGTCAACGTCGGCCGGTCCCTGCCCTTCATCATCCTGCTGGTGGCGATCATCCCGTTCACCCGGGCCGTCACCGGCACCACCATCGGCACCACCGCCGCCATCGTCCCGCTGACCGTCAGCGCCATCCCGTTCTACGCCCGGATCGTCGAGACCTCGATCCGGGAGGTGGGCCACGACGTGGTGAACGCGGCCCGGGCGATGGGCGCCTCCCGCTGGCAGATCATCGTCAAGGTCCTGCTCCGCGAGGCCAGGCCCGGCCTGGTGGCCGGGCTGACCATCACGGTCGTCGCGCTCGTCGGGTACTCCGCGATGGCGGGCGTGGTCGGCGGCGGGGGCCTCGGCGACCTCGCCCTGCGCTACGGCTACCAGCGGTTCGAGGACGACGTGATGATCGGCACCGTCGTGCTGCTGATCGTGCTCGTGCAGGCCGTCCAGATGCTCGGTGACCGGCTCGCCCGGCACCTGTCCCACCGATAGTCACCCACGTCGACCGCCCTGGACGACAGGGAGAAAGGCACCACCGTGCGACGCAGACTGCCCTCGCTGATCATCGCCACCCTCGTCCTGGCCCTCACCGCCTGCGGCTCCGGCACGGACGACACCGGCACCTCGACACCCACCGACGCCGCGCTCAAGGTCGGCGTCAGCCCGGTGCCGCACGGCGAGATCCTCACCTACGTCAAGGACAACCTGGCGGAGAAGGCCGGGCTGGAACTGGAGATCGTGGAGTTCACCGACTACGTGCAGCCGAACCGGGCGCTCGCCGACGGGCAACTCGACGCGAACTACTTCCAGCACGTCCCGTACCTGGACGAGGAGAAGGCCGCCAAGGGTTACCGCTTCACCGCCCTCAAGCCGGTGCACATCGAGCCGCTCGGGGTGTACTCGAAGAAGGTCGACAGCCTCACCGACCTGCCGGCCAAGGGCGTGGTCGCCCTCCCGAACGACCCGTCCAACTCGGGCCGGGCGCTCAACCTGCTCGCGGAGAACGGTGTGATCACACTCCGGGAGGGCGCCGGGGTGAAGGCCACCACCCGCGACATCGTCGACAACCCGAAGCAGTTGGAGTTCCGGGAGCTGGAGGCGGCGCAGCTGCCCCGCAGCCTCGACGACACCGCCGCAGCGGTGATCAACGGCAACTACGCCATCGACGCCGGCCTCACCCCGGCCACCGACGCGCTCGCACTGGAGAAGGGGGACGGCAACCCGTACGCGAACCTGCTGGTGGTCCGCGACGGCGGCGACAGCGACCCCCGGGTACGGAAGCTGGAGGAGCTGTTGCACTCCGCCGAGGTGAAGACGTTCATCGGCGAGCGCTACAAGGGCTCGGTGGCGACCGCCTTCTGAGCGCCCCACGCGCGGCCCACCGGGTGACGGCCCGGTGGGCCGCGCCGGCCCGATAGCGTCTGGGCGGTGCGCACCCCTTCCAAATCGACCGACCTGACCTCCGGCGAACGGGCGATCGACGCCCGCGTCCGCGCGGTCCTGGCCCGGCTGCCCCGGCGCGGGCCGCTCGCCTGGCTGACCGAGTTCCTGGCCTTCGGACTCAAGCAGGCCTGGGCGTGCGTGTTCGGCGGGGCGATGCTCGCGGTCATCATGGCGGCGCACCTGTGGTATCCGGAGGACGCGGCGCTCGCCCGCAACGACGCGTTGACCGTCGCCGCGGTCGCCATCCAGGTCGTGATGGTGGCCGGACGCCTGGAGACCCTGCGCGAGCTGCGGGTCGTGCTCCTGTTCCACCTCGTGGGCACCGCCATGGAGCTGTTCAAGACCGACGTCGGCTCGTGGTCCTACGCGCCCGACGGCGTCCTGCGGGTCGGCGCGGTGCCCCTCTTCACCGGTTTCATGTACGCCGCGGTGGGCTCCTACATGGTCCGGGTCCACCGGCTGTTCGACCTGCGTTTCGTCCGCTACCCGAAGCGGTGGGCGACGGCCGTCCTGGCCGTCGCCATCTACGTCAACTTCTTCACCAACCACTACGTCTGGGACGCCCGCTGGGTCCTCGTCGCACTCGTCGTGCTGGTGTTCGGGCGTTGTGTCATGCAGTTCCGCGTCTTCCGGCTCCGGTGGCGCATGCCGCTCCTGCTGGCCTTCCTCCTCGTCGCGTTCTTCATCTGGCTCGCGGAGAACATCGCCACCTGGTCGAACGCCTGGCTCTACCCCGGCCAGTTGGACGGTTGGCAACCCGTCTCCCCGGCGAAGCTCGCCTCCTGGTTCCTCCTCATGATCATCTCGGTCGTGCTGGTCACCTGGATCTCCCCGCCGGAGCCCCCCGACGAGGACCCGAGCCCGCGCCTCGCCGACGACGACCGGAGCCCGCGACCGCCGGACGACGTCACCGCCGTCGACCGGCGGGACGTCATCCCGGCCGCCCCGGTCCGCACCGACTGACGGACCCGGGGCTCCGGCGGCGGGGCCGAGGAGTCACGGTTCGATCGGACGGACCCGCTCGCGGTACCGCTCCTGGAGGGCCGCGTTGTGCGCGTCGCCCTGGGCGAGGTTCGCCGAGATGTAGACCGGCAGGTCGAGACCCCGGTCCAGGAGCCGGCGGCAGACCAGCTCGGTGAGCATCTGGGCGACGAAGACCCCGGTGAGCGACGACAGCGCCCCGATCCGGATTCCCGGGCTGATCTCCAGCGCCGCGTCCCCGGCCGGAGCGAGGTTGTCGATCACCACGTCCGCCAGGTCGGCCAGGTGCGGTCCGCCGGTCGCCCGTGCCCCGGCCGACCGGGTGTGGGTGAGCGAGGTGACGGCGATGATCGGGTGTCCCCGGTCCCGGGCCAGCGTCGCCATCTCGACCACGGCGGCGTTGATGCCGGAGTTGGAGACAATCAGGAAGGGGTCGTGCGCGGCGGGCGCGGCGAGCGCGTAGATCCGCTCGGCCAGGCCGGACTCCCGCTCGTACGTCGGGTCCAGGATCGGCCCCGGGTCGGCGCCGCCGAACATCACGAGGTCCTTGACCGCCAGCATGCTGACCGGGGCGAGGCCACCGGCACGCGCCGCGAGTTCGAGGGTGACGATCCGCGAGTGGCCGGTCCCGAAAGCCTGGAGCACACCACCGGCGGCGATCGAGTCGGCGACGAGCGTGGCCGCCGACTCGATCGCCGTGAGCTGGGTGGCGAGGATCTGGTCGAGCGCGGTCCGCGCGATGGCGGCGTAGGTAGGTTCAGGCACGGTTCCTCCTGGAACGACGGTCGCGGGCGGCCTCGCGGGCCGCCTCGACGGCGGTTTCGACGACGATCTCGCCGCTGCCGGCGCTGACCGGACTGGCGAAGGTTTCGTAGCAGGGCGGGGTGTCGCGGGCGGGCAGGTAGCCGAGGTAGCCGTTCGTGTAGCCGAGGACCACGACGCCACCCGCCCGGGTCCGGATCGCCTCCCCCAGCTCCAGGAACAGTTCGCCGGGCACGCCGACGACCGTCACACCGTCGAGGTCGACCGCCGCGATCTCGACCTCGTACGGTTCGCTGCGCTGGCGGGCGGCCTGTTCCCGCGCGATCCGCAGCCCCTGGTGCAGGACCCGGCGGATGCGCTCGTTCCGGACCTGGGGAATCGGGCGCGCGGACGCGTCGAGTTCCGCCGGCTGTTTGGGCCGCAGGCGCACGCTCCGCGAGACCGGCGGGCGCACCGGGGCGGCCGGACCGCCACCGACGGGTGCCGGCGGTGGCACGAACCGGTCGGCCACCCGGGCGCCGAGCCGGTCCACCTCGGGTGGTCCGTGCCCCTGGCGGGTGTGCCGGGTACTGATGTCGCCGGCGGCGCCGGTGGCGACGACCACCCACCGGTCGGGCGCGGACAGGGCCCGACGGATCCCTCCGGTCAGGTCCGCGCTCACGTGGTTGTTGGCGGCGGGGAGGATGGTCGGGTGGACCGGGGAGACCACGATCAGGCCGACCACGTCCGTACCCACGGTGACCGTGATCGTGTCGACCGGAATGTCCATCGGTGGCGGGTCCACGACGTTGCGGCGACCCGCGAGTCCGGAGACCAGGGTGCGGGTGGCGGTCAGCCGGGCTGCCCGCTCGGCCGCCACGGCCCCGCGCGCGGCCGCGAGCGACGCGGCCACGAGCCGGTCGCCGACGTGCGGTGGGGTGACCCCGCCGCCGGGGGCGCAACCCGCCTCCGGGCTCGCGTGGGTGTGCGTGGCCGCGACCCAGCAGGACGACACCCCGACGTCCCGCAGGGCGGCCCGGGTCCGCTCGACGACGTCGGTGTTCACACAGATCAGGTCCACCACCACCAGCGCGAACCGGTGACCGTCGTCAGCGAAGGTCACCACGTGCACCTCGAGCGGGTCGAGCACGTCCTGGACCCCCTGCGAGCGGTCGACGTACCCACCCATCGGTTCGCCGGGCACGACCGCGAGACACGCCGTCCCGTGTCCGACCCTCATGCGACACCGCCCGGACTCTGGTCTGCCAGCAGGCGGGCGTAGGGCCCGGTGCCGTCCAGCAGCGTGGGCCCGCCGTCGAGCGGTTCCGCCCGGGGAGCGACCAGCGGCAGCCCCCGGGCGGCGAGTTCCGCCGACAACGCCCGGTGCAGGACGTTCCCCGCAGCCAGGAGCCGTCCGCTGTACGACACCCGGCGCTCCGCCCCGTCGAGACCGAGCCGCGCGGTCGCCGCCTGCGCCGCGTCCGCGAGGTCGGTCGCCGCACCGGCGCAGATCCGGCCGGCCACCGGGTCGGCCCGGTCGGCGGCGTCGAGGACGTCGACGGCGAAGGCGGCGGTCCGGGGGACGAGATCCGGATCCCGGTAGTAGCGCTGGAGCGCCGCCAGGTCGCGGCCACCGAGCGCCGCGACGAGGCGGTCGGCCAGCTCGGTTCCCGGGCCGGTGCGGTCGTACGCGGCGGTGGCGGCGCGCATCCCGGCCAGCCCGACGGCGTACGCGCTGCCCCGGTCGCCGAGATGCGGGCCCCAGCCGTCCAGCCTGGCGTGGACGCCGTCGGCGGCCACCGCCAGGACCGTCGTCCCGGTGCCGACGCACAGGACCACGCCGGCACCGCCGAGGGCACCGGCGTGGGCGAGGACGCTGTCCTCGACGACCACGGCCGGGCCGCCGAGGAGCCCGGTGAGGGCGTGGGCGAGGCGTCGGCGCTCGGCGTCCTCGCCCGGTACGCCGGTCAGACCGGCGACCACACCCGCCACCCGCTCGGGAAGGGCGATGGTGGCCGCGGCGTCGCGGACGGCGGCCAGGATCCGGTCGACGCCGTCCTCGTGGGGCCGGTAGGAGAAGCCGGGCCCGACCCCGAGCTGACGGCCCGTGGGCGTGCGCAGCAGCATCCTGAGCTGCGACTTCCCGCCGTCGATGGTGATCGTCACGGTCATTTCGACATCCCGGCGGTCAGGCCGGCGACGATCTGCCGGGTGGCCAGCGCGAACACCACGGCCAACGGGACCAGCGCGATCACGAGCCCGGCGAACAGGGTGCCGCGATCGGCGGCGAACTCGCCGAAGAAGCGGGTCAGCCCGACCGGGATGGTGTACTTCTCGCTGCTGCGCAGCAGCACCAGCGGATAGAAGAAGTCGTTCCAGGTCGGCGCGAACTGGAAGACGGTCACCACCGCGAGCGCCGGACGCATCAGGGGCAGCACGATCGACACGAACAGGCGTCCCTCGTGCGCGCCGTCGATCCGCGCGGCCTCCTCCAGTTCCCCGGGGAGCCCCCGCATGAAGCCCATGATCACGAAGACGGAGAACGGGACGCCGCTGGCCGCGTAGAGCAGCACCAGCCCGATCCGGCTGTCGATCAGGTTCATCGACTGGAACATGTAGAACACCGGCAGCAGGCCGAGCTTCGCCGGGATCATCAGTCCCGACAGGAAGAACGCCGCCAGCAGGGCGCGCCCCCGGAACCGCCACCGGGACAGGGCGTAGGCGGCCAGCGCCGACACGCTTACGCACAGCACCACCGAGGCGGCCGTGACAGCCAGGGAGTTGAGGAAGTACGTCGAGATCGACGCGGTCTCCCAGGCACGGGTGTAGTTGCTGACGTCGAACGAGCTGGGCAGCCCGACCGGCGCGCGGAGGATGTCCGCGTTGGACCGGAACGAGCCGATCAGCACCAGCAGCAGCGGACCGAAGGCGACTGCCGCGTACGTCCAGAGCACGACCTGGACGCCGATGCTCCGGGTCAGCGACCGGGGGCGGGTGGCCCCCGGGCGTGGAGAGCCGCCGGTGGCCGGCGGCGTGCGACGGGGGGTGGTCAGCAGGGCGCTCACGTGACCTCCCGGCGACGGAGCACCCGCTCCAGGGCGACGGAGATCCCGAAGATGAGCACGAAGATGAGCATGGCCAACGCCGAGGACTCTCCGATCGCGTTGCTGCCGCCCTGGAAGGCGGTCCGGTAGTAGAGCAGGCCCAGCACGTCCATGGCGCCGCCGGGTCCGCCGTCGGATCCGCCCAGCGCGTAGACGAGGTCGAAGATGTTGAAGCAGCCGATGAAGGTCAGCACGGTGATCACCCCGACCGCCGGCATCAGCAGCGGGAACCGGACGCTCCAGAAGGTCCGGGTGGCCGACGCGCCGTCCATGGCGGCGGCCTCCTCCAGCTCGCGCGGGACACCGGCCAGGGCGGCGCCGAAGATGAGCATCGGCCCGCCGACCCACTGCCAGGCGTTGACCAGGATCAGCACCGGCAGCGCGGTGTCCGGCTCGCCGAGCCACGGACGTGCCCACGAGTCCAGGCCGACCCCCCTGAGCGCGACGTTGATCGGACCGAAGGTGGGGCTGAGCAGGAGCGACCAGATGTAGCCGACGATCAGCGGACTGATCAGGTAGGGCAGCGAGAAGAGGGTCTGGAACAACCGCTTCCCCCGGGGGCTGCGGTGCAGGAGCACGGCCAGGCCCAACCCGACGGTGTTCTGGATGGCCATGGTGCCGACGAAGAAGAGCACGTTGTGCCCGAGCGCGGCGGAGATCTGGTCGCTGAGCGGATAGCGGGTGAGGATCTCCTGGTAGTTGCCGATCCCGACGAACTCCCCCTGGCGGGTGCCCTCCCAGCGGAAGAAGCCGTAGTAGAAGGCGGTGAGCAGGGGCACCACGAGGAAGAGCCCGTAGAGGACGAAGGCCGGCAGGCAGAACGCCGCGATCCACCCCGGCGCGGTCCGTCCCACCTGGCGGCGACGCCGCCGGGTGGGACGGACGGTCAGTTCCTGGGCCGGAACCACTGGTCGACCCCCCGCTGGATGTGTCCGGCCGCGTCGGCGGCGGTGCGTCGCCCGAGCAGGTAGTCGGAGAACGCCGCCGAGGCGAGGTCCCACGCGGTCGGCGTTCCACCGGAGAAGTACGCGTAGGTGACGTACGGGCTCGGGTTCTCCTGGTACGTCCGCAACGCCTGGGCCAGGAGGTCGTCCTTCGGCTGGACGCCGGGCACCGCCGAGATCTGCCGCAGCTCGTCGGAGTACGCCCGGCCGAACTCCTCCGACGCCATCCACCGCACCAGGTCCAGCGCCGCCTCGCGCTTGGCGGACTTCGCCGAAACCCCGAACGACCCGTCGACGTAGCCGGGGACGAGGGTCTTGTCGACCGGCGCCCCGGGGGCGGGCGGCACGTTGAAGATGCCCATCTTCAGGTCGGGGTTGGCCTTCTGGAACACGGCGAGCTCCCAGATGCCGCCGGGGAACATCGCGGCCCGGCCGGCGGTGAAGAGCGCCTGCGCGTCGGCGTAGCTCATCCCGGACGACTGCGGCGCCCAGTACTTGTCGGTGCTCTTCCAGGTCTCGAGCGACTTCACCCAGGGCCCGTCGGTGAACTTCGCCCCGCCGGTGAGCATCTTGTCGAGGTAGTCGGGGCCGCCGTACGTGGTGGCCCCGAAGATCTCGTGCTGGATCGGCAGCATCCAGGTGTCGGTGACCGTGCTCGCCAGCGGGATGACCTTGGCGCTCTTCAGCTTGTCGAACGCCGCGATCATGTCCGCCCAGGTGGTGGGGGCGGTGATGCCGTTGTCCTCGAAGAGCTTCTGGTTGTAGATCACGTGCAGGGTCTGGAGGGCGAACGGGACGCCGTAGACCTTCTCGTCGCTCTCGCCCCGGGCGCCGTCGAGGACCGGTTCCGGGAAGCCGCCCAACTCCTTGACGTCGTCGAGGGGCACCAGGCCACCGGCGGCGACCAGCGGCTGGAGCAGGCCGTAGGAGCGCAGCTGCGCCACGTCCGGGCCGTTGGCGTCGGTCAGCCCGGTCTTGAGGATGGTGTCGTACTCGGTGTTCTTGTAGGGGACGTACTCCACTGTCACGCCGGGGTGGGCGTCCTCGTAGATCTGGAAGATCTTGTTGTACGCGGCGACGTCCTCCTGCCGCCATCCCCAGACCTTCAGGTTGACGGCGTCGCCGCCGTCCCCGCTGCCGGGCGCGCACGCGGCGAGGCTGACGGTGAGCACCGCCGCCGCTCCCCACACACCGTATTTCCTGGTCATCACGTCTCCGATCGTCGTCGCGACCACCCCGTCGGACCGGCGGGGAGCTCGACTGTAATACTGGTATAGACCGGCGGTCAACGGGTAGTCGGCCTCCCCCTGGGAACCACGAACTGCCCGTACGATGGCGTCAACAGCGGGGAAGGGAGAACCGAGTCGTGCCACGGACGCGACACGAGCCGAGCGACGGAACGCTCGAATCGTTGCTGGCGGAGCAGAACCGCGGCAAGGGCAAGCACATCACCGACGTGCTCACCGCCCTGGTCCTGGACTCCCGAGACGGCGCGCTCCTCCCCTCCGAACGGGTCCTCGCCGAGCGCTTCGCGGTGGCCCGGATGACCGTCCGGGGCGCCATCGACGCGTTGGAGAGCAAGGGGATGGTGCGCCGGGTGCCCGGACGCGGCACCTTCGTGCAGCACCCGACCCTGACCCACTCGGAGATCTTCCGCTCCTTCAGCGAGGACATGCGGATCCGCGGCATGACGCCGGGCGCCAAGAGCTACCGTGGCCGCACCCGCCCGGCCACCCGCACGGTCGCCGCCAACCTCGACATCGCTCCCGGCGAGCCGACCCACTACATCGAGCGGATCCGCACGGCCGACGGGATCCCGATGGCCCTGGAACGGACCAACCTCGCCGCCGCGCGCTTCCCCACCCTGCTCGACGTGCTGGGACGCGACGACTCGCTCTACGACGTCCTCGGCCGCGTCTTCGGGGTCCGGCTCGAATCCGCCCGGCAGGTCGTCACCATCGCGCGGCTGACCGCCACCGAGGCGAAGCGCCTCGAGGTCGCCGAGGACACCCCGGCCTTCCTGATCGAGCGCATCTCCGTCGACAACATGGGCAAGGTCGTGGAGTACGGGCGGTCGCTCTACCGCGGCGACCGCTACGCCATCCAGATGCACGTCAGCCCCCCGCCGCAGGGCGGCTGACGCGCATCTGGTGGGGATGGCTACCGCAGTCCGGCGAAGTAGTGCTTCTCGATCTCGGCCGCCGTCAGCGCGCGATCGTAGATCGCCGCCTCGTCGAGGTCGCCCTGGAGCCGCTGGAAGGTGTCGTCCCCGCGGCCACCGAGCTTGATGCTCGCCGTGCCGACGCCCGGGGCGACCGTCGTCGCGACGCTGTTGTCCGCGACGCCGTCGAGGTACACGGTCAGTCGCGACCCGTCGAACACGGCGGCGACGTGGTGCCAGCGGTCCGGCGTCAGCCGGGTGCGACCGGTCACGACGCCGTGCCCCTTGCCGGGAGCGCCGAGCGTCCACGCCTGCAGGACACCGTTCTCTGCCCGGAGGACGTACCCGTTGGTCGCCGGGGTGTGGTAGCTCTCGATGATCGCCTGCCCCGGCGTGGGCACGAGCAGGTCGAGCTTGACCCACGCCTCCAACGTGAACGGCCCGTTCAGGTTGGTCCGTGGGCCCCGGGGCACGTCGACGTAGCCGTCCCCGACGTCGGCCGCGCCGTCACCGGCGAGCACCCCCTCGACACCCGGCTCGGCACCCAGGTAGGTGCCGTCACGCCCGTCGGTGGCACTGTCGACGGCGGTCCGGGAACCGGCCGCGTCGCCCAACCTCCAGTAGCCGGCCGGGTCGGCCCCGGACACGAACTCCGGGTAGCTGCCGTCGCCCACGACGATCGGCAGCGACACCGTCACCGGTGTCGCGCCGTCCTTGTGGAACGTCACCGTCACCTGGTGACGCTCCTCGGCGGCGTCGGCCGGGACGGTGACGGCGACCGGCACGCTGGTGACGATGGTCCGCCCGTCCGGGCGGGCCCGGAGCACCTGCGTCGCCGGGGTGATGGTCCAGCCGTCCGGGCCGGCGGCGGTGACCCGTCCGCTCACCCCGTCCTCGGCGAACACCTCCAGCGCGACCTGGAACCGCTTGGTCGCCCCCGGTGCGACGAGCGCGCCCGACGGCTCGACCGAGAGTCGGCCACGGAGCACGTCGGAGTAGTGCGGGACGATCTCGTACACGCGCGGCGCGACGGTGCCGGGCGTCCACTGGATCCGTACCGCGCTGGCGGCCAGGTCCTTGGCGGGCACCTTGGTGAACCCCTCGGCGAGCGGCCCGAGGTTCACCCAGCTGCCGTCCACGAGCGCCTGGATCATGCCGTCCGCCGGGGCGGTCGCGTCCTGCACCACCGTCACCGCCGACAGCTTGTGCGGCTTGGTGATCGGGACCGTGACGGCGTCACCGGCCTGTGGTGCGCCGGCGGCGACATAGGCCGTGTCGTCCCGCCGGTCGGTGAGCAGCCCCAGCCCGGATCCGGCGGCGGCGGCCGGCGCGCCGGTGGGGGCGCCGAGGTCACCGAACCAGCGGTCGCCGACGTAGGCGTCGTTCTGCGCCGCCGCGAAGCTGAGCAGGTCGTCGACCGGCCCGGGGCTGATCTGGTGCCACGTGCGGTCGAGGATGCCACGGGCGGCTGCCTGGTCGCGCCGGGCCAGCCAGGCGGCTTCGCTGGCGCCCCGGTCCTGGGCCCGGAGGATGCGCACCGCCGCCCGTCCGGCCTGACCGGTCACGCCGACCCGGTCCAGCCAGGGCCCGATCTGCTTGAGCAGGAGCGGGTTGTCGAGCTTCGCCCGGAGCGCGGCGGGAAGTTCCTCCAGACGGCGCAGCTCACGGTCGACCCGGTCGAGCTGGGCGTCCACCGGTCGACCCGCCCGGTAGTCGGCGATGAGACGGTTGACGAGCGCGGCGAACTCCGGCCGCGCGCTCTGGTCGAGGACGCTGGCCCGGTTGTTGTCGGCGAAGAGCCGCAGCTCCTCGTACGCGTCGCCCCCGAGGTGTTGCAACGTGCGCGTCCACGAGCGGTCCGCGTCGTAGGCCCCCGGGTTCCAGGCGTAGTCGGCCTGGGTGCCTTGGGGGATCTGCGAGGCCTCCTGGAAGGTGACGAGCCCGTTGAAGGAGATGCCGATGACCTTGTCCGCCATGGTGGCGTCGCGGTTCTCCAGAGGGCCCAGCAGCAGCCGGTTGGGGCTGTAGTCGTTGACCGGGTAGTTGTCCCAGAGCATGATCCGGTGCCGCGACCACACGTCCTGGGCGGCCCGGAGGTCGGCTTCGGTGATGCTCGACGGGACCACGGCCGGCCCCGTCCAGTAGAGGTCGACGTCGGTGCTGACCAGCTCGTCGAAGCGGTTGGTGTACGCCGTCTTCGTCATGCCCCAGTACTCCGTCGGCACGGTCACCATGCGGCTGGCCCCGGGGCGCTTCTCGATGAACTCCTGCTGCACGAAGTTGGTGACCTCGGCCTGGGCCACCGCCAGCGGCGACGGGTCGCCCCCGTAGGCGTCCCGGTCCTCCTGACAGGCGAAGTTGCCCGACACGTCGTCCCAGGCGATGACGTAGCTGCGGACGCCGATCTCCCACATCTGGTCGAAGCGGGCCAGCAGCTTGGCCCGGTCGGTCCCGCGTACGTGGCAGATCCCCTTGTTGGGCGCCAGCGGCGCCTCCGGTGAGATCCGGTACACGAAGTCGACGTGGCGGGACTTCGCCAGGTCGACGATCTCCTTCAACCGGGCCAGTTCCGCCGCCTCGTACAACGAGTCCCAGTTCGACCCGGTACGCAGGTCGTCCGCCGGCCCGTAGAAGAACTGGTTCATCTTGTGGCGCGCCAGGAACTCGATCTGCGAACGCCGGTCCTCCTGCGACCACACCGGGCCGTAGAAGGACTCCATGCCGCCGCGGATCTTGTATCCCGGCCAGTCGCGGATCTGCACGCCGTCGACGGCTACCCGGGAGCCCTTCCGTTCGAGCAGTTGCCGGAGCGACTGCACGGCGTAGAACGTGCCGGCGGTATCCTTCCCGGACAGCACGATCCGCTGTCGGCCGTGTCCGTCGCGACCGGCGGCCAGCACGTACCCTTCACCGGGCAGCGCCTCCGGGCCGGTGACGCCGAGGGCGCGCAGCGCGTCCGCGCTCACCGGGGTCTCCCCCGGTCCGCCCAGAACGATCATCGGGCCGCGTGCCGACAGGTCTCCGTCGGGGACGACGCGGGCGGTGACGCCGTGCTCGGCGAGCAGTTCCACCAGCGCCGTCCGCGCCGCCGGGTCGGCGGACCCGCCCGCCACGACGTCGACGGCACCGGACAGCACCACGGTTCCCGGACGCGAGTCGATCTGCTGCGGCACCGGGAGGATCCGCGTCGCGCCGGTGGGAGCCGGTCGCTCGGCACCGGCCGGTAGGGGGCTCAGCACACCTGCGACGAGCGCGACCGAGACGGCGAACATGACAGGGCGGTGACGACGACCGCGAAAAGAGCGTGCCAGTAACACGCGACCTCCACTTGTCGGTCCAATAAGTGTTTTCCGCCGGTGGGGGTGCCGGCGCGGGACGCGGTGGTCTGGCCACCGCAGATCGCTGGCCGGCGCGGCCGCCGATCCGGTCGGGTCAGCAGGGGCGCGGATCGGCCGTCGGGCCCGGAGGCCTGGTAGGGGTTCTGAGGCATGGTCTATGCCAGTAACGAGAATCCCTGCCGCTCCTGGCTACGTCAAGGGCAGACCGGGGGGTCCAGAGCCCCCAAGGGCACCTTCCGCACCGCCGGAACCCTCGACGACAGCACTATTTACCCTGCTCAGGGTCGGTTTACGCGGCCCGCCACCCAGTCGGAAATACTGGTCTAGCCCTGATTACCACTCGACGCGCAGGCCGCCCTGTGGCCAGCGGACCCACGCTCCCGTCGAGCTCGTCCGCCGCCCCTCGGAACTCGACCACCCGTTGGAGCGACCTACCGTAGGGGCTCCGGTCACGGTGGGTGAGCCCGCGAGGCGAGGAGGGGACGATGAACGGTGGACCGGATCGCGGTGGCGGCCGGGTGCTCGACGTCGAGGTACGGGTACCCGTGGACCCCGAGAGGAAGCCGGGACCGGGGGCGACCTGCGGGCCAGCGGGTCGACCGCTGCCGCCGATGGTCGCGACCCTGTCGGTGGTGCTGGCCGGCTCGGTGGTGCTGGGCATCGCCCTGGGTCCGACCACCCTGCCGTTGCAGGACACGGTCCGTTACCTGGCAGCGGCGATCACCGGAGGGTCGATCCGCGCCGACGAGGTGGCCGCGTACTCCGTCGTCTGGGACGTCCGGGCACCCCGGGTGCTGCTCGCCGTGGTGGTGGGCGCCGGCCTGAGCCTGGTGGGGACGGCCACGCAGGCGATGGTCCGCAACGCGCTGGCCGACCCGTACGTGCTGGGCATCTCCTCCGGGGCCTCCGTCGGCGCCTGCCTGGTGGTGGTCTTCGGGATGTTCACCGCGTTGGGCGTCCACGCCCTGTCGGTGGCCGCCTTCGGCGGGGCCCTCGCCGCGTCGGCCCTGGTGTTCCTGGCGGCCCGCGGCACCGCCGGTCTCACCCCGTTGCGCCTCGTGCTGACCGGTATCGCGACGGCGTACGCCCTGCAGGCCGTGACCAGCCTGCTGGTCTTCCTCTCCCCCCGAGGAGACGCCGCGCGGACCGTCCTGTACTGGACCCTGGGGGGACTCGGCACCGCGAACTGGGCTTCGCTGCCGGTGGCCACCGTGGTCACCGGCGTCGCGTCCGTCCTGCTCTGGCGCAGCAGCCGGTCCCTGGACGTGTTGTCGATGGGGGACGAGACGTCGGCCAGCCTGGGCATCGACGGCACCGGCCTGCGACGGCGCCTGTTCGTCCTCACCGCCGGAGTCACCGGGGTGCTGGTGGCGGTCAGCGGGGTGATCGGCTTCGTGGGCCTGGTCGTCCCGCACATGGTCCGCATGGTGGTGGGCTCCGGCCACCGGCGGGTCCTTCTCGTCGCGCCGCTCGTCGGAGGCTGCTTCCTGGTCTGGGTGGACCTGCTCTGCCGGGTGGCCGTCGCGCCGCTGGAGCTGCCGGTCGGTGTGGTCACCGCGCTGGTGGGGGTGCCGGTCTTCATCACCCTGATGCGCCGTCGCGGCTACCTGTTCGGGGGGCGTTGATGGACCTGCTCCTCGAGAACCTGACGGTCCGCGTCGACGGGCGGGCGCTCGTGGCGGCCCTGCGGCTCACGGTCGGTCACGACGAGGTCGTCGGTCTGGTGGGCCCGAACGGCAGCGGCAAGTCCACCACCCTGCGCTGCGTGTACCGTGCCCTGGCCCCCGCCGCGGGTCGGATTTTGCTCGACGGCGCGGACCTGCACGGGATGCGCCGGCGCGACGCCGCCCGTCGGGTGGCCGCCCTGACCCAGGACCAGCGGGTGGAGCTCGACTTCACCGTCTTCGAGGTGGTCGCCATGGGGCGGGCGCCCCACCGCCGCGACCACGAGCGGTTGACCCGCGCCGAGCGGGAGCTCTGCCGGCGTGCCCTGGACCGGCTCGACGTCGCGCACCTCGCCGACCGGAGCGTGCTCACGCTCTCCGGCGGGGAGCGCCAGCGGGTGCTCATCGCCCGGGCCCTGGTGCAGGAACCGCGGGTGCTCGTCCTGGACGAACCCACCAACCACCTCGACATCCGTCACCAGCTCGCCCTGCTCGGTCTGCTGCGCCGGGCCGGGCTGACCACCCTCGTGGCGCTGCACGACCTGAACCTCGCCGCCACGGTCTGCGACCGGATCGCCGTGCTGCACGAGGGACGTCTGGTCGCGGTCGGTCCGCCGGTCGAGGTGCTCACCGCCGAACTGGTGCGGAGGGTCTTCGAGGTGGACGCCGTGGTGGTCAGGCATCCCCGGACGGGGGCGGCCCAACTGCTCTACGACGCGCCGGAGGGACCGGCGGGCGGGTGAACGTTCACCGGCCGACGGAGCGCAGGTACCCCGCGAGTTTCCGGGCCGAGGTCGCCGCCCGGGGGCCCGCCATCACGTCGGCGAACTCCAGGCGGAAGATCCTTCCCTCCCGCACGGCGGTCACGTTCCTCATCGCCGGGGTCCGCATCAGGGCGGCCCGTTTCTCCTCGTACGACACCCCGTAGTCCACGATGACGATGACCTCGGGGTCTGCGGCCACCACGGTCTCCCAGCCCACGCTGTCCCATGTCCGGTCGAGGTCGTCGGTGACGCTGCGGCCACCGGCCTGCTCGACGATCGCGGTGGCGACGCTGGCGGCGCCGGCCACGTAGGGCTTCTCCTCGTACACGTCGGACACCAGGATCCGGGCCGGGTCGGCCGGCTTCCCGGCCGAGGCGGCGGCGAAGTCCCGCCGCATGCCGGCGATCACCTCCTCGGCCCGTGCGGACACCCCGAAGATCCGGCCGAGGTTCCGGTAGTCGGTGTACACCCCGTCGAGGGGTGTCACGCGGTCGGCCGGGCCACCGGCTCCGCCGCAGGTCTCGGTGAGGACGTAACTGCCGATGCCGTGGCCGGCGAGGATCGCCGGGGTGATGCCCCGGGACTCCACGAAGCCCTGGTTGTGGCCGGCGAAGACCCAGTCGGCCCCGGCCCGGAGCACGATCTCCAGGCTGATCCGGCTGTCGCCCAGCCGGTCGACCCGCTCGAAGTCCCGCCGGTAGGCGGAGGTGTCGATGCCGCCGTAGACCCGGTTCGCCACCCAACCCCGGGTGCGGGGTGCCAGGCCCAACGAGAACATCATCTCGGACATGCCGACGTCGTACACGACCGCCCGCTCGGGGACGCCGCCGTAGGTCACCTCCCGGCCGCAGTTGACCACCGTGACCGGCGGGGCGGCCGAGCCGCGCGGGCGCTCCGGCTCGACCCGGGCACCACAGCCGGCGGCCACCAGGGTCAGCGCGACGACGAGCGCCGCGATCGTCCACCGTGGTCGGGTCATCGGGTTCCTCCGCCGCCTGTGCCGGTCCGACGGTCCGGACGGCTGTCGCGGACGCTGTCCCTCCAGTCGCTCGGCACGGCGGCCGGGTTCCCGGCGACGACGCGATTCCACCGAACGGTGGCCGTTCCCCCGCCTTCCGCAGGTGGTGACGGAGTCGTGCCCCGCTAGCCGGGCGGGCCGGCGGGACACGGTCCGGGCGACGGTCAGGCGGGCTTCTCGTAGACGGTGACGTGGGTGCCGCTGCCGAGGTAGGGCTCGCCGCGCCAGCCGCCCCAGCGATGACGGCGTTCGAGCCCGGCGAGGCGGGCCATCAGGTCGAGTTCCGAGGGCCAGGCGTACCGCATGGAGACCGGGGCGAGGCGGATCCCCTCGTCGCTGATCAGGATGTGCTGGCCGTCGAAGCGCTGGTCGACCGGGTCGTGCCGGACCGCGACCAGGCGTACGTGGTCCTGGTCGACCCGGTGGGCGTCGACGCTCTGGTTGCGCTGGTAACGGGCCATGTCCGGCACCAGGCACTCCAGGACGAACCGGCCACCGGGCACCAGTCGCCGGGCGACGTTGGCGAAGCAGCGGACCTGCTCCTCCTGGCTCATGAGGAAGAAGAAGGTGGTGAAGACGACGAAGATCATGGCGAACTGGTCGTCGGTCCCCGGGTCGACGTCGGCCATGTCGCCGATGGTGACCGGGATCCGATCGCCGCCGGGCTTGGCGCGCATGATGGCGACCATGGCCTCGGAGGCGTCGACGCCCCGCAGGTCGACTCCCCGCTCGGCCAGGGGTATGGTCACCCGGCCGGTGCCCACCGCCAGTTCGAGGACCGGTCCCGCCGGTCCCTCCTTGATCAACTCCTCCAGGCAGCGGACGGCGTCCGCCGGGTCGAGGTCGGCATGCCACTCGTCGTAGACGTCGGCGTTGGTCTCGCCGTAGGTGTCCGGTCCGTAGTTCCTCATGGTGCGCCTCCTGTCGGGGTCAGTCCAGCGGTCGCATGTCGTGGGTGACGGTGCCGGCGGCGGCCAGCGAGTGGTAGAGGCCCAGTTCGGCGGTGGCCCCCTCGGCCAACACGAGGGCGGTGCAGCCCCGCTGGTCGGCGAGGTGGACGATCCGGTCCCCGATCCGGGCGGTCGGATAGAACTCGGGCCGCCCGGGGAAGAGCCCGAGCCGTTCCGGCCCGCGCCAGCCGGCGAGGCGGCCCGGCGCCGGGGGGTGCAGGAAGGTCATGCCGTAGCCGGGTCCGGGAGACAGCGGTACGTCCAGCAGCCGGGGCCGGCGACCGAGGGCGGCGTCGATCACCGCGCGGTACACGTTGGTCCCCAGGGAGCGGCACATCATCTCCCCGATGACCGCCCCGGCGATCCGTCCGTTGACCTCCACCACCTCCGGGCCGTCCGGGGTGCGGGCGAACTCGGTGTGGGCGATCCCGGACGAGAACCCGACCGCGTCGAGGACCTTGCCGATCCAGGTCTTTAGGTGCGCGAACTCCTCGGCGGGGAAGGCCACCGGGAAGGCGACGGCCTCCTCGCGCCGGACCGGTTCCGGCGTGTGGATGTGCACCCCGACCCCGAGCAGCCTGGTGCGTCCCTCCCCGGTCACCGTCTCGGCGCTGTAGACGGGACCGGGGAAGTACGGTTCGGCGACGAGGTGCGAACCCATCAGGGTGGCGTCGGCGACCTGGCGGACGGCCCGGTCGCGTTCGTCGTCGTCGCGGATCAACCAGACCGAACGGGAGGAGGTGCCCGCCGAGTCCTTCACGATCACGGGGTGGCCGATCGCCGCGACCGCTGCGCTGACCGCCTCGGCCGTCGGCTCCACCCGGATCGCGCCGGCCCGGCTCAGTCCGGCCCGGTGCAGCAGGTTACGCACCTCGGCTTTGTCCCGCAGGGTACGGGCGGTGTCCAGGCCGAGGGTGGCCAGGCCGAACCGTTCGGCCAGCTCCGCCCCGGGCAGCATCCAGGTGTCGGTGGAGTTGACCAGCCCGGCCAGGTCGGGGATCCGGTCGAGGACCGCAGCGCAGGCCGCGACGTCGGTGGTGTCGACGTCGATCACCGTCAGGTCGTCCGGCCCCAGCCGGTCGAGTTCGTACGAGTACACCGCCCGGTTCCCGGTGAGCAGGCACAGCCGGTGTCCCTCCTCGGCGGCGGCGTCCCGCAGGTGGGCCAGTCCGAAGGTGAGGGCCTCGATGAGCGCGATGGTCACGGTGCCTCCTCGGCGTCCAGCGGGCGGATCGCCTCCACGACCAGTCGTTTCGCGTGGTTGTCGTACGGCTCTGCGGCGAACCCGCCGAAGCAGCGGATCCCGGTGAAGCCGGCGGCGGTCAGCATGGCGCGGATCTCGGCGGCGCTGTAGACGAACTGCTCGAAGAACCCGTGCCGGGCGGTGTCGCCCTGCACGAGGGTCCAGTCGCTGCGGAACCGGGTCCAGTCGTCCAGGATGGTGTCCCGCATGAACAGGGAACCGCCGTCGACGTCCACCACCTTCGGGACGCCGGCCCAGCGGGCGAATATCTCCTTGCTGAACAGGTCCAGCAGCAGGCGACCGCCGGGCACCAGGCTCCGCCGGGCGTGGTCCAGCACGCGCTGGTTCTGCGCCGGGTCGGCGAAGTAGCCGAAGGACGTGTACATGCTGATGACCAGGTCGTAGCAGTCCGGCTCGACGAACTCCCGCATGTCGGCGCGGACCAGGCGGACCTTCAGCCCGCCCGCCTCGGTCGCCTCCCGCGCGCGGTCCAGCATCGCCTGGCTGAGGTCCACCCCGGTGACCCGGGCGCCGCGTTCGGCGAGCGGGACGGCGTACGTCCCGGGGCCGCAGCCCAGGTCGAGCACCGCGGCGCCGGCCGGCAGGTCCAGCAGCGGTGAGGTCGCCACCCAGTTCGCCGCCTCCTGCCGGCGGGCGGGAGCGAACAGGGCTCCCGCGAAGTCCACCCAGAACGTGTCGTCTTCAAACCACTCCATCGGCAGCTCCGATTCGTACGGCGGCGGACGCACAACAGGTCGCACGACGGCGCGGAAAGCCCTCCACAGGAGGCCGGAATTCCGCAGCGGATGCCAATCTGAAGATCAATTCGATGGACGCACACTCATCCATACGAGTCTTAGCGTGACTGGCATGAATCCCCGTCGACTCGGAACCATACCATCACCCAGGGCACGGCATCCAATGGGCGAGGATTCAGGGTCCCGCTTCCACGAAATGCACACCTGATGTACCGCATGACGGAAAGACAGGCCACGTCCCTCCCATTATGTATCTGCTAGTGTAAATATAGTGTCTGCGCTCGCCCTAATCCGGGCACGATCGCGCCATCCACTGCTGCGGCCGCCCACCATCGCGGCCCGTCCCGACCGAGCACAGAGGAGTGATCCGTCATGCCCTTCAGCGGTGCTTCGACGAGTACGACGCTGCTGCACTCCCATGTCACCGACGCGGTCAAGGCACCGAGTTTCATCCGACTGTCCGGGAACGTGGTGCTCGCCCGTTCCGAGACCCTGAAGATCTACGCCGCGCTGGGAGCGGTACGCGCGTTGCTGAAGGCGGGGACCGTCCGCCCCGGTGACACCCTCGTCGACAGCTCCAGCGGCATCTACGCCCTCGCCCTGGCCATGGTCTGCCACCGCTACGGACTGCGCTGCCACATCGTGGCCTCGACGACGGTGACCCCGACCATCCGGGCGCAGTTGGAGATCCTCGGCGCCACCGTGGACCAGATGCCCCCCGAGCGTGACCTGCGGCTCGACCAGCACCGACGGGTGGCACGGGTGCAGGAACTCCTGCGCGTCAACCCCGGCATGCACTGGATGCGCCAGTACCACGACCCGGTCCACTACCGGGGCTACCGGGAGATGGCGGAGCTGGTGCGCCAGGCCCTGCCCGACGCGCCCCTGGCCGTGGTCGCCAGCGTCGGCACGGGCGCGTCGAGCGCCGGCCTGATCCAGCCGCTGCGGGAGCACGACCCCGCGACCCCGCTGATCGGCGTCCAGCCGTTCGGCAGCGTGAGTTTCGGCAGCGAACGCTTCCAGGACCCGGAGGCCATCATCGCCGGCATCGGCAGCGCCATCCCCTTCGACAACGTCCGTCACGAGCTCTACGACCGGGTGCACTGGATGAGCTTCCGGCACGCCATGGCCGGCACGGTGGCGCTGATGCGCGCGCACGCGGTCTTCGCCGGTCTCTCCACCGGCGCGGCGTACCTCACCGCCCTGTGGGAGGCGCGGCGCCGTCCGGAGCGGACCCACCTGCTGGTCGGGGCCGACACCGGACACCGTTACGTCGAGCAGGTGTTCGCCCGGCACCGGGAGGCCCCGGACCCCGGCACCCTCGAACCGGTCGAGATCGGCTCGCTCGACGAGCTGACCCCACCCTGGTCGACCATGCGGTGGGCACGACGTGGCCACCCGTCCCCGTCGGCGGTCGTCGTCGGGTCCCGCCGCCCCGGTCCGTCGGCGGGGAGACCGGCCGGGAGAGGGTGAGAGCCCGCCGGCAGCACGGGCGACCGCCGGGGCCGGACGCGGCCGTCCGGGCCACCGGACGCCCACGGTTCAGGCCCCCTCCCCCGTGCCGGGTGCGCGTCGGCACAGCCGGTGCGCACCCAGCACGAGCGGAGGGAGCAGGACGCACTGGGCGGCCACGACCAGCCAGAATCCCGGGAGGCGGCCCCCGCTCTCGAACAGCCCGTACACGTTGCCGCCGACCGCGCCGCTGAGGAAGGAGCCGACACCGACGGCCAGTCGTTGTTGGCCGAAGACCACGGTCGCGGACCGTCGGGACCTCGCCAACGCCTCGAGGTCGTTCTTGAGCAGCAGCACCGCGCTGCCGACGCTGATCGCGGCGACGCCGACCGCGATACCGACCTCGTCTCCGGCGGCGAAGGAGAGCATCCCCACCGCCAGGCAGCCGAACCCGATCGCCATCGCCACTGGATAGCTCGTCCGCTCGACCCGCTGCGCCACCAGCGGCTGCACGAGGACCAGGCCGAGTGAGTACCCCATCATGGTCGCGCCGAAGAACACCGTGGCCACCCGGCCCTGGGCGTAGCTCGACAGGTACTGGAAGAACTGCATGTGCACGTAGTAGGAGAGCGCGGTGACCACGAAGGGCAGCACCGCCAGGCCGGCCAGCATGCGCCGGAACGGCTCGACCGGCGGGGCGTCCTCGGTGCGTCCCTCCCGACGGAGGAAGAGATGGGCGACCGCCAGGCTGGTGTAGACGGCCGTGACGACGGCGAACATCCGGCCCGGGTGCTGGATGAGCAGAGCCCCCACCACCGGCCCGAGGGCGATACCGAGATTCCCCGCGGCGTTGCCGGCGGAGACCAACCGGGGCCGCTGCTCCGGGCTCGCCCCGTGCACGAGGTAGCTGCGGTAGGCGGGTGAGTAGAGCGAACCGCCACCGGAGACGAGGAACAGTCCCGCGATGGTGAGCGCCGGGCTGTCCGCCCCCGCGAGGAAGGCGCCACCGCCGAGGCTGTACATGACCAGGGCGCCGACCAGGGACCGTTGCAGGCCGAGCCGCTCGGCCAGCGCCGCGGTGGCCGGAGCGCTGGCGAACTGCACCAGGGTCGCCACGCCGAGCACGAGGCCGACCTGCGCCATGTCCGCGCCCATCCGCTCGCGCAGCAGTACGGCAAGGTACGGATAGACCGAGAACGAGCCGACGTTGACCAGGAAACCGCCCGTCAGCAGCGCGATCTGGGCACCGGTGAAGGAGCGACCGCGAGGCACCGGCGCCTGCCGGGGAGACCGGGGCCACGCCGTGGCCCCGGTCCGGTACCGGCCCACCGTCAGGACTCCGCAGCCGGTCCGGGCCCGGCGTCGGGGATCGGGGGGTCCTCGGGACCGGGCACGACCCCCAGACCCGGGGCGTCCCCGAGCACGATCCGCCCCTGGTCGAGCCCCAGACCCCGGAAGGGCGGATCGCGAAGGAGGAACTGGCTGTCGATGTCGATCCGGTCGGCGAGCGGAGCCAGCAGCGCAGCCTGGCTGAGCGCCAGCTCCGATTCGCAGTTGCAGCTGAGCATCACCGAGAGGCCGAGCCGCCGCGCGGCCTCCATCACCCGGCGGGTGGCCCGGACGCCGCCCGACTTGGCCAGCTTGACCACGACGCCGTCGGCGAGGCCACGAGCGGCATGGACGCTGGCGACGTCGGTGCAGCCCTCGTCGAGGAAGACCGGCAGCCGGTCGGGCAGGTCCCGGTAGCGGCGGTAGGTGTCGACCGCGTCCGTGGGGAAGGGCTGCTCGATGAGTTGGATGTCGAGGTCACGCAGGCGCGGGGTCAGGTCCCGGGCCGTCTCGAAGCTCCATGCCTCGTTGGCGTCGATCCGGATCGGACGGCTGGTCACCGCGCGGACGGCGGCCAACCGTTCGATATCCTCGGCGCTGCGCACCTTCATCTTGAACGCCCCCACGTCCGGAGCGTTCGCCACCACCTCCAGGGTCTCCGCCACGCTCGCGATACCGATCGTGTATCCCGTCGGCTGCGCGAGGGTGCGGGACAGGCCGAACAACCGCCAGGTCGGCTGTCCGGCCCTCCGGCCGAGCCAGTCGTGCACGGCGCCGTCGAGGGCCATCCGGGCACCGACGGGCGCCGCCCACTCCGCCACCCGGTCGAGCACCTCGTCAGGGTCGGACAGGTCGGGACCGAGGACCTTCGCGCCCTCCGCCGCGACCGCCTCGATGACCTCCTCGAGTGTCTCCCCGTGCGCCCAGGCCGGTGTGCCCTCCCCCTGACCCGCGACGCCGCCGTGGCCGATCGTCGCGATGCAGGTGTCGGTCGAGTCGTAGGCGAGACGTGAACTCCGGAACGTCGTGAGCAGACGCAGAGTCGTACGACGGACGCGTACTTCCATGCGGGCAACAATGCCACGAGTCAGCCAGTTAATCCATGCTCGACAATGTAATAATCTTGCCGTAATCGGGGTTCGCCGGGTCGCAGGAATGCCCGTGGCCCGTGCCGGCGCGGACGGTCGGGGCTCACGTGGACGGACGGGCGAAGCAGGTGGCCGCAACGCCGGAAAACAACTCCGGGGTTATCCCGATCGCGAAGTCCCGGGCGAGCACGTTGAACTCCAGGTAGGTCTTGGCGCGGCACTCTCGAAGTTCTTGTCGACGCCGGCGACGGTCGCGTGTCACCCGGCGGGCGCAGGATGCGGTGCCGTCGTCCGCGCGACGCCGAACGGGGCTTCCGTGGTCACGCAGGCGTGCGATCCTCTTCGATGGGTGACCACGAATCGTTCCGTCACGGGGAGACCAACTTGCCTTCATTCTCGCGAGCCCATCGCCGGACCACGGTGCTGGTCGTGGCATCGACGCTCAGCTGCGCACTGGCGGCGGGGCTGGCGGCGGTTCCGGCCGCCGCGGCGGTGACCGCGCCCACCGATCTGCGGACGGCCGACCAGCCCTGCGCCACGGCCGCGCCGGGACCGCACCTGAGCCCGAGCAGGCTCAACGACGCCCAGGCCGTCGTGCTGCGGGGCACCTTCAGCCGTACCAGCGAGGAAACCGGCCTGCAGGCCGAGTTCCAGGTGTGGGACACCACCACGCCCGAACAGCCGCAGCAGTGGCTCCGGAACGTCGGCGAGCAGAGCGACCAGGTCTACGTCCAACTCGAGGACGAGTCGAAGCAACTCGACGGTGTCACGTACGCGTGGCGGGTGCGCGTCCTCGACGGCACGGACGCGTCGCCGTGGAGCAGCACCTGCCACTTCACCGTCGACCGCACCGGTGGCCCGGCAGCGACCGTCACCTCCGCCGTGTATCCGGCGGGAAGCTGGGACGACGCCAGCGGCGCGATCGGCGTGCCGGGCGCGTTCACGCTCACCTCGGCCAGTGACGACACCGTCGGCTACCGCTACCGGTTCCACTCCGCCGAGCTCAGCGACGACTCCGACTACGCCCTGGTGGACACGGATGCCCTCGGCGGGCCGGCGACCATCGGGTGGACTCCCCGGGCGGCCGGCCACCACTCGCTGGCCGTCCACGCCGTCGACCGAGCCGGGAACTGGTCCGGGGCGGCCTACCACGAGTTCTACGTCAGGGAGACCCGCCCGGCGATCTTCTCGGCCGCGTACCCGGACTGGGGATCGAACCTCAACTACAACGTCGGGGTGCCCGGGGCGTTCGAGCTGACCGCCACCGTCACCGGCACGGCGTCGTTCGTCTGGCGGATCGACGAGGACGGGCCGTCGGGGACGGCGCCGCTCGGCGCCGACCGGACGGCGACGGTCATGATCGCCCCCACCCGCGCGGGCCGGCAGACCCTCCACGTCCACAGCGTCACCCACGACGGCACGGCACACGCTCCCCGCGCCTATGCGTTCACCGTCGACAACGGTCCCAGGCTCACCGGGGACACCGACCGGGGCGTGACGATCGGCTCGTCGCTCACGTTCCACCTCGCGCCCCGGGCACCCCAGGTCGAGGCGTACCTCTACTGGCCGCAGCACTCGGGCCTGACGGAACCGCCCGTCGAGAAGATCACCGTGCCGGCCCGCGCGGACGGCACCGCCGACCTCACCTGGACGGCCACCGGAACCAGTGTCATCGGCCTCCGCTTCCAGAGCCGGAGCACGGACGGCACCCTCTCCGAACCGCGCTGGACCTCCGTCTCGGTCGACGGAGCGGCGCCCACGGTGACCCGCACCGGCGGCACCGACGTGGGAACGCCGGCCACCTTCACGGCCCGCACCCGGATGGCGAACGTCGTCGAGTACGTGGCCACGCTCAACGGCGACGAGGCCACGAAGCAGGTCCTCGCACCGGCCGCCGACGGCAGCGTCACCTTCGGATTCACCTCGACCAAGGGTGGCTACCACTACGTCACCGTCGTCGCGCGCGACGCCGCCGGGGTGCGGACCGAGCAGGGCGGCACGTCCTGGTCGGTCGTGGACGGACCCCGGGTCACCTCGACCGACTTCCCGGCCACCGGCAGCGGCCCCCTCGCCACGGGCACGTTCAGCTTCACGCCGCGCCTGACCGGCACGACGGCGTACGAATACTCGATGAACTACGGCCCGTACGTCACGATCGCCGCCCAGCCCGACGGCACCGCCACGCTGACCTGGACGCCGACGGGAACCGGCACGAACCGACTGGCCGTTCGCAGCGTCACGGCCGCCGGCACCCGCTCCATGAGCACGCAGTACACCTTCACCGTCGAGGCCGGGGCCAACCGGGTCACCTCGACGGCACCGACTCCGCGGCCGAGGGGCGGCGTCCGGACGACCGCCGGCCACCGCTGACGAGAAGGGGCCCCGTCCTCCACCGGTGACGGCAGGACGGGGCCCCTTCGGCCAGCCTCAGAAGTCGTCGGGGGTGCGGATCCGGTCCCGGATCCAGGCGCCGGCCGGCTTGAGGCGGCTGGTGCCGCCGAACTGACCGCTGCCGCAGGTGCCGGTGGTGAAGACGGCACCGGAACGGAAGTCGTCGGAGAAGTTCCAGTTCGTCCAGCTGATCTTCTTGCTGGCCATCAGGTCGAGGTACCGCTGGGACATGGTGAAGTTGTTGGGGCCGTCACCGGTGTACTCCTGGGTGCCGAACTCGGTGACGAAGAGCGGCAGCCGGTCGGCGGCCTGGGCGAAGGTGTTGTAGTACAGGTCGCCGTGCGAGGCGGCGTAGAAGTGGAAGACGTACATCAGGTTGCCGCCGGTGACCGGGTTGGCCGCGATCGTGTCGACCCCGCCGCCGCTGCCGGAGACGCCGAGCGAGGACCAGTCCGGGGTGCCCACCAGGACCACGGCCTCCGGGTCACGGCTGCGGATCACCGGGATGACCTGCTCGGCGTAGCTCTTGATGCTGCTCCAGGAGACCCCGTTGGGCTCGTTGGCGATCTCGTAGAGCACGTTGACCTTGTCCTTGTGCCGCTCGGCGATCTCGGCGAAGAAGGTGCGCGCCCGGGTGAGGTTGTGGTTCGGGTCGCCGGGGCTGAGCATGTGCCAGTCGACGATGGCGTACATGCCCCGGGCGGTGGCCAGCTCGATGTAGTTGTGCACCATGTCGGTGAAGCGGCGGGGGTCGGTCTCGTAGCCACCCTCCTGGATGTACATCGAGATCCGCAGCACGTCGGCGTTCCACTCCCGGGCGAGCACGTCCAGCGAGGCAGGGGTGGCGCAGTTCGCGTACCACTGGATGCCGTGCGTGCTCATGCCGCGCAACTGGATCGCCTTGCCGTTGCGGTTGCAGAGCTGGCGACCGCAGACCCGGAGCTGGCCGTTGGCCGCGACCGGGGTGCCGGCGGTCGGCGGCGGTGTGGTCGGCGGGGCGGTGGTGGACGGCGGCGGCGTGGTCGGCGTGGTGCCGCCGCCGCAGGGCTGACCGTTGAGGGTGCAGCCGACCGGGGCGCCGGAGCCGTTGCCGACGAAGCCGAAGGTCACCGAGGCGCCCGGGGCGACCGTGCCGTTCCAGGACCGGTTGGTGAACGTGTGGTGCTGCCCGCTGCTGGTCAACAGCGCGTCCCAGTACGAGCCGACCGTGGTGCCGGCCGGCAGGTCGAACTCCAGCCGCCAGGAGGTGATCGAGGTGGTGCCGGAGTTGGTGATCGTGTAGCGACCCTCCCACCCGGCGCCCCAGTCGTTGACCTTGGTGAAACTCGCGGTCGGTGTCGTTGCCGCACCGGCGGTGGTGGACAGGGCGAGCGGCGCCAGCGCCACCGCCGCGATGAGGCCGGCCACCAGGATCGGTCTGCCGCGAAGTCGCACGAGCACCTCCAGGAACGATGACGGTATTTATTGCCATCGAACTATAAAGAAGGTTAAGTGTTACTGCAACGCGCGGAGCCCCGGCACGACCGTCCACCACCGCCGGAAGCGACGGCTCAGAGGACGATGGTGGGGTTGTAGTACCCGAGCCAGAGCGAGAGGTCGATGACCCGCTCCAGGCGCAGCCGGTGACCCCACCCGAGCTTCTCCGGCGGCACCTCCAGCGCGGGCCGGACGCCGTCGACGTCCACGATCTCGCGCAGCACGCTGTGCGGGTCCTTCAACGCGTCGGCGGCCTGCTGCTGGACCCCCCGGTTGTAGCGGACGTCGTGCGTGGAGGGGTAGTGGTTCTTCAGCCGGTCCAGCACCGACTGCGGCACCAGGCCGTGGGCGACCGACCGCAACAGGCTCTTCTCCCGCCCGTCGTACGTCTTCATCGCCCACGGCGCGTTGAAGACGTACTCGACGAGCCGGTGGTCGCAGTAGGGCACCCGGACCTCCAGACCCACCGCCATGCTGAGCCGGTCCTTGCGGTGCAGGAGCTGCCGCAGCCAGCGGGTGAGGCTCAGGTGCAGCAGTTCCCGGACGCGCCGCTCCTCCGGCGACTCCCCGTCGTGCACCGGGACCGCCGCGAGGGCGTCCCGGTAGGTGTCCGCCTGGAACTCGCGCAGCCGCAGCTTGGCGGAGAGGTCCGGGTGCAGCGGCATGGCCTGCCGGTCGTTGGTGACCAGCAGCCAGGGGAAGGTGTCGGCGGCGAGCGCCTGCGGCGAGTGGAACCAGGGGTATCCGCCGAAGACCTCGTCGGCCGCCTCCCCGGAGAGCGCGACGGTGGAGGTCCGCCTGATCTCACCGAAGAGCAGGTAGAGGGACGTGTCCATGTCGCCGACACCGATCGGCGAGTCCCGGGCGATCACGACGGCCTGCCGGTTCGCCGGGTCGAGGAGCCGGTCGGGGTCGAGCAGGATCGTGTGGTGGTCCGAGCCGATGAACTCGCCCGCCTCACGGGCGAACGGCGCGTCCGGGCTGGAACGCAGGACGTCGGCGGTGAACTGTTCCTGCTGGTCGTGGTAGTCCACGGCGAACGAACGGATGCGCTCTCCGGGACCCTCCCGGTGCTGGATCTCCCGGTTGAGCAGCGCGGTCAGGACGGTGGAGTCCAGACCGCCGGAGAGCAGGGTGCACCGGGGCACGTCCGCCTCGAGCTGCCGGTGGGCGCTGTCGACGAGCAGGTGCCGGACGTTCGCCAGGGTGGTCGGCAGGTCGTCGGTGTGCGGCCGGGCCTCGATCCGCCAGTACGTCCGCTCGGTCAGGCCCGACCGGTCGAACCGGACCACCGACCCCGGCAGCACCTCCCGGATGCCCGACCAGACCGACGGGCCGGTGTTGAACAGCAGGCTGTACGCCTCGCGGATGCCGTCCAGGTCCACCCGGGGCTCGACCTCCGGGTGGGCGAGGATCGCCTTCGGCTCCGAGCCGAACAGCACCCCGCCGGCGGCCTGGCTGTAGTACAGCGGCTTGATGCCCAGCCGGTCCCGCACCAGGATGAGCGACTGGCGGCGCTGGTCCCACACGGCGAAGGCGTACATGCCGTTGAGGCGGTGCACCACCTCCTCGCCCCATTCGAGGTAGGCACGGAGCAGCACCTCGGTGTCGCTCTGGGTGTGGAAGGGGTGGCCGAGGCGGCGCAGCTCATCGCGCAGCTCCACGAAGTTGTAGACCTCACCGCTGTAGGTGAGCACCACCTCGGCGCCGGCCGACTCGGCCACCATCGGCTGCTGCCCGCCGATGATGTCGATCACGGCGAGGCGGCGGTGCCCGATGGCCGCGTGCGCGTCGAGCCAGCGCCCGCCCGCGTCCGGACCCCGAGGGGTCATGGTCGCGACCATCGCCTCGATGACCTGGTGCTCCGACCGCAGGTCGCGGTCGAAGGAAGCCCAGCCGGTGATTCCGCACATGTCGTCCCCTCCACTCTCGGCGCGGCCCGGCATCGCGGGCGTACCGCATCGGACCGACGGCCCACGAACACCGCGAGCCGGCCGCGTGGGGTTGAAGGTAATCCCTATCGGCTTTGAAGGCATTAAGTCGATCTCCATGACCGAATCGCCCACCGGACCACGAGGTCCGGGCGCGCCGCCGGACACGGCACGGCGCGCGCCGGGCAACGTACCGCATTGACGCATGTCTTTGCTGGTGTCGGCTCCGCCCGGACCGGAGGAAACCGGCCTCCGACACGCGCCGCGAGACGGGGCGCATGGCGACGATCGGTCCGCACTGCGGCAATTGCGTGTTGCGAAAAAATGTCCGGGAACCATTCGGGCCGTCCTGGCGACCGGGCACGCCGGGCCGGCGGCGACCAGCACATGAGGGCCGACACCGGCGGAATCGCCGACGCGGCCGACTGCGAGCCACCTACCAAGGAATTGACATCTGTAACATTGTTTCCGGGAACCGCAGGCTGGCGCGGAGCGACCAGTAGCGTATGGGATTCGACGCGGAAGATGCTCGGGGCCGGGCGGTCGGCCATTCCGGGGCGACCACCCCGACGCGCGACAGGTGGCTGCTCGTCTACGCCGCCGGAGCGGTGGTGTTCGTCGCGATGCTCGAGACGAGCATCGTCAACGTGGCGCTTCCCGCCATCCGGGACGACCTCGGTGGCGACCCGGCGACCACCCAGTGGACGGTCCTGGCGTACCTGCTGCCGGTGGTGGCTCTGGTGCTACCCGCCGGGCGCTGGCTGGACCGGGTGGGCAAGCGCGCCGCCCTCGTCGCGTCGGTGGGTGGATTCGCCGTCGCCAGCACCGCGGCCGGACTCGCGCCGGGCGTCGGGTTCCTCGTGGCGGCCCGGGTGGCCCAGGGCGCCTGCGCCGCGGTGATGTTCGCCCTGATGCCGGTGCTGGCCACGGTCGCGGTCCGGCCCGAGGCACGCGGTCGGGCGATGAGCGTGCTGGCCACGCTCGGGCCGCTCGGCGCGGTCGCGGGTCCACCCCTCGGCGGGCTGCTGCTCGGGGTGGTCGGCTGGCGGCCGGTCTTCTTCGCGGTGGTCCCGGTCGCCGTCGGGATCGTCCTGGTCGGGCTCCTCGCCATGCCCGACGACGGTCCGCTCCGGGCCCCCGACCGCCGGTGGCTCGCCGAGGCGGCGCTGACGGCGCTGGGGCTCGGGGTGCTCCTGGTGGCGCTGACCAGGACGGCGGAGGCCGGCCCGGAGTGGCTGCTGCTGGTGCTTCCCGCCGTGGTGGTCCTCGGCGTCTGGTGGCGGCTGCCGGCCAGCCGGCCGGTGTTGGCCCTGCTGCGCGTGCCCGGCGTCCGCGCCGGTCACGTCGCCGTCCTGCTGCTCGCCCTCGGCTTCGCGGTGATGCAGTTCCTGCTGCCGTTCCACCTGGTCGACGTGGTCGATGTCAGCACGGAGGTCACCGGCCTGACCATGCTCGCCTTCGCCGCCGGCATGGGCCTGGCCGGCCCGGTCGGCGGGGTGCTGGCCGACCGGTGGGGCGCGGGGCGGACCGGCGCGCTCGGCGCGGTCGTGGTGACCGTCGGCCTGTTGCTGGTCCAACCGCTGCCGTCGGGGTGGGAGCCGCTCGACGTGGCGTGGCGGCTCGCCGTGGCCGGCGTCGGGATGGGCCTGTACGGCGGGCCGGTCCAGGCCATGGTGATGACCGCCGCGCCGCACGGCCTGACCGCGACGACCGGTGGGACCGTCCAACTCGCCCGGAACCTGGGGTTCGCCCTCGGCCCGGCCGTCGCCACCGCCGCCTGGGCCGCCGACGGTTACTCCGTCACCGGCATGCGGGGCGCGTTGGCCGCCGGGGTCCTCGCCGCGGCTCTCGGTGCGCTCGCGCTGGTCCGGCACGGTCGACGCGCCGGGCGCGCAGGCCCGGCCGGGACGGCCCGGACCCAGCCGGCGTCCGCCCCCGGCCAGACGGCCACCCGTTGACCGGGGACCGACGCCGGCGGACCTGTTGCCGGCCCGGCGTTGACCGGGCGACCGTCGGGCCGGTGTTGTGCAGACCTTTCCCGCGCTGCCTCCCGAATCGCGATCTGGGATGACGTTTCCGCTGGCAGCCCCTATGTGGGAAGTGCCGCTTCTGGCGTCAAGCTGTCGATCGAGGAAATCGTCGCGAGGGCGCTCGCGGAACGGGCGAAGATGCTCGGGCACGCCAACTCTCCCCCACCTCAGGAGGCGCGATGTCCGCATGGCGTAGCACCGTTTCCGCTCTCGCCGTCGCCCTGACCATGGTGCTCCTCGCACCCGCCGCCCCGGCCTCGGCCGCCGTCGGCTCCTACAGCGTCTCGCCGAGCGGAGGCTCGGTCTACCGCACCAACACGGTCTACTCCAGCGGGTTCGCCAGCAGCCCCGGCACGGTGCCCGCCGGCGCCACCGTCACCGGCGTCAGTTGGCAGTTCAACCTGTCCAGCTACCCGTCCAACCTCACCCGGCAGCTCTGCAACGTCCAGCGCTGCGAGACCCTGTGGACGTTCGGCGGGAACACCGGGACCTCGACGTACTTCACCGGGGACCCGGCCAACAACAGTTGGTACTTCCGGTTCGTCCTGGTGTTCGGATCAGGCTCCAGCGTGATCAATCCACCGGTGTACGCGTACACCCACAACGTGACCGTGACCTACCAGTACTGAGACGCCCACCCGTCGGGGTCGCCGCCACCCGGCGGCGACCCCGACCGTCTCTCGCGGGTCGGGTCGGGGTCAGCAGCTCCGCACCCGGGCGGCGCCGACCCGACCGTCGGTGCCGCCGGCGTCCCCGCGTCACCCCGCGCCAGCGGGTGAGGCGGCTCCAGCCCGGCGGGGACGGGAACGGACAAAGCTCGGGGTGTCGAGCGTGGCCCCGGTTACGCTCGGCGGATGAGCCGTCAGACCGTCGGCGTCACCAGGGTCCCCACGTTGGGTCTGGTGGTCCACCCCAGCCGGACGGTGGGCGAATCCGTCTCGACGATCCTCGGCTGGGCCCGTACCCACTCGGTCCGGGTCGTCGCGCGCGACCAGGACCGCGACCGGATCGTCCCGGAGGTCGAGACGGTGCCGGACCACCGGTTCGTCGCCCAGGTCGACGGGGTCGTCGCCCTGGGCGGTGACGGCACCATGCTCGGCGCGATGCGGCTGGTCGTCGGGCACCCGGTACCCGTGCTCGGCGTCAACCACGGCAACCTCGGCTTCCTCGTCGAGGTCACCCCCGACGCGCTGGAGGAGGCGCTGGCCCGCCTGGTCGGTGGCGACTTCACCGTCGAGTCGCACAGCTGTCTGGTCGCCGACCACACCGGTGGCACGCCGTTACGGACCGGCACCGGCTTCAACGACATCGTGCTAGCCCGGCACGGCCGGACCGGCACCGTCTCGGTCGACCTCACCGTCAACGACCAGCAGTACGGCTACTACCGGTGCGACGCGTTGGTCGTCGCCACACCCAGTGGCTCCACCGCCTACAACTACGCCGCCGGAGGGCCGGTCGTCTCGCCGTCGGCGCGCACGATGGTGATCACGCCGGTGGCGCCGATGGCGGGCATCGGCCGTTCCGTCGTGCTGGGTGCCGGTGACCAGGTGTCGTTGCGGGTCGCCCCGGACAGCGCCCCGGTCGCGGTCGACGTCGACGGCACCCCGTCGGCGGAGCTGAGTCCCGGCCGGACGCTGACCGTCCGGCTGCGCGAGGACGCCGGTCACGTCGTCCGATTCTCGGCCAGCCGGCACGTCAAGCGCAGCCAGCTCAAGCTCAGTCTGCTCGACCTGCCGCTGCGCCGTGACCAGCTTCTGGAGCTGATCCCCGAGCACCTCCGTCCGCCCTCGCCCGGCCCCGACGCGGGCTGACCCACGCTGCCGGTACGGTCGTGCCGAGCGTGGGAACGGAGCACCCCCACGTCGTGGGTCCGACCGATCCGGCACGCGCCGGTTGCATCCGAGGGAGCCAGCATGCCGCAGGTGTCGACCGGTCCGACCGCCACCACCTCGCGGTCGCCGGCCCCGGCGGCGCGGTGGTCCGCGTGGCGGGTCGTGGTCGGTTTCGGGACGGTCAGTCTGGCCGCCGACATGGTCTACGAGGGCGCACGGTCGATCACCGGCCCGCTGCTGGGCGCCCTGGGCGCGTCGGCCCTGGTCGTCGGCCTGGTGTCCGGGGCCGGCGAGGCCATGTCGCTGCTGCTGCGGCTGGCGTCCGGGCCGTTGGCCGACCGCACCGGCCGGTACTGGTCCCTGACCCTGGTCGGGTACGCGTTGACCGCCGTCTGCGTCCCCCTGTTGGCCGTGACGCCCTTCCTCGGTGGGGCCGGTCTGGCGGTCGCGGCGGTGCTGATCCTGACCGAACGCGCCGGCAAGGCCGTGCGCAGCCCGGCCAAGTCGGCGCTGCTGGCGCAGGCCGCCGGGGCGGTCGGTCGTGGTCGCGGTTTCGCGGTCCACAAGGCGCTGGACCAGGTCGGCGCCTTCGCCGGTCCCCTGCTGGTCGCGGCGGTCCTGGCGGCCACCGGCGTGATCTGGCCGGCCCTCGCCCTGCTCGCCGTCCCCGGGGCGCTGGCCATCGGCCTGCTGCTCCGGATCCGTCGGCGGGTGCCCGACCCGTCCGTCTTCGACACCGCCCCCGCGGAGCCCGCCACCTCCCGGCCCGACGGGGGCGGTCGCGCGCCGAGCGCGCTGGGCCGCTGGGTCGGGGCCGACCTGCCCCGTCGCTTCCTGCTGTTCGCCGCGGCGGCCGGAGCCGCCACCGCCGGGCTGGTCACCTTCGGGATCATCTCGTTCCACGCCAGCCGGACCGGCCTGATCGCCGTCGCGGGCATACCCCTGCTGTACGCCGCCGCGATGGCCGCCGCCGCCCTGGCCGCGCTGGTCAGTGGTCAGCTGTACGACCGGTGGCACGCGCGGGTGCTGTTCGCCCTGCCCCTGCTCGGTGCCGCCGTGCCGGCGCTGGCGCTCTCCGGCAGCCTCGTCGCCGTCGTGGCGGGGGCACTGCTGTGGGGCGCTGCCGTCGGGGTGCAGGACTCCACCGTCAAGGCCCTCGTGGCCGACCTCGTCCCCGCCGCCCGTCGGGCCACCGCCTACGGCGTCTTCGCCGCCGTCCAGGGTGGCGCGGCGCTGGCCGGCGGCGGCCTGGTCGGCGTCCTGTACGCCCGCTCGCTGCCGGCGCTGATCGCCGTCCTCGGCGCGACCCAGCTCCTCGCGCTGGGCCTGCTCGCCGCCAGTCTCGCCGGCCGTCGGCCGTCGGCGGCGCGGTAGCCGGCGTCCGCGACGGGAACCGCGCTGGCCCGCGCCCGCCGCCGGTCACGACGGGTCGCGGGCCCGCGCCGGTCAGCAGATGGGCACGCCCGGTAGCTGCGCGGCCGGGTGGTCGATGTAGATGTTGGTCATGTAGCCGTTCTGGTCCCGGAGCCGGGCCCACCAGTTGTTGGTGTAGCCGTCGGCGGTGACGGTGTCACCCTGCTTCTGGCAGAGCACGTACACCAGGGTGGGGCCGGGCAGGGTGGTGACCACCGGCGCCGAGAGCCGCACGTCGCTGCGGACCCGGATGCCGGAGCCCCAGGTCCAGAACGCGGTGCCGCCACCGCCGCAGCCGTTGTCGCTGGTCAGGTAGCGCTGGTGGTAGCCGCCCGGGTACGGGGCGAGCGAGGCCCCGTTGATCACGATGTTCTGGCCGACACCGTTGAAGAGCTGCTCGTAGTGGATGTGCGCCCCGGAGGAGTTGCCGGTGCTGCCGGTGGTGCCGATCTGCTGCCCCTGGTTGACCCACGCGCCACTGGCGACGGAGAACGCGGCGAGGTGGAAGTAGTAGGTCTTCCAGCCGCCGCCGTGGTCGATGACCACGTAGTTGCCGGCACCGCTGGCCTGGTAGTGGCGGGTCGCGGTGCCGGCGGCGGAGGCGAGGACCGGGGTGCCGGCGGTGCCACCACCGTCGGCGCGGACGAAGTCGAGGGCCAGGCGCACCTCGGCGCTGTGGTGACTGTAGGTCCACCGTTGTCCGCAGGGGTACGGCGCCTTGAACAGCGGGGCGGCCTGGGCGGGGGTGGCGACGACGAGAGTGGCGGTCAGGGCGGTGGCGAGGGCGGCCAGGAGCGTGGCGACGTACCTGATTGATCGCACGGTTCATCCTTGAGGCTTGGGATAGAACGCTGTCGATGCGCGCGCAGTATCGGAATCGTAGGCGCGACATCGATCAATGTAAATATCTATCCCGAGCTGCCACTCCTCGGTAGCTTTCCTGCGATCACCGCCTCCGGCCGCTCCCCGTCGCGCCTCAGGACGACGGTGGGCGCGCCATCGCCTCCCGCAGCTCACGCTTGCGCACCTTGTGACTCGGCCCGAGCGGCAGGCTGTCGACGTAGCGAACCACGCGGGGGTACTTGTGCCGCCCCAGGCGCTGCCGGCACCACTCGACCAGGTCCCGCTCCCCGGGGGGCGGCGGTCCGCTCGGGTCGGGCACCACCACCGCGCAGACCTCCTCGCCGTGCACCGGGTCGGGCAGGCCGACCACCGCCACCTGCCCGACCGCCGGGTGCCGGGCCAGCACCTCCTCCACCTCCCGGGGATAGACGTTGAACCCGCCCCGGATGATCACGTCCTTGGTCCGGTCGACGATCGTGACGAAGCCGTCGGCGTCCTTGCGGCCCAGGTCGCCGCTGCGGAACCAACCGTCCACGAGGGCCCGCGCGGTGGCCTCCGGTTGGTGCAGGTAACCGGCGAAGACGTTGTGCCCCCGGATGACGATCTCGCCGAGTTCCCCGGTGGGCAGCAGCTCGATCCGGTCGTCCAGCTCGGCACGGGCGATCTCCACCTCGACGCCCCAGACGGGATGTCCCACCGTCCCGGGCCGGGTGCCGAACGCCGGCTGGTTGGTGGTGGCCGTCGGGGAGGTCTCGGAGAGGCCGTACCCCTCGAAGACGGTGGTGTCGAAAGCGGCCTGGAAACGTTCCAGCACGGCCACCGGCAACGACGCCCCGCCGGAGACGCACAGCCGCAGCCGGGGCAGGGTGTCCCGCTCCCGGGCCGCGTCGAGCAGCGCGACGTACATGGTGGGCACGCCGTGGAAGACGTCCACCCCCTCGCGGAGCATGAGGTCGATCGCCGCCGGACCGGTGAAGCGGCTGAGCAGCACCAGGGTCGCGCCGACCCGGAAGGTGCCGTTCATCGCCACGGTCTGCCCGAAGCTGTGGAACAGCGGCAGGCAGCCGAGCACCACGTCGCCGCCGCGCGCGTCGTTGGCGTCGAAGACGTTGACCGTGGCGTTCATGACCAGGTTGAGGTGGGTGAGCAGGGCGCCCTTGGGCGCACCGGTCGTCCCGCTGGTGTAGAGGACCACCGCGACGTCCTCGGCCGACCGGGTCACGTACGACGGCAGCGGCGCCCGCGCCCCGCCGACGTCCTCCAGCCGGGGCGCGTCGACCCCCGGGGACGCCGGGCCCACCGTCACCACCGGGACACCGGCGCGGGCCGCCGCAGCCGTACCCGTCGCGAGCTGGGAGGTGTGGCAGACCAGCAGCTTCGCGCCGCTGTCCCGCAGCACGTACCCCATCTCGTCGGCGGTCATCAGCAGGTGCACCGGCACGAGCACCGCCCCGGCGGCGAGCACGCCGTAGTACACCCGGGGGAAGTCGACCACGTTGGGGGCGAGCAGGGCCACCGGGTCACCGGCCGCCACCCCCAGCTCCCGGAGGGCGGCGGCGTGGCTGCGGGCCTCCAACCACAGTTCGGCGTACGTCACCCGGACGTCGCCGTCGATCACGGCGACCGTGTCGGGGTGCCGGCGGGCGGCCTCGGCCAGCACCATGGCCAGGGACAGGGCGGTCACCCGTCCGCCCCGGGGTAGAGGCGGCTGACCGTCTCGGCGACGCAGACCGGCTTGCCGCCGGAGTCGCTGTGCACGGTGACCGAGACGACCACCTGCGCCCCACCCTCGACCGGGGACACCCCGACGATGGTGGCGGTGGCCCGCACCGCGCCTCCCACCCGCAGCGGGGCCGGGAAGCGGACCCGGTTGAGCCCGTAGTTCACGCCCATCCGCAGCCCCTCCACGTGGTACAGGCGGCCGACCAGCGCCGGCAGCAGGGCGAGGGTGAGGTAGCCGTGGGCGATGGTGCCGCCGAACGGGCCGGACGCCGCCCGCTCGGCGTCCACGTGGATCCACTGGTGGTCGTCGGTGGCGTCGGCGAAGAGGTCGACGCGGCGCTGGTCGACCGGCGTCCAGGGGCCCGGTCCGAGGGTCTCCCCCACGGCGGCGGCCAGGTCGTCGATGTCGGCGAAGATCCTCATGCCAGGTGTCCGCCGATCTTCGTGTAGCCGCGCAGCAGGTCACGGGAGATGATCAGTCGTTGCATCTCGTCGGTCCCCTCGAAGATCCGGTAGAGCCGTACCTGTCGGTACCAGCGTTCGATCGGCAGCTCGCGGGTGTAGCCCATGCCGCCGTGGATCTGGAGCGCCCGGTCCACCACCCGGTTGACCATGCCGGCGCCGTAGAGCTTGCCCATCGAGGAGGCGTGCCGGGGGTCCATGCCCTGGTCGACCGTCCAGGCGGAGCGCAGCACCAGCCAGCGGGCCGCCTCCAGTTCGGTCTCCGAGTCGGCGATCATCCACTGGATGGCCTGGTTGGTGCCGATCTTCGCGCCGAAGGTCTCCCGGGTGTTGGCGTGGTCGATCGCCATCTGGAGCACCCGTTCGGCGATGCCGATGGCGTGTGAGGGGATGGTGTAGCGCCCCTTGCCGATCCACCGCATGCCCAGCTCGAAGCCCTGGCCGACCTCGCCGAGGACGTTGCGGTGCGGCACCCGTACGCCGTCGAAGACCAGGGACGCCGGGCCGCCCTCCCCCATCGTCGGGATGAACTCCGAGCGCCAGCCCATCGCCCGGTCCACCAGGAAGGCGGTCGCGCCGCCGTGGCGGGCGCCCTTCTCCGGGTCGGTGACCGCGACGACGATGGCGAAGTCGGCGTCGTTGCCGTTGGTGATGAACGTCTTCTCGCCGTCGAGGATCCAGTCGTCGCCGTCGCGGCGGGCCCGGAACCGGATGTTGGCCGCGTCCGAGCCGGCACCGGGCTCGGTGATCGCGAAGCAGGAGACCCGCTCGCCCTCGATGGTGGGGACCAGGAACTCCGCCTTCTGTTCCGCAGTGGCCGCGAAGAGGATGTTGTCGGCCTCGCCGCCGAAGCGGAACGGCACGAAGGTGCGACCGATCTCGGTCCAGATCAGCGACTGGGTGACGGCGGGCAGGTCCATGCCGCCGTACTCCTGGGGGGTGTCCAGCCCCCAGAACCCGAACGCGCGCGCCTTGAGCTGCAACTCGCGCAGCTCGGTCCGGTCCAGTCCGGGACGGTGCGCCCGTTCCCGGCGCAGCACCTCCTGCTCCAGCGGCACGACCTCCCGGGTGATGAAGTCGCGGGCCGTGTCACGGATGGCCCGCTCCTCGTCGGAAAGCGCGAAGTCCATGTCTCCTCCGGGTCCTCGGGTTGGCGTGCGGCGGGTCAGCGGGCCCCGCCGTTGACGTACAGGGTCTGGCCGCTGACGTACGAGGCGTCGTCGCTGGCCAGGAAGGCGATCACCGAGGCGATCTCCGCCGGCTGGGCGACCCGCCGCAGCGGGGTCTGGTCGGCGACCATCCGCTGGTGCTCCTCGGGGCTGCTGCCGACCCGCTCGGCGGTGGCGGCGGTCATCGCGGTGGCCACGTAGCCGGGGGCGACGGCGTTGACCGTCACGCCGAACGGGCCCAGCTCGACCGCCAGGGTGGCGGTGAGCCCCTGCACGCCGGCCTTGGCCGCCGCGTAGTTGACCTGGCCCCGGTTGCCCAGCGCGGAGCGGCTGCTGAGGTTGACGATCCGGCCGTAGCGGGCTGCCACCATGTGCCGTTGGGCCGCCTGGCAGCAGAGGAACATGCTGGTCAGGTTGGTGGTCAGCACCGCCTCCCACTCCGGCAGCGCCATCTTGAACAGCAGGTTGTCCCGGGTGATCCCGGCGTTGTTCACCAGCACGTGCAGGCCGCCGTACGTCTCGACGACCCGGTCGGTCGTCGCGGCCACCGCGTCGGCGTCGGTCACGTCGCAGCCGAGGCCGACGGCCCGGCCGCCGGTGGCGACGATGTCCTCGGCGACGGCCCCGGCGCGCTCGGCGTCGAGGTCCACCACCGCGACGGTGGCTCCCTCGGCGGCGAGCCGGCGGGCGGTGGCCGCGCCGATGCCCTGGCCTGCGCCGGTGACGACGGCGATCCGGTCGGCGAATCTGGTCACGGTTCCCCCTGGCGGGTCTAGAAGGCGGCGACGCCGGTGAGCGCACGTCCGATGAGGAGTTGCTGGATCTGGCTGGTGCCCTCGTAGAGGGTGGCGACGCGGGCGTCGCGCAGGTACCTGCCGACCGGGTACTCGTCGACGTAGCCGTACCCGCCGAAGACCTGGACCGCGTCGTTGGCCGCGCGGACGGCGGCCTCGCTGGCGAAGAGCTTGGCCATGGACGCCTCGGTGGCGAACGGCTCGCCCCGCTCGATCAGGTCGGCGACCCGCCAGACCAGCAGCCGCGCGGCGGCGGTGTCCACCGCGATCCGGGCGAGCAGCTGCTGCACGAGCTGGTGCCCGGCGATGGGCTTGCCGAACTGGGTGCGCTGACCGGCGTACCCGACGGCCGCGTCCAGGCAGCCCTGGGCGATCCCGACGCAGCCGGCGGCCACCGACATCCGTCCCTTGGCCAGCGTGGCCATGGCCAGCCGGAAGCCCCGGCCCTCCTCGCCGAGGCGGGCGGAGTCGGGCACCCGGACGTCGTCGAGGACGAGTTCGGCGGTGGCCTGTCCGCGCAGGCCGAGCTTGCCGTGGATCTCCCGGCGGGAGAACCCGGAGGCGTCGGTGGGCACCAGGAAGGCGGTGATTCCCCGGTGGCCGTCGCCGCCGGTGCGGGCGAAGACCAGTGCCACGTCGGCGGTGGTGCCGTTGGTGATGAACACCTTCCGGCCGGTCAGCAGCCAGTCGGTGCCGGCCCGGCGGGCCCGGGTGGTCAGCGCGGCGGCGTCCGAGCCGCTGCCCGGTTCGGTCAGCGCGAAACAGCCGAGGGCGGCGCCGGCGCAGAGGCGGGGCAGCCACTCGGTCCGCTGGGCCGGGGTGCCGTGGCGGGCGATCGTGGTCGCGACCAGGCCGAGGGAGACCGAGACGATGCCGCGTACCGACGAGTCACCACGCCCGAGTTCCTCCAGGACGAGGCAGTAGGAGAGGTGGTCGCCGCCGGAGCCGCCGTGCTCCTCGGCGACGGTGAGACCGAGGAAGCCCAGCTCGCCGAGGCGGCGGACGACGCCCGGGTCGACCGACTCGCGGCGGTCCCACTCGGCGGCGTGCGGGGTCACCTCGCGCGCGACGAAGTCGGCGGCGAGCCGGCGGACCGCGGCCTGCTCGGCGGAGAGGTGAAGGTCCATGGCCAATCAAACTAGCGGTGGAAGTTTAATTGGTCCAGACCCGGCTGTGGCAGAGTTCTGCCCGGGTCGCCAGAGTCGGCGCCACCGAGCGCGAGGAGGAACGGATGCCCCGGCCACGGCAGCCCCTGCTCAGCCGGCAGCGGATCGTCGAGGCCGCCGCCGCGCTGATCGATTCGGACGGCCTGGCGGGGTTCTCCACCCGCCGGCTCGCCGCCGAACTCGGCGTCCGGGGCCCGTCGCTGTACAACCACTTCGCCACCAAGGACGAGATCCTCGACGCGGTCGCCGACAGCATCACCGCGCAGGTGGACGTGTCGTTCTTCGGCGCGCTCGACTGGCGGGAGGCGCTGCGCCGGTGGGGGCACTCGTACCGGGCCGCCCTGGCCGCCCACCCGCACATCGTGCCGTACCTCGCGCAGGGCCCGGGACGCCGTCCGGCCGCCCTGGCCATGGCCGACGCCGTCTACGGCGGACTCGTCGACGCCGGCTGGCCCCCGGCGCGGGCCACCCACATCGGGGCGCTCATGCGCTACTTCGTCGCCGGGTCGGCGCTGGGCTCGTTCGCCCGGGGCTTCGTCGAGGACCCGGTGCTGTACGCCGAGCAGTATCCGCACCTCACCCAGGCCCACCGGCTCGCCGAACACCAGCAGCGGGTGGACGAGGGCGCCTTCGCCCTGGGTCTCGACGCGCTCGTCGACGGCCTGGCCCGCACCTACGAGCGGACGATCGGTCCGCTGCCGCCCCTCCCGCCGACCGCCGACACGCACTAGAGTCCAAACTTGCACTGCTAGTTTGGCGACGTACGTGAGGGGCGCCATGGAGCTCGCACGGTCCGACTTCTACCTCGACGGCCACTGGGTCCCCGCCACCGGCGGCGAGACCATCCCGGTGTGGAACCCGACGACCGAGCAGGTCGTGGCGACCGTGCCGGCCGGCACGGCGGCCGACGTCGACCGGGCCGTCCGGGCCGCGCGGGCCGCGTTCGACGGCTGGGCCACGGCCGCGCCGGCCGACCGGGCGGCCTGCCTGGACCGGCTGCACGCCACGCTGACCGCCCGGGTCGAGGACATCGCCCGGACCGTCGCCCTGGAGTTGGGCACCCCGCTGAAGGTGGCCACCCGGGTGCAGGCCGGGCTCCCCCTCACCGTGCTGCACGGCTACGTCGACCTGGCCGCGCACCCGCCGGCCGAGCAGACCGTCGGCAACTCCCTGGTGGTCCGCGAACCGGTCGGCGTGGTCGGCGCGATCACCCCGTGGAACTACCCGCTGCACCAGGTCGTCGCCAAGCTCGCCCCGGCCCTCGCCGCCGGCTGCACGGTGGTCCTCAAGCCGAGCGAACTGACCCCGCTGACGGCGTACCTGCTCTTCGACGCGATCCACGCGGCCGGCTTCCCGCCCGGGGTGGTCAACCTGGTCACCGGCACCGGACCGGTGGTCGGCGAGGCCGTCGCCGCCCACGTTGGCGTCGACATGGTCTCCTTCACCGGCTCCACCGCCACCGGCCGGCGCATCTCCCACCTGGCCGCCGACCGGATCGCCAAGGTCGCGCTGGAACTCGGGGGCAAGTCGGCCAACGTGGTGCTCGACGACGCCGACCTGACCACCGCCGTCAAGGTGGGGGTGGCCAACGCCTTCCTCAACTCCGGGCAGACCTGCACCGCCTGGACCCGGATGCTGGTGCACCGGTCCCGCTACGACGAGGCGGTGGAGATCGCCGCGCAGGCCGCCGCAGGCTACCGGCTGGGCGACCCGTTCGACCCGGCCACCCGGCTCGGCCCGCTGGTCTCGGCGGCCCAGCGGCAGCGGGTGCGCGAGCACGTCGAGAAGGGACTCGTCGACGGGGGTCGGCTGGTCGCCGGTGGACCGGACGCCCCGGTGCCGGACCGGGGCTGGTTCGTCGCGCCGACGGTGATCGCCGACGTCGACCCGGACAGCGCGCTGGCCCAGGAGGAGGTCTTCGGGCCGGTGCTCGCGGTGATCCCGGTCGACGACGACGACCACGCCGTCGCGGTGGCCAACAACTCGCGCTACGGCCTGGCCGGCGCGGTCTGGTCCGGCGACGAGGACCGGGCGCTGCGGGTCGCCCGGCGGCTGCGCACCGGCGCGGTCGACGTCAACGGCGCGCCGTTCAACCCGCTCGCCCCGTTCGGCGGCTACAAGCAGTCCGGCCTCGGCCGGGAACTGGGCCGACACGGGTTGGAGGAGTTCTACGAGACGAAGGCGATCCAGCGGTGAGGGCACTGGTCGCCCGGGGCGTCGCGGAACCGCTGCGGGTGGAGGACATCGAACTGCCGCCCTGCGGCCCCGGCGAGGTCCGCGTCGAGATCCGGGCCGCCGGGGTCTGCCACTCCGACCTGTCGATGGTCGACGGCACCCTGGCCCCGCCGTACCCGCTGGTGCTCGGGCACGAGGCGGCGGGAGTGGTCGCCGAGGTCGGCGACGGCGTCGACCGGGTCGCACCCGGTGACCACGTGGTGCTCAACTGGGCTCCGCCGTGCCGCGACTGCTGGTACTGCGGACGCGGCGAGCCGTGGCTGTGCGAACGGACCGGCGCTCCCGCCACCGCCCGGGGACGCACCCCGGCCGGCGAGCCGCTGCACGTCACCCTCGGCCTGGGCGCTCTCGCCGAGCAGGTGGTGGTGCCGCAACGGGCGGTGATCCCGGTCCCGGCCGACCTGCCGGCGGAGTCGGCCGCGCTGCTGGGCTGCGCCGTGCTCACCGGCGTCGGCGCGGTCCGGCGTACCGCCGGGGTCGCCCCCGGCGAGGCGGTGGCCGTCGTCGGCCTCGGCGGGGTCGGGCTCTCGGTGGTCTCCGCCGCCCGCGCGGCCGGCGCGGGCCCGGTGCTCGCCGTGGACGTCTCCCCGGCCAAGGCGGAGCTGGCCGCCGCCGTGGGCGCCACCGACTTCCTGCTGGCCGACGACACCCTCAACCGGGAGATCCGGGCCCGCACCGGCGGGCGGGGCGTCGACCACGCCTTCGAGTGCGTCGGACGCAGCGCCACCATCCGCACCGCCTGGCGGGCCACCCGCCGGGGCGGCCAGGTGACCGTGGTGGGCATGGGCGCGAAGGACGACGTGGTGGGCCTGAGCGCCCTCGACATCTTCCACTCGGCGCGGACGCTGCGCTCCTCGGTCTACGGGTCGTCCGACCCGGACCGGGACGTTCCCGGCCTGGCCCGGGCCGTCCTCGACGGCGCCCTGGACCTGGGCCCGCTGATCACCGACCGGACCACCCTGGACGGCGCGCCGGAGGCGTTCGCCCGGATGGCCCGGGGCGAGGGCGCCCGTACCGTCGTCCTGCCCTGAGGAGTGGTAACGAGGACGACGTCCGCCCGCGCCCGTGCCCGGCTGCGGCGCCGGCCCGCAGAAGGGCGCGGCGGGCCAGGTAGCGCGAGGGTGGCGGACGGCCGCCGGTCAGCTGCCTGCTATCCGTGCGCTACCGCTGGGCGGCGGCCCGCTGACGTGCCGATTCGTACAGCACGACAGTCGCGGCGGTCGCCGCGTTCAGGGAGCTGGCGGACCCGGACATGGGGATCCGGACGAGCTGGTCGCATGCCTCGCGCCAGCCGGAGCTGAGGCCGGTGGTCTCGTTGCCGATCAACGTCAGGGTGGGTTGCGTGAAGTCGTACTGGGCGGCGTCCAGAATGCCGCGCTCATCGGTTCCCATGATGCTCATGTCGACGCCGTCGGCGCGGACGTCAGCGACCCAGGACAGAACGGCCTGGTGGGAGGGCACCCGGATCACGGGCAAGGCGAACAGCGAGCCGGTGCTCGCCCGGACCGCCTTCGGGTCGTACACATCGGCGGCGTGGCCGGTGACGATGACGCCGCTGGCGCCGAAGGCGTCCGCCGACCGAACAAGGGTCCCGATATTGCCGGGGCTGGTGGGCCGATCGAACACGACGGTGAGCATGGTCGGGCCGACCGGGATACGGCGCAGATCGTCCTCCGGCAACGCGACCACGGCCAGCAGTTCTGGCACGGTGTCTGCCTTACCTCCCAGTTCGTGGATCAGTTCACGCGAGACGGCGAACTTCTCGGCCCGGACTGTCTCCATGGCCTCGCGCGCCCAGCCGGACAGTTGAGCGCTGGTGTCGTAGAGCAGCTCCCGGATCTGCCAGCCGTGTTCGACCGCCATGGTGATGGGGCGCACGCCCTGCACGAGGAACTCACCGCGTCGCTGCCGCTTGGTCCGGTTGCCGAGGAGAGCTTTCCACTGCTGGAACCGCGCGTTGCGGCCACTCACTCGCAGAACCACTGCCACCTCCGCCGGTCGGTGCCGTCCCCGTCCGGACCGAGGGCGTCCTGTCCGAGACCCCGGCGGATCGCGATCTCTACGGGTGAGTACGCGCCGTCGGCCCGCTCCAGTTCGTACGGTGCGGCCGGCATCAGCGGCGGTTGGGCCATGAAGCGAGGCCGCGCTCCGTGGTGCGGTTGCGCCGCGTGCACCAGGAATGGGTGGCAGAGGAAGACGTCGCCGGGAGATCCGGTGGCGAGGGCGAGCGGCCGGTGCTCGGAGGCCGCCACCAGGTCGGGCGCAAGGGCCAGTCCGCTCGCTCCGTTCTCCCCGTACTTCTCCAGCACCTTCGGCACGTCGAGGTGTGAGCCGACCCGGATCCGGGTCGGGGCGTCCTTCTCCCCGACCTCACTGAACAGGAACAGCATCAGCAGTGCCCGGCCGCGGGAGCGCACATTGGTGAAGTACCAGCTCTCGCCCTCCGGTAGGTAGCTGCCCTCGATGTGCCAGCCCGCGTCGTCCGGCTCCTCTTCGTGCGGGAAGCGCAGCGGGAACGTGCCCAGCGAGTAGCGCGGCTCCCAGCGTCCCGCACCGACGAGCAGGTCGTACGCGCGGTGGAGGAACGGGGAGTTGGGAGCGGCGGCGAACGGTCCCTGCGCCATGCCGGGCACCCAGTGCACGGGCTGCGTCCACGTCGCTGGATCGTCCGGGTCGCAGCCCGTCTCCCGCCACAGCAGCCGCGCGCAGTCCGCTGCCACGCGCGGCGCGACGGCGCCCTCCAGCTTGACGAAGCCGTCGCGAAGAAAGCGGGACACCAAGGTCGTGTCATCCATGCCCCCATCGTGCGGCGGCGCCAGTCTCGATCACCCGACATTTTCCGCGCGGCTTCTGTCGCGTGCTGCCCGGTGCGCAGCGACCAAGGTTGACGTCGAACGGTGGCTTGATGACCTTGGCACTCGGTCTGACCGTCAGAGGGAGGGGAACACGTGGACGCCCGCATCGTCGACCATCCCGAGTTCCGGCTCGTGGGGCACGCGGCCCGCGTCCGGCTCGTCCACCAAGGCATCAACCCATACATCCAGCGGCACATCACCGCACTGCCGACCCAGGAGCACCTGCGCTTGAAGGCTCTCGGCAACACTGAGCCGAGCGGCCTGCTCGCGGTCAGCGACGACCTTCACCCCGACTACGCCGAGGGCAGCGAGCTGACCTACCTTCACGGGGTCGCCGTGTCCCCGGATACGCCGATCCCCGACGGTCTCGACATCATCGAAGTTCCGGCCGGCAAATGGGTGGTCATCCGGACCACGGGCCCGCATCCGCAGACCCTGCAGAAGGCCTGGGCCACGGCCGCAGCCGCGTGGTTCCCGTTCAACCCGTGGCGTCTGCGGCCGGGGCCGGAGATCGTCGCGGTGCGTGAGGCGATGAACGACCTCAGCACCGCGACCTGTGAACTCTGGCTGCCCGTCGAACCGGCATAACGATCTGGCGGACATCCAGACAGCATCTGAGCATGTCGGCGCCCGCCGGTACGCTGGCCCGGTGCCCCGGCTGATCCTGCTGAACGGGCCGCCGGGCTGCGGCAAGTCGACGCTGGCCCGCTGATACGCCGAGGACCACCCACTCACCCTCGACCTCGACATCGACCGGATCCGTGACCTGGTCGGGGGGGGTGGCGGGAGCAGGCCGGGACCGCCGGCCTGCTCGCCCGGGCCGCCGCGCTCGCCGCCGCCCGGGTGCACCTGTCGGCCGGACACGACGTGATCGTCCCGCAGTTCCTCGGCCGGATCGAGTTCGTCGACCAGGCCGAACGGGTGGCCCACGAGGTCGAGGCCGACTTCCACGAGGTCGTCCTGCTGGCGCCCCGGGACGAGGCGCTGCCGCGCTTCGTCGAACGCGGCCGGATCACCGGCGACCCGGCGCACCTCGACGCCGAGCGGATGCTGCGCCGGCACGGGGGCACCGCCGAACTGGCGGCGATGTACGACCGGCTCGCGGAGGTCGTCGCCGCCCGCCCCGCGACCCGGATCGTCCGCAGCGTGGACGGCGACGTGGACGGCACCTACCGCGACCTGCTCGCCTGCCTCGTCGCGCCACCCGGGCGGTAGGCCCTTGACCCTCACACCGTGTCAGGCGGTCGACTGGGAGACATCATGTTCACCATCGGAGAGTTCGCCCGGCACGGCCGCGTCTCGGTGCGGATGCTGCGCCACTACGACGCGACCGGCCTCCTGCGCCCGGCCCACGTCGACCCGCTCACCGGCTACCGCCGCTACAGCGCCGCCCAGCTCGCCCGCCTCAACCGGGTCGTCGCGCTCAAGGATCTCGGCTTCACGCTCCAGCAGGTCGCCGAGATTCTGGACGGCAGCCTCACCACCGAGGAACTGCGCGGCATGCTGCGACTGCGGCGGGCCGAGCTGGAGAGCGCGGTGGCCGTGGCGACCGCTCGGCTGGTCCAGGTCGAGGCGAGACTCCGAGCAATCGAGAGTGAGGGGCAGATGCCCACGAACGACGTCGTCGTCAAGAATCTCCCGGCGGTCCGGGTCGCCGAGCTGACCGCGACCGCCGCCAGCTTCGCGCCGGAGGACATCGGCCCGGTGATCGGGCCCCTGTACGACGAACTCTTCCGGCGCCTCGACGCGGCCGGGATCGTGCCGACCGGACCCGGGATCGCCTACTACGAGGACGAGCCGGACGGGACCGGCCGGATGATCGTGCACGCCGCCGTCCAGGTCTCCGCCCCCTGCCAGGACGGCACCGTCCGGGTGTGGGACCTGCCGTCGGTCGGCCCGGCGGCGACCGTGGTGCACCGGGGCCCGATGGACGCCGTCGTGCCCACCGTCCAGACCCTGGCCCGCTGGATCGACGGCAACGGGTACCGGGCCACCGGGTACCCCCGTGAAGTCAACCTGGAGTGCCCGGCGGACCGCGACGACTGGGTGACCGAACTCCAGGCGCCGGTGACCCGCGTCTGACCCACCGCACCGGCCCGGGTGTCAGAGCACCCGGGCCAACTGGGTGCGGGAACGGATGCCGAGCCGGTGGAAGATGTTGCGCAGGTGATGGTCGACCGTGCGGGTGGAGAGGAACATCCGGTCGGCGACCTCCCGGTTGGTGGCACCCTCCGCGACCAGCTGCGCGACCCGGAGCTGCTGGCCGGTCAGCAGCTGGGCCGCCGACCGGTCCGGACCGCCGACCGATTCCCCGGCGGCCCGCAGCTCCGCCGCCGCCTGCTCGGCCCAGGCAGCCACGCCCAGCCGGGTGAAGGTCTCGCAGGCGTCGTGGAGATACCGGCGGGCGTCGCGGGGGCGACGACTGCGGCGCAGTTCCCGGCCGAAGAGGAATTCGGTACGGGCCCGCTCGAACGCGCCGGCTCCCGGCGGGTGCCACCGCAGCGCGGCGCGGAAGCCCTCCTCCGCCGCCTGGCTGCCCCGGGGGGCGAGCAGCGCGTGACACCGCGCGGAGAGGGCCCGGCGGGACGGGCTGGCCGTGCTGTGGGCCCAGCGGTCGAAGACGGCGAGCGCGGCGACGGCCGCCGGCCGGTGCACCGACGCGGCGGCGGCCTCCACCAGGTACGGCGTGGCCATCACCTGCACCGTGACCTGCCCGCGTCCGGTGCCGGGGCAGGCCAGGGCCGCGAGCCGGGCGGCGGCGTCCTCGGGCCGCCCGTCGAGCAGGTCGAGCACCGCGAGGGCCCAGCGGGCCAGGGCGTCGGGACGGCTGCCGGGCGCCGGTTCCTCTCCGAGCTCCCGGATCAGCCGCAGACTGCTCGCCCGGTCGGCGCGGACGGCGGCCAGCACCGCCAGCATGCCCCGGTGGACCCCGGCCCAGGTGGTCTGGCCGGCGTCCCGGGCGGCGCGCAGCCCCTCCCGGGAGGTCTCCGCCGCCGTCTCGTGCCGACCCAGCCAGTACTCGGCGACCGCCCGCAGCTCCAGCGCCCGGGGCAGGTCGCAGACTTCCCTCCGCACGCGGGCCAGTGCCACCGCCCGGTCGGCGAGCCGGTGCGCCGGGCCGTCCTCGGCCACCAGCAGGGCGGCCACCGCCGCGCCGGTCAGGGCGGTCGGCGTGAGGTCCGGCCCGGTGAGACGGTCGCCGAGGACGACAGCCCGGCGCAACGTCGGCCCGGCCGCCTCGTGGTCGCCCCGCAGGGTCGCCGCCACACCGGCGAGGTGCGCGGTCACCAGTTCCGTCCGGGGTGACGCCCCGGTCTGGCACAGTGCCCGTGCCCGTCGTGCCACGTCGGCGTACCGGTACTGGTCACCGGCGAAGCAGACCGCCTCGCCAGCCCGCAGCAGTGCCTCCAGGGCCAGGTCCGGAGCGGTGCCGGCCCACGCGTCCGCGGCAGCGAGCAAGGCCGTCAGCGCGGCCGGGGTCCGCCCGCAGCGCAGTTCCATCTCGCCGCGCAACAGCTCCACCCGGCCGGTCACCGCCGGCCCCGGCAGGCCGGTGGGCAGGTGCTGGACGAGCAGCCGGGCCCGGTGCGGGCGCCCCGCCGACCAGGCGTGGTGGGCGGCTGCCACCAGTCGGGCGGCGGCACGGGCCGGGTCGACGCTGAGCTCGGCGGCGCGGTGCAGTGCCGTCGAGCGGGCGTCCGGGTCGCCGTCGTCGCGGGCCGCCGCCTCCAGTTCGGTCGCCAGGGCGGGATCGCGGCCCTCGGCGGCGGCGGCGAGGTGCAGGGCCCGGCGGAGCCGGTGGTCACCGTCGTCGAGCAGGGCGGCGAGCACCAGGTGCGCGGCGCGGCGCGCGGCAAGGGGCGCCGTGGCCACGACCATCGCCCGGACCAGGGGTTGCGGGAACGTCACGCCGTGCGCCTCGACGCGGACCAGGCCGGCGACCTCGGCCGGGGCGAGTGCCTCGATCGCCGTCCCGGTGGCGCGCGCGGCCCGGACGAGCGTCGCCGCGTCCACGTCGTGGTCGAGGGCGGCGAGCAGCAGCAGGTGCCGCGCGTCGTCGGTCAACCGGTCCAGCCGGGCCCGGTAGTCCCGGCCCAGGGCGCCGTCGGGCGGTGGCGTGGTGGGCAGGTTTTCCTCTCCCCGGCACTGGGCGGGAGTCAGGGCTTCGGCCAGGTCCACGAGGGCCTGCGGGTTGCCGGCGGCGACCGCGCCAAGGGTGGTGACGACCGGGTCGGAGGCGGGCACCGGCAGCCGGTCGGTGAGGACGGCGCGGCTGTCGTGCTCGTCGAGGGGACGGAGCCGGCGGGTGGGGATCCCGCCGGGAGCGGTGTCGACGGCTCCGGTGAGGAGGACGACGACCGGCAGGTGGCACAGGCGGCGCGCCACGAAGGCCAGTGCCTCGGCGGTCGGTCGGTCTCCGAGGTCGACGTCGTCCATGGTGCAGAGCAGGGGACGGTCCCGGGCGGTCACGGCGAGCAGCCCGAGCACGGCCATCGACAGGGTCAGCCGCTGGCCGGCGGGGCAGCCCGCACCGGCCAGGGCACGCCGCAGCACACGTCGTTGGGCGACGGGAAGCGCGCCGGCCCGGTCCCGCACCGGGTCGAGAAGGCGTTGCAGCCCGGCGTAGGGCAGCGCCGCCTCGTCGGTGAGCCCGGCTCCGGCGAGGATCGTCCGGTCAGCGGCGTGCCGGTGGGCGTAGCCGACCAGGGCGCTCCGACCCGACCCCGGCTCGCCCTGGAGCAGCAGCGCTCCCCCACCGGCGCCGTCGAGCAGGTCGCGGATCGCCCGGCGCTCGTCGTCCCGGCCCCGCAGCACGGTTATATGCACTGACGATGCAGTAACCATGTATTTAGTGTTACCTATCGGTAACGGGATGGAAAGAGGTGACGGTCAGCGGGCGGCAGGGTCGGCCAGCAGGGCGGCCACCGTACGGGCCATCACCGCACGGGCCTGGTCGACGCCCAGCCCGAGACCGTCGCGCAGCATCGACCAGGCCGGCCACATGCTCGCCGCCACCAGGGCGTGCACCAACTGGTCCCGGCCCGGCCCGGCCTGCGCCAACTCGGCGGCGAAGAGGTGCTCGACCTCGTCGCGGACCCGGTCGACGTGCTTGAGCCGGTTGCGGTGCAGTTGCTCGGAGACCGGCTCGCGCATCTGCGCGGCCCGGGCGGACGGTGCGATGAGCTGGAGCAGCCGAGCCCGCTGCCGGCAGAACGCGTCGACCCGTTTGGCCAGCGGCAGGGTGGCCGGAATCGGCCGGTAGGCGGCGTCCTGCTGGCGGAGCACCTCTTCACCGCTGGCTTCGAAGAGGGTCTCCATGTCCTTGAAGTTGGTCCAGAGGGTCCGCAGCGAGATGCCGGCCCGCTCGGCGATGCGTTCCCCGGTCGGCCGCAGGTCGCCCTCGGAGATGAGCGCCAGGTGCGCCTCGACGATGGCCGCCCGGGTGCGTTCGGCCCGGGCGGTGCGCCCGTCGACCCGCCCCGGTGCCTCGGCCCTGCCCATCCCGCCCGCTCCCTCCCTCACTGCCGGTCGCCCGCGAGTCTAGACGTGCGACATCCCGGGGTTTCGGGGCTGGTGGCGGCGCAGCTCCCGGCGGGCCAGCGACTGCCGGTGCACCTCGTCCGGCCCGTCGGCCAGGCGCAGGGCGCGGGCCCTGGTCCAGAGGCGGGCGAGTGGGGTGTCCTGGCTGACCCCGGCCGCGCCGTGGGCCTGGACGGCCCGGTCGATGATCCACTCGACGGTCTCCGGCACCACGATCTTGATGGCCTGGATCTCGGTGTGCGCCTGCCGGTTGCCGACCGTGTCCATCAGCCAGGCGGTCTTGAGCACCAGCAGCCGGGCCTGTTCGAGGCGGACCCGGGACTCGGCGATCCAGTCCCGGACGACGCCCTGCGCGGCCAACGGCCCGCCGAAGGCGTGCCGGTCGGCGACCCGCCGGCACATCAGTTCGAGCGCCCGCTCGGCCATGCCGACCAGGCGCATACAGTGGTGGATCCGGCCGGGGCCGAGCCGGGCCTGCGAGATGGCGAACCCGGAGCCCTCCTCGCCGACCAGGTTACCGACCGGCACCCAGACGTCCACGAAGTCGATCTCGGCGTGTCCGCCGTGGTCGCTGTCGTCGTACCCGAAGGTGCGCATGCCGCGCCGGACGTGGACGCCCGGGGTGCCCCGGGGGACGAGGATCTGGCTGTGCTGCCGGTGCCGTGCAGCGGTCGGGTCCGTCCGGCCCATCACCACGAAGAGTGCACAGCGCGGGTCCATCGCGCCGGTGACGAACCACTTCCGGCCGTTGATCACGTACTCGTCGCCGACGCGTTCGATCCGGGTGGCGATGTTGGTGGCGTCGGACGAGGCCACCGCCGGCTCGGTCATCGCGAACGCCGACCGGATCCGGGCCTCCAGCAGCGGGGTGAGCCAGCGCTCACGCTGCTCCGCCGTGCCGAACTCGGCCAGCAGCTCCATGTTGCCGGTGTCCGGTGCCGCGCAGTTGAGCGCCACCGGGGCCAGGCTCGGGGACCAGCCGGTGATCTCGGCGAGCGGAGCGTACCGGAGGTTGGTCAGGCCCGCGCCGTGCTCGCCGGGGAGGAAGAGGTTCCACAGGCCCCGTCGACGGGCCTCGGCCTGGAGCTCGGCGACGACCGGTGGGGCCGTCCACGGGTCGGTCCGGTCGAGGAGCTGCCGCTCGAAGACCGGTTCGGCCGGGTACACCCACCCGGTCACGAAGTCGGTCAGTCGTTCCCGCAGCCGTTCGGTCGTCTCGTCGTAGCCGAAGTCCATCAGCGCCTCCGTATCCTGGTCAGACCCTGGGCGACCAGCGGTGGCACCCGCGCGCCCACGTCGCCGAACCCGCTGCCCACGGTCTGCCCGCGCACCCAGCGGTAGTGCACGCCCTCGAGGATCACCGCGAGCTTGAACGCGGCGAAGGCGAGATACCAGTCGAGGTCGTCCACCCGCCGGCCGCTGCGGTCGGCGTACCGGGCGGCGAGCTCGTCGTCCCCGGGGCGGCCGGGCAGGTCGGTCCGGCCGGCGTAGACCAGGAAGAGCGCCAGGTCGGTGAGGGGGTCCCCCAGGGTGGACATCTCCCAGTCGAGGACCGCCCGCACCGTACGGTCGCCGCCGACGAGGACGTTGTCCAGGCGGAAGTCGCCGTGCAGGAGCACCCCGGTCCGGCTCTCGGGGACAGCCGCCGCGAGCCGGTCGTACAACTCCTCGACACCGGGCAGGTCCCGGCTGCGGGACGCGTCGAGCTGGCGCTTCCAGCGCCGCACCTGCCGACCGGTGAAGCCCTCCGGGCGCCCGAAGTCGGCCAGGCCCACCCCGGCCGGATCCACCGCGTGCAGCGCGGCGAGGACGTCCACCAGGGACAGGAACAGCGTCCGGACGCCCACCGGCCCCCATCCCACCAGCTCCGCCGGCTCCCGGTAGGCCCGTCCCGGCACGTGGCGCATCAGGTAGAAGGGCGCCCCGAGGACCGCCGGGTCCGGGCAGAGGTACACCGTCCCGGGCACCGGAACGGGCGTCCGGGCGAGGGCCCGCATCACCCGGTACTCGCGGCCCATGTCGTGCGCGGTCGCCAGCACGTGGCCCAGGGGTGGGCGGCGCACCACCCACCGGGACCGGCCGTCGGTCACCGCGTAGGTCAGGTTGGACCGTCCGCCGGTCAGCAGCTCGCCGCGCAGCTTCCCGGCGAGCAGACCGGGCACGGCCCGGTCCAGGTGATCGGCGAGCCGGTGCAGGTCCAGGCCGGGCAACTCAGCCATGCCGTTCGCGCTCCGCGTCGCGCTGGGTCCGGTTCATCGCCCGCAGCCAGCGGTCCGGGTCGTCGGCACGCCGGGCGTACCAGCCGGCGACCTGCGGGTGCGGCAGCACCAGGAAACGGTCGTCGGCCAGCGCCTCGACGACGCAGTCGGCCACCTGCTCGGGCGTGACCGCCGTGGCGTCCAGCAGGGCAGCGCTCAGCCCGTCGGCGTCGGCCAGCATCGGGGTGCGGACCCCCTGGGGGCAGAGGGCCTGGACGGTGACGCCCCGGTGGGCGTAACTGGCCCGCAGCCACTCGGCGAAGCCCACGGCCGCGTGCTTGGTCACCGAGTACGGGGCGTTGCCGAGCAGGGTGAGCAGGCCGGCGGCGGAGGCGGTGACCAGCATCCGGCCGCGCCCGGCGGCGAGCCAGTGCGGCAGCAGCGCGCGGGCGGCGTACACGTGGGACATCACGTTCACCCGCCAGGCGCGGGCCCACGTCTCGTCGGAGGCGTCGGGGCCGCCGCCGGACGCCACCCCGGCGTTGGCGCAGAACAGGTCGACCGCGCCGAACCGGTCCCGGGCGGCGTCCACCAGCGCGGTCACCCCGGCGGGATCGGCCGCGTCGGCGGGGTGGGCGTGCCCGCCGATCCGGGCCGCGACCGCCCGGGCCGCCGGGGCGTCGACGTCGTTGACCACCACCCGCGCGCCGGCGGCGGCGAACCGGGTGGCCAGCGCCGCGCCGATGCCGGACCCCGCTCCGGTCACCACCACGCCCGCCTCGGCGAGCGTCAGGCCGGTCATCAGGCCGGCCGACCGGTGAGGGTGAGTCCCCCGTCGAGGACGAGCGTCTGCCCGGTGATCCAGGCCGCCTCGTCGGAGGCGAGGAAGGCGACCGCCGCGGCGACGTCGCCGGGCTCCCCGAGCCGTCCCAGCGGGTACGCCCCGGCGACCTCGTCCTCCCGGTCCGCGTAGAGGGCCGCGGCGAACCGGGTCCGCACCACGGCCGGGGCGACCGCGTTGACGCGTACCGTCGGGGCGAGCTCGACGGCGAGGCAGGCGGTGAGGTGGTCGACGGCGGCCTTGCTCACGCCGTAGAAGGCGATGCCGGGCGACGGGGTGTGGCCGGCGATCGAGGAGACGTTGACGACGCAGCCGCCGCGCGCGGTCAGCCCGGCGGCGCAGACCTCCTGCGTCCAGCCGAGGGTGCCGAGCAGGTTGACGTCGAGGATCTTGCGCGCGGCGGCCAGGTCGAGGGTGGCCAGCGGCCCGTGGACGGGGTTGATGCCGACGTTGTTGACCAGGATGTCGACCGGCCCGAACGTCTCGGTGACCCGGCGGACGGTCTCGGCGCGGTGCGCCGGGTCGTCGGCCCGGCCGGCCACCCCCACGGCGTGCGCCGGCCCGCCGAGGGCGGCGACCGCCTCGGCCAGCGCCTCCGGGTGCCGGGCGGTGACGCCCACCCGGGCCCCGTCGGCGACCAGCCGCCGGGCGACGGCCAGCCCGATGCCACGGCTGGCTCCGGTGACGACGGCGACCCGCCCCGCGAGCGACCCTGAATTTGCATTCATAGTGCAGATACTAGGAGCGGGACGGATCGCACGTCAACGCCCGTCAGGAGCCCGTCGGCACACCGTTGGCCGGGGGCGTGACCGGCGGCGCGGTGTACTCCCTGACCGGACCGTCGCCCTCGTCGGTCTCGTACGTCGGACCGAAGTAGCTCTGCGTTCCCTCGCTGACCCGGTTCAGCCGCAGACCGCCGTAGCCGGAGTGGTCGGTGTCGGAGAAGCGCAGCGGGGCCAGCCCCGGGCCCGCGAAGCCGCCCCGGCCGACGGCGGCGAGCAGCGAGTCGCGGGTGAGGTCCTTCCCGGCGGCGGCGAGCGCCTGCACGAAGAGATAGCCGACCGCCATCCCGTAGACGGTGTTGCCGTCGAACGGCGCATCCCCGTTGTGCTCCTTGTTCACCTTGCTGAAGAGTTGGATCCACGGGTTCGCGGTGTCGTGCTGCATCGGCAGGTAGTTGGCGCCGATCATCCCCTCCAGCAGCGGCGTGGCGGCACCGAGTTGCTGGGCCAGGGTCGGATGGTCCCCGCCGACGTTGGAGACCAGCCACTGCGGGGCGAACCCGAGCCGCTTGGCGGTGCCGACGGCCAGCGCGGTGAACCCGGGCACGGTGGCGAGGATGACGACCTGGCAGCCGGCCGCCTTGAACGCGCCCACCTGGGGTGCGACGTTGGGGTTGCTGGTGACGTACGTCTGCCGGGAGACGACCGCCTCCGCGCCGAGGACCTTCTCCACGCCGACCAGGCTGTCCCGGCCGAAGTCGTCGTCCTGGCCGAGGAAGCAGACCTTCCGGCCGGGCAGCTCGGTCTTCACGTGGTGGGCCAAGATCTTGCCCTCCACGGTGTAGTCGGGGTTGAACCCGAACGTGCCCGGATACTTGTCCGGCTGGTCCCAGCTCCGGCTGCCGGAGGCGACGAAGAGGTCGGGCACCCGGTTGCTCTTGAGGAAGTCGAGCACCCCGGTGTGGGTGGGCGTGCCGAGCCCGTTGAGGAGGGCGAAGACCCGGTCCTGGAGGACCAGCTGGCGGACCACCTGCTGGGTGTTCGCCGGGTTGTAGCCGTCGTCCATCACCTTGTAGGTGATCTTCCGGCCGTGCACGCCGCCGTTGGCGTTGACGTAGTCGAAGTACGCCTTCGTGGCTGGGGCGATCTTGGAGTAGCCGGCCGCGGCGGGCCCGGTCAGGGGCATGTGGGTGCCGACCACGATCTCGGTGTCGGTGACGCCGGGCACCGACGCGCGGCCGGAGTCGGAGTCGCCGTCGCCGCATCCGGTGGCGACGAGCAGGCTCATGGAGGTGGCGATCGCGAGACCGCATCGGGTGAGGCGTCGCATCAGGACACCGGCCTTTCCTTGTCGGGGGGACGGGTGGGGTGGGGCGTCAGCCGCCGGGACGGCGTTCAGGACCGCCGCGAGGGCAACCGGGCGAGCAGCGGCCGGACCAGGCGGGAGAGGAGACCCTGCACGCCGCCGGGCGCGGCGATCATGACGACGACCAACGTGATCCCGAAGATCGCCAGCGGAAGGTTGCCCTCCAGCCGCTGGGCCATGGCCGGCGAGAGGGCGAGTCGCTCGGTGAGGGTGTGTGTCAGGTCCGGCAGGGCGACCAGCAGGACAGCGCCCCAGAACGCGCCGGCGAGGCTGCCCAGACCACCGACGACCACGGCCATCAGCAGGAAGAGCGAGAGCGTCAGGGAGAAGGCGCCGGGTGACGCGCTCTGGGCCAGCACCGCGAGCAGGGCCCCGCCGAGCCCGGCGCAGGCCGCGCTGACCACGAAGGCGAGGACCTGGGTACGCGCGACGTGGATGCCGGCCAGCCGGGCCGCCACCTCGTCGTCGCGGACCGCCCGGAACGTCCGGCCGAACCGGCTGCGCACCAGGTTGCCGAGCAGCAGCAGGGCGAGCAGGCTGGCCGACCCGGCGACCCAGAGCTGCCACCGTTCGTAGGGGAAGTCGAGGCCGAGCGCCGCCGGCGGCGGGTCGACCGGGACGGACAGCCCCTGCTCGCCGTTGAACACGCCGTCGAAGGTGACGGTCAGCGCCGGCACCACGACCGCGACGGCCAGGGTGACCCCGGCCAGGTACGGGCCCCGCAGCCGGGCCGCCGCCACCCCGACGACGGCGCCGACCGCGACCGTGGTCAGGATCGCCGCCCCCAGCGAGACCGGGAGCACCCAGCCGCCGGTGATCCCCCGGTCGAGAAAGGCGGTCTGGCAGAGGGCGACGGTGTAGGCGCCGGTGGCCATCAGCGCGCCGTGTCCGAGCGAGAGCTGCCCGTTGAGTCCGGTGAGCACGGTCAGCCCGGCGGTCGCGCAGAGGTAGGCGGCCACGGTGGCGAGCTGGAAGCTGCGGAACGGTTCCAGCTGGTAGCTGACGACCAGCAGGGCCAGCGCGCCGACCACGGTCCAGGTCAGGTGACGCAGCAGGGTCGAGCCACGGGGCCCGTCGGACGGCCGGACGCCCGGACCGGCCGGCGGGCGCGTCGGTGGGGCCGCCGCCCGGGTGGCGCTCACACCCGCCTCGCGGTGACCGGGGCGAAGAGACCGCCGGGACGGACCAGCAGCACCGCGAGCAGCAACCCGAGCACCGCGAGGGAGGTGACGTCGCCACCGGCGTAGCCGCTGACGTACGACAGCAGCAGCCCGACGACGAGACCACCGACGACCGCCCCGGGCGGACTGTCCAGCCCGCCGACCACGGCGGCGGTGAACGCCGAGACGAAGACCAGGTCCATCGCGTGCGGATGCAGGCCCAGCTCGGTCGGGATGACCAACATGCCGGCCAGGGCGCCGACCCCGGAGGCGAGCGCCCAGCCGAGGGTCAGCATGCCGCCGACGTTCACCCCGAGCAGGCGGGAGACCTCGGGGGCGAAGGCCGCCGCCCGCATCCGCAGGCCCACCGCGGTGCGGGTGAAGGTCCAGGCCAGCGCGACGACCACCACCGCGACCGCCAGGAACACGAACAGGTCGTACGGCGAGAGCAGGGCGAGCCCGCCGACGGTCAGCGCGCCCCGGTCGAACGGCGTCCCCACCGGGCGGAACTCGTTGCCGTAGAGCATGCCGAGGACGGCCTGGATCAGCAGGACCAGCCCCAGCGCGACGATCACCGGGTTGAGCGGGGAGCGGTGGTCGACGAAGCGCATGACGGCCACGTCGACGAGCGCGCCGAGGAGCAGTCCGGCGACCAGCGCGGCCAGGAAGCCAAGCCAGTAGGAGCCGGTGGCGGTGGAGACGCTGTAGGCCACGTAGGCGGCGGCCACCGCCATCGCTCCCTGGGCGAAGTTGACGATCCGGGCGGCCCGCCAGATCAGCACCAGGGACAGCGCGAACGCGGCGTAGACCGCGCCCCTCGACAGGCCGTCGAGGGTGAGGAAGAGGAAGCGGTCCAACGGTCCTCCCTCCGGGGGACACGGGTGGGTCAGAATCCGAGGTAGGCGTGGCGCAGCTCGGCGTCGTCCCGGAGTCGGGCGGCCGGCGCGGTGGTGACGACCCGGCCGAGGGCCATCACCACCCCCTGGTCGGCGATCCGGAGCGCGCTGCGCACGTTCTGCTCGACCAGGAGCACGGTCAGCCCGGTGTCGTCGCGGAGGCGCCGCAGCAGCGCCATGGTCTGGGCGACCACCCGGGGCGCCAGCCCGAGGGACGGCTCGTCCAGCAGGAGCAGCCGGGGACGGCCGACGAGCGCCCGGCCGAGGGCGAGCATCTGCCGTTCGCCGCCGGAGAGCTGATGGCCGAGGTGCCGACGGCGCCGCGCCAGGGGCGGGAAGAGCTGGTAGACCTCGTCGAGGGCTCGGGCGGCGTCGGCGCGGTCCCGGCGCCACAGCCCGCCGAGGCGCAGGTTCTCGTCCACGGTCAGCTCGCCGACCACGCCCCGTCCCTCCGGCACGTGCGCCATGCCGCGCCGGACGAGCTGCTCCACCGGCACGCCCCGCAGGTCCTCCCCGGCCAGGGTGATCCGACCGTCGCTCGGGCGGAGCATGCCGGAGAGGGCGCGCAGCAGGGTGGTCTTGCCGGCGCCGTTGGCGCCGACCACGGCGACGATGGTGCCCGGCGCCACCGTGAGGTCGACCGCGTGCAGCACCGGCGCGGCTCCGTAGCCGGCGACCAGACCATCGACCGCGAGCAGGGCGTCGGTGGTCATGTCGCGGATCCGTCGACGGCCGCGCCGAGGTACGCGTCGGTGACGGCCGGGTCGTCGCGGATCTGCTCGGGGGTGCCGCTGGCGATGACCTTGCCGAAGTCGAGCACGGTCACCTCGTCGCAGACCGCCATCACCAGGTCCATGTGGTGCTCGACCAGCAGAACCGCGCAGGGGTCCGGGTCGCGCCGGGGCAGTCCCCGGACCAGCTCCGCCAGGTCGTCGATGTCCTCGGCGCCGAGGCCCCCGGCGGGTTCGTCGAGCAGGAGCAGCCGGGGTCGGGCGGCGAGCGCGCGGGCCAGCGCGACCCGCTGCCGTACGGCGAAGGGCAGGGTCGCCGGCGCGGCGTCGGCGTGCCCGGCGATGCCCAGCTCGTCGAGGACGGCGAGGGCGTGCCGCCGCAGCCGGCGCTCGTCGCGGTCGCTGCGTGGCAGGCCGAACAGGGCCGACAGGAAGCCGGCGCGGGCGGTGTGCGTGGCGCCGGTCATCACGTTCTCCAGCACGGTGAGCCCGGGGAAGAGTCCGGTGCCCTGGAGCGTGCGGGCGATGCCGAGCCGGTTCAGCCGGTGCGGTCGCGGACGCAGCGGCCGACCGTCGAGCGTCAGCGAACCCGACTCCGGCGTCACGAATCCGCAGACCACGTTGAAGAGGGTGGTCTTGCCGGCCCCGTTCGGGCCGATCACGCCGAGGACACCGGTGGCGGGCACCCGGAGCGAGACGTCGTCGAGGGCGGTGAGGCCGCCGAAGCGCACCCTGACCTGGTGCAGTGCGAGCCCTTGCTCCATCACCCATCCCTCGGGTCGGCGGGAGACTATTTACACGGGGAGTGTACTTTTCTCGCGCTCCCCGTCAACACCTTCGATACGTCGTATTTCCGGACCGGAAACGGCCAACGGCCGACGGCCGTCCGCCGACGGAGGTCAGGGTCGGGGCGCACCGGGTGGTGGCGCGGGCAGGTCGGCCAGGTCGGTCAGGACCGCCCGGTGCCGGTCGGCGGCGCCGAAGGCGACCGCCGCGCTCCTCGCCCGCTTGAGCAACAGGTGCGCCGGATGTTCCCAGGTGAACCCGAGGCCACCGTGCGCCTGCACGCAGACCTCGGCGGCGGTCGTCGCGACCGTCCCGCAGTACGCCTGGGCCAGTGACGCGGCCAGGGCGGTGTCCGGGTCGCCGGTGGCGAGGCAGTCGGCGGCGTACCGGGCCACCGCCCGGGCCTGGGAGACCGCCACCCAGACGTCGGCCAGCCGGTGCTTGACCGCCTGGAACGAGCCGACCGGACGGCCGAACTGGTGCCGGGTCCGCACGTGCGCGACCGCCAGGTCGAGACAGCGCTGGGCCACGCCGACCTGCTCCGAGGCGAGCAACGCCGCGCCTGCGGTCAGCGCGTCGGTCACCGCCCCGGTGGCCGTCGCGCCGGCGGCGACCCGTCGGGCCGGCGCGTCGGCGAACCCGACGTCGGCCAGCGGGCGGGTGACGTCGAGGGAGACCACCGGGGTCCGGCGCACCCCCGGTCCCCGGGCGTCCACGGCGTACAGTCCGTCTCCGGCCGGCACCAACAGCACGTCGGCCGGGAGCGCGTCGACGACACCGGCCACCCGGCCGGTGAGAGCCGGACCGGTGGACACCGCGACCGGGTCCGGAGGTGTTCCGGGGGACGTGCCGAACGGAACCACCAGCGTCGCGACGCACCGCCCGGCGGCGAGCGGCCCGAGCAGCCGGGTCTCCCCACAGGCGAGCAGCGCCCGGGTGGCCAGCACGGCGCTGCCCAGGAACGGCACCGGCGCGACCGCCCGGCCCAACTCCTCCAGCACCACCGCCACCTCGCGGAAGCCGACGCCCGCGCCGCCGTGCTCCTCGGGCACCGGCAGGCCGGCGACCCCGAGCTCACCGACCAGCCGCGCCCAGAGCGCCGGGTCGTACGCCTCGCCGCCGTCCACCCGGGTCAGGGTCCGCTGCCACGGGGCGTGTGTCGTCAGCAGCGCCCGGACGCTGTCCCGGAGCGCCTCCTCGACGTCGTCGTAACACAGGTCGGTCATCGGTCCGCCCCGGGCTCGCCCGGCGGTCGGTCCGGCCCGGGCTCCGACGGCGGTCGGTCCGGCCTCGGCCCGGGCGGCGGTCGGTCCGGCCCGGACTCCGACGGCGGTCGGTCCACGCGGGGCTCGGGCGGCAGGCCGAGGACCCGCTCGGCGATGACGGTGCGCAGGATCTCCGAGGTCCCACCCTCGATCGAGTTTCCCCGGGCCCGCAGGTAGCGGTACGCGGCGGTGCGGCCGAGCAGGTCCGGCTCCTCCGGACGGCGCATCGTCCAGTCGTCGTACCGCAGCCCCTCGTCGCCGAGCAGGTCCAGCTCCAACGCGCTGATCCGCTGGGCCAGCTCGGCGAAGGTGAGCTTCACCGCCGACCCCTCCGGCCCCGGCTCGCCGGCGGCGAGCTGTTGGCGCAGCCGCAGGGCGGTCAACCGGGCGGCCTCGGCCTCCACCCAGGCGCGTAGGAGGTCGGCGTGCAGGCCGTGTGTGCGCAGCTCGGGTCGCGCGCGCCAGGCGCGCGCCAGCAGGCCGATCATGCCCCCCTCGCGGGGCAGCGGTCGCCCACCGATCGCGACCCGCTCGTTCATCAGGGTGGTCCGGGCCACCCGCCAGCCGTCGCCGACGGCCCCGAGGCGCAGCGTGTCCGGCAGCCGGACGCCGGTGAGGAAGACCTCGTTGAACTCCGCCTCGCCGGTGAGCTGGCGCAGCGGCCGCACCAGCACCCCCGGTGCGGTCATGTCACAGACCAGGTAGGTGAGCCCCCGGTGTTTGGCGACCCCGGGGTCGGTGCGGGCGAGCAGGAGGCCCCACCGCGCGCGGTGGGCCAGCGAGGTCCACACCTTCTGGCCGTCGACCACCCAGTCGTCGCCGTCGCGCACCGCACGGGTGGTCACGGCGGCGAGGTCGGAGCCGGCGTCCGGTTCGCTGAACAGCTGGCACCAGACCTCCTCGCCGGTCCAGAGCGGCCGCAGCCACCGCTGGCACTGGGCCGGGGTGCCGTGCCGCAGCACGGTCGGAGCCGCCATACCGAGACCGATGCTGTTGCGCCGTGGGCGATGGTCCGGCACACCGGCCCGGGCCAGCGCCTCGTCGAGCACCGGCTGGAGGCGGCGGGGCAGACCCAGCCCGCCGAGCCCGACCGGATGGTGGACCCAGGCCAGTCCGGCGTCGAACCGGGCACCGAGGAACGCGGTCGCGCCGCCGGCCGGATCGTGTCGCCGGAGGAACTCGGCGACCAGGCCGCGCAGCCGGTCGGCGTCGTCGTCGGGCATGCCGATCCTCCGGGAAGTAATTGCACTATGGATGCAATATAGGCTTCCGCCCGACCTAGCGGAAGACCACCGGACCGGACGGAGCGCCCCGCCGACAGAGCCGGTCCGGGGCGCCCCGATCACGGATCAGGAACTGGGGCAGGTGTTGCGGTACTCCTCCACGTCCAGGCCGCTCGGGCCCGGGCAGAGGAACGGCTCGTAGCGGGTGTCGTTGTCGACGAACCGCTTCAGCCAACTCACCATCTGCTTGCCGACCAGCGCGTCGGCCGACTGGGGGAAGAAGTGGCTCTCCCCGTTCAGCTCCAGGTACGCCTTCTCCGACGCGGCCGGGATGCTGCTGTAGAACGGCTCCGAGTGCGACGACACCGGGGCGACGGTGTCGTACTCGCCGCCGATGATCAGCGTGGGAACCCGTACGCTCGACCAGCTCTTGGTCGTGTTCCAGGGCGCGAGCGGAATCGCGGCCTGCAACGACGGGCGCGACACGGAGGCTTCGAGGCTGCCCCCGCCGCCCATCGAGTGTCCGGCCACGGCGAGCCGGGTGCCGTCGATCCGGGTCCGGACGGAGCTGCGCTGGACCAGGTAGTCGAGCGCGGCCAGCAACTGCCGACCACGGCTGTCCGGCTGGTCGAGGGTGCTGTTGGTCTCGATGCCGATGACCACGAAGCCGTGCGAGGCCAGTCGCGGCCCGAGCCAGCTGATGCTGGACCAGTAGGCGGTGAAACCGGGCGAGATGGCGATGGCGCCGAAGGTGCCCTCGCTGGTGCTGGTCGGGTAGTAGATGACCCCGCCGCCGAAGCCGCTGACGCTCAGCGAGGAGACGGTCTGCGAGGCGGTGGCGAAGGGGCCACGGCTGGCCTCCAGGATGGCGGTGGTCGGGTTGGGGCCGCGCTCGTACGGGTTGTCCGCGGCCTGCGCGCCGGACGCCGCCGCCAGGACACCCCCGGTGGCCAGGAGGACGGCCGTGGTCAGCCCGGCCACGGCACGGACGAGGGAACGGGGACGGATGGTGGTGGGTGATGGCATGTCGGGTTCTCCCTGCCGGTAGCGGGTAAATCGACATGTGTCAGTCTTGGGGCAGGGCTGACCGGCCCGCATCGGCAAAATCACCGGTCACCACCGCCGGCCGACGCCCACCTCCCTCGCGACGCCCCCGGCGGGCGTGGCCGCCACGGCTCCCGGCCCACCGCCTCGACCGGGGAACCGATGGTTCCGGGCAGCTTGACCTACCGTCCAAACCGGATGGACGTCCGGCGGAACCGGCGCAGGTGACCCCGAGAGGCACGACGGCGAACGCGGGTCGGACAAGCGCGGGTGGACGCTGTGGTGTCACAGTGGAGACAGAAGGGGGAACCTCCTCGGTGTTACGTTCCGGCGCATGCCGAACGAGCTCTTTCCCCGCTGTGGCACCTACGACCGGGACTGGGCGGAGGAACACTCGCTGGGCGAGAACGTGCTGCACTTCGTCGAGTCGCTGACCCAGGTGATGAAACTGCGGCCGGGCATGCGGATCCTGGACCTCGGCTGCGGCCACGCCATCAGCTCGATCTTCCTGGCCCGGGAGTTCGGGGTCCGGGTGTGGGCGGTCGACTTCGGCGTCGACCCCTCCGCCAACCAGCGCCGGATCGAGGAGTTCGGCTGCGCCGACCTGGTCCAGCCGCTCCGCGCCGACGTCCGCGCGCTGCCGCTGCCGCAGGACTTCTTCGACGCGGCGGTCGCCTTCGACTCCTACCGGTACTTCGGGACCGACCAGCGCTTCCTCACCGGGATGCTGCGACACCTGCGCCCGGACGGCCGGCTCGGCATCGTCGACGCCTGCACGAGCCGGGACATCTCCAGCGCCGAGGACCTCGGGCCCGACCTGCGCCAGGAGTGGCTCGACGGCGGCTGGTACCTGGTGCACTCGATCGAGTGGTGGCGTCGGCACCTGACCCGGACCGGCCTGCTCGAGGTCACGCTGGCCGAGCCGCTGCCGGGCAGCGACGCCATCCGCACGCGGTACCTCGACCGGTTCCGGGACGATCCGGCGGAGGCGGAGATGGTCACCTTCATGGAGGCCGAGGAGGGCGGGTTCACCGGCTCGTTCCGGCTGGTCGCCCACCGGACCGGGCGCCAGCCACTGCTGGAGGAGGACGGTGAGACGCCGTACTGACCCGGTTCCGCCCCGTGGGCCCGTCAGGCGGCCCGACCGTCAGGCCGACCTGACCCCGATCGCCCCGTCCACGGTGCGCAGGACGAGACGGAGCACCTCATGCCGGGAGGCGCCGGTCTCGGCGAGGTAGGACCACCCGGCGTACAGCTGGGACCAGACGATGCTCTGCACCCAGCCCGCCGGCAGTTCCGGGTCGATGCTGCCGTCGCGGTGACCGCGCTCGACCAACGCGGTGAACTCCGGGTCGCACCCGGCCGAGCCACCGGCGGTCGGGTCGACACAGAGTTCGGGCTCGCTGAAGATCAGCGAGAGCAGGTCGCCGAGGTCGAAATACTCCTGACAGAGCCGGCGTACTGCCGATGCGCCGGTCCCCTCGGCTGGTCGCGCCTGGGCGGTCGCGCGGGCCAACCGGGCGGTCGCCTCGGCACCGACCGCACTCAGCAGGTCGGTGCGCTCGGCGAAGTAGCGGTGCAGGGTCGTCCGTCCCACGTCGGCAGCGGTGGCGATGTCGCCCAGGGACGCGGCGGGGTTGCGCCCCAGCACCTCGATCGCCGCGTCGACGATGGCCTGGCGGGTCCGGGCCCGGCTGCCGGAGACCTGCGCGTCTGTCACGGGGGCAAGGATAGCAACATGCCTTTCCGGTATATCGGTTGACTGTATTGGAACAGCTATGTTCCATTAAGGGAATGGAATCATCCAATCGGCCGCTCCCTCGGCTGCGCACGCTCACCTCGTTCCTCGCCCCGCACCGACGAACGATGCTCCTCGGCCTCCTGCTGGGTCTCGCCGCGAACGCGGCCGGACTCGCGACGCCGATGGTCACCAAGTGGGTCCTGGACACCCTCGGCGACGGCGCGTCGATGGCCCGCCCGATCGCCGTCCTCCTGGGGCTCGTCGTCGTCGGCGCGGCGATCGGGCTGTGGCAGTGGCGGCTGCTCGGGACACTCGCCGAGCAGATCGTGCTCGACGCGCGGACCGCGATGGTCGCGCGCTACTTCCGGGCCCGCGTCGGCGAACTGCAACGCCGGCCCACCGGTGAGCTGGTCACCCGGGCCACCTCCGACACCCAGCTGCTGCGCGAGGCGTCCAGCAGCATCGTGGGCCTGGTCAACGCGGGCATCGCCCTGCTCGGCACGCTGGTGCTGATGGGGGTGCTCGACCTGTTCCTGCTGGGTTGCACGCTCGCGGCCGTGCTGGTGGTCGCGGCGGTCATGGGCGTCCTCATGCCCCGCATCGCGGCGGCGCAGGTCACCGCCCAGGAACACATGGGTCGGCTCGGCGGCGCGCTGGAGGGAGCACTGCGCGCGGTCCGGACGGTCAAGGCCAGCCGGGCCGAGGCCCGGGTCACCGAACGCATCGTCGACGACGCCCGGCAGGTCGCGACGCACAGCGTACGGGCAGCGCTGGTGACCGCGTCGGTCTGGACGATCGCCTGGACGGGCATCCAGCTCGCGGTGATCATGATCCTGGGCATCGGCGCCTGGCGTGCCCAGCGTGACCTGCTGGAGATCTCCAGCCTGATCGCCTTCCTGCTGTACGTGTTCCAGCTGATGGGCCCGATCACCGAGCTGACCCAGAACACCACGGCGTTGCAGGCCGGGATCGCCGCGGCCGGACGGATCCGCGAGGTCGAGACGATGGCGACCGAACCGGCGGGTCCGGCGTCCACGTCGACGTCGCGTCCGGACACCGTCGATCCGGAGCAGCCGGTGCTGGTGTTCCGTGGGGTCACCGCCCGGTACGGCCCGGACGCCGACCCGGCCGTGCGCGACGTCGACCTGGTCATCCCCCGGCGTGGGCACACCGCGATCGTGGGACCGTCAGGGGCCGGCAAGACCACCCTCTTCTCGCTCGTCCTGCGCTTCCTCGAACCCGAGCACGGGCAACTGCTCCTCGACGGCCGTCCGTACGCCACGTACCGGCCCGACGAGGTGCGGGCCCGGCTCGCCTACGTCGAGCAGGAGACGCCGGTGGTGCCGGGCACCATCCGGGACAACGTGCGGTTCACGCACCCCGACGCCACCGACGACGAGATCCGGGCGGTGCTGCGGGCCGTCCGGCTGGACGAGAAGGTCGACTCGCTTCCGGAGGGCCTGGACACGCCGCTGTCGTCCACCGAGGTGTCCGGCGGGCAGCGGCAGCGCATCGCGCTGGCGCGGGCGATGCTGCGTACCCCCCAGGTGCTGCTGCTCGACGAGGCGACCGCGCAGGTCGACGGCCTGACCGAGGCCGCGTTGCAGGAGTGCGTCCGGCAGCGTACGGCGGCCGGCGCGGTGGTGACCATCGCGCACCGGCTCTCCACGGTGCTCGACGCCGACCGGATCGTGGTGCTGGAGGACGGGCGGGTCCGCGCCGAGGGCACGCACGCCGAACTGCTGGCCGGCGACGACCTCTACCGCCGGCTGGTCGAGGCGCTGCGCATCGCGGCCGAGGAACCCGTGGCCGCGGCGCGCTAGCGGCGGCCCGGTGGGCCGGCGTGCCCGGCCCACCGGCGGGTCGCGGAGAACGGCGGCGCGGCGTGCCACCTGTACGGAGCCCGGCACCTCGCCGAGGTGCGCCGGCTGCTCGGGGCACGTCAGGCCCCGGACGCGGACGGACGTCGACGGCGGCTGGACGCGATGGAGGCGCTGGTCAGGTGGCTGGTCGAGGCCGCCGAGGAGGTCGGGCCGGACTGATCACCGCAACTGTTCGGCCAGGCCGAGGAACACGTAGAGGTTCGGGACGCCGGCGCTGACGACGGCCGGCAGCACGTGGCGACCCGCTTCCTTCTCGAAGTACACCTGCCCGTGCACCAGCCGGATCTCATGGAGGTCGGCCCAGCGGCAGGTCTTCTCCTTCACCGACACGGTGTGGCGGTCCACGGTGACGTCGCCGAAGGTCAGCCGTTCGCCCGCGTTCAGCCGGGCCAGGGCGGCGGGCAACTGGGCGGCGGTCACCCGGCGCTGGATCTCCGGGCCCCACCGCATCGGGTCGACGAAGACCGGTCCCCGGGTGACCGAGGTGACCCCCACACGTTGCAGGTGGCGGCCGAGCAGACCGTGGTGCCCCGGCCCGAGGCTCAGCGCCGTACCGTCGCCGTCGATCAGGGTGTAGACCGCCTCCACCAGCCCTCCGTTGACCCGGGTGTGGTTCTGGAGGACCCGGACCGACTCCCACCGGTAGGTCCGTCCGAACCCGTCCGGAGCGGTGACCCGCAGTCCGCCGGTGAACAGGTGGAGTTCGGCGCCCCGCCACCGTCGACCGAAGAGGCTCTTGCGGGGCGCGGCCGTCATGACCGGGCTGCCCAGGTCCTGCTCGCCGCCCGGTACGGCCGCCGGGTCGCCGGGTCGTGCGCCGTTGTCGTTCACCTGGAACTCCGAGGGGTCGCGGACGGACAGGTCCACCCGGTCGGGGTGGGGACCGACGGCCGCCCGGCGCTGCCCGGGAACGGTCGCTGGACGATGGGGCACTCTACGCGACCTACCTCGTGGCCGTTCCACTCAGGACATGACGTCGGGACGCGGCCGGGCCCACCGGTTCGGCCGGGACGTCACAGGGCCCACCGTGTGACCGGGACGTCGCGACGTGCGCCGTGCGGCGCCTGGCCCGTCGCGCGCCGGACCGGTCACGGGGACGGTCGCCCCGGCGCGTACCGACGGACCCGGAGGACCCGTCCGGCCAGCGGACGATGGGGTCGCTGCCGAGCGGACACCGACACGGCGGCCGGGGCGAGCGTCACGTCGTGGTGGAGGATCGCGACCTCGATCCGCCGCAGGGCCGGACCCGGGTCCGCGCCGAGCTGCTCGGCCAGGGTGCGGCGGGCACGCCGGAGCACGGCGAGCGCGTCCCCCTGTCGGCCGGCCCGGTAGAGCGCGGTGGCCAGCAGCTCCCACCCCCGCTCGCGCAGGGGCTCCTCGATGACCAGCGCCTCCAGCTCACCGACCAGGACGGCGTGCCGTCCCGCCTGGAGCAGCGCCGTCAACCGCAGCTCCACGGCGGCGGCGCGGGCCGCCGCCAGCCGGGTCACCGCCGGCAGGACGAAGGGCACGTCGCCGAGATCGGCGAAGGCCGGGCCCCGCCAGAGGGCCAGCGCGGTGTCGAGGGTGGTGGCCGCCTCGACGGGTCGGCCCCGGTCGAGCAGCACCCCACCGGTCTCCACCAGCGCCGTGAACCGTTCCGCGTCGACCCGGCCCGGGCGCAGTCGGAGCGCGTAGCCGGTCCCCGCGTGGACGAGCACGTCACCCCGGCGGGCCGCGTGCTCCGGCTCCAGCACCCGCCGCAGGCCGGCGACGTACCCGTAGAGCGTGGCGCGGCTGGCGACCCGGTCGCCGTCACCCCACACCAGCTCCCGCAACCGGTCCACCGGCAGCATCCGCCCCTGGGCGACCAGCAGCGCCGCCAGCACCATCCGCTGCCGGCGGCCACCGAGCGCCACCGGCCGCCCGGCGCGCACGGCCTCGACCGGACCGAGCACCCGCAGGTCGACGTCGGTCTCCGTACCGGTCACCGGTCTGCTCTCCGCCCCCACCGTCATCCTCCTCCGCCACCGGTGCCGGCGCATCGGATCACGACGGCTCCCTGTCGATCACAGGAGACGCCGTCGGTCGTCGGGAAGGTTGGGGCGTCGGCCAGTCGGGTAGCCGACTGTCCCGACGGTTTCCCAGACGGATCCCAGACCGGGCCGATTCGCTGCCCACATGAGACGTTTCCTCACGGCCCTCGCCGGGGCGGTGTTCGCGGCCACGGTCGCCGTCGCCGCTCCCGCCTCCGCCGCGCCCGACTGCGATGTCCCCGTGCCGCCGCCGATCTGCAACCCGATCGAGGACCCACCGCCGCCGGAGGGCAGCGACAAGTCGCCCACCGGCCGGGTCGAGTCGTACGGCTTCGCCAACGGCACCTTCCACGTCCGGGGGTGGGCCCGGGACGTCAACGGTGGACCGGTGACGATCTGGGTCAACGTGGACGGGCCGTTCGTCGGCGCGTACCCCGCCGGGCTGTGGCACGCCGGGCAGGGCGCCAACGTCGGCTTCGACATCACCGTGCCCGCGCCGTCGAGCGTCGGCACCCACCAGGTGTTGATCACTCTGGTCAACGTGCCCGACGGCACCCAGCCGGAGGCGCCGTACTCGAGCCTCCTGAACTACCTGACGTACACGGTGGAGCCGACCCCGCCCGCCAACCTGAGTCTCACGCCCGTCGTCACCAACGGGCAGGACGCGATCGTCGTGGGCTTCACCGACCTCTCCACCGCCGAGGAGGGTTACCAGATCACCTACGACTGGATGGCCCGCCGGATGAACGACGATGGGCACTGGGTGCTCACCCCCGAGTCGCGCACCGTGCACGTCGGCCCCAACCCGGGAACCGGGTGGTACAGCCACACCATCTCCGGGCTCGTCTCGAACACCTTCTACCGCTTCTACATCCGCACGAAGGAGAACGGCCGGATGTCCACGCCGACGACCGGCGGGGTCTCCACCCTCGACTGATCTGCCGATCCCGACGACCGTCGGAGCCGGTGAGCCGTCCGAACGGCCAGTCAGCGCCGTTCGGGCGGCTCAGGCGCGGCCCGGTTCGTCACCCACGTCCGCCTGCCCGCCGGCAACCGTGCGTGACCGTGAACCGGGCCGCCGCCCTCGTGGGCCTTCTCACCCGCGTCCGAACCACGATGTCGGTCGATGACGGGACTATCCTCGGACGCAGGGAGCGCCGGATGGCGCGCACTCCCGGTCGTGTGGCGGCGGAAGGCGGCGGACATGCCCGAGATCCCCGGGACGCGCGAGGAGTTGGAGAACGCCGCCCGCTTCCTCCGCGACCGTATGCTGTCCCTGGCCAAAGACCTCGAACCGGGCCAGCACCCCGACATCACCATGCTGCCGGAACCGGCCATCCTCGACTGGCGGGAGCCGCTGCGGCACGCCTACAAAGCCACCCTGCGCCTGGTCGCGAGGGAGCAACCGTCCGCCACGCACGCCGTCCGGTACGGCGGTGACCTGCTCACCGCACGCGGCTGGAGCGTGGAGAACGACACCAGCCCGGCCGAGATCCGTGCCGTCGCCCGCCGCGACGGATTCGTGATCACCCTGTACGCCGTCCACCAGGAACAGGGCGTCAGCCAGTACGGTGACGGCTACGGCATCGGTGGCGAGACCCCGCACGTCCTGCTCCACGAGCCGGTCGCGTTCGTCCCGCCCGAGCCGGTCGTCACCACCGAGTCCCTGCCCGCCGGGGCGCTCCTCTGCTACGAGTGCGACGGCCTCGGCTGGTGCCCCGGCTGCCTGGGACGCGGCTTCACGCTGAACGACGACCGACGCCGACAGCGGTGCAACCTCTGCTTCACCAGGCGGCTCTGCCCGATCTGTGAAGGCGCCGGGCTCAAGTGGATCCACGCGATGAACCACTGGGATCGGACGCAGTACCCCGAGCTGCGGCCGGACTGACCGCAGCGGATCTGCCATAGGCGGCCGGGCCTCTCCCTTCGGCACAATGGCCGGCGTGACCGATCCCGAGGTACGTCCGAACGAGACCACCGTGCCGCTGCTGCCCTGCGTGTCCGCCGAGGAGACACTCGCCTTCTACCAGGCGCTCGGTTTCCGGGTCACCTACCGGCAGACCCGCCCCTACCTCTACCTCGCCTTCGCCTGGAGCGGCTTCGAGCTGCACTTCGGCGGCGCGCCGGCGGGACTGGACCCGAGCCGGGAGACCAGCGGGGGGTGCCTGGTGATGGTGGACGACGTCGCGCCGTACCACGCCGCGTTCACCGCCGGCCTGCGCGCCGCGTACGGCAGGGTGCCGGCCCGGGGTCTCCCCCGCATCACCCGCCACCGGCCCGGCGCGAGCCGGTTCACCGTCGTGGACCCGTCCGGCAACTCGATCATCTTCATCCGGCGGGACGAGGAGAAGGAGTTGGAGTACGGCGGGTCGAAGACGCTGAAGGGCATCGCCCGGGCGCTCGACAACGCCCGGATCCTCCGGGAGTTCAAGAACGACGACCGGGCGGCGGCGCGGGCGCTCACCTCGGCGCTGCGCCGGCACGGCGACACGGCGACACCGGTCGAACGCGCCCTGGCCCTGGCGACCCTGGCCGAACTGGCGGTCGCCCTCGACGAGCCCGACCGGGCCGAGGAGTGGATCGCCCAGCTACGGGCGGTCGAGTTGACCGACGCCGACCGGCGGCGGGTGGAGAGCGAGGTCGCCAACGTGACGCGACTGCACGAGTGGCTGTCCTAGCGTCGATCATGGAGTTGTGGCGCGCGGTCTGCGGCCTTTGTAGCGGTCCGGTTGGTGCCCGAACTCCATGATCGACGGGGCGATGCCGGCCGGACCGGGGGTGACCGGTCCGGCCGGCAAGCGGCCGGCGGGGTGGGGCAGGGGGCAGCCTCAGCCGGTGCGCCACTTCTGGTTGGCGGTGCCGGCGCAGTCCCACAACTGCAACCGGCCGCCGTCGCCGCTGACCCAGTCCTTCATGTCCACGCACTTGTTGGCCTGCGGGTTCACCAGGTCACCGGCGGCGGAGAGGACGAACTGCTGGGCCGGGTTGCCGCTGCAGTTGGCGATCTGGATGACCGCGCCGTTCTCGCGGGAGCCCCAGGCGACGTCCATGCACTTGTTGTTCTGGGTGCGCAACGTGCCACCGGTGAAGGTCCAGCTCTGCGCGGACGTGCCGTTGCAGGTCCAGGTCTGCAGCGGTACGCCGTCGGAGAAGTTGGAGCTCGGCACGTCGATGCACTTGTTGTTCCAGTTGCTGATGATCCGGGTGCCCGGTCCCCCACCGCCGGTGGTGACCAGCGACAGCCCGTAGACACCGAGGATCTCGTTGACCGGCTGGAACCACGTCGTCCCGCCGCTCGTGCAGTTGCCGGAACCGCCGGAGGTGACGCCCTGCGCCTGGTTGCCGGCGAGCCACGCGCCGCCGGAGTCGCCGCCCTCGGCGCAGGCGTTGCTGCGGTGCAGACCCGACACCGCGCCCTGCGGGTAGTTCACCGTCTCGTTGCGGCCGAGGAGCGTGCCGCAGCGCCAATGGGTCGTCCGGCCGGACCGGCACACCCCGCTGCCGATCACGGCCTCGGTGGAGCCGGCGACCGAAACGTTGCCACCGGCATAGTTGTTGACCCACGGGCGGGGCGTCCAGTTGCCGTTGGTCCGCACCCAGCCGTAGTCGTTGCCCGGGAACGACGACCCGGCGAAGGTGCCCTGGGAGACGTTGTTGTAGCCGAGGGTGGGGCTCCCGGTGCCTCCGCAGTGGCCGGCGGTCACGAAGCCACCCGCGACGGCGAAGCCTACCGAACAGAGCGTGTTGCCGTTGATCACGTACTGGTCGCCGCCCCGGATGTCGTACAGCGGACGGGGTGCCTCCGCCTGCACGACGTAGCGGACGAGGGCGGCGGGGATCCCGCTGCGCGCCACGAAGTCCCGGGCCGACGCGGTGCCGCCGGGGGCGACCGTCACCACGAGGCTGTTGTCGGCGACGTCGGTGTACCAGCTCCGTACCGCGGTGCCCGGGCGGTGGCGGGCGGCGTACCCGTCGAGGGCGTTCTGGGCGGCGGTGAGCGCGGCCAGGCTCCGGGAGACGAGCCGGGGCTCGGCCCCCTCGGCCCGGACGGCGTCCGCGACGGACTCGTCGGTGACCGCCACCGTGAGCCGGTCCCCGGCGGTCAGCCAGGACCCGGCGTACCGTGCGCCCAGCCCGGTGCGCAGTCGCTTGTCGACCACGGCGGCGGCGGCCTCGACCCGCAACCGGTCGGCGAGCTGCCGGTCGGTCAGGCCGAGGTCCCGGCGCATCGCCTCGGCCATGCCGGCGGGCAGGTCGGGAGTGTCGACACGGGCCGCGCCGGTCCGGTCGGTCGCGTCCGGGTCGGGCGGGGGCGCGGCAGTGGCGGGCACGGTCAGCCCGACGACCGCCACACCGGTGGCGAGCAGGGCGAGGAACGACTTCATCGGTGTCCTTTCCTACGGGGGATCTGGTGCTGCCCGGCGGCGGGGCGGCCCCGCCGCCGGGTGGAGGGGCTGGCCGAACCGGCGGCGACTCAGCCGGTGCGGAACTTCTGGTTGGCGCTGCCGGCGCAGTCCCAGAGCTGCAACCGGGCGCCGTCGCCGCTGTTCCAGTCCTTGATGTCCACGCACCGGTTGCTGGCCAGGTTGAGCAGGTCACCGGCGGCGGTGAGGGTGAACTGCTGTGCGCCGGTGCCGTTGCAGGCGTAGAGCTGGACGACCGCGCCGTTGCCGGTCGCGCCGCCGTCGACGTCCATGCACTTGTTGTTCTGGCTCCGCACCGCGTTGCCGGAGAAGGTCCACTTCTGGGCGTTGGTGCCGTTGCAGGTCCACATCTGGAGCGGCACACGGTCGGCGAAGTTCGAGCTCGGCACGTCGATGCACTTGTTGTTCCAGTTGCTCAGCACCGGCACGCCGGTCGGCGCCGGGGCGCCTCCCCCGCTGAACGGGCTGAGCACCACACCGGCGGCGCGCGGGTCGCCGTCGTGCACCAGCGACTCGAAAGCCCCGACGTCGTCGAAGGCGAACGCGTACGCCTTGCCGTCGACCATGTTGGCGTGGATCAACCGGGCGTACTGGTTGGTGGGGTTGCTGCGGTAGAACTCGGCCGGGTTGAGGCTGGGCTGCGTGTCGATGGTGCCGAGGGTGCCCCGGTTGAGAGCGGCGCAGAGCGTCCGGGCGATCGGGCCGACGACCTGGTCGTTGGGGGCGTGCAGTTGGCCGTCGCAGCCCCAGACGCTGGCCGACGAGGGCCGTTGGAACGACGCCACCACCTGCCCGGACCCGTTGGTGAAGGTCATCGTGCTGCCGGAGGTCCGGCCGAAGTAGCGGATGCCGGGCTGGTCGGCGAAGGGCACCACGGTCAACGTCTTCGTGGTGTACGCGTTCCACGCCGAGGCGATGTACGGGTCGAGGTAGGTGGGGCTGAACAGGCCCGCGCCGGCGGCCTTGCCCGGGGCCAGGACCCGCAGCACCGTGCCGTCCGACCGGGTGTACACCGAGTTCCCCCAGCCGGCCTGCGCCCGGATCCCGTTGATGATGTTGGCGCGGCCGTTGGTGACGACGTCCCCGGTCCGCTTGGTGACCCCGTTGGCGCCGGTGACGGTGACCGCGTGCGGCACGGCGAACATGTCCACCTGGGAGCTGTTCAGCCAGAGTCCGGCGTCGTTGTAGGTGAACTCGCTCCAGTCGAACAGGATGTTCCGGTTCGGGTCGCCGGCCGCCCAGGGCGCGGGTTGCACCAGGCCGTCCGGGGTGAGGAAGAACTTCAGCTTCTCGCCGAAGGAGAAGTAGACCCGTCCGGAGAAGCCCCGGGGGAACTGGATGGTGGTGCGGCCTCCGTTGCCGGGGCCCGGGATGGAGGCGTCGGGCGCGGGTGACGGCGGGATCTGACCGCCGGTCCACGGCACGAACGAGCCGCCCGCGGTCACGTAGCCGAGCCGGCCGCTGGAGAGCTGGGTACCGATGACGTACAGGTGCACCGCCTCGCCACGGCCGGTGTTGTTGGTGATCGTGACGGGTAGCAGGGCTGGCCCGACCGCACGCGCGGGCGTCGCGTGGACGGTCGCCGCCACGGTGACGAGGAGGGCGGAGACGATGGCGAACAGGTGTCGTCGAACGCTCATAGGACCACCTCAGGCGTGGGGGAACAGTTGAGAGAGCGCTCTCACAGGCTGCAACTGGAAACAAAGTTTGTCAATACTTAACAGGGAGTCGGCAGGCGCCGTCGGGTCCCGCGCGTCCACCTCGGGCGGTGCGACGCGCTCCGGACCGCCGCGTCCACGGTCGACGATCCCGCTCGCCGTTCGGCGGCCCGGTCCGATTCCGCACCGCTCCACTCCGTTCCGGCGACATGGGGGTGTCCGGGCAGCAGGACACCCCCACATCGGCGATACGCAGTGGTCCGGCCCGGTTCTGCGCGGCTGGGTGGGGAGTTCGTCGGCACGCTGTGGAGCTGCCCCGTCCATGCGCCCACCGGTCACCGGCACCTCCCGTCGCGCCCGACCGGCAGCAGACAGCCGGTTGCGGATCTGCGCCAGGGACAGGAACGGCGCGGTCACCGTTCAGCCCACCCCGAGCGTCGCGGCGAGGTGGCTGAGCGTCGTCGGGGCGGCAGGGTCGCGGGCGACCTGGGCGAGGATTTCTCGGCCGGCCGGTCGGTGACGGATCTCGGCCGGTGCGATCCGCTCGGCCTCCGTCAGGACCCGGCCGGCGCTGACCGGGTCGTCGGCGTGGAGGTAGGCACGGGCGACGTCGACCAGATACGCGGCGCGGTGTTCGGCGGCCAGCCACCGCCAGCCGTCCCGCCTGGTCACCTTCTCGTGCCGGGCCATGGCCTCCTCCGCGTCACCCGACTCCACGGCCACGGCGATCCGGGCCAACTCCACCGCCGTCGCCCCGAACCCGGTCCGGTAGAAGTCGTGCCCGTCCCCCACTCGCGCCGCCATCTCGGCGGCTTCGTCGATCAGCTCGACGGCGGTGCCGTCGTCCCCGTCACGGGCGGCGGCCAGGGCGGCCTGCACCAGCAGCGTTCCGCACAGGGACAGCTCCGACGGGTCGCCGAACTCGATCATTGGCGGGGCGATGCGGTACGCCGCCGTCAACGTCACCGACTTCGCCACCCGCGCCCGCCCTGACGCGCGCAACACCTGACCGAGCTGCACGGCAGCGGCAGCCACCGACACCCGGTCACCGGTAGCGGCGGTCATCGCCCGGTCGACGGCCAGCCACGCCACGTCGGGGGCACCGAGCTTCACCAGCAGCGCGGCCGTCACCCGGTACGCCTCCACCAACGGCACCCGACCCCTGTCGGGATCGTGGGCGTGGGTGCGCTGCACGCTGGCCACCAACTGCGGCAGCAGATCGACGACCTGCGGGTAGCGGGCGTGCTGGAAGGTCGTCCACACATGCGCGACCTCCCGCGCCAGCCGATCGCCCGGCAGCACCCGGCGGGCCGACGGGCGCTCCAACGCGATCTCGTACGTCGACAGCGCCACCCGGATCCGCTCCACACCCTCGACACGCTCGATCAGCCCGGCCGGCTGAGCGTCCCGACCGAGCAGCACCGCCGTGTCGATCCGCAGCACGGCAGCGATGCTCTGAAGCGTCGACACCTTGTCGAGCGACCGGACACCCCGCTCGACCTTGTCGACCCAGCTCTTGGACTTGCCCAGCCGATCCGCGAGCACCTGCTGAGACAGCTTCCGCCGCCCTCGCCAGTACGCCACCCGACGACCGACCGGCAGCAGATCACCGCTGTCCACGACGCCACCGCCGATCCGGCACCGCGCGGGTCGTCTCCTCGACCGGCACCCGATCCGCCTCGGCCTGCGCAAGAATCCGCCGCTTCGCCGCCTCCCGCTCGGCCGCCTGGACCTGCTCGCCCGGCCTCACCGCCGGGTCGTCGCCCTCGCCCTGCATCCCCACCTCCGTCAGCAGAAGCACGGCGGCAAGCCCGGCCGTCGCGCGCCATCCACAATGACGCCGAGATGTCACCGACTGCGACGACACTGGATACGGCAAACCGGTCACATGACTGGCGACATTCAGGCGACATCACGCTATGGTGGCGGTCATGACCGTCCCGAACACCGCCCTGCGCTCCGTCCGCATCGGAATGCGCATGAGCCAGGACGATTTCGCTCGCGCGCTCCAAGCCGCCGGCCACCGCGTCGGCGAGCCCAACGACGCCAACAAGAGACTCGTCCAGCGATGGGAGTCCGGCGCGATCGCCGCGCCGCGGCCCGTCTACGCCCGTGCGCTGGAAGTCGTCACCGGCCTACCCATTTCGCTGCTCGGTTTCGCCGCAGTGCCCGACGGCCAGGTCGCCGACGACCAGCACGGTGGGCACGACCTGACATCCCCCATGTCCAACCTGGCCACGCCCACGCCCAAGTCCAGGCCAGCCACGGTCCACCGGTCGTACGAGGGCGTATGGCTCAGCCGCTACCAGTACTACTCCAGCGGCCGGGGGGAGTCCTTCGCCGGGCAGCACTTCCTGGTCGTGCTTCAGCACGGCGACCGGTTGACCGCCCGCAGCCTGCCCGGGTCGGCGGCATCGTCGCTGTCGCTGGATCTGACCGTGGACGGCGCTGTCGTCACCGGCACCTGGGTGGAGCAGACCGACCCGGCCGGCTACTACCGGGGCGCCCGATACCACGGCGCGATCCAGCTTCTGGCCGAGCCCACGGGTCGACGGATGGCCGGAAAGTGGGTGGGCTTCGGCAAGGACATGGACGTCAACACCGGCCCGTGGGAGCTCGTCTTCCAGGACGCTTCGACGTCCAAGGCGACGCTCGATCGGTACAACACGTCGACGACGTAGCGCCCGGCTCGCGGGGGCAAGGCGGCCTGTCGGGCACGCGCACGTCTCCGCCGTCGCATCCACGACGTTGGTTCACGCCGTCACCCGGGCGACGAACGCGGCGAGGTTCGCCACCGTCCGTTCGATCTTCTCCTCCAGGGTGAGCGACTCGTGGAGCCGGGCGCCGGCACCGGCGTCCCTCTTTCCCCGCACGTACAGCGAGCAGGCGAGGTCGGCGCACAGGTAGGTGCCGACCGAGTTGCCCTGCTGCCCGGCCTTGCCGGCCTTCGGCGCGACCATGAGGGAGACGTCGCTGTGGGTGGTCAGACAGATCGAGCACATGCCGCGTCGCGCCTGCCCGGCGACGGGGCTGGGACGGCGCAACGCGAGGGCGCTCGGGTGGCCGTCCAGTTCGGCGACGAGGTAGGCGCGGTCGGGGGCCTGGGGGTCGTGCCAGCCGAGGAAGTCCAGGTCGTCCCAGGGGCGGTCGGCGAGGTCGCGCGGAACGTACAGCCGCTTCGCCTGGCCCTTGGTGCAGTTCACGAAGGCGGTACGGATCTCGTGTTCGGTCAACGGCTTCACGACAGGCCACGCTAATTTGCCTAAAGGCATTAGGCAAATGCATAATCTCATGAGGCAGGCGGGAGGAGTGGCATGGCACGTGTGGGGCTGAACGCGGAACGCCTGACCCGGGCGGGAGCGGAGCTGGCCGACGAGGTCGGCTTCGAGCAGGTGACCGTGTCGGCGCTCGCCCGGCGGTTCGACGTCAAGGTCGCGAGCCTGTACTCACACGTGCGCAGCTCCCAGGACCTCAGGACCAGGATCGCCCTGCTCGCCCTGGCGGAGATGGCCGACCGGGCCGCCGACGCCCTGGCCGGTCGGGCCGGTCGGGACGCGCTCACCGCCCTCGCGAACGTCTACCGCGACTATGCCCGGGAGCACCCCGGCCGCTACGCGGCGGCCCAGCTCCGACTCGACCCCGAGACGGCGGCGGCCAGCGCCGGCGGCAGACACGCTCAGCTGACCCGGGCGATCCTGCGCGGCTACGACCTGACCGAGCCGGCCCAGACGCACGCGGTCCGCTTGTTGGGCAGCGTCTTCCACGGGTACGTCAGCCTGGAGATGGGCGGCGCGTTCAGCCACAGCGCCCCGGACACCCAGGAGACCTGGACGCGCGTCCTGGACGCCCTCGACGCCCTGTTGCGGAACTGGCCCGCGCCCTGACCGGGACGCCGCACCGCACCGGGTGACGGAGCATCAGGACACCGTCACCGGCGGCACCCCACGTCGCCGGGAGCCGCCGCCCGGGTGCTCCAGCGGTACCCGACCTGGACACCGAGCCAGGTGAAGGCGTACCTGACGGCCCAGGCGACCCCGGTCAACAACCTGCGCCTGCTGTACGTGGACCCGCTGCTCTGACCCGGGCGGCACCCGCCGGAACCCGTCGGCGTCGGGACGCAGCGCCCCGACGCCACGCTCCGCCGGGTTGCTCACGCCGTTCCGCGACGCGCCGCCGGTCCGCCGTCCCACACTGAGGGGACGGACGAGGAGGGCTGGCCGGGCCGGGGCGACGGCCGGACGGGGGGCGAGGGGCGGCGTGGAAGGTCTCGTGCTGATCGCGGTGCTGGCCACCACCGTGCTGGTCGGGACCACGCTCGGTGGGCGGTACCGGGTCGCGCCGCCGGTCCTGCTCATCGGCATGGGTGCGCTGCTGGCGCTCGCCCCGCCGCTGTCGGACGTGGTGCTGGAGCCGGACGTGGTGCTGCTGCTGTTCCTCCCGGCGATCCTCTACCGGGAGAGTCTCAGCATCAGCCTGCGGGAGATCCGCACCAACCTGCCGGCCATCGCGTTGCTCGCCGTCGGGCTGGTGGCGATCACCATGGTCACGGTGTGGTGGGTTGCGCAGACGCTCGGCGTCGACCCGGCCGTGGCCTGGGTGCTCGGTGCCGTGCTCGCCCCCACCGACGCCGCAGCCGTCGCCGGCCTGGCCAAACGGATGCCCCGCCGCTTCCTCACCATCCTCCGCGCGGAGAGTCTGATCAACGACGGCACGGCGCTGGTCCTGTTCGCCGTCGCGCTCGGCCTGCTCGAAGGGGACGGCGCACCGGGAGCACCGAGGCTCCTCGGGCAGATCGTCGGGTCGTTCGCCGGCGGGGTCGCGGCCGGCGTGCTGGTCGGCGGTGTGGTGATCCTGATCCGGCGACGCCTCGACGACCCGCTCCGGGAGGGCGCGCTGAGCGTGCTCACCCCGTTCGTCGCGTTCCTGCTCGCGGAGAAGGTCCACGCCAGCGGGGTGCTGGCGGTGGTCGTCGCGGGGCTGCTGCTCTCCTACGCCGCACCCCGGATAATCCGGGCCCCCTCCCGGCTGATGGCCTACGCCTTCTGGGACCTCACCACGTTCCTGATCAACGGCGGGCTCTTCGTCCTGCTCGGCATGCAGATCCCCCGCATCGTGGAGAGCGAGACCAGCACGTCGCTCGGGCGGGCGATGATCATCGGGCTGGTGGTGGCCGGCACGGTCACCGCGACCCGGATGGCGTGGGTGCACCTGTCGACGTACGTCCTCCAGGTGGTCGACCGCCGACGCTCGCAGCGTGAGCTCCGGGTGGGCTGGCGGGTCCGCACGGCGGCCGGGTGGGCCGGTTTCCGGGGCGCGGTGTCACTGGCCGCGGCGCTCGCGGTGCCGCTGGTCACCGCCAACGGCAAGCCGGTCGGCCAGCGCGACCTGATCATCTTCTGCACGACGCTGGTGATCGTGCTGATCATGTTGATCCAGGGCACCACGTTGCCGCTGGTCGTCCGGTGGGCGGGTCTCGTCGGCGACGAGCCGCGCGTCGAGGAGACCCGTCAGGCCCGGGTGAGCGCCACCCGGGCCGGCCTGGCGGCGCTACCCGACGTGGCGCGGGGTCTCGACGCGACGGCCGACATCGTCGACCGGGTACGCGCCGAGTACGAGGACCACCTCGAAAGCATCCAGGCCCCCGAGGACGAGGAGTCCGGACGGAACCGCGACGTGGAGCGGCAGCTGCGGCTGGAGGTGCTCGCCCGCAAGCGCCGCGAGATCACCCGCCTGCGCGACGCGAACGAGATCGACGACACCGTGCTGCGGGAACTCCAGGCGGTGCTGGACATCGAGGAGATCCGTCTCCTGGGCCCGCAGACGCCGGACTAGACGCCGAAGCCGGCCCCGAGCGGGACAGGCGTCCGCCGGAGTTCGTGAACCCCCGCCCGCCGGAGCCCGCCCGCTCGGTCACCGCTGCGGCGTCCTGCCGCCTGCCTGCCAGCCCGAGGTCAGGAGAACTGCGCGAAGAACCGCCAGATCTCGCCCTTGGTCCAGGTCGTCACACCACTTTCGGCGTACGTCCCGTCGACCGGGGCGGGCAGGTGCCCGTTGTCGAACGCGGCCCACTGCACCGGGTACCCGGCTCGACAGCCGGCGTAGCCGGTGGTGACGTGCGTCCGGCTACCGGCCGCCGGCTCGGGCGGGTTCTGCTGGGCACAACCGTTGTTCCGGACGAACGTGTCGCGCAACGCCCGCCCCTGGGCGATGGTGAGCACGTTGTCCGAGATCCCGTGCAGACCGAAGTACGCGACGGGCTGGGTGCCGCCGCTGCATCCGCTGATCTGTCCGCCGGCGATGACCGCGACGGCCCGGAAGACGGTCGGCCGGGCGCAGGCGAGGGCATAGCTCATGCCACCGCCCCAGCTGAAGCCAGTCGCGAACCGCTGCACCGGGTTGACGCAGAGGTCGCCCTCGATCCGCCGGAGTATGTCGTCGACGAAGGTGACGTCCTCGCCACCGGAGTTGGCCCAGCCGTTGCCCAGGCCCTGCGGCGCGACCAGGATCGCGTTGTTGCCCGACTGCTCCCACTGGCCGTAGTAGGACCAGGCCTGCCCGCTCGTCCCGCCGGAATCGATCTCGTTGGCGGTGCCGCCCCGCCAGTGGAACGCGAAGATCAGCCGGTACCGGTGGTTGTTCGCGTAGGTGGCGGGCATCCGCAGGATGAACGACCGGCTCTTGCCGTTGCTCTGGATCTGGTGGGTGCCGTTGCGCAGCGTCGGAGTCCTGCCACACCCGTCGTTCCCCGGAGGACCGGTGGTGGGCGGTGGGGTGGTGGGCGGTGCGGTGCCACCGTCGACGCGGACGAGTTGCCACTGCTGGTTCGCGCCGTTCCAGTCGTCGTACTGCACGATGTTGCCGCCGTCGGCGGTCGAGGCGCCCTGCACCTCCAGCACCTTGTTGCTGTTGCGGTTGGTCAACCGGACGTGCCCGCCATCGGAGTCGGTCAACCGCCACTGCTGGTTCGCCCCGTTGTGGTCGGTCCACTGCTGGACCGTCGCCCCGTTGGCCGTCGACCAGTTCGCCACGTCCAGGACCTTGCCGGAGTGCCGGGACGCGAGCCGGTAGTAGCCGCCCCCGGAGTCCACGAACTTCCACTGCTGGTGGTCACCGTCGTTCCGGGACCACTGCGTGATCCGCGCGCCGTCGCCGGTCGCCCGGTCGTACACGTCGAGCGCCTTGCCGCTGTTGCGGTTGACCATGACGTACCAGGCTCCGGTGTCCACCGACGCCGCGTCGGCGGGAACGGTGTTCACCGCGACCAGCGTGCCGGTCGCGACGACGGCCGCCGCGACGACGGCCAGTCCGGACCGCCAGCGGCGTCCCGGGGTGGAGGTGGGACGAGTCTCGTCCATCGTTCTCATCATCTGCTCCTCTGGGCCTCGTCCGGTGGGACGGGTTCTCCCGGGTGCCGACGCCGACAGCGGCGTCGACACGTCGAAGGGTCTGCGGGCGCGTCACCCCGGTCGCCGGCATGCGCGGCCGGGTCGGCCGACGGGTGACGTCCGGTCGGTTCAGGCGAGCGCGCAGGGCGCGCCGTTCAGGGTGAAGGCGCTCGGCCCGGCCGCGTCACCGGTGTGCGTGGCCTGGAAACCGACGGTGATCGAACCGTTGACCGGGATGGCGGCGTTGTGGGCCACGTTCCGCGCCGTCACCTGCCCCGAGGACGGCGTATAGGACGCGTTCCACCCGGAGGTGATGACCTGACCACCGGGCAGGGTGAAGACCAGGGACCAGCCGTTGACGGCGCTGGTGCCGGTATTGGTGATGGTGAGGTCCTCGGTCAGCCCGTTGTTCCAGGCGTTGACGCCGACCGCCACCCGGCAGGCGCCGGAACCCGGCGGCGGCGTGGTCGGCGCAGGAGTGGTCGGCGTGGTCAGGCCGAAGAACTGGACGGCGGCGGCCGCCATGCCGCCGGAGGGCAGGCTGTGGCCGGCGCCCTGGACGGCGTACGCCTCCACCTGGACGGTGTCGTGCGAGTCGGCGTACCGGCGGCGGTTCCAGTTGGACTGGGGCGTGTCGATGGAGGTGGGAGTCTGGCCGAGACCGAACACGTCGGTCCACTGCTCGATCGACTCCTGCAACAACTGGTACGGCACCAGCGTGTCGTTGGTGCCGTGCCAGAGCTGCACCCGTGGGCGCGGGCCGGAATAGCCGGGGTATGCCTGCCGGACCGCGTCACCCCACTGTTGCGGCGTCCGGTTCATGGTTCCGCCGGTGCACTGGCTGGCTCCGGGCGGGTAGTCGGCCGCGTTGGCGAAGCAGTTGTACGGAACTCCCATGAAGGCGGCTCCGGCCCTGAACACGTCGGGGTAGACGGCCAGCATGTGATTGGTCATCATGCCGCCCGACGAACTGCCGGTGGCGTAGACCCGGTCGAGGTCGCCGCCGTGCTGACGGTGCACAAAATTGATCATGGACACCAGCGACACGGGGTCGCTGCCGCCACCACGCCGCTTGGCGGCGTCCGACCAGGTGTCGAAGCAGTTGCCGAACCCGGCCTGCTGGGTCGCCGTCGGGTAGATGACGACAAATCCGTACCGGTCGGCCAGCGAGGCGAACTCGCTGCCGGAGTGGAAGCCCGGGCCCGACCCGCCGCAGCCGTGCATGGCCAGCACGATCGCCGGCCGGGCCGGACGGGAGTCGGGCAGATAGAGGTGCATCCGCATCCGTCCCGGGTTGTCACCGAAGCTGGTCACCTCGACCAGCGACGCCGCGTGGGCCGGTCCGAACGCGGGGACCACGAGTCCGACCATCGCCAGGGACACGGCCAGGGCGAACAGCAGACTCCGTCTGATTCTCGTACGCACGATCTCCTACCTCTACAGGTCGAGATGGGCCGCGCACCCTGACACGGGTACACCCGGCTCCCCGCGCTGGCACGTCCCGGCCCACGACATCTGGGGTTGCCCTGCCCGGCCCACGCACGTCGTATGACAAATAGTCTCCCCCTCGGACCAAGAAGTGTCAATTGAGATAGCTCGATGGGGCGGGTGTCGTCGACGGTCCACTGTCCGTCGGCCGGCGAGGACGCCGTCTACAGTCGATGCACCGTCCCCGAACCGCCCCGGAGCGTCCCCGTGAACAGCCCCTTCCACATCGAGGAGATCTTCCCCGAGGACGAGGACCACGCGGTGCGGCTGCCCCGACGGCAGGCCGGGAACTCGCCCCAGGGGCTGGCGGTGACGCTGCTGGCCGACTACACGCTGCGGGACCTGGCCTGGCTCCCGTCCGCAGCCATCGTCGCGTTGCTCACCGAAGCCCGGGTCAGCCCCACCGGTGCCCGTGCCGCCATCAGTCGGCTGGTCCGCCGGGGCGTGCTGGAGGGCAGCCGACAGGGACGGCACAGCTTCTACCGGCTCAGCCGGGCCGCCGCCGTCGACCTGGCCAGCGGTGGCCGGTGGATCCTCACCGCCACCGCCGCGGCGAAGCCGTGGGACGGTCGCTGGACCCTCGTCGCCTTCTCGCTCCCCCAGGAGCGGGGCACCCAGCGGCGGGCCCTGCGTGGGCAGCTCCGGTGGCTGGGTTTCGCGCCGCTGTACGACGGCCTGTGGATCTCGCCGCACGAGCTGACCCCGCAGGACCAGATCCGACTCGGCCAGGTCACCGGCACCGTCACGGTGTTCCGCGGACGACCCGCCGACCTCGACACCGTCACCAACCGCCGTCCTCTCGACGCCTGGGACGTCGCGGCGATCGCCCGGCACTATGAGACCTTCCTCGAACGCTGGCGGCCGCTCCTGCCACAGGTGGAAAGCGGCCAGGTCAGCGGCGCGGAGGCGGTACGGGCCCGCACCGAGGTCATGGACACCTTCCGGCGCTTTCCCACGCTCGACCCGCAGCTACCGATCCAGCTCCTTCCCCCCGGATGGCTCCGGGAGCCGGCCCGGGAGGTGTTCGCCACCGTCTACGACGGCCTCGCCGACGCCGCCGAGCAGCACGTCCGCACTGTCGTCGCACGCTTCGGCGACAGCGGGCAAGCCGGCATCCGCGCCCACCTCACCACCGACATCCTGGCCGGAACGGTCGTCCCCCCGGCGGCACCGTCCGCGCTCGTACCCGGGTAGGCGACGACGCTCCACCTCGCCGGCAGCGACCGGGCCCGAGGTCGGGCGAAGAGGCGCTCGGCCGATGGGCCCCGCCCCGCGCTGTGGCATGATGTCGCGACGGTCGGCCCGCCGTCAGGACGATGCGACGTACGGACGGTGAGAGGGAATGCTGCGCCCTGGCCAACGACTCGGCGACCGGTACCGACTCGACGCCCGGATCGGCGCCGGCGGCATGGGCGAGGTGTGGCGGGCGGTCGACGTGCTGCTCGACCGGACGGTCGCGGTGAAGGCCATGCTGCCGGGCGTGGCGGACGATCCGGATTTCGCCCGCAGGTTCCTCGTCGAGGCGAAGGCGATGGCGAGCGTGAACCATCCCGCCGTGGCGTCGATCCACGACTACGGGCACAGCGACGGGCTGACCTTCCTGGTGATGGAGTTCGTCGACGGGCAGTCGCTGTCCCAGATCCTGGCCCGACACGGGCGGCTCTCCCCCGCCGACACCATGCACCTGGTCGCCCAGGCGGCGGACGGACTCCAGGCGGTCCACGAGTGCGGCATCGTGCACCGCGACATCAAACCGGCCAACCTCCTGGTCCGGCCGAACGGCACGCTGCTGATCACCGACTTCGGCATCTCCCGCCGGCACGACGCGTCACTGCTGACCGCGTCCGGCGCGGTTCTCGGTACGCCCACCTACCTCTCGCCGGAACAGGTGCTCGGTCGGCCGGCCACCGCGCTCAGTGACGTCTACTCGCTCGGGCTCGCCGCCTACGAATGCCTGACCGGGCAGCGTCCGTTCACCGGGGACAACCCGTACGCGATCGCCCTGCAACGGGTGCAGTCGGTCCCCCGGGCCCTCGGTGACGACGTACCGCAGCCGGTGCGGGCCGTCGTCGAGCGGGCCCTGGCCACCGAGCCGGCGGACCGTTGGCCGTCCGCCGCCGCGCTGGCCGCTGCCGCGCGCTGGTCGTCCGGCACGGTCCCCCACCCGCCCGCGCCCGTCCCGGTCGCGGGCCCAGCGGTGCCGGCTCCACCGGTCCCGGGCCCGTCGGTCGCGGGCCCACCTCTGTCGGCTCCGCCGGTCGCGGGCCCGTCGGTCACCGTTCCACCACCGGGATCGGTGACGCCGGTCCGGGGCCGGTCGACGCAGCGGCGGTGGGCGGTGCTGACCGGAGCGGTCGTCCTCGTCCTGGTCGCCGGTCTCACGGCGTTGCAGGTGGTCGGCGACGGCACCGGGTCACCGGCCGACGCCGACCCGACCCGGCCGAACGCCACCCCGTCGGCGGTGCCGGACGGGTTCACCGCCTGCGGCGCGGAACTCTGCCCCACCACGCCGCTGTGCTGGGGCGGCCTGGTCGCCATCAGCGGCACCGCCATGCCGCCCCGGAAGGCGAACTGCGCGGGCGAACACTCCTGGGAGACGTTCGCCGCGATCCGGCGGCCTGACGACGCGGCCGACCTGCCGCAGGACGAACTGCTGGCCCACCCCACCATCGCGGTGGCCTGTTCGTCGTCGGTCCTGGCGGCCCGCAGCGCCGAGCCGGCCGGCACCCGCGCCTGGGTCCGGGACGCCTGGCCGATCGAGCTGCCCGCCGACCAGGGTTGGTTGGTGCACTGCCTGGCCCGCCCGGAGTCCGGCGGCTCGAAGGGTCCGGCCTTCCGTCCCGCCTGAGCGCGTCCGCCCGAGCCGGTCGGGACGCGTCGGTCCGGACGGCGTCGGTGTCCACGCCGGGCTGGTCCCGCGCCCGCGCCGCCGGCACCCGCCCCTGAGCGCTCGCCGCCGGGGCAACCCGCGCCGCTCCGGAGCCCGGCCGGTCACCGCTGCTGGACAGCATCCGCCGGGCCGCCGCCGACGACCGTCCGTTCAACCGGGAGCGCTCCGTCGGCCGGTCCGGCACGCATGACAAGTTCCCACACGTTCGATAGCCTTCGGTGACCAGTCTCGGTCGACGGACCGCCGGGAAACCCTCTCGGCCCCACGTCGTCCGATCGGCACCCCTCACCGCTTTCGGCTACCGCTCGTCGAGGAGTGCCATGCGTCAGATCGTACGAGGGCTCGGCCTGTTGGCGGCCGTGACCGCGCTGGCGTCCTGCGGGACCGTCACCGTCGCGCAGTCGCCGACCGACCAGGGGGCACGATCCCCGGTGCGGGTGACGGGCGCACCGACTGTTCACGCCGAATGGGCCTCCTGCGCCGTTGACGCGCCGATGGACTCGGAGCCGCCCCGAGTAGCACTCACCCTGCCGCGCCTCGACGGCGGTTTCCCCGCGACGGCCGCGATCCACTGTCAGCTCGACCACCGGTGGCGCGCCGACGGTGGCCTCGACCTGGTTCTCACCGAAGGTCGGGCCACTGACCTGACAGTCCTGCTCACCGCGCTGCGCCGACCCGACACGTCGACCGGTCCCGAGGCTTGCACCCTGGAAATGCCCTGGGTGCCGAACCTGCTGCTGCTCGACGGGCGGGGCCGGTGGATCCGGCCCGGAATCCCGGTGGACGGTTGCGGCACGCCGCTCCCCGAACTGGTGACGGCGGTGCGAGGGCTGCGGCTGACCACTATCTCGGAGCGGGTCGTCCGCGAGATCGAGTCGGCCGGCGCGGCCAGGTCCGGCTGTTCGCAGGATCACCGGAACGTGGTGGCCTCCGAGACCGGCCATCCCGACTCCTCGGTACGGCTGGGCCGGGGATCGGTCCCGTTCATGTCTGCCGCTCCGGTGCGGCTGTGCGGGTACCGCGTCCCCGCCGAGGAGATCGGGCTCACGGATCCCGTTGGCGACTTCGCGTACGGACGGACCCTCTCACCGCAGCAACGGAAGTCCGTGGAGCTGGCGCTGACCACGCTGCCCCCTGCGAGGGACTGCGCGGATAGCGCGCACCGGTTCGCCGTGCTCGCCAACCCTGGTGGAGCGGGTGGAACCGTGTACGTCGAACTCGACCACTGTCGACGGGTCCTGGTCTCGCCGCTCTACGGTCCGCCGACCCTGGCCCAGGCCGACCGTGCGTTCCTCGGACTTGTCGAGGATCTCGACGAGTCCGTCCGGTCGACGCCAAGCTGAACAGCGGTTCGGAAGAGGATCTGCGCCCGGTCTGGAAACCTGTGCCACTATGTCGCGGCGGTCGGCCAGCCGTCAGGACGACGCGACGCACGGACGGTGAGGGCCCGGGTGGTCCGCCCGGTCGCGGGCGAGCTGGCAGACGTCCTCCCAGATCCGGGCGAGTTGGAGCTCGGTCCACGAGTAGGTTCGCTGGTAGAGGCGGAAGTTACTGCTTCGCACCCTCCAAGAGGCTTTGCAGCGTCGTCTCCTGTGCCGTGGCCATCCCGCACCCCGTCCTTTGTAGACCCGCGCCCGTGAGCCCGGCAAGACAATCAGATCGACAACACGCACAGCAACCTTGACAGGCCAAACAGAACCGGTTGTCACTCCCGGCCAACTGTCGGTCGGGCCATGACTGAGAAACGGACGCACAGCCTGGACTCGGTCGTGGTGGACCTCGGGTGGACGGATCAGGACGGAACGGGCGACTCCTGCCGGTAGAAGATGTCGATGTCGACCTCTTCCCCGCCGACGGTCAGCGTGTCCCAGGCTCCGCTGGCCAGCAGGGTCCGCACGGTCTCGCTCTTCAGCGTCCGCAGGTGATCCCGGAGAACCTGGTCGTCGGGCAGGCCGGTGAGGCGGGACGACAGCCGGGCGCGGATCTCGCGCATCCGCTCCATGAGCGTCTCGATGTCCGCTTCGCGGTCCGGACCGCCCGTCGTCGGTGCGCCGCCGCTCTCGGCGATGACGTCGGCGATGACGTCCTTGATCGCGCAGTTGACGCCCTGATCATCGGTCGTCACCATCGCGTTCCACGCACGGCTCTTGTGCCGGTACTGGAGCATCGACATCGCCGCTTCGTGCCGGACGAAGTCGGCGTCCCGGAAGGGTCTGCCGTTCCAGCCGCTGGCGAGCGACCGGGCCAGGGAGATGGCGGACGCCAGCCCGCTGTTGAGCCCACGCCCGGGCCAGAAGTGGATCGAGTTGGCGGCGTCCCCGAGCAGGAAGCCGTAGGTGCCCGGAGTGGTCGACGTGGGGGCGTACAACCGGGCGGTGAAGCGTGGTCGCTGCACCATGTCCAGGCGGAACGCGGTGACGGCGCTCAAATTTTCCGGGGCGACGCCGAAGAACGCCAACCCCTCCATCACCCGTTTCCACAGCGGCGAGGCTCGGAGCAGGGCGGGCAGGAACAGTGTGCCGTGGGTGGAGCACTGGAAGTCGCCGTCGTCCTCCCTCGCCATCAGACACGGTCGGGAGGCGATGCAGTCCTTGAATTCACGACGCACCGGGTCGAGCCCGACGACCTCGGCGGCCTCGGCGTCGGTGAGGCGCATGTTCAGGAAGCCCTCGCCGCCCAGGGAGTTGAGCAGGAAGCGGTTCTGGGCCACGGTCAGCAGGACACTCATCGCATCCGGCAGGTCGGACTTCACCCGCAGGCCCAGGACGACGTCCTGTAGGTGTCGGCCGTCCAGGGAGTAGATCGAACTGTCGGCGATGCCGAACTTCGTGGTGAAGTGCTCGCGGGTACGGGATCGCGCTCCCTCGCAGATGGCGAGCACATGATCCTTGGTGACGGTCTGGTGCTGCTCGGCCGCGTCGAATCTGGCCGGCACCAGCCGGATCCGCTCGGACTTCTCGTTCGCCAACTCCAGGAGCTTGTCCTCGATGTAGGCGATCCGGATGTTTCGCGGGCCGTAACCGCGGATCGAGTCGGGACCCGACGGCCACATCTCGGAGTACGCCCCGGGGACGAAGAGCCGATCCTGCACATCCTCGGGGAGGTTCAGGTACTGGCGACTCTGGACGGTCACGACCTGCTGCCGCCGTACGTTGCCCTGCGCCTCGTTCTTCCACACGACCCGCGAACCGTCCTGGGTCCAGCGGCCGTCGTACACGGTGACGGCGACCCGGTCTCCCAGGAGACGTTCGAGGAGCAGCGCCAGGCTCAGCCCGACCGGCCCACCACCCGAGACGGTAACCCGCAGGACGGGACCCGGGTCGACCACCACGGCCGGCTCGGTGCGAGGCTGGAAGAGGGTCAGGTCGGAGATCATCGTGGTCACGTCGGCCGTCACCTCGAAACAGAACGTCTCGTCGGTGATGGTGATCAGGTCGCCGTGCTGGAGGAGGTGCGAGTTCACCCGTCGGCCGTTGACCAGCGTGCCGTTGCGGCTGCCCCGGTCGTACAGCACGTAACCGCGCTCCTCGCGCACCACCTCCGCGTGGAAACGGGAGACGCCCCCGCTGGCGATCACCACATCGTTGTCGCTCAGGCGGCCGAAGGTGAACCGGGTGTCGCCGACCGGAATCCGTCGCCCGGCAAGGGGACCCTTGCGTCCCACGATCTCAGGTACCACTCGGTCCGGGCCTTTCTGCGGGCGTTCACGAGGTCACGGCTTACGGCAGAGGTCGCCTCATGGAACGTGAGAGCCATGATCCTCCGGAAGCATGTGCACTTTAACCACCCCACCCGCAACGGGTAAGTCGGCCTACGGGCTCATTCGGATCGGGTTGCCGACACGGTGAATCGCTTGCAGGACAAGGCAATCCGCCCGTACAGCCGTCCAGGCTCTCCGGCTCCGCGCCCGCCCCGTGGTGCACCTCCTCGGCGATCTTGCCGATAGACCGTCGGGACTCCTCCGGGTCGAGGGCGAGGGAGTCGAGGCTCGCCCACACCCGCTCGAAGGCGGCCAGCTCCGCCGGCCGGTCCAGATAGAGCGCCCCGGTCACCAACTCCTGGTAGACCACCGGCGGCTCCGGCACGGCCCGGTTGCCGTCGCGCGGGAAGTCCAGCAGCACGAACGACCCGGCCTCGGCCCCGACGGGCAGCCCGGCGGCGAGCGGCAGCACCCGCACCGAGACGTGCGGCAGCGCGGTCACCTGCCGCAGGTGCCGGAGTTGCCCGGCCATGGTCGCCGGGCCGCCGGCCACCCGCAGCAGCACCGCCTCGGAGAGCACCACGTCCAGCCGGGGCGGCGGTGGCAACCGACGCCGCAGCAGAGCCTGGCGGTCGAGCCGGGCGCGCTCCAGCCGTTCCCGGTCGTCGTCGGTCAGCTCCGGGTCGACGTCGTGCAGCGCCCGCGCGTACCCCGGGGTTTGCAGCAGCGCCGGCACCAGCGTGTCGGCGTACTCGCTGAGCCGCCGGGCCGTCGCTTCCATTCCCGCGTACAGGCCAAGCCAGGCCGGCACCTCGGCGTACGCGTGCCACCAGCCCCTGGCCCGCGTCTCGCCGGCCAGGGCGACCAGCGCGGCGGTCAGGTCGGCGGCCACGCCGTACAGCTCGCACATCCCCCGCACGTCGACCCCGCGCACGGTGCCACCGCCGGTCTCGATCCGCCACGCCTTCTGCCGGCTGCACTCCAGCGCCTCCGCCGCCGCGTCCAGCGTCACCCCGGCGGCGAGCCGCAGTTCCCGCAGCATCCGTCCGAGCTGCCGGCGCGGCACCGTCGACACCGTCACCTCCGCCATTGGCCTCCCCTTCCCCTCGCCGTCCGGCCCGCCGCGCCGACCGTCACGGCACGTCATGCCGTCGGTAGCGGCCCGCCCGCTGGTTGACCCCGGCCAGGGGCGTCCGTCGCGCCCCGGGCCGCGCCGCCCGCCCCGCGCCGTCGTCCGGCCCGGTCGCTTCATCGGGTACGCCCTGAGCACCCGCCCGCCGCCGGCACCGCCCCGGGATGCCCCGGTCCGGACACACCTGCCCGACCACGTCGAGCACGACCTCCCCCGGCCGCAAGAACCACTTCCACCGACTGGACACCCTGCCTCGCCTCCCTCATCGATCAACCGAGAAGGTGAACAGTTGAACAGCCTACTCGCTAAGGGAACATGTGAACAGAGCGTTCGATCAGAGAGCAGGTGTTCAGATCGCATGCTCTTAACGTGACGTCATGGGGAAGCTTCGGCTCGTGGCGAGCCAGGAGGTGCAGGAGATGCTGGGCGTCTCCCGTACGCGCGCTTACCAGATCACCAACTCGAAGACCTTCCCCGACCCGGTCGCCGTCCTGTCGGTCGGCCGGATCTGGCGCACGGAGGACGTCGAACGCTGGATCAAGGACCACCGCCCCGACCTCCACGACCCCGCGCAGTAGGCCCAAGCCTCCGTCGGGTCATGCCCTACGCTGCCCCGCTTTTGAGATCGGTCCGCGAGGACCTCCAAGACGGCAGCGATGCCCCGTGCCTCGGCCACTGTCCCAATTCGACACGACTCCGTGGCGCGGACCGGATGGTTTCCGCCCGACCCGCGCCACCACCGCCTGCGCACCGATGCCGCCGTTCCTTCTCGGCAGACCGTCCGACGGGTGCCCGTGGCCGGTCCAGCCGGAGGTCAGCGAACGACGGTGAAGGTGGCTCGCAGCAGGTGCTCGTCCCGGGAGGACGCCCCGACGAGCAGGTCGAACGCGCCGGGCTCGACGACCCGCGCGCCGTGGGCGTCGACGAGCGTGCAGTCCGCCACCGGCAGGGTCAGCTCGACCGTACGGGCCTCGCCGGGGGCGAGGGAGACCTGCCGGTACGCCTTCAGCTCCTTCTCCGCCCAGGTGACCGAGGTGATCGTGTCGCTGACGTACACCTGCACGGTTTCCCGGACCGGCCGCCGCCCGGTGTTGCGGACCTCGACCCGGGCCCGCAGGGTGTCCCGCACGGTGACCGTCGGGGTCAGCACACGCAGGTCGGTGTACTCGACGGTGGTGTAGCTCAGGCCCTCGCCGAAGGCGAACGCCGGGCTCTGGGTGAGGTCGGCGTAGCGGGTACCGTGCTGGCCCCGGATCTGGTTGTAGTAGGTGGGCTGCTGGCCGGCGTGCCGGGCGAAGGAGATCGGCAGCCGGCCCGCCGGTTCGGTGAGTCCGAGCAGCAGTTCGGCGATCGCCCGTCCGCCGCGCATGCCCGGGTTGGCGGCGAAGACCACGGCGGCGGCGGAGAGCGCGGCGGGCGGCAGCACCAGGGGCTTGGACGCGATCAGGACGACGATCAGGGGCCGGCCGGTGGCGGCGAGCGCGTCGAGCAGGGCGACCTGGGCGCCGACCAGTTCCAGGGTGGCGGTCGACTTGCCCTCGCCGACCAGTTCGATGCGGTCCCCGACGACCGCGACCACGTAGTCGGCGTTCCGGGCCGCCTCGACGGCCTCGGCGATCAGCCGCTCGTCGGGCGCGGCGGGGACGACCACGGGAGGTCGGGGCTGCCCGTCGGGGAAGAACGCACCGGCGGGGTCGGGCCCGAGGGTGAGGATGTCGGCTCCACGGGCGTGGGTGACGGTCCAGTCCGTCGGCACGTGCGCGCGCAGCCCGTCCAGGACCGTCTGGGTCAGGTCGCGCGGGTGCCCGTCGGGCAGCCAGTCGGCCTGTCCGGAGGCGCCGGCCCAGTCGCCGAGCTGGGTGTGCGGGTCGTCGGCGTTCGGGCCGACCACCGCGATCCGGCGGGGCGTCGGGTCGTCCCCGGCGACGGCGCGGCCGGTGTCGTCGGCGGTGAGTCCGCCGGCCAGCGGCAACGTGCCGTCGTTGCGGAGCAGCACCAGGCTGCGGCGGGCGACCTCCAGGTTGAGCGCGGCGTGCGGGGCGCTGCCGATGACCTGCGCCTGGCGCGCCGGGTCCGGCCGGCGTGGGTCCTCGAAGAGTCCCAGCTCGAACTTGAGGGTGAGGATGCGGGCGACCGCCCGGTCCAGGTCCTTCTCGTCGAGCAGCCCGCGGGCGATCGCGTCCTGGGCCCCCTGGAAGAAGCCCGGTGTGGTCATCACCATGTCGTTGCCGGCCCGCACCGCCGCCGCCGAGGCCTCGGCGTGGTCGGCGTGGATGTGCTGCTCCCAGACCATCCGACCGACGTTGTCCCAGTCGGTGACCAGGGTGCCGGAGTAGCCCCACTCGCCGCGCAGGACCTCGTCGAGCAGCCAGCCGTTCACCGTGACCGGCACGCCGTCGATGGACTGGTACCCGAGCATGAACGTACGGCAGCCCTCGCGGGCGACCCGTTCGAACGGCGGCAGGAACCAGGAGCGCAGCTTCCGCCGGGAGATGTCGGCCTCGCTGGCGTCCCGGCCGCCCTGGGTCTCGGAGTACCCGGCGAAGTGCTTCGCGCAGGCCAGCACCGCCGTCGGGTCGGCCAGGCCGGCGCCCTGGTAGCCGCGCACCATCGCCGAGGCGAACTCGCCGATCAGGAAGGGGTCCTCGCCGAATGTCTCGTCGACCCGACCCCAGCGCAGGTCCCGGGCGATGCACAGGACCGGGGAGAAGGTCCAGTGGACCCCGGTGGCGGCGGCCTCGACGGCGGTGGCCCGGGCGACCCGTTCCGCCAGCGACGGGTCCCAGGTGGCGGCCATGCCGAGCTGGGTGGGGTAGATCGTCGCGCCGGCCCAGAACGAGTGGCCGTGGATGCAGTCCTCGGCGACGAGCAGCGGGATGCCCAGCCGGGTCCGGGCGGCCAGGTCGACCGCCTCGACGACACGCTCGGGTGAGGCGTGCAGGATCGATCCCACGTGCACCCGCTCGACCATGTCGCGCACCCCGTCCTGGGCCGAGAGCTGGAGCATCTGGCCGACCTTCTCCGGCACGGTCATGCGGGCGAGCAGGTCGGTGACACGGTCGGCGACCGACAGGGCGGGGTCGCGGTACGGCGCGGTGGGCACGCGGTTGTTCCTTCCCGGACGCCGGGGGCGTCACGATCGCGGTGGTCCGGGAGCGACTGGTCGTCGCGACACCCGTTCGACACCTCCGACTGTGGACCGGGGACGCCGTCTCCGGCAACCGCCGTCGTCCGCGCTCGTCGACGACGCCGACGACGGCCACCTGGGCGGCGCACGGCGTCACCGAGTTCACCCTGGCCACCGAGGCGCTGCTGCAGGCGTTCAGCGAGGTGTCCGGGGTGGCGCGCACCCCAGGCTGGTCACCAACTCCCACGGCCGCTGCCTGCCGGGTTACCTGCGCACGCCCGGCCTCTTCTCGCACGGCGTCCCGGTGCACCGCGCCCCGGCCGGGGACGGGAGCTGGGGCGGACGGTCGACCTGGTCCTCACCGGCGGCTGAGGGGGTCCGGCGTGGGACGTCGGGCAGCGGGACCGGCCCGGGTACGCGGTGACCGCGTACCCGGGCCGGTGAGCACGGCTCCGGCTGGCCGTCAGGGGACGGCCGCGGGCGCCTGTCCGGTCAGGACCTGCCGGCCGCATCGCGGGGGTCGTCGTGACTGCCGGCGGCCGACAGCGCACCGCCCTGCAGCATGTAGAAGCACCCGCTGAGTCCGGTGAAGGTGGTCTGGATGCCGGTGACCGACCTGCTGGCGACGACACCGGAATATGTCGTCTCCGAATTGTTGAAGGTGAACGTCAACATGCCGGCGACGGACACCCACGGTCCCGAGTAGCCGGAACCGTCACTCCACGTTCCATTAGCGTTGAAAACGATCGGGGTGGTGCTGTAGCTGCCGTCGCAATACCAGTCGAAAGCGAGAGTCCAGTTGCCCGGCACCGCCTGGACACCGATCCCCTGTGCGGAGACACCGGCCGGCACGGTCGCCGCGTTCTTGCTGGTGACCGCAGACGGCTTGGCGGTGGCCACGGCGGTGAACGACCCCACGCCGGCGACGGCCAGCAGCAGGCTCAACGCGCCCGCGAGAATTGCCCGACGACGCCGTGGTGAATGCGAGAATTGCTCAGTCACGGTTGTTCCCTTCGATTGTCTGTGCGACCGGACCAATGCCGTCGATGCTACGAACCAGGCGAGATCAGCAATTTCGGAATGTCAAGAAGCCGTCATTTTCCGACTGTCGTCTGCCTTCTTCAGTGGGTATGGACTCGGCCCTCCGAAGTGCGCAAGTCAGCACATAGGACCCATAAGGCAGGCAGGTGGGGGCGACTCAGCGGTGCGGACGGAGCACGCCGTGCACGGCGGGCGCGGACGGCACCCGCTCCGGCACGACGGTGAAGGCGTCCCGCACCCGGTCCACCGGCACCGGCCCGGTACCCCGGTGGTGCACCTGCGCCAGGGGCTCACCGGCGACGACCCGGTCACCGACCCGCTTGTGCAGGGTCACCCCGACGGCGTGGTCGATCGGCGCGTTCTTGACCTGCCGGCCGGCTCCACCCAGCGCCGGAACGCCGCGCGGGCGCGGCCGTCGGCCAGCACCGCGCGGACCTACTCGCGGGCCCGGTCCTGGTCGGTCTCGGCACCGGAGAGCAGCACCGCCTCGGCGGCCAGGGTGACGCACAGCTCGGTGAGCCCCGGCACCTCCGCTACCCCGAGCACGTCCACCGCCTCCCGGATTTCCAGGGCGTTCCCCGCCGATCAGCCCAGCGGCTGGTCCATGTCGCTGATCATGGCATGGCAGCGCAGTCCGAACGCGGCCCCGATCTCGATCATCAGGGTGGCCAGTTCGGTGGCGCTGGCCACCTCGTCGACGACGAGCAGGGTGCCGTGCTGGTCGCACAGCGCCGGATCCGGGCCAGCAGTCCAGCGGGCAGTACGATGCCGCCGCCGACGTTGAGCAGCGGTTCCACCAGCACCGCGGCGGGCGGCGGCCCCGCCGCGAACGCCTCGGCGAAGCGGGCGGCCAGCGCGGCGCCGTCGGCGGCGGTCCGCGCCGAGCGCGGTGTCGGGCAGCGCCACCCGGTGGACCGGGAACGGGTCGGCCCAGCCGCTGTGGGTGTAGGGCAGGCCGGACAGCGCGAGCGCCAACGCGGTCGAGCCGTGGTAGCCGGCGGCGAAGGTGACCACCCGGTCGCGGGGCTCGCCGACGTTGCGCCAGTGGTCCAGGGCGATCCGGACGGCGGCCTCGGTGGCCTCCGAGCCGCTGTTGACCAGCAGGGTCTGGCCCAGGTCGCCGGGCAGCAGCGCGGCCAGCCGTTCGGTGATCCGTTCGGCGGGCGGATGGGCGGCGTTGACCAGGTCGTAGTGCGCCAGGCGGGCCATCTGCCGTCGGGCGGCCTCGATCAGCCGGGGATGGCCGTGGCCGCAGGAGGCGTTCAGCGCGCCGCGCCGAAGCCGTCGACGATCATGGGTACCCCGTACAGCCTGCTGTCGCGGATGCGCAGGCGGACACAGGTGTCGTTCTCCACGCCCGGCCGGGCCACGCACACGAAGGCCCGCGCGGCGGTGAGGTACGCGTCGCGGTCCCGGTGCGTCACGGGTCGGCGCACCACCGTCACCAGGTCGGCCACGGCACGCTCGGCGATCCGCTTCTCCAGCGCCTCGACGATCTCCCAGGTGTCCGGGATGCCGCCGGTCCACAGCACGTCGGCGAGCGGCTCGGGCGTGGTCCGCTCGGCGACCAGCCGGCTGTGCCGACTGAAGCCGATCGGCACGGAGGTCACCAGGTGGTCGAGGGTGGCCGACCCGGTGAGGTCCCGCACGCCGACCCGGCCGGCGGTGACCAGGCTGGTCAGGGTCGTCGCGCGTTCCACCCGGGAGTGACCGCGAACCCGTCGCTGAGGGTCTCGGCCAGTTCGGCGATCCGAACGGCCAGCCCGGACGCGGCGGCCTGGGACACCGGGTAGTCCCCGGCGTCGAAGAGCAGTCGCCTGCGCGCCCCGGTCACAGGTCGTCCACCCGGTTGACGTTGTGGAACCCGTCGACCAGCACGGCCGGCGAGTCGACCAGGGCGGCGGCGCCCGCGCCGAGCACGATCCCGGGCAGCCCGTCCCGGTGGCGCGCCGCCGCGAAGACCGTCGCCCAGGCGGCGTTGAAGCCGGAGGGGTCCGGCGGCTTGTCCGCCGCGTCCTCGATGATGCGGACCGGACCGTCGCCGCGCAGCCGCAGGGCGCCGTCGTTGGCGAGCCGGACCGGGTCGTCGATCATCGCCGCGAGCACCGCGTACGGGTGCCGGTCCAGCAGGTCGTGCGCCTCGGCGAAGCGCTGGGCGACCGTGTCGCCGGTGACGACCTGGTCCGGCAGCACGACGGCCGTGGGACCGGGGGCCCTTCCCCGGGTCCCCCGTACCCTTGTCGGGGTGAGTATCGCCCCGCCACCGACCGGCGCCCTCGACGGCCGCTTCGCCCGTGAACTCGCGGAGATGGCCGTGCCCTGGCAGGCCGAGGAGGCCCCCGACCCGCGACTGCTGGTGCTCGACGAGCCGCTCGCCGTCGAACTGGGCCTCGATCCCGGGTGGCTGCGCAGCCCCGACGGCGTGCGGCTGCTGGTCGGCACCGCCGTCCCCGGCGGCGCGAACCCGGTGGCGCAGGCCTACGCCGGGCACCAGTTCGGCGGATACTCCCCACGGCTCGGCGACGGGCGCGCGCTGCTGCTCGGCGAACTGGTCGACGCGGACGGCCGCCTCCGCGACCTGCACCTCAAGGGCTCCGGCCGCACGCCGTTCGCACGCGGCGGCGACGGCCTGGCCGCGGTCGGCCCGATGCTGCGCGAGTACGTCGTGAGCCGGGCCATGCACGCCCTGGGCATCCCCACGACCCGGTCCCTCGCCGTGGTGGCCACCGGGCGTACGGTGCACCGCGAGACCCCGTTGCCGGGGGCGGTGCTCGCCCGGGTCGCCGACAGCCACCTGCGCGTCGGGAGCTTCCAGTACGCCCGGGCCACCGGCGACGTCGACCTCCTGCGCCGCCTCGCCGACCACGCGATCGCCCGGCACCACCCCGGCGCCGCCGGGGCCGAGCGCCCGTACCTCGCCCTCTTCGAGGCGGTGGTCGCCGCCCAGGCGTCGCTGGTGGCGCGGTGGATGCTCGTGGGGTTCGTCCACGGGGTCATGAACACCGACAACATGACGATCTCGGGCGAGACCATCGACTACGGGCCGTGCGCCTTCATGGAGGCCTTCGACCCGGCCACGGTCTACAGCTCGATCGACCACGGCGGGCGCTACGCCTACGGCAACCAGCCGACGGTGGCCGAGTGGAACCTCGCCCGGCTCGCCGAGGCCCTCCTCCCCCTCCTGCACGACGACGAGGAGCGGGCAGTCGCCCTGGCGACGGAGTCACTGGGTAGTTTCCGCCGCCGCTACGACGCGGACTGGACCGCCGGCATGCGGGCCAAGCTCGGCCTGCCTGACGGCCTCGACCCGGCGGTCGTCCCGCCGCTGGTCGAGGAGCTGCTCGTCCTGCTGCGGGCAGGCCAGGTCGACTTCACGTCCTTCTTCCGCACGCTCGCCGTCGCCGCCCGGGGCGAGGCCGGGCCCGTGCGCCGCCTGTTCCCCGACCCCGCCCCGGTCGACGACTGGTTGACGCGCTGGCGTGCCCTGGGGCCGGACGCCGACGCGATGGACCGGGTCAACCCGGTCTACATCCCCCGCAACCACCTCGTCGAGGAGGCTCTCGCCGCCGCGACCGACGGCGACCTGGCTCCGCTCGAACGGTTGCTGGACGCCGTGGCCGCCCCCTACGACGAACGCGCCGGCCTCGACCGCTACGCCGCTCCCGCCCCACCGGACTTCGGCACCTACCGGACGTTCTGCGGCACGTGACGGCCTGCCCCGCCGCTGCGGGCGGCCGGTCGATCCGCGCTGCCCACGACCGGTGGGTTCAGGCGGGCGAAGCCCTCCTGACGGTGGTACGGGAAGTGCGGGTAGGGCGCTGTTCGTGTGCTCGCCGCGTCGAGTCTGGCCATCTGGGCAGGGGTCAACGTCCATCCGACGGCACCGAGGTTCTGGCGGAGCTGCGCCTCGTTGCGAGCGCCGATGACGACCGATGAGACCGTGGGCCGTTGCAGCAGCCAGTTGAGGGCGATCTGCGGGATGGCCCTGCCGGTTCCCTGAGCTATCTCGTCGAGGACGTCGACAACCCGGAAGAGGTCGTCGTCCTGGACCGGTGGGCCGTAGTCGGCGGTTCGGTGCAGCCGGCTCTGCGCCGGTAGCGGCTGTCCGCGGCGCACCTGGCCGGTGAGCCGGCCCCACCCGAGCGGGCTCCAGACGACCGCGCCGACACCCTGGTCGAGCCCCAGGGGCATCAAGTCCCACTCGTAGTCGCGGCCGAGGAGGGAGTAGTAGACCTGGTGGGCGACGTAGCGCTGGTGGTTACGCCGTTCCGCGATGGCGAGCGACTTCATCAACTGCCAGCCTGCGAAGTTCGAGACACCGAGGTAGCGGACCTTGCCCGCCTGCACGAGGCCGTCGAGTGTGGACAGCACTTCCTCGATCGGCGTGCCGGCATCGAAGGCGTGCAACTGGAAGAGATCGATGTAGTCGGTACCGAGTCGACGCAGCGCGTCCTCGCACGCCCTGATCAGCCGCAGGCGGGAGGAGCCGGCGTCATTGGGTCCGTCGCCCATCGGCAAGCCGCTCTTGGTGGACAGGATGACCTCGTCCCGGCGGCCCTTGATCGCCTGTCCCAGCACCTCCTCCGACGCGCCGTCGGAGTAGACGTCGGCGGTGTCGAACATCGTGACGCCGTTCTCCAGACAGATGTCCACGAGGTGGCGTGCCTCCCGAGCATCCGTGGTCCCCCAGGCGCCGAACAGTGGTCCTCGGCCGCCGAAGGTGCCGGCACCGAAGCTCAACGCGGGGACTTTGAGCCCGGATGCACCCAACCGTCGGTATTCCATGGTGCCTCTTCCCGTGGCCACGGGACTGCCGTGGCTCATCAGCCGGGACCACTAACGGTTCCAGCGTTCCATTAAGACGCTGGCTACGATAGCAGCCGCGCGAGCCCTAAACGAAACGGGAGGCCCGTTATGAGTGCTGACGAGACCGCAGCCGGAACCGTTCGTCCCGGCGGGCGCACGGCGCGGGTACGCGCGGCGGTCCTGCGGGCCGCCGGGGACGCGCTCGCCGAGCATGGTTTCGACCACCTGGACCTCGCCGACATCGCCCGTCGGGCGGATGTGGGCAAGACGACCCTCTACCGCCGCTGGCGATCACCGGCTGGCCTGGTCGCGGACCTGCTCATGGACATGGCCGAGCAGTCGCTCCCCCGCACCGAAACCGGCGCACTCCTCACCGACCTGCGAGCCAACGCGCGGCTCGTGCAGCGAACCCTCACCGACCCACGCCAAGGCGCGCTGTTCAAGGCGGTCATCGCGGCAGCCACCTGCGACCCCCGAACGGCTGACGCGCTACGCCGGTTCTACGACATCCGCATCAGGGAATGGGCACCCTGCGTGGAACAGGCCGTCAGCCGCGGTGAAGTACCCGACGGCACCGACAGCCATGAGGTCATACGCGCGGTGTCGGCACCGCTCTACTACCGCCTGCTGATCAGCGGCGACCCCCTCGATGTCGCCACCGCCGACCGGGCCGCCGAAGCTGCCGCGACCGCCGCCCGGGGAGGAGCGTACGTACGAGGGAAGATGGAGGTAGCGCACTGAGCCTGGTCGTCGGGCTCGCCGCCGGCACGCTGACCCGCGCGGAGCCGCCGGAGCAGGCGGCGCCGCAGGTCGGGGTCGGCCAGAAGATCACGTGGGGCAGGGGCATTCCACCGGGACGGGTTGGTCAACCGGGTTGCTGCGTCCCCTGTTGCTCCTCGTTCCGCCGAAGGGCTTCCTCGAGCTGGTCTTCGAGGATGATGATCCGGCAGGCGGCCTCGAGAGCGGTGCCCTGGTCCACCATCTCTCGGGCTCGGGCGGCCAGACGCAGCTGATAACGGGAGTAGCGGCGGTGGCCACCGGCGGAGCGGTGCGGGTCGATCAGTTTCGCCTCGTCCAACCGACGCAGGAAGTCCTGGGAGGTGTCGAGCATCTCCGCGGCCTGGCCGATGGTGTAGGCGGGGTAGTCCTCGTCGCCGAACATGTCATCGGGGTTTTGCCCCATGTCACCTCCATGTCGAGGGCCCCGGCGCTTACGCGCCGGGGCCCAGGGTTACGGGTCAGAACACCATCTGCCGACAGGAGTGTCGGCTAGTCGTTTCCGCACCGGCCTGATATGACGGCTTCGGGTGCGGGGATCGCATAAGCGTGACCGGAGACCACCTTTCGTTCGATGGAAACTACGGTGTCCGCCCAGCCTGCTTCACGGCTGACGGCGGGCGATCCAACGGTGTAAGGCCCTCCCTTTCCTCTTCTTTCCCTTGCTGAACGGTCCACCGGCATCGGTGTGCCGCTGGTTTGTGCGATGGAAGACGGCAGAAGGTGCTTCCGTCCCCCGCGCCCGTCGTGACCTCACGGCCGGGCGGTGCGTCTGCGTCGTGGTGGTTCTCTGTTCTCGACTTGAAGAACGCTACCCCATCCCACCGAGAAAATCTAGCTAACAACGCCTAGGTTTCCTCGGCCGGCGGCCTGCGGTGTCCCGCGGGGTCGGTGACGCGTGGGGCGTACACGACCGTCCACGGGTCCGGTGCCTCGGGTGCCCGCAGGACCGCCGGCGCGGGAGCCGCCTCGGCAAGCGTCTCGGCGGCGACGTCGGCGAAACGCTCCGCCGCCGGGTGTGGTGCCTGCGCCGGCCAGGCGGCGGAGGTGGTCCGGATCAGCGGATGTCCGGCGAGGGGTCGCCAGACCACGCGCGGCTCCCGCCGGGCGGTGCTCTCCGGCACGAACGCCACGCCCCGCCCGGCGAGCACCAGGCCGATGAGGAACTCGGGATTGTCGGCGTGCCGGACCCGGGCCGGCGCGAAGCCGTGCTGTCGGCACACGTCCAGGACATGGTCGTGCCAGCCCGGGGCGGTGACGCGGGGCGGCAGGACGAGGTCGTGGCCGGCGAGATCGGCGAGGGTCGGTTCGGGCAGGCGGGCCAACGGCGACACCCGGGGCAGCACCACCCCGAGCCGCACCCGCACGGCGGGGCCGAACCGCAGGTCCGGGACGTCGACCGGGTGGTGGAGCAGCCCGACGTCGAGCCGGGCGTCGGCGAGCATCCGCACCTGCTCGCCCGTGGTCAGTTCCTGAAGGTCGACGTCGAGACCCGGCACCCGGTCGGCCAGGCGGCGCAGGAGGGCCTGGAGGGTGACCGCGGGCGTCTCCGGCGGCACTCCGGCACGAAGCGTACCCAGCGTGCCCTCACGCACCATCCGCATGAGCGCGCGCATCCGCTCCTCGCCGGCCAACAGCCCGCGCGCCTGGTCCAGGAGCAGCCGGCCGGCGGGGGTGGGCTCGACCCGACGCCGGGAGCGGTCGAACAGCTCGACGCCCAGCTCCCGCTCCAGCCGCTGGATCGCCTGGCTCAGCGGGGGTTGGGCGATGCCGAGCCGTTCGGCGGCGCGGCCGAAGTGCAGCTCCTCCGCCACCACGACGAAGTAGCGCAGATGCCGGAAGAGATCCACCGGACCGACGATAGCTATTGCCTCGTCTTTGAATGTTGATCGGGTAATCGGTCGGTTGTGAAAATTGTCGTACCCGTGGTGTTGGCTGGGTCTTATGCCTCGTCGTCGGGATCCGGGTGCGCCACGGGTGGTGCATCGCACTGCCCGCGTCGGGTTGCGGGTGACGTCGGGGCAGCGGCGGCGGTGTTTCGGGTTGCTGCGTTCCGCCGGGGACGTGTGGGCGTGCGTGTTGGAGGTCAACACGTGGCGGCGCCGCCGTCAGGACGCGCCGTTGACGAGTTACCAGGAGTTGTGTCGGGAGTTGTCGGCGTCCGGGCCGGGCACGTTCGGCGAGCTGGACTCGACCGGCGGGCGGTCGGTGTTGCGGCGGTTCTCGGATGCGTGGTTCGCGGCGGCGGGACGCCGCAAGGCTGGTGACGTGTCGGCGAGGTTCCCGCGTCGTCGGCGGGGGTTGGTGCCCGTGCGGTGGTATCACGGCACGTTCACCCTCGACGGCCGCCGCGTGCGCATCCCCACCGCACGAGGCACCGGGCCTTTGTGGGTGCGTCTGGCCCGTAAGGTGCCGTACCCGGTCGATCAGGTCCGCTCGATCACTCTGCTGTGTGAGGGCGGCCGCCTGTTCCTCGACGTGACCGCCGAAGTCCCGATCACGGTCTACCCGCCTGGTGAGGAGCCGGACCCGACCAGGGCGGCCGGGGTGGACGTGGGCATCATCCATCCGTACGCGGTGGCCGGTCCTGGCGGGGAGGCGTTGTTGGTGTCGGGGCGGGCGATCCGCGCCGAGCACCGCATGCACCTCGCCGACACCAAAGCCCGCCAACGGGCCGCCGCCCGCCGTGCGCCGAAACCGGGCCAGCGTGGGTCACGGCGGTGGCGGAAGTATCGGGTTCGGGTCCGGCGGGTGGAGGGCCGGCATCGGCGGCGGGTGCGGCAGGCCCAGCACGAGGCCGCTCGCACCGTCATCGGTTGGGCCGTCGACCAGCGGGTCGGGATGCTCAAGGTCGGTGACCCGCGCGGCGTCCTGGACCTGTCGGCGGGGCGGCGGCACAACCTGCGGCTACGGCAGTGGCAGATCGGCCGCCTCCTGCAGATCCTCACCGACAAGGCCGCCCTCGCGGGTATCACCGTGCACCTGGTGGACGAGCGTGGCACGTCGTCGACCTGCCCCGCATGCCGCAAGCGGGTGTCGAAGCCGCGTGGGCGGACCCTGTCGTGCCCGCATTGCCAGTTCTCCGGTCACCGCGACATCGTCGCGGCGGCCAGCATCGCCACCCGCACACCGGGCGGCGGATCCACCACCCCCACGGCTGTCGTATTGCCTGGGGTGGTCACGCACCGTCGAGTCGGCCGGCACCTACCCGGTGCCGGCCGGTCCCGACGTGACCCCCGCCGCCCACCCGGCGACGTGAGAGTCAGAATGGCCCGCTGTGGCCCGCCCCACCCATTGGTGGGGAGTCGCTCGCCCAACCAGCGAGGATCCACAACAACCCACCGGACACCCGGTGAACGTTAGTGGACACAGCACTAGGGTGACGCCATGTCACCGGAGGACGTCTTCGCACGGGTGGGGGTCGACGCGCGGCTGCACGCGGTCGACGTCGACACCGGCCACGAGGTCGGTGTCGACGCGGACGAGCAGGTCGTGATCGCCTCCGTGTTCAAGATCCTGCTGGTGCTGGAGTTCGCCCGGCAGGCCGCGAACGGGCAACTGGACCCCACCGAGCGGGTGGTCGTACGCGCCGGGGACCGGCTGGGCGGCTGGGGCACCGCCGGCTGCGCGGACGACGTGGAGCTGTCCCTGCGGGACCTGGCGTACTTCGCCATGTCGGTGAGCGACAACACCGCCGCCGACCTGCTCATGCGTCGGGTCGGCCCGGACCTGCTGCCGCTGCTCGCCGCCGAGTTGGGGCTCACCCGGACCCGGGTGATCGGCGGACCCCGGCAGCTCCTGGAGACCATGTTCGCCGACGTCGGGGCGCGCGACGCCGCCGAGTTCGCCCGGACCTTCGCCACGCTGTCCGAAGATCGGATACGCGCGCTGCGGGTGTTCGATCCCGAGCAGACCACGTCCAGCACCGCGCGGGAGATCACCCGGCTGTTGACCATGATCTGGCGGGACGAGGCCGGGCCGCCCGCCGCCTGCGCGATGGTCCGCGACCTGATGTCACGGCAGTTGTTCTGGACGCGGCTGCCGTCCGGCTTCCCGCCGGACGTGCCGGTGGCCGCCAAGACCGGCACCCTGCCGGGGCTGCACATCGAGGCCGGCGTGGCGCAGTACCCCGACGGCGGCCGGTACGCGATCGCCGTGTTCGCCCGGACCCAGCGGTTGGCCACCCGCCGCATCGACGTCGACCTCGCCATGGGCGAAGCCGCCCGGGCCGCAGTCGAGACGCTGCGCGCGATGTGATCGTCGCCTCGTCCGGCCCCGGCACGGCCGTGCCGGGCAGGGACGATATGCGATCGGATATCGCGGCTGCGCCCCGCGCATCTTGGACGCGCCACGCCGGGTGGTGGTTGGCTGCGCGCCATGACCGACTCACCACTCGGCCGCCGCCGGTTCCTGGGTACCGCCGCCGGAGCGGCCCTGGCCACGGTGGCCACCACCTCCGCGATTCCGTCCGCCGGCTCCGCCGCGCCCCGTCGGCGCAGCTCGTCCGGTCCGGGCACCACCTTCCGCTGGCTCGGCACCTCCGGCTGGCGCGTCGACGTCGGCGCGACGACGGTGCTGGTGGATCCGTACCTGAGCCGCTACCACACCGGGCTGTTCGACGGGGCGTTCGATCCGGCCACCGCGCTGACCGTCGACACCGCCCGCATCGCCGACCACCCGGGCAGGCCGAAGACGATCCTGGTGACGCACACGCACTGGGACCACTTCAACGACGTGCCGCACATCGCGGCCCGCTCGGGCGCCCGGGTGTTCGGCACGCTCACGGCGTACCACCTCGGGATGGCCTACGGCCTGCCCACCTCCCAGCTGAGCCCAGTGTCCGGTGGCGAGGTGCTGGACTTCGGCGACCACACCGTCGAGGTGGTGGCCGCGCTGCACAGCCGCAACAACGGATACTCGATGGCCTTTCCCGGCGTCCGCGTCGCGGTGCCGGCCCGACCGGAGAAGGTCGAGGACCTGCCGGAGGGGGGCACTCTGGCGTTCCTGCTGACACCGAGGGGCGGACCGTCGGTGTTCTTCATGGGCGCGAGCGACTTCGTCGAGCGGAACCTCGCCGGACTCGCCCCCGACGTCGCGATGATCGCGGTGCCGAACACCGACGTCACCTCCGAGTACGTGCCGCGTCTGCTGGCCGCGCTCGACTGGCCGGCCACGGTGGTGCCGGTGCACTGGGACCATTTCGAGGTGGCGCTGCGGAACCCGCCGACGGTCACGCCGGGTGACCGGGACCGGCTCGACTCGTTCCTCGCCGCCGTGCGCCGGGCCGCGCCGCGTACCCGGATCGTGGTGCCGGAGTACCTGACGCCGTACACGTTCGCCTAGTTTCGCCCCGCGGAGCGCGGCGGCGGGGCTCCGAGCCATGCGCTCGGCGCCCCGCCGCCCCGGTGCGGGCGGTGCCACCTCGGCAGTGTCGGTGGCACCTGGTTCAATGCCGCGAACGATCGGGCACGCGGGAACGAGGATCAATGGGCACCTGGGGTAGCGGCAACTTCGACGACGACACGGCGGCCGACCACCTGGCGGCCCTGACCGACCGGCTGATCGCCGAGGTCGCCGAGGCGATGTCCGACGACCCGACCGGCATCGAGCCCGACGAGTACTGGGGCGTCGCGGTGCCCTGCAACCTGGAGCTGCTCCACCTGCTCGCGCAGCAGAGTTACGTGGGGGCCCGCCTGCCGGCCCCGGAGACGATCGCCGACTGGAAGAGCAGGTTCCTCGCCGTCTGGGACCGGACGATCGACGGGCTGGAGCCCGGTCCGGAATACCGGGAGCAGCGGCGGGCGGTCCTCGTGCGCACCTTCGACCAGCTGGCCGAGCTGGCGGCAGGCTAGGCAGGCGCAGGAGTCCGCCCGGGCGACCTGCGGACCGTGTTCGACCTGTACGCCGACCCGCGCGTGTGGGGGCCCGACCCGCTAACGCGCCACCACCACGTCGGGCAGACCGCTGCCATGATCGAGAACTGGCGTGCCGCCTGGCACCGGGACGGCCTCGGCATCTGGACCGCCTGGGGCGCGGAGCCGGACACGGCGGACGCCTTCGTCGGGATCGGGGGGTGCTTCCTCCGCCACGGCGTCGCGTGGAACCTCGGCTTCCGCCTTCTCCCCCGGTTCTGGGGACGGGGCTACGCGCAGGAGATCAACGCAGCAGCCGCCACCTGGGCGCGTCACCTGCGCCCGGATCTGCCGCTGACCGCCTACCTGGTGGAGGGCAACGACCGCTCCCGGCGGACGGTGGAGCGCGCCGGGCTCGAACTGGTCTGGCGGGGCCCCGACGCGGGCAACCCCGACCCCTCGGCCGTCCGGCTGCTCTACAGCGACCGACCGCTGTCGCCGGACACGGTGGAGCTCCTGGTCGCGCGGTGAACGGCGTGGCTCTGGCCGGCTGCGGCGTTCCGAAGGGCACCTCGCCGCCGTGAAATCCTCGCCATCGACTGTCCTGGATTGAGCGGATAGCGTCGTCGGTACCGTCCGCACCACCGCCCGGCCCGTGCGTGCCGTGGCGGCCAGAGCAGGGAGGACCGAACCATGACATCCCTCATTTCCCGTCGACGCCGATCGGGTGTCGTCGGCGTGCTCGCGGTATCGGCCATGGTCGCCGCCACGGTCGGCGGTCCGGCGAGCGCGGCACCCGCCGTCGGTGAGATCCTGCGGGACGGCGGCGCCACCGCCGTTCCGGGGAGCTACCTCGTCGTCCTCCGGGACAGCGCCGTCGGTGGGCCGGCCGGCACCCGGCTCGCCGCCGTCGCGCAGCAGGCCGACCATCTCGCCGACCGCTACGGCGGAACGGTCGGCCACCGCTACGGCCACGCCCTCAACGGCTTCGAGGTACGGCTGCCGGAACCGGCCGCCCGCCGCCTCGCCGCCGACCCGGCGGTCGCCTTCGTCGAACAGAACCACACCGTGCGGACGGCCACCACGCAGGTCAACGCGCCGTGGAACCTCGACCGCATCGACCAGCGGACGACGCCGCTGCCCGGGTACAGCTACACCAGTACGGGTCGTGGGGTCACCGCGTACATCATCGACAGCGGTATCCGCCTCACCCACGTCGAGTTCGGTTGGCGGGCCGGTCAGGGCTACGACGCGGTCGACGGCGCGCTCCCCGCCGACGACTGCAACGGCCACGGCACCCAGGTCGCCGGCATCGTCGGCGGCCGGACGTACGGGGTGGCCAAGGAGGTGCGCCTGGTCCCGGTACGGGTGATCGACTGCGCCGGAAGCGGCACGTTGGCCGGGCTCATCGCCGGTATCAACTGGGTGACCGCCGACCACGATCCCGGCGAGCCGGCATCAGCCAACATCAGCCTCGGTGTCGGCATGAGCACGTCGCTGAACGCGGCGGTGGTCAACTCGATCGCCGACGGGGTGACCTATTCGATCGCCGCCGGCAACAGCAACACCGACGCGTGCAACTTCTCACCCCAGTCCGTCCGCGAGGCGCTCGTCGTCGGGGCCACCCAGAGCAACGACACCCGGGGCAGTTTCTCCAACTGGGGTAGCTGTGTGGACATCTACGCCCCGGGGGTGAGCATCCTCTCGCCCTCGTACGGCAGCGACACCGCGACGGTCGTCGTGAGCGGCACGTCGTTTGCGGCGCCCCACGTCACCGGCTCGGCCGCCCGGGTGCTGCAGAACAACCCGGCCTGGACGCCGGCCCAGGTGGCGGCGTACCTGGTCGCCCAGGCGACCCCGGTGAACAACCTGCGGCTGCTCTACATGGATCCGCTGACCTGACCCGGCGGCTCCTCTCGTCGAGACGTCCCCGGTGGAATACCTGTGTGGAGGTCCGCCGCCGTCGGCGCGGTCGCTTCCGGCGCCGTCGGTGGCCGTGCCCGGCCTCACGGTTCCCGGGCGCGGAGGTACGCGTCCAGGGCGGCGGCGCCCCTGAGCATGGCGCGGCCCCGGGCGGACAGGCGGGCCTGCCAGTCGCGCAGGGTCGACTCCAGCGGAGCGACGCCTCCGGCGGAGCGGACCTCGGCGATCAGCGGGGCGATCTGCTCCAGCAGGTAGCCACCCCGCCTGAGCTGGTGGGCCAGCCGGACGTCCCGGACGTCGGCCGCGTCGTACACCCGGTAGCCCGTCCGCGGATCACGGCGCGGCCGGACCAGGCCGGCGCTCTCCCATTTGCGGAGAGTGGCCGGGCGGAGGCCGAGCCGGCGGGCCAGGGGGCCGATGAACGTGTCGCCGCGCTCCTGCGGCACCGGCGCCAGATCACGGAGCGCGGCCTCGACGGCCTGGACGGTACGGCGGTCGTCGAGCAGTTGGCCGTGGCTCTCGTCGACGAGCCGCAGCGCGTCCTCGGTGGCGCCCCGGTTGACGGCCTGCATGATCGACGTGGCCGTCCGGTGGCCGTGACCGGACGCGAGGGCGAGGAACGCGCGCAGCGCCTGCGCGTGCCGCGGCGTGTAGGTGCGGTAACCGTGGACGGTGCGTTCGGCGGTGGGCAGGATGCCGACGTCCTCGTAGTTCCTGATCGCCTGGGTGGACAGGCCGTGTTCACGCGCCAGGTCCACCGGCCGCATGGATGCACCACCATTTGAAGGTCTGCCGCGATGAGAGGGGACATTCCCGGCACAAGTTTACACCGGGTGTTCAACGATAGCGTTGAAGGAATGGATATCAAGGACACGGCCCGGCCGCTCGACGGCGCGTCCGTCTCGACGTTCCTCCGGTCGCTTCCCGCGCGGCCCCTGCTGCTCGGCCTCGGTGAGGCCCGGCACTTCGTGGAAGAGCTCGGCGACCTGCGCAACGAGATCTTCCGGCATCTGGTCGAACATGAGGGCTACCGGTCGTTCGCCATCGAGAGCGACTGCCTCATGGGCCTCGTGGTGGACGACTACCTCACGACGGGCGAGGGCACGCTCGACGACGTCATGGAACGCGGCTTCAGCCACGGCTTCGGCGCCTCACCGGCCAACCGCGAACTCGTGCGCTGGATGCGGGCGTACAACGAGAAACATGACGATAAGCTACGGTTCTTCGGGTTCGACGGCCCGCTGGAGTACTGGGCGGCGAGCCCGCGCCAGGCGCTCACCGGCCTCTACGCACTCCTCGACGGCCCACTCCCCCGCACCGTGGTGACCAGCGAGACCCTCGACACGCTGCTGGGCCCGGACGACCGGTGGTCGAACGAGGCCGCGGCCTGGGAACCGTCCCGGTCGATCGGCCGGTCCGCCGACGCCCAACGGCTGCGGCTGATCGCCGACGACCTGGTGGCGCTGCTCGACACGCAGGCACCCCAGCTGAACGCGGAGGACCGGGAACGGGCGGCACTGTACGGGCGCACCGCCGTCGGCCTGCTCCGCTACCACTACTGGATGGCCGACGCGTCCCCGGCACGGTGGTCCCGGCTGTCGGCCCTGCGCGACGGGATGATGGCCGCCAACCTACGCGCCGTCGCCACGCACGGCCCGGCCCTGGTCTACGCCTCCAACCTTCACCTCCAGCGGAACAGGAGCTTCATGGCGCTCGGCGACCAGCAGCTGGAGTGGTGGAGCGCGGGCGCGATCGTCGCGACCCACCTGGGCGACCGGTACGCCTTCCTGGCCTCGGCCCTCGGCACGGTCGGCGAGAACGTCCCGTCCCCGGACACCGTCGAGGGCATCCTGTCCACGCTCCCGTGGGACCACTCCCTCGTCGACGTCCGCCGCCTGGCCCAGGCCGTTACCGAACCCGCCCCGCGCGTCTCCCCCGACTTCGCCTACTTCCCGCTGGACCCGACCCAGCTCGACATGATCGACGGCGTCGTCTTCCTCAAGCAGGCCGTCCGGCTGGGCCCGCTGGCTTGACCGCACGGCCCCACGCGGGAGCCGGCGTCTCCACCCCGTCGATCATGGAGTTTGAGCACCAGCCAAACCCCCACGAAGGGCAGGACTCGGGCGCCACAACTCCTTGATCGACGGGGTGGAGGGCGGGTGGTGGTGCCCGACCACGCACACGGTCGCTAGTCGAGTAGCCAGGTGCGCAGTTGCGCACCGTACGGGGTCAGCATGACCACGGTGACCGCCGCGCAGAGCAGCGTGCCGACCAGCAGCGCCACGAACCGGCCCCGGCCCGCTCCCCGGCGGGCGAGCCGGACCACCCCGGCAGCGACGCCGACGAGACCCAGCAGGGTGATGGCAGAGAGCATGACGGTCACCCTGCTGAACGCGAAGATCCACAGTAGCGGGTTCCAGAACGTCTCGGGGCCGGGCGGCAGGGCCCACTCCTTGGGGTCGCCGTAGCGTTCGAGGCTGGGGTCGGCCAACCCGGCCCAGTCGCCGGTGCCGGCCGCGGCGGCCAGCAGCGGGTAGGCCGCGCCGAGCAGGAACACCGCCACCGTGGCGTACTGGAACACCAGAGTGCCGCGTCCCGCGCGGCGGGGCGGCACCGTTCCGGCTACCGGTTCGTCCATCCGGGACACCGTACGGCACCGCGCGGGGCGGCGGTGGACCACCGCGACCGGACGGGCGCGTTGCGTCGTCGACCGCCCTTGCGTACCGTTCTGCACGAGCCGGGTCGTCCTGTGACGTCCACACACCGGGCCGACCGACGACCGTCTGGGCAACGGGTCGTCGGGCCCGCACGCCTGTGACCCGGCGCTCGCCCGGTCTCGGGCCTCCCACCCCAGAGGTAGGCATGAAGAGACGACTCACCCTTCTCGGTACCGCGTTGCTGACGCTGGTCAGCGCCGTCCTGATGGTCGTACCCCCCGCCCACGCGGCGGTCGGCCTGCACGTCGAGGGCACCGACATCGTCGAGGCCAACGGCCAACCGTTCGTCATGCGCGGGGTGAACCACCCGCACGTGTGGTTCACCGGCCAGACCGACTCCTTCGCCGACGTCAAGGCGCTCGGGGCCAACACGGTCCGGGTGGTGCTCGGCACCGGCAAGCGCTGGGGCCCGTCGAACGACGTGGCCGAGGTGGTCTCGCTGTGCAAGGCCAACCGGCTGATCTGCGTCCTGGAGGTGCACGACACCACCGGCTACGGCGAGGAGGGCGCCGCCGCCTCGCTGGACGAGGCGGTCGACTACTGGATCAGCCAGAAGAGCGCGCTGGCCGGCGAGGAAGACTACGTCGTGATCAACATCGGCAACGAGCCGATCGGCAACGTGAACGCCGCCCAGTGGACCGACGCCACGGTCGCCGCGATCCGGAAGATGCGGGCCAACGGCTTCGCGCACCTGCTCATGGTCGACGGCCCGAACTGGGGTCAGGACTGGCAGAACGTGATGCGGGACAACGCGCAGGCGGTGCTCGACGCGGACAGCCAGCGCAACACGGTGCTGTCGATCCACATGTACGCGGTGTACAGCACCGCCGCCAGCATCGTGAGCTACCTCGACCGGTTCGAGGCCAACGGCTGGCCGCTGGTGATCGGGGAGTTCGGCTGGCGGTTCCGCGACGGTGAGGTCGACCACGAGACCCTGCTGGCCGAGGCGGACGCCCGGAGGCTGGGCTACCTCGGGTGGTCCTGGAGCGGCAACACCGACCCGATCCTGGACATGGCGGTGAACTTCGACCCTGACCAGCTCACCACCTGGGGTGAGCGGATCTTCAACGGCGCCCACGGCATCCGGGCCACCGCCCGGGAGGCCACCGTCTTCGGCGGCACCCCGCCCACCACGCCCCCGCCCACCACCGTCCCGCCGACCACCCCGCCCCCCACCACGCCGCCGCCCACCATGCCGCCGCCGAACCGGTGCGCCGCCACCTACTCGGTCGTCGGGCAGTGGCAGGGCGGCTTCCAGGGTGAGGTGACGGTGACCGCCGGCACCTCGGCGATCCGGGACTGGACGGTGGTCTGGACCTTCGCCGACGGGCAGACCGTCTCGCAGGCCTGGAACGCGACGGTCACCAGCAGCGGGGCGACGGTGTCCGCCCGCAACATGAGCTACAACGGCTCGCTCGGTGCCGGCGTCAGCACCACCTTCGGTTTCATCGGCACGTCCAACGGCACCAACAGCAGGCCGATGCTCTCCTGCACGGCGACCTGACGCCGGCCGTACCAGGACCGGGAGCCGCCACCGTCACCGGCGGCTCCCGGCCACCGGCCGGCACGATGTGGCACGATTTCGCAGGTGACCAGCACATCCGCCGCAGCGCAGCGCCTACGCGACCTCGCGCGGCTGCGTCGCGTCCGTGACCGGATCGACCGGGAGTACGCACAGCCGCTGAACGTCGAGGCCCTCGCGCGCCGCGAGCACATGTCGGCCGGGCACCTCAGCCGCGAGTTCCGGCTCGCCTACGGTGAGTCGCCGTACGCCTATCTGATGACCCGGCGCATCGAGCGCGCCATGGCGTTGCTGCGTCGCGGCGACCTCAGCGTCACCGATGTCTGTTTCGCGGTCGGGTGCTCCTCGTTGGGCACCTTCAGCACCCGCTTCACCGAGTTGGTCGGCGTGCCGCCCAGCGTCTACCGGCAGCGGGCGGCCCGCGCGACGGCGGGGATGCCGTCCTGCGTGGCGAAGAAGGTGACCAGACCGATCAGGAATCGAGAAGCCCCGGCCCCGAGCCTCACCTAGCGTGACTGCCATGGACATCACCATCAACGCGAGTTTCCTCCCGCACACCGACCCGGCGGCCTCCCTGGCCTTTTACCGCGACGCCCTCGGCTTCGAGGTCCGCAACGACGTCGGATACGACGGCATGCGCTGGATCACGGTCGGTCCCGTCGGCCAGCCCGACACGTCCATCGTCCTGCACCCGCCGGTCGCCGACCCCGGCGTCACCGACGACGAGCGCCGTACCATCACCGAGATGATGGCCAAGGGCACCTACGCCATGATCCTGCTGGCCACCCCCGATCTCGACGGTGTCTTCGCACGGCTTCAGGCCGGCGACGCCGAGGTCGTCCAGGAGCCCACCGAGCAGCCGTACGGCGTTCGCGACTGTGCCTTCCGCGATCCCGCCGGCAACATGGTCCGCATCCAGGAACAGCGCTGAGCCGTCCGGCGACCAGCGGTCAGGACGCCGACGGGGGCCGCGACGGCGGCCCCCGCGTAACACGATTGGACACGATGAGCATGGCCACGAGCACGGGCACGTCCTCGCCCGCGCCGCATTCCGCCGACAGTCACGACCTGATCCGCGTGCGGGGCGCGCGGGAGAACAACCTCAGGGACGTCAGCATCGACATCCCGAAGCGCCGGCTGACGGTGTTCACCGGGGTCTCCGGCTCGGGCAAGAGCTCGTTGGTGTTCGGCACGATCGCGGCGGAGTCGCAGCGGTTGATCAACGAGACCTACAGCGCCTTCCTCCAGGGCTTCATGCCGACCCTGGCCCGGCCGGACGTCGACCTGCTGGAGGGGCTGACCACGGCGATCATCGTCGATCAGGAGCGGATGGGCGCGAACGTCCGCTCCACCGTCGGCACCGCCACCGACGCCAACGCGATGCTGCGGATCCTCTTCAGCCGGCTCGGGCAGCCGCACATCGGCTCGCCCAACGCGTTCTCGTTCAACACTCCCTCGGTGAAGGCCAGCGGTGCGATCACCGTCGAGCGCGGCGCCGGGAGGACGAAGACCGAGAGGGCGACCTTCACCCGTCTGGGCGGCATGTGCCCGCGCTGCGAGGGCATGGGCTCGGTCACCGACTTCGACCTGTCCGCGCTCTACGACGACACCAAGTCGCTCAACGAGGGCGCGCTCACCATCCCCGGCTACAGCGTCGAGGGTTGGTACGGCCGCATCTTCAGCGGCTGCGGCTTCTTCGATCCGGACAAGCCGATCCGGAAGTTCACCAAGAAGGAACTCCAGGATCTCCTCTACAAGGAGCCGACCAAGATCAAGGTCGACAACGTCAACCTGACGTTCGAGGGGCTGATCCCGAGGATCCAGAAGTCGTTCCTGGCCAAGGACCGGGAGGCGATGCAGCCGCACATCCGGGCGTTCGTGGACCGGGCGGTCACCTTCACCACCTGTCCGGAGTGCGGCGGCACCCGGCTGGCCGAGGCGGCCCGGTCGTCGCGGATCCGGGGCGTCAACATCGCCGACGCCTGCGCGATGCAGATCAGCGACCTGGCCGACTGGGTCGACGGCCTCGACGAGCCGTCGGTGGCGCCGCTGCTCGCGAAGCTCAAGCACACCCTCGACTCGTTCGTCGAGATCGGGCTGGGCTACCTCTCGCTCGACCGGCCGGCGGGCACGCTCTCCGGCGGCGAGGCGCAGCGCACCAAGATGATCCGCCACCTCGGCTCCTCGCTCACCGACGTCACCTACGTCTTCGACGAGCCCACCATCGGCCTGCACCCGCACGACATCCAGCGGATGAACGACCTGCTGCTGCGGCTGCGGAACAAGGGCAACACGGTGCTCGTCGTGGAGCACAAACCGGAGACGATCGCGATCGCCGACCACGTCGTCGACCTCGGCCCCGGCGCCGGTACGGCGGGCGGCACCGTCTGCTTCGAGGGCACCGTCGAGGGACTGCGGGCCAGCGGCACCCTCACCGGTCGCCACCTCGACGACCGGGCCACCCTGAAGGAGAAGGTGCGGACGCCCACCGGCATGCTGGAGATCCGTGGCGCGGCGACGCACAACCTGCGCGACGTCGACGTCGACATCCCGCTCGGCGTGCTGGTCGTCGTCACCGGCGTCGCCGGGTCCGGCAAGAGCTCCCTGATCCACGGTTCGGTGGCCGGGCGGGACGGGGTCGTCTCGATCGACCAGGGCGCGATCCGTGGCTCGCGGCGGAGCAACCCGGCGACGTACACCGGGCTGCTCGACCCGATCCGCAAGGCGTTCGCGAAGGCCAACGGTGTGAAGCCGGCCCTGTTCAGCGCCAACTCCGAGGGCGCCTGCCCCACCTGCAACGGCGCCGGTGTCATCTACACCGACCTGGCGACGATGGCCAGCGTCGCCACCACCTGCGAGGACTGCGAGGGGAAGCGGTTCCAGCCGGCGGTGCTCGAATACCACCTCGGCGGCCGGGACATCAGTGAGGTGCTCGCGATGTCGGTGACCGAGGCCGAGGAGTTCTTCGGCGCCGGCGAGGCGCGCACGCCGGCCGCACACGCCATCCTCGACCGGCTCGCCGACGTCGGGCTCGGCTACCTCAGCCTCGGCCAGCCGCTCACCACGCTCTCCGGCGGCGAACGGCAGCGGCTGAAGCTGGCCACCCACATGGCCGAGAAGGGCGGGGTCTACGTCCTCGACGAGCCGACCACCGGTCTGCACCTCGCCGACGTCGAGCAGTTGCTCGGCCTGCTCGACCGGCTCGTCGACTCCGGCAAGTCGGTCATCGTCATCGAGCACCACCAGGCGGTCATGGCGCACGCCGACTGGATCGTCGACCTCGGGCCCGGCGCCGGCCACGACGGCGGCCGGATCGTCTTCGAGGGCACCCCCGCCGACCTCGTCGCCAAACGTTCCACCCTGACCGGGGAGCACCTCGCGGCCTACGTCGGCAGCTGAACGAATCCGGATCGCGGGACGGCGCCGTCGGGCCGTGGCAGCGCGGCGCCGGCACCCGCCCGACACGGGTCCCACGGCGAACTGACGCCGGGCCCGTAGGAACACCGGGAGCCGCCGTCGACACACGTCGACGGCGGCTCTGCCGTCGCGCGCCGCATGCCGCTGGCACGACCGCCCGGTATGGATCGGCCCTGTCACCCCTCTGACGTCCGGTCACCTTCTTCGCCAAGACGAACCTGCAGGAAAACCGGTGCAACGGTTCTGCCGGTCCTTCCCTGTCGGTCGACCCGCCCTGCCCGGAGCCTTGTCATCGGGTCTGCGGCAGGTACGGCCGCGACCGGTGACGGCGGAAGGTGGCTCGGGTGGGCGGTCGCGGCGACCAGGCAACGGAAGGCGTCCGGGTGACCTGTCCCGCCCGGCGTCGAGCCCGGATCACCCCCGGCACCGCGACCATCCGGCCGCCACCGGCGCGGCGGGCTGGCCCCGCCGACGGTCACGGGGGCCGCCGGCGCTCACCGGCCGATGGCGACGCGTCCGAACGGTCGGCCCCGTCGCGGCGCACCAGCGCTCGGATTCCCACGGCGCGGCGCGAGCGCCGTGCTCCCCCTCGCCGCACCGGAATCTCTCCTTGTGACGGTCCACGTACTGCACGTCGTTGGTGGCGCGTGTCCGGGCTGTCGAACGAGCAGAACAAGAAGGAAGGCCAGTCGTGAGATCAACGATCAGATCAACCGTCCTGGCGGCCGCCGTGCTGGCGGTCACCGTGGTCGCGGCTCCAGGTGCCGTCGCGTGGCCGAACGGGTCCAGCGCGCCGACGGCGGCGGGGCTGCCCGTGGAGGTGACGGACCTCGGCGCGCTGGCCCCCAAGCTGGCTCCCGCGCTGCTCGACGCGAGCGGGCCGCAGACCGTCTTCGTCGAACTGGCCGAGCAGTCCGCAACGGATCTCTCGGCCACCGGCGCGGACCGCGCCGCGGTGCAGTCCGCCCGCCGCGACGTCGAGAGGACGGCGCGGGAGCTGGTGGGCCGGATGGCCGGTGCCCGACTCTTCTCCGTGACGTCGAACGCGGTGTCCGGGCTCATCGTCTCGGCGGACGCCGCGCAGCTTCGGGAGCTCGCCGGACGGCCGGACATCGTCTCCGTCCGGCGGATCGTCGAGCACGTCAAGAGCAGCACCAACTCGGTGCAGTTCACCAACGCGCTGAACGCCTGGCGCCACACCGGCAGGACCGGCAAGGGGGTACGCATCGGCATCATCGACGACGGCATCGACTACACCCACGCGGCCTTCGGCGGACCCGGCACCAAGGAGGCGTACCGGAGCATCGACCACGAGGTGGTCGACCCTCGCTACTTCCCGAGTGCCAAGGTGGTCGGCGGCACCGACCTGGTGGGTGACGACTACGACGCCTCCGGCGCGATCGGCTCGCCGGTTCCCGTCCCGGATCCGAACCCGATCTCCTGTGGGCACCACGGCACCCACGGTGCCAGCATCATCGGCTCGATGGGCGTGAACGCCGACGGCACCACGTTCACCGGCGACTACGCGAAGCTCACGCCGCAGCAGGTCGAGGCCATGAGGGTGGCTCCGGGCATGGCACCCGAGGCGACGCTGTACGCCATCAAGGTGTTCGGCTGCCACGGCCTCACGTCGGCGCTGACGCCGAAGGCGATGGACTGGGCCCTCGACCCCAATGGCGACGGTGACCTCGGTGACCGCCTCGACGTCCTCAACCTCGCTCTGAGCAGCAACTACAACGCCGTGGACGACCCGGTGTCGCTGTTCGTCCGTAAGCTGGCCGAGCACGACGTGCTGTCGGTGTTCTCCGCCGGCAACGGCAACGACCTGTACGACGTGGCGGCCTCACCCGGATCGGTCGCTCCCGAGGCGCTCACCGTGGCCAGTTCTCGCGACGGATACGTTCTCCGTGACGTCGCGCAGGTGCACGCCCCCGTGCCGGGGGTGAGCGCCGGCCAGTTCAGTCTCGCCTTCACCGGTTGGGACACCCTCGACGTGCGGCGTCCGGTCGTCGTCCTGCCGGCACCGAACACCACCGGGTGCAGCGTGTACGGCGCGGCCGAGAAGGAGCTGGTGAAGGACCGGATCGTCTGGATCGAAATGGACGACCAGGCCACGTTGGAGGGACGCGAGTGTGGCTCGGCGGCCCGCGCGAACAACGCCCAGGCGGGCGGCGCGGCGGGGCTCGTGCTGTCGTCCACGCAGGACCATTTCGCGTCCCGGATCACCGGCAACAGCATGCTGCCGATGTTCCAGTTCACCGCGACGGAGACGCGCCGGCTGCGTCCCACGGCCGCCGCGGGCACGCTCGAGATCTCGCTGCGCGGCGTGGACAAGGCCAGTCTGCCCACGCAGGATCCGCTGTTGGTCGACACCGCGAGCAGCTTCACCTCGCGCGGCGTCCGGGCGCCCACGGTAAAGCCGGACATCTCCGCGCCCGGTGACACCATCGCGGCCGCCTGGGCGGGCAGCGGCTACGACCGTGCCGTCTACTCCGGCACGTCGATGTCCACTCCGCACGCCACCGGCATCACCGCCCTCATTCGCCAGGCCCACCCGGACTGGACGTACGAGGAGGTCAAGGCCGCGGCCATGAACACCGCCGGGCACGACCTGCGGAACGAGGCCGGGCTGCGGTACGCCCCGCAGCGGGTGGGCGCGGGGCGGATCGACGCCGCCGCGGCCCTCACCACGAACGTCCTCGCCTACGTGCAGGACGATCCGGGCGCGGTCAGCGTGACCTTCGGGGTCGTGGCCGCGTCCCGGCCCACCCGACTGACCAAGACCGTCAAGGTCGTCAACAAGGGGACCACACCCGTGGTGTTCACGGCGCGGTACGAGGGCATCACGGTCACGCCGGGCGTCCGGTACACGGTGGACCGGGACACCGTACGGCTCGCGCCGCGCGACACCGCCCAGGTCAGGGTGACGCTGCACATCGACGACGTCGCCGCGTTGCGCAAGACCATGGATCCGACGATGGAGGCGGTCCAGGGCGGGCTGGCCCGGCAGTTCGTCGCCGACGCCGCTGGGCGCCTACTGCTCACGCCGGTGCGCGGAGCGACCGTCGGCCTGCGGGTGCCGGTGGCGGCCTCTCCCAAGCCCGCCGCCGCGGTCACCGTTCCACCGGTGCTCCGGATGGGCGACCGTTCCCAGGGCACCCTGCGGATCGCGGGACGCGGGCTGCACCAGGGCAGCGGCGCGGCGGCGTACCGCAGCCTGATCAGCGTGCTGGAGCTGCACGCCCGCTCACCGCAACTGCCGAGCTGCGGTGGCCCGATCGTCGCCGGGTGCACCGTGAACGACACGGCTCGCGGCGGTGACCTGCGCTTCGTCGGTGCCGCTTCCACCGCGCCGGCGGCCCGGGCAAAGGGCCGACCGGAGGAGGCCATGCTCGGCATCGGTCTGGCCACCTGGGGCGACTGGGCGAACCTGGGTAGCAACACCGTTCCGGTCGTCCGCTTCGACACCACCGGCGACGGGCGTGCCGACTTCGAGTCGACGGTGGTGAAGGCGCCCCGCAGCGACGTGCTGTTGGTGTCCACGGCCGACCTGAACCGTCCGCAGCCCAACGTGGTGGACGTCCAACCGGTGAACGGCCGATTCGGCGACACCGACACGAACATCTTCGACACCAACGTCGTCCTGCTGCCGGTGAAGCTCGCCGCACTCGGGGTGGACCCGGCCGGGCCGGCCCACCGGATCGGTTACGAGGTCGCCGTCAGAGGTTTCTACCGGGCCCCGGGCGATGCCGTGGTCGACCGGGTGGGCGGTCTGACGTTCGACCCGATCCGTCCCGGGACGTGGGTCGTCGGCGGCACCGAACCGGCGCTGACCTATCTGGCCCGCCCCGGTACGGCGCTGTCCGTCGGGCGGGATCCGGAGCAGGTCACGAACGACCTGCTCGTGCTGCACCATCACAACACCGTCGGCGCTCGCGCGGCCGTGGTGACCGTCGAGGCCCGCGCACCCCGCGGGAGCTGAGTACATGCCTGCGGGCGTCGCGCCTCCCGATGCGGGAGCCGGCGCCCGCAGCGCCCGGGGAGGAGGCTCGATGAGGTACGACTTCCGCCTGCTCGGCGACCTGGAGGTACGTGTCGGCGGGGACCGACAGCGACCCCTGCCGCTCAAGCCGCGCCGACTCCTCGCCGCGCTGCTGCTCGAACCCCGCCGTCACGTGACCCGCAGCCGTCTCGTCGACGCCGTCTGGGACGGCGAGCCACCGCGCAGCGCGCACGGCGCCCTACAGGTGTACGCCTCCCAGGTGCGCGCCGCCATACGGGACGTACGCCTCGTCCACCGGGCCGGGGGTTACCTGCTCGACATCGATCCGGAGTCGGTGGACCTGCACCGCTTCCGGGCGCTCGTGGGGCACGCGACGGGCGCGGCGCCAGCGGCCGGGGCGGAACTGTTGCGCCGGGCCCTCGCGGCCTTTCGCGGGAACCCGCTGGCCGACCTGGGTCCGGGGCTGCTCCGCAGGGAGTTCGAGCCGGTGGTCACCGAGGAACGGCTCACCGCCTGGGAGCGCCTCGCCGAGTTGGAGTTGACGCTCGGCCGCAGCGCCGAACTGGTGCCCCAGCTCGTCCAGCTCACCCGGGAACATCCGCTGCGCGAGCGCTTCCACGAACTGCTCATCGTGGCGCTGGCCCGGCAGGGCCGGACCGCGGACGCGTCCGCGACGTACCGGCGGGCATACCGGCTGCTCCGCGACGAGCTGGGGGTCGACCCCGGCCCGGGCCTGCGCGCGGCACACCGCCGGGTGCTCGGCGCCGAGCCTGGCCACTCCGACCAGCCTGGCTCGAACATGCTGCCACGGGACCTGACCGATTTCGTCGGCCGGGCGGCGGAACTCACCGAGGCGACCCGCGTGACGGCGGGACCACGGTCCGCTCCGGCGCTGTTGCAAATCTCCGGAATGGCCGGTGTCGGAAAGACCGTGCTGGCGACTCGTCTCGCGCACCAGCAGCGCGCCGCATACCCCGACGGGCAGCTCTTCGTGGATCTGCACGGCTGCACCCAGGACCGGGAGCCCCTGGCCATGGAGTCCGCGCTGGGGCTCCTGCTCGGCATGCTCGGCGCGGAGGCCGGCCCGGACCCGGCGCTGAACGCGGCGCGCTGGCGCGCGTTGCTGGCCAACCGACGGATGATCGTCGTGCTGGACAACGCGGTGGACGCCCGCCAGGTGCAGCCGCTGCTGCCCGGGAACTCGGCCAGTCTCGTCATCGTCACCAGCCGCACGGCGGCTACGGTGGACGGCGCCCACCCGATCCGTCTGGGCGTGCTCGATCCGGCCGACGCGGTGGAACTGTTCACCCGGGTCGCCGGTGCTCCGGCGGCGACGGATCCGGCCTCCGTGGCCCACGTCGTCCGGCTGTGCGGACATCTGCCGTTGGCGGTTCGACTCGCGGCGGCCCGGTTACGGCATCGCCCGGCGTGGCCGATTCGGGAGTTGGCGCGCCGGCTCGACGACGGGCTGCGGTTGGAGGAACTCGCCGCTGGTGACCGCAGCGTGGAAGGAGTGTTCGAGGCATCCTACCGGGCCCTGCCGGAACCCGAGCAGCGAATGTTCCGCCTGCTCAGCCTCGTCCCAGGTGACGAGTTCGACGTCCCGGCGGCCTCCGTCGCCACGGGACTGCCGGTGCCGGCGGTACGCCGCCTGCTGGAGAACCTGCTCGATCGGAACCTGCTGGAGCAGCATCGTCCACACCAGTTCCGGTTGCACGGCCTGATGCGCCTGTATGCCGCGAAGCTGTGGCTTCTGGACCGGGCGGCACCGCTCTGGACGGCCCCGGTCACCCCTCTTCCGGCAGGCCGAGCGCTGCCGCGTCCCTGACCGCGGCGGCCAGCGGCCGATCCCCGTCGAGCGGCCCGATCGCCGCCCGCAGACGCGCCCACAGACCGGTGGTGGCAGCCGGACGCAGATGGGTGTGCTGGTTCACGGCCACCAGCAACGACCCGGCGATCCACCGTACCCGCTCCAGCATGTCGGCGACCGCGTTCGCGCCGTTGAGGGCCAGCGGGGTGTGGTCCTGGTTCTCCAGGTTGACGGGGATCGTGGTGGTGGAGGCGGGATGCGCTAGCTGTCGCAGCCTGGCCAGGTGCGACGCCGCCGCGATCTGCACGCCGGCCAGACCGCTGGCGGCACCGGGCGCGGGAGTGAGCATCGGGGGCAGGCCACCGTTGACGGTCGGGTCGATCAGCAGCGCGAGCTGCCGTTCCATCAGGAGTGCGACCTGGTGGGCACAGACCGCGTGCGCCTCCGTGGCGAGCGCCACGGGCGCGGCGTGGAAGTTGCCGCCGTGGTGTACGTCCCCGTCGACGATCACCGGGTTGTCGGTGCAGCCGTCGGCTTCGCGAGACAGGATCGTGCCCTGCGCGTCGAGCTGGTCGAGGACCGCGCCGAGCACCTGTGGCGCGCAGCGCAGCGAGTACCGCTCCTGGAGGGGCCGGCTGTCGGCACGCACACCGTCCGGGGGCAGCGCGGCGCGGATCCAGGCGGCGACGCTCCGCTGACCAGGCTGGTTGCGTACCCGCGACAGGGGCTCGCCGTAGGGTGCCGGATCGGCGCCGAGCAACGTCACGATCCGGGCGGTGGCCGCCGCGGCGAGCCGTACGGACGCGCGCAGGGTCCGGTGGTTGTGCAGGGCCTGCGCAAGGCTGGCACTGGACCCGTTGACGAACGCGAGCGCGGTGCGCGCCTCCCACACCACCGGGGACAGGCCCAGAGCCCGCAGCCGCCCGGCCGCGCGCACCTGCGCGTCGTCGTGCCACGCCAGCTCGGTGCCGGAGCCGCCAGCGGCCAGCGCCGCGTGTGCCAGCGGCACCAGGTCGCCGCTGGCGCTGAGGCTGCCCTCACGCGGCACGACGGGCGTGAACCCGGCGTTCCACTGATCGGCGAGTGCGACCCACAGTGCCGGGTCCACAGCCGAGTGCCCGAGAGCCATGCTGCGCAGTCGTAGCCACACCATCGTGCGGGTGACGCCGGGTGACAGCGGCTCGCCCTGCCCGACGGCGAGATGTGAGACGAGTCCGAGCCCCTGTCGGCGCGGGTCCGGGTCGGCCGGATAGGCCGCCAGAGGGCCGAAGCCACGGGTGGTGCCGTACACCTCGGTGGTGGCGGCGGTGAGGACCGCACGGCTGTCGGCCATCGCGCGCAGTTCGTCCGGCGACGCCTCGATCGGGGCGGCGGCCCGCGCCAGCACCTCCTCGACGCGGTCGGTCACGGCGTCGGTACCCGTCGTACGAGGCGCGGGGCCGGCAGGTCGGCGTCCACCGCCGCCAACATCCGGCGCAGCTCGGCCGGTTCAGGCCCGGTGGAGTAGTACAGGTCGTAGTGCTCGCCGCGGATCGGGTCGGTCACCGGCACGCAGCGCGCGTCGCACCCGGGCGCCATGCGGCTGACCAGCGCGGCGACGGCTTCCGTGTCGCACCGGCGGCCGTTGACCTTGACCAGACCGCCGGACCGTCCGAGGTGCCGGAAGGTACGCGCGCCGGTGAACTCGACGAGATCGCCGGTGCGGTGGCTGGTGAGGGACGCCGCCAGTCGTGGTCCGCTCACGTGCAGCCGGCCGTCGGCGGCGGGCAACGGCTCGACGTCGGGCAGCAGTGTCCAGTCGCACCCGTCACGGGTGATCGGCCGGGTGGCGACCGCGCCGGTCTCGGTCGACCCCAGCACCTCCACGGCGTCGAGACCGAGAAGATCGACGACATCGTGTGTCGCCGGAGTCGTACATGCCGTGCTGTGCACCGCCACGAGGTCGTTGCCGCGCAGCCTCCCGACGTGCCGGCGCAGCAGCGGCCAGGTCGACGGCAGACAGACCACCAGGCACCGGATGCCGGCGGTCAGCGGGGGCAGCACCAGCGGGTCGGTCCACGCCGTGACGACCGGCACGCCGGCCAGGCGTGGCAGTTCCACGCCGAAGATCCGGCCGTAGAGGTGGTGGGAGGGCGCGAAACTCAGCACCCGGTCGACCCGGCCGAGCAGCGGCAGCAACAGCCGCGCCTCCGCGTCGAGCTGGTCCTGTCCGCGCCACCAGGTGACCGCGGGTCCGGTCGTGCCCGACGTCCGGAACGGGATCATCGGACGACGCGCAGTACGGCGGCGTCTTCGAGCCGGCGGGTGACGAACGCGGCCATCCGGTCGACGGTGGCGAACCAGTGACGGACGTCGTCGGCGACGAGGTCGACCTCGATGCCGAACTCCTCCTCCACGGCGGTGACACACTCCAGCGCCGACATGCTGTCGTACGCGTCGCCGAGCGCCTCCCGCAGCAGGTCGGTGTCGGCCACGCCGGTGAAGGCGTCCCCGAGGCGCGCGGCGAGGGTCGCGCGGAGTCGGGATGTCACGTCGGTGGTCATGCTGTCTCCTCTCGGACGGGGTCCGGCTGATCGGCCCGGACGAGTTGGTGGCCCACGCGCACGTACACGTCGGCGGGCGGGGTGGTGCGGCACTCGACATAGAGGAATCCCGTGCCGCCGAGCGTGGCGGCGACATGACCAGCCAGCGCCGCCCGGAAGTCGCCGTCGCGGTCCGGACCGACGCAGCAGGTCACCGTCGTGTGCCCGGAAACCGGCCAACCGCCGGCGTACAGGTCCGGGGCCGGGTCGAAGCGCACGACGACCCGCTCCGGCCGGACGCCCCGGTCGACCAGCCAGCGGGTCAGCCGCAGCACGACCGCGCGCTGGCGGGCCGACGGAAGCGGCGGCGAGGCGGCGATGGCGATGGTGGGCACGACAGAGCCTCCAGGGACGGTGGTCAGGACAGGACGACGGCCGGCAGTGGACGCCGCCGGCGGGAGAGCCGTGTGCGGAGCAGCCCGCCGAGACAGTCGGCCAGCATGCCGCCACCGGTGGGTGCCAGTGGTGTCCAGGCGGTGCTGCCGTCCCGGTCCGTGCTGTCCAGGAACCGGGCAACGGGCGAACCGTCGAGTGGCAGGCCCAGACGGTCCGTGGTCAACACCGCCTCGTACGTGGAGAGCAGGTCCGGCATCCGGTTGCCCTCGTTGGCCCAGCCGCCGCCGCGCACCCGGTGGGCGGCGAGCAGCCGGGTCACCGCGGACGCGTCCGGGTGGCCGAGCGCCGCCAGCAGCCGGTGCGCCTGAAGGCCGGAGCGGAGCGTGGGACGGCCGCCCGGCACGGGGGCGTGCCCGGCCCCGGACGCGCACGAACGCACGAAGCCGAGCAGCCGCTCCGCGTCGAGGCCGCGGCGCGGCGCGACGCCGAGCAGCCGCAGGATCTCCGCCGCCGACACCGTGGACACCAGGTCGGACCCACGGCCCGACCAGTGTCCGAAGCCGCCGTCCGGATTCTGGAGGTCGACGATCCACCGAGCGATCCGCGACCGGCCCACGGCGTCGCCGGCGAAGGCGCCGGCGGCCAGCGCCCACAGGGTGCACCGCACCTCCGCACCGCGACCGGGCATGTACATGACTCCGCCCTCGTTGGGCAGTTGACAGCCTTCGAGCCAGGTCCTCGCCGCCGCGTCGCCGCCGCCGCCGTTCGACAGGATCACCGCGGCGGTGGTCAGCGCGTCCGCGGCCAGCGACGCCTCCCGGTAGGTGTAGCCACCGGGGCAGGCGACAGCGCGGATCCGGGCCACGACCGGCGCCTCGACGAGCCCGGTCGGTGCCCCCAGGGCGCGCAGGGTGCCGACCGCGCAGAAGGCGGCCCACACGTCCTCGACGGGGTAGCCGGCCCAGCGCACGAACGCGCCGCTACCGCCCCGCATCCCGAGCAGCCAGAAGATCACGGCGGCCGGGTCCCGGGGGGCCGCCCCCAGGGCGGCCAGGGCAGCCGTCGCCCGGTACGTCGCCCAGAGACAGGGCACCTCCGCAGCCTCGGTGAACCGGAATCCGCCGTCCCGGTCCTGCCTCCGGCGCAGCCAGGCCACCAACCGTGGCACGTCCCACGGCGGCGGGTCGCCGCTCCCGGCCTCCAGCCACGACATGACGCCGTAGTAGCACGCGCGCACGTCGGCGTCGCCGTGCTCCGCGTCGCCGGGCGTCCAGCAGAGGCCGCCGTCCGGCGACTGCAGGGCACGCAGCCAGCCGGTCAGCGCAGCCCGGTCCGGCACCGTGTCACCGCAGATCGTGCGCGCGGTACGGGTGGAGAAGTGGGTGGCCCAGACGTCGGGAGCCTGGCCGGGCGTCATGCCGTACGCCTCGCCGGACCAGGTGTCCCGCAGCCAGTCCCGGGTGCGGTCCGCCTGCGGTACCGCCTCCCCCAGCTCGGCGAGCGCCTGGGTGCAGTAGTAGGTGGCCCACGCGTCGGATGCCATGCCCCTGCTCCACGCGTACCCGCCGTCGGCGTTGCGTCGGCCGGTCAGGCAGGCCCGCACACCGGCGCGGTCGTCCACCGCGTCGGTGCGGCCGAGCCACGCCAGGGTGCGCACGGCTGCGTACGTGCACCACAGGTCGGCCTCGCCGCTACCGGCCGGGCCGCTGGCGACGCGGGTCATGCCGACTCCAGCACGCGCACGTTCGACCGCTTCCAGCTCTTCTGCGCGGCTCCGCTCTTGGTGTTGACGGGCAGGGTGTTGACGAAGGCCACCTGGTCCCAGGCCAGCCCGAGGCTCCGTTCGAAGACGTTCTGGAGGGCCTGGACCATCGCAGGCTCGCCCGCGCGATAGCCGTCGACCTCCCGTTCGAGCAGCAGGCGGGCCCAGGTGCCGGCGGCGTCCACCTCGATCAGGTAGCCGGTGGCGGTGGTGGCGGCGTACACGATCTCCTCCACCTGCCCCGGTGCGAGCGCCACACCCCGCACCTGCGTGGTGTCGGAGGCGCGGCCGTGTACCCGTACCAGCGGTGTGCGCCGGCCGCACGGGCAGCCGGTGGTCAGGGTCACCACGTCCCCGGTGTTGAGCCGCAGCAGCGGCCGGGCGTACGCGTTCAGCGGCGTCACCACCAGTTCGCCCGTCCCCGAGGCGGTGCCGGCACAGGCGCCCGCTCCGGCGGGGACCAGACCCTGCCCGGTCATCAGCTCGAAGTACGCGGCGGTGGGCAGCAGGTGCTGGTTGCCGGCCGTGCACGCGGCGGCCAGGGTGCCGGTCTCGGTGCTGCCGTAACTACCGTCCAGCGCCGTGGCGCCCCACCACCGGCCGAGCCGGGCCCGCAACGCCGGGGTGTTGACCTCGCCGAGCAGCATGAGTCGCCGTACGGAGTCGCTGAGCTTGTCCAGCATCCGGCGCTGTTTGGCCAGCCGGGTCCATTGCAGTGCGACCCCGGGAGCCACGAAGACCGTCGTGGGGGCGACGTTGCACCACAGGTCGGCAAGTCGGTCCCAGTCGAGGATGCCGGTGGTGAACGGGTACGCCCGGGTGTGCGCCACGTCGAGGTAGTCACACGCCTGGGCCACCAGGTCGCCGACCGGCACCACGTCCGAGGGCAGCAGGTTCAGCACCCGTTCGTCCGGCCGGTCGAGCAACTCCCGCCACGCCTCCGCCACCGAGACCGTGTTCCAGATGACGTCCTCGGCCAGCCTCGGCGTCGGCGTGGGCGCGCCAGTGCTTCCCGTGGTCTCGTAGTAGCGCAGCGCCGCGTTCGGCGCGACGGCGAGGAAGTCGGCGGGGCGGGCCTTGAGCTCCTCCCTGGCGGTGACGGGCAGCGCAGCGAACGCCGCCGGACTGTACCCGCCGATTCCCGCGTACGCCGGACTGTTCCCGGCTCGCCGCCAGACCTCGGCCAACTTACGCTCGTAGAAATGTGCGTCGGGAATCCGTCCGCCACTGCCGCACATTTCCCGGCGGGCCTGCGCCAGCACGTCGATGCGTTCCTCGTGATGCCAGATCATCTGCATACCTCGCTATTCCGCGTCGGTCCGGTGCGGACATTAACAGCGGCCACGACAGGTCGTCCACGATGCTTAAGAAATCGACCGCTGTCACGTAGCCACTTTGGCCAGCCTTAAGCGTTCCTTAAACGCCGGCCGGCATGCTGTGCGGGTCCCCGACCCAGACGGTGAGGTGTCATGGCTGACCAGCGCATCCTCTACCTTTTCCCCGATCGCAGCTCGGAGCTGCTACGGGCGTACGAGGAACAGGAATTCTGGCCCGACTACGCTGCCGGAGCAGCACGCGCCGGCCTCGACTTCGTCGTGGCGCCCCCGGATCACGTCGCGATTTCCGACGGGGTCGCCTACTACCGCGACGATGCGCTCTCCCCGGACCGCGACATCGTCGTCTACGGCGTACGTACCGGCCCGACCCACATTTCTGACCTGTGGACCGGAATTTCCGTCGCGACCTGCCTGGAGGCGATGGGTTTCTGGCTTCCCATTCCCATCGGCGCCGGCATCCTGCTCAACGACAAGTACGCCACGTTGGCCTCCTTCGCCGATTCCCCGGTGCCGGTGATCCCGACGGTGCGGCTGACCGCCGACCGGGACGTGCACCGCATCGGCCAGCACCGGCTGGTGCCGGACGAGTGGTTTCCGGTCTTCGTCAAGCCGACCGCCTGGAGCGGCGGGCAGGGCTGCGTGCCGTGCGCCGACCGGGCCTCGCTGGAGGCGGTGCTCGGGCTCGCGGCGGGCAGCGGCACCGGCATCGTCGTCCAGCCCTGCCTGGCCGACGTGGTCGCCGACACCCGGGCCATCGTCGTCGAGGGGAGGATCGTGGCGGCCGTCGACCGGCGGCCGAAACCCGGGTCGCACGTGGCCAACGTCAGCCGGGGCGGCTCGTTCACCGTACGGCGAGACCTCGAACCCGCCGTACACGAGTTGGCCCGCATGGTGTCCGACCGCCTCGACCTGCCCTACGTGTGCATCGACATTCTCCGCACCGCCGACGGTGGACTGTGGCTGTCCGAGCTGGAGGCCGACGGCGCGGTGTCCCGTCTGCTGTTCCCCCCGGACACCGTGCACGAGGTGGTGGCGACGCGCTTCGCGGCGTACGCGCGACGTCACGAACTCCAGGCGGCCCGATGAGCAGGGCGGCGGCGCTGCGCTACCTCGACCGCGCCCTGGTCGCCCCGCCCGACGAGCGGGCCGTGCCGTTGCTGCTCGGCCCGGTGGCCGGACGGGACACCGCGCTCGCCGACGCCGGCCTGGACCGGGCCACCTGGTCCGAAGCGCGTCGGGCGTGGGTCGCGCACGCGGACCGGCTCACCCGCGCACTGCGGTGGGTGGACCCGCTGGCCGACCACGGCGGCTGGACGGTGACCGTCAAGGACACGATCGACGTGGCGGGAGTGCCGACCAGCCTCGGTCACGCCGTCCACCGTCACCACCCTGCCGTCACGGCGGACGCCGCCGCGCGGCTCAGGGAGATCGGGCTGTCCGTGGTCGGCAAGGCCTACGCGACGGAGCTGAACATCGGCCCACCGGACCAGGCGCTCAATCCGGCCTTCCCGGACCTGTCGCCGGGCGGATCGAGCACCGGCTCCGCCGTCTCGGTGGCCGCGGGGATCAGCGACTACGCCCTCGCCACCGATGTCCTCGGATCCGCCCGGTGGCCGGCGGCGAACTGCGGGATCGCCGGGCTGCGCGTCTCCTGGCATCCGGCGCGCCTGGCCGGGGTGCTGCCGGTGTCGCCCACCCAGGACTCCATCGGTCTGATGGCCCGCACCGTCGAGGACCTCCGACTGCTGTGGCTGCGCGCACCGGTGGCCCCTCTGCCGCACCGCGGGCACACGGGCCGACCGGTGGTGGCGACGGTGCGGAACGCCGCCTCGGCCGCCCCGCCCATGGCAGGCGCGCAGGAACGGGTCGTGGACGTGCTACGCGACCTCGGCTTCACGGTCAGGGAGATCGAGCTCCCCGAGGCGATGTGGAGCGCCCGCGAGTTGGCCTGGGAACTCTGTGCGGCGGATGTCGCCGAGGTGGTCGCGGAGACGGAGGCCCGGCTCGGGATGACCATCTCCGCGACCGCCCGCGCGTCCCTGCGCGAGGCCGTCACCGCCGGCCGCCACCGTGAACTGCACGACGCGCAGCGGGAGTTCCGCGCGGCGATGCCCACCTTCCTCGACAAGACCGGCGTCGACGTCATGCTGCTGCCTGTGAGTCCGTCGCCGCCGAAGCGGGTGGTCGATCGGGCGGGTCGGCCGACGCTGCCGAAGCCCGCCGACGCCGACTACACCGACCGGATCGGCTACACGCCGATCGCCAGCTTCGCCGGGATGCCGGCGCTGGTGCTGCCGGCCGTCGTCGACGACGAACTCGGGCCGCTCGCCGTGCAGTTCGTCGGCCGAGCCGGCGGGGAAGGCGCCCTTCTCGACCTGGGCGTGGCCGTGGAGCACCGGTTGGGTGTGTCCGCGACGATCGCGGCCCGGGTCGCCACGACACTCACCGGGAGGTGGCCATGCTGATCGGATCAGCCCCCGTGCCGTTCGTCGCCGAGACCGGCCCGGGCGACGTCGCCGCCCTCAGTCGCGCCGCGACGGCCGGCAGCGGCGGCCAACTGGTCGCGAGCGGAGGCACCACCGGGCGGATCAAGGTGACCTCGATCGCACATCACCAGGGTGTCCCCCGGTTGCTGCGTGACTGGCGTCCGCTGGGCCCCGGGGACGTGCTGCTCAATCTGTTCCGCCCCGGCCGGCTGTGGGGCGCGCACTACTTCTACAACGCCCTGGCGGCCGGCTGTGCGGCGTCCGTGCTGCCGATGGGACCGGTGGCGGCGCACGACCTGCCCGACTGGTGGGACACTCTCGCGGACACCGGCGTGACCGCCTTGGCCGGGGCACCGAGCGTGCTGGCCGAGTTCGCCGCGGCCGCCGCGCCGTTGCGCCCCACCCTGCCGGTGCGCACCGTCATCTGGGTCGGCGAACCACTGACCACGGCCCGGCGGGACGCGATCCGGGCGGCCTTCCCGGACGCCGGGCTGTGGGGCAACTACGGCTCGATCGAAACGTACGTGATCGCGGTCAACGATCCCGCCTGCGACCCGGCCGTCCTGCATCTGCTGCCCGACCAGGTGCTCGAGGTCGACTGCGACGGCACCCTGCTCAGCCGGCACGGCGAGGGTTGGCCGGCGCCGGCTCAGCGGTACCGGCTCGGCGACCGGGTGACATCCGCCGCCTGCCCGTGCGGCCGGGGCGACGGCCTACGGGTGCTCGGCCGGGCCGACGATCGCGTCAAGTTCTTCAACACCCTGCTGTGCCTCGGCGACCTGCTCGAGGCGGCACGCGAGGCGCCCGGTGTCGCCGACGCGCAGCTCGCGCTGACCATGGACCCACGCGACGCGTCCAGCCTCGCCGCCGTCGAGATCCGCTACCGCGGCGGTGCGGCGCCGGGTCTGCGCGAGTACGTCCTGCGTCGGGTGTACGCCCTCGACGCCATCGCCGGTGCCCAACCGGATGCCGTGCGGTTCGTCCGCGTCGACCGGCTCGCCCACAACGACCGGACCGGAAAGATCACCCCCTACCTGACCCTGGAGCATCCCTGATGACGACCACCACCGTCGCCGGGACACCCCTGGCGGAGAACGCGCTCACCCGCGACCTTCTCGCCGATGTCGGCTCGATCGACACGGCCGCCCCCGCGTTCGGCGGTACCCACGCCTGGCTCGGCCGGCCCATCTTCAACCGCCCGGCGTTGCTCGAGGCGGACACCGCCGCCTCTCTCGGACGTGACCTCCGGGTCTTCCTCGACGTCCTGCGCTCGCTGCCCGACCGGCTCTTCGACGGCGAACCGGCGGCGCTGGCCCGAGCGCTGGGTCTACCCGAAGCGCAGGCTGCCGCGTCGGACGTGTCCGCTCGGGAGCTGCCGTCGATCGGACGGGCCGACCTCGTCCAGGACGCCGCCGGTTTCCGCCTCGTCGAGTTCAACACCAGCAGTTCGCTCGGCGGCTGCGAGATCGCCGAGATGAACCGGGCCATGCTGGCGGATCCGGCCTTCGCCGTGTTCGCGGCCCGTCACGACCTCACCTACCGCGACCCGATCGCCGGGATGCTCCGGACGTACCCGCCCTCGGCGCACCCGATCGCGGTGCTGACCTGGCCCGGCGGGAGCCACGACCATCTGACGCTGTTCCTGGCCGCACTGGCGGCGGCCGGACACGAGGCGTTCGCCTGCCGGGCCGGGGAACTGGCCTATCAGGGCGGGGTCCTGACCGCCGGTGGACGACGCGTCGACCGGGTCTTCCGTACCTTCCAGCTCGGCCGGCTCGACGGCTCGCCCGAGGCGGACGCGCTCGTCCGGCCCCTGCTGCGCGCCGCCGACGACGGCGCGGCGACCCTGCTCGCGCCGTTCGCCGCAGACCTGTACGGCATCAAGGAGTGCCTGGCGCTGCTCGCCGAGGACGCGTGCCGGCAGGCCCTCACCGCCGACGAACGGGAGGTGGTGGACCGGCTGCTGCCGTGGACCCGGCGGCTGGACCGGGGTCTCCTCGACCACGCCCGTGAACACCGGGAGGAGCTGCTCCTCAAGCCCAGCACCGGGTACGCCGGCCGGGGCATCACCGCCGGCTGGATGGTCGACCCCACCACCTGGAACGAGCGTCTCGAGGCGGCCCTGTCCGCACCGCACGTCGTGCAGCGCCGGGTGCGGCCGGTCGCCGAACGCTTCCTCGACGCCGACGGGCGGGCGGTGCCCTGCCTCCTGAGCTGGGGGGTCTTCCTCACCGACGGCGACTACGGCGGGGCCTTCGTCAAGGGCATCCCCGGCGCCGGTCAGGACATCCGCTTCCTCGGCGACGGTTCGTACGTCGGCTGCGTGTTCCACCGGAAGGCCCGATGAGACGCCCCGTCGGCGTGGTGGTGGACGCCTACACCACCGGGAACCTGCTGCCCGCCGCGTTCGCCGCGCACGGTGTCGATCTCGTGCACGTGCAGGCCGCGGAGCAGATGCACGACGCCCTGCCCGGCCCCGACCTGACCGCCTTCGCCGACAACATCGTCTTCTCCGGTGACGCGCTCCCCCGCCTCCGAGCCCTCGACCCGATCTGTGTCGTGGCGGGGCAGGACTCCGGGGTGGCTCTCGCCGACCGGCTCAGCGAAGAGCTCGGCCTGCCGACCAACGGTTCGGCGTCCTCGCCGCTGCGCCGCGACAAGTACCGGATGGTCGAGCAGCTCCGCGCCGACGGGCTGCGTTGCGCGCGCCAGTTCCGCGCGGCGGACCCCGCCGACCTGGTGTGCTGGATCAAGGAGAACACGACGTACCCGGTGGTGGTGAAGCCCGTGCGGTCGGCGGGGACCGACCGGGTCCGGATGTGCCACGACGACGCCGCCGTCGAAGCCGCCGCCCGCGCGGTGCTCGCCGCGCCCGACGTGTACGGCGCCGCCAACACCGATGTTCTCGTGCAGTCGTACCTGCCCGGCGAGGAGTACATCGTGGACACGGTCAGCCGCGACGGCCGGCGGTTCGTCTGCGGGGTGTGGCGGTACCACAAGCGTCTCGTCGCCGACGGGCGGCCGGTCTACGACCGGGACGTCCTGCTCGACCCGTCCGAACAGCCGGTGCCCGAGCTGATCGCGTACGTCGACGACGTGCTGGCCTCGCTCGGCGTCCGCCACGGATCGGCGCATGCCGAGGTGATCGTCACGCCGGACGGTCCGGCGTTGGTGGAGATCGGCGCGCGGATGAACGGCAACATGAATCCCGGGTTCCACGACGTGTGCCTCGGGCACAACCAGGCGTCGCTGACCGCCCTGGCGTACGTGGACCCGGAGCGTTTCCATGCCCGGCACGCCGGCCGGGTCTACTCCCCCACCCGGCCCGCGATGGTGTGCAACACCAGCACCGATCGGGCCGGGTTGGTGGCGTCGGTCGACGACGGCGTCCTGGCCCGGATAGCCGCCCTGCCGACGGTGCACGCCGTCGCGGTCAAGCTACGTCCCGGCGACCTGATGCGTCCCACCCGGGACCTGCTCACCTCTCCCCTGCGGATCTTCCTGACCGGGGACGGCATGGCCGAGGACTACGCCGTGATCCAGGACCTGAAGGACGAGGTGTTCACGCTGCGATGACCACCTCGACCACGCCCAACCTGTGGCGACACGCCGACTTCGTCCGCTACTGGACCGGGGAGAGCATCGCGCGCCTCGGTGTGCAGATCACCGCTCTGGCCCTGCCGCTACTCGCCGTGGTGGACCTCGGTGCCACCCCCGTGCAGGCCGGTCTCCTCAACGGCGCGCAGTTCGCGCCCTACCTGCTTGTCACCCTGTTCGCCGGTGTGTGGGTGGACCGGGTACGTCCCCGGCCGTTCCTGATCGCCACCAACATCATCCGGGCGGGGCTGCTCGCGCTCGTGCCCGCCTTCTTCGTCGCCGGGGTGCTCACGATCCACCAGCTGTACGTCGCCGGCTTCGTCATCGGCACCCTCGCCGTCCTGTACGACCTCTCCTCCTCCACCTACCTGCCGTCGCTCGTGGAACGTGACCTGCTCACCGCCGCGAACAGCCGGGTCCAGGGCAGCGTCTCGGCGGCGCGCATCGGGGGTCCCGGTCTCGGTGGCCTGCTCGTGCAGGCGGTCTCCGTACCGGTGACCCTGTTCGCCAACGCCGTCGTGCACCTGATCTCCGCGCTGGTCCTGGTGACGATCCGGCACCGGGACCCGGCACCTCCGGCGCGGACGCGCACCGGGGTCGTCGCGGAGATCGGCGCCTCGCTACGGTTCGTGCGCGCCGACCCGTACCTGCGCGTCTGCGCGTTCCGTGCCGGCTTCAACAACCTGTTCTTCATGGCGATGCAGACGGTCTTCCCACTCTTCGTCATCCGCTCGCTCGGCGCGGACGCGGCGACGGTCGGGCTCGTCCTGGCGGTCGGCGCGGCCGGATCGCTGATCGGTGCCGTCCTCGCGGCGCGCGTCGGCAACCGGCTGGGTCCCGGGCCGGCCATCGTCGCCGGTTTCGGGGTCGGCTCGTTCGCGCAGGCGCTGATCCCTCTCGCGGGTGGCCCGGACTGGCTGGTACTGACGGTGCTCTTCGGGTCGTTCCTGCTCGGTGGCATCGGCACCACGATCGGCAACGTGCACCTGGCGACGCTCACCCAGAGCGTCACACCGCGTGCCCTGCTGGGACGGACCACGGGTGCCCTGCGCTTCCTCACCTGGGGAACGATGCCGCTCGGCGCGCTTCTGGGAGGTTGGCTGGGAGACCTGGTGGGTCTGCGCCCGACGCTGGTGATCACCGCGCTCGGCTTCACCGCCTCACTACTGCTCGTCCTGAACTCCCCGGTCGCCCGGCTGCGTACGCTCCCACAGCCGTCGGTCCCGCAGGACGCCGCCGTCGCCGGACGAGACTGACGGACGTCCGGCCGGGATTGAAGAAAATGCGTGTCGAACACTCATGCCCTTCGACCGTCCCGGCCAGGACGATGAGCGGGTGAGTACGGGGCCGCTTCCGGAAACCGCGAATATCCTGCCCGACCAGGACCTCACGGTCCCGGCATCGAAAACGGTCGAACTGGCTGCCGACGGCGCGACGGCCGGGTCGGGTTCGCCCTGCACCGGCCCGCCGCCGCACCGGCGTCGGAGCGGTTACGGCCGGTGGACTCTTCCGGCACGGGTGAGACCGGCTAGTGCGGTGGCGCGACAGGGCGGCTGGTCGCTCAGACCGTAGCGCGGAGGTCCTGTTCTCGCCGTTAACGGACCCACCGATGTGTCCGAGCTCCGACCGTCAGGTCAGGCCGTGCCCCCATCACGTCAGGAGGAAGTTCGATGTCCGCCAAAGACTCGTTCGCCGGCCAGGACGACGCGGTCGACTCGCCGGGTCGACGCCCGAACGGCCGTACCGGCCTCCCCTTCGGGCTGCGCGCCGCCGTGCTCGCCGGTCTGATCGTGGCGACCGCGCACGGCGTACCGGCACAGGGACCCACCGACGCTCCCGTACGGGTGTTCATGGAGACCGGGACGGGCTGCTGCCCCGAGCACTAGATCGCCGCCCAGCCATGACGGGAGGGGCCCGACCGCTGGGCCCCCCATCGCCGTCCGCACGGCCGTGGACACGCAGCGTGCCACGACACTAACGTCTAGCTGTGGGGCTACGTTCATCGACCATCGTGGGCCGCGACAACGAGCAGCGAGTCATCAAGTCAGGACTTCTGGCTGCCCGGTCGCGCCGTGGCAGCGCCGTGTTCCTCGTCGGCGAAGGCGGCATCGGCAAGTCGCGACTCGCCGCGGCGGCCGCCGACGCCGCCTACGGCTCGAACATGCGCCTGATGCGCGGACGTAGCAGCACGACCGGGCCGTTGGTGCCGTACCGACCGCTGACCGAGGCGGTCCTGTCCCTACTACGGGCCGGCGATCCCGTCGACATCGATGCGCTGGGTCCGTATCGACCGGTCCTGGGTCGCCTGGTGCCGGATCTGCGCCCCGCTTCCACCGAGCACGGTGACGCCTCGCTGGTCATCCTCGCCGAGGCCGTGCTCCGCCTGATGGCGCTGGCCGGCGGGGAGACCGGGTGCCTGCTGACGCTGGAGGACCTGCACGACGCCGACCCGGAGACGCTCGGGGTGACCGAGTACCTCGTCGACAACATGTCCGACCTGCCGGCGTTGCTGCTCGGCACCCTCCGGCGCGACCCCTGTCCGGCGCTCGACCTGGTGCGGTCGATGGCCCAACGCGGGCACTGCGTGCTGCTCGAACTGGACCGGTTGGACCGGTCGCAGGTGCATCAGATGATCGCCTCCTATCTCGCCGCGCGCCCGCAGGACGTTCCCGACGCCGCCACCGACCTGGTGTGGGCCGGCAGTACCGGCAACCCGTTCCTGGTGGAGGACCTGCTGACCGGCATGTGCGACACCGACGTCCTGGTCGAGACTTCGACGGGGTGGCGGATCTGCACGGACGCCCTGGCCAACCGGCCGGACACGTTCGTCCGTAGCGTGCGGCGTCGGATCGAGCAGCTCTCCGAGCGTGCCCGAGAGCTGATCATGGCGGGTGCCCTGCTCGGCTGCCGGTTCCCGCTCACCGTGGCGCAGGCGGTCACCGGGATGCCCGATCGCGAACTGCTCACCCACCTCCAGGGACCGTTGGCGGCGCAACTGGTGGTCGCCGACGAACAGATGCCCGACTGGTACCGGTTTCAGCACCCGCTCATGCAGGAGGCGTTGACCAGCCTGCTGGAGCCCACCGAACGGGCGCGGCTGGCCCGGCGGACAGCCGATGCGGTCACCGAGGTACATCCCGGTCTGCCGGGCGAGTGGTGCCAGGTCTCTGCCACGCTGCGTTTGGCTGCGGGCGAATTCCTCACCGCGGGAAGGCTCTTCGCCGAGGCGGGGCGGAGATGCCTGGCCGAGGGGGCCGCCGGCTCGGCCGTCGCTTTGCTGGAACGCGCCTGGGAACTGCTCACCGACGACGATCCGGGGAGCCGCGCGGACGCGTTGGAGTCGCTGATCCACGCATTGGCCGAGGCTGGCCGGATCGACCGGGCGCTGGCCTTCGTGGAAGCCGTCGAGCAGGTGTCGGGGGTCCTCGACCACCGACGACTCGCCCGCTTGCACACCCGGCTGGCCTGGGCCGCGATGCTGGCCGGCCAGTCCGCGGAGGGACTCGCCCGGGTCAGGGCCGCTCGCGCTCTGCTCGGCCCGGACCCGCTGCCCGCAGACGTCGTGACCGTCGACGTGGTGGCCGCCCACCTGGAGCTGGACCTGCCGGGCACCGACCGTCTCGACCGTGTGGAGGCGATGACCCGGCAGGCGGCGGCCGTGGCCGAGGAGGTCCCTCTGCCGGTGGTCGCCTGCCAAGCCTGGCAGCTGCTGGCCGCGCTGGTCCGCCAACGGGACCCGGACGACGCCACCGCGTGCCTCGAGCGCAGCAGGGCCATCGCGGCAGAGCACGATCTGCCGATCTGGGACATCCACGCGCTGGTGCGCCTGGGAAACGACGACGCGCTGCGCGGCGCCAACACGGATCGACTCGAGCAGGCCAGGGTGCAGGCCACCCGCATCGGCGCGGTCACTGCCCGCTATCAGGCCGAGGCGAGCATCGCCCTGCAGGCCATCCTCCGCCACGAGTTCGACCGGGCGGAGGCCCTCATCGACGAGGTGTGGACAGCGACCAGCAGGCTTCGCCTGCTGGAGACCGCCGAGTACGTCCAGCTGCTGCGCGCGGTTCTGCACGCCCACCGGGGCCGACGCAAGGACATGGACGCCGCTCTGGACGAACTGGCCGGCGTGCACGGCGACCAGAGCCGGAACCGCCCACGCATCCACGGGCTCGCCCGCGCCTTCTGCGCACTGCTCGAGGAGAACCGGCCCCGGGCGGTGGAGGAGATGTCGCGGGCTCTCTCGGCGGCGGACCGCAACCCGACCACCTTCCTGCTCTTCGGGCGGAACGGGCTGCACCTGCTGCTCATGGCGCTGCACACCCGGCCACGCGAGGCCGGGTCGGTCGAGCAGGTGCCGTTGAGCGCGTTCGGGTGGGACCGCCAGTTCGCCCTCTTCGCTCGGGCTGTCCGGGCGGGGCAGGCCGGAGACGTGCAGCGGGCCTGCGCCGCCGTTGACGAGGCGGTGCGGGTGGGAGAGCCGTATCCGATGGGCCGGCACCTGGGCCTGCGGTTGTGCGCGGAGGCCGCCCTGGCGGACGGGTGGGGTGACCCGGTCGACTGGCTGCGCACCGCCGAGGAGCACTTCCACCGCACCGACGTGCCCGCTGTGGCCGGCGCCTGTCGTACCCTCCTGCGCGCCGCCGGCGTCCGGGTGCCGCAACGCCGGGTGGGCACCCACCAGGTGCCCGGGGCGCTACGCGCTGCCGGGGTCACCGTTCGTGAGTTCGAGGTGCTGCAACTGCTCGTCGAGCGGCTCAGCAACCGGGAGATCGCCGGCCGGCTCCACCTGTCGCCGCGGACGGTGGAACGACACATCTCCAACCTGATGATCAAGACCGGGCTACCGAACCGGCTCGCTCTCGGCGAGTTCGTGGCCCGGGGATACCAGGATTGAGGCCGAGATCCCGCCGGGCTCACACCAGACCGGTGCGTACCGCGCGGGCCACCGCCTGGGCCCGGTTGCGGGCCTGCAGCCGGGCCATCAGCTCGTAACCGGCGTTCTTGACGGTGTGCTCCGAGCAGCCCAGTCGCCGGGCGATGGCGGCGTTGCCGTGTCCCTCCGCCATCAGCGCCAACACGTCGACCTGCCGGGCGGTCAACCGCGACGACACCGACGGACCGGCCGACGCGCCCAACAGCCGGACGACGGCCTCCGACGGCAGCCGCGCCTCCCCGTTCAGTGCCGCCCCGAGCGCCGTGACCAAACTCCTCGGACTCGCGTCGGATCGCCGCAACATGGTCCGCACCCCAGCGTCGACGGCGGTGCGTACCGCCGCCGGGTCGAACACGTCGGCCACGAGCAGCACGGGCCGATCCGGCCGGTTCGCGTCGTGGTGTCGGCACAGCGCCAGGGCCCTGTCGACCGTCGCGGCGGCAGTGACCAGAACCTGCACCGGACCATCCACCGCCTGCGGAGCGACATCCGGTCTGGCGCACAGCGCCGCCAGCAGTCTCCGGCCCGCGCCCGGGTCGTCGGCCAGCAATCCCACTCTCAGCCGGCTCCCCGGTCCGTTCACAGCAGCCCCGACCGGAGCGCGTACGCCACGGCGTGCGCACGGTTGCGCAGCCGGAACCGGCGGGTGATGTCGTGCACCACGCCGGACACCGTACGGATGGAGTAGCTCAACTCCCGGGCGATCTCGCCGGTCGCGCGGCCCTCGGCCACCAGGTGCAGAACAGCTCGTTCCCGCTCGTCGAGGCCGACACCGTCGGAGGTTCCGCGCACTGCCCGGACGGACGGGCGGCCGGGGTCCGGTTCGAGCAGCAGGGCCAGCATGTCCGGCGGCATGGAGCAGTCGCCGTCGGCGGCCGCGAGGACGGTACGGGCGAGGCGAGCTGAGCTCGCCTCACGTCGCCGGACCAGCCCCCGGGCACCGGCCGCAACCGCGTGCAGCGCCTGAGCCTGCGTGAAGTCGCTCGCCACGAGTACCACCTCGGACCGTCCGCCGGTGTCGCGCACCCGACGGACCGTGTCCAGGGCGAGCGGATCCACCTGGTCGACGAGCACCACCGCCACGTCGGCCGGGCCGTCCCCGGACACCAGAACCAGATCCGGATCTTCACGCAACGCGGCCGTTGCCCCGGCCGCCAGTACCGGATCCGAAGCGAGGACGCTCACATACACCGGATCACCCATGGCCCCCTCCACCCGCCCGCACACCACTTGTCAGTGGATCCAGCGTCGTCGGCGACGCGACCGACCGCATCGGGCGGTCCTTCGCACATTCCGCCGAGCGCGCTGAGCCGCGCCGATGCCCGAACACCACCCATCCGTCGACGCGGTCAGGCCGTGGCGACAGCGCGGGCGTGGAGAAAGTGGGGGACGGACCCGCACCTGGCGGGCGGCACCCCGAGGGCACGCCGCGCCGCCGCCCGCGCCTGCGGTCAGACCGGCGTCGTGGGAGCGGCGACGAAGCGCAACTCCGAGCTGTGCCGGCGACCGTCGGCGTCGGTGAGCCAGAGCTGCCCCGGGTCCGGCAGCATCTCGGTCACGGTGACCTCGGCGGTGGCCCCGCCGGCGCGTCGCGCCCGGCGGACCGCCCGGCAGAACACCTCCACCGACGCCAGGCTGGCCAGGTCGACGTGGACCGGCTTGCGCTCACCGGTGCAGCGGAGGAAGACGTGCCGGGGCAGGCCGAGCCGGTTCGCCCAGGACCGCGCCCGCACGAAGCGCCGGGCCTCGTCCGGGTCGCCCGCGAAGTCCACGTCGCCGGCCGGGACCGTCCAGGACTCCCGGCTGACCACCAGGCGGTCGATGGTCACCCGGGGCAGGTGCGGTGCCGGCGAGAGCAGCCGGAAGTGCGGCATCAGGTTCGCGGCCACCAGGTCCGCGAAGACCTCCACCAGGTCGTGGCCCTCGCCGCCGGAGCGGCGACGGACCAGCAACCGACCGTCGGTGTCGACCACGTCGCAGTCGCCGACCACCAGGTCGTGGTCGGGGTCGTGGCCGCAGGTGTCCGGGGCGAAGACCAGCCGCCGGTGGCCGGGGGCGAGCAGTCGGGGCGAGAACCGGGTGGCGCTGCCGCCCTGGCTGCCGGTGGCGGCGATCCGGACCACCGCGGCGGGCAGGTCGGCGGCCATCGCCCCGGCCAGCGCGGCCGGGTCCGGATGGCAGTCGACCCAGCTGGCGTAGCGCATGGTGTGGTAGCCCGGGTGCAGCTCGCCGAGGACCCAGTCGACGTCACCGGCGACGATCGCGGCCAGATCGGGGGCGGCGACCATCAGGTCCGGGCTGTGCTGGACGGCCGTGGCCCAGCCGGGCGGGCCGGCGGGGAACACGGCGGCAGCGGCGGCGCGCAGGTCGGCGACGCGGCGTCGCACCCGCCGGTCGTCGGCCCCGACCGCGAGCAGCCGTTCCCACCGGTGGTGCAGGGCGCGGGTCAACGGGCGGACCACCGGACCCGGGTCGTCGATCAGCACGTCCCGGGCGGCGAGCCACAGGTCGGCCAGCGGCACCGGCGTGCCCGGTCGCCGGGCCGCGAGCTGGTCGTACCGGGCGCGCAGCGCCCGCCGGTAGAGCGCCGCACCGGCCGCCGTGTACCAGCGGGCGCTGTCCAGCAGCAGGGTCAGCGGCGCGGCGAGGGTGTCCAGGGCCGCCCGGCCGAGGCGGATCGAGTCCGGCCGTCGGCACTCCTCGAAGACCAGGGTGCGGCCGGCGTAGAGCTGACCGGCCGCGCGGACCGGGGCCGCGCCGGTGAGGTCGGTGAAGGTCGCGCCGAGCCCGGCGAGGGCGTCGCGCACCGCCGTGGCGTCCCCCCGGGCCGCCGTCACGGTCGCCGCCGCCGAGGTCAGCCGGTCCAGCGCGGCCAGCGCGGGTGCGCGTACCGCCGGGTCGTCGACGGTGGCCACGACGGACCGCAGGGTGGCGGCGGGGTGCAGGTCGTCGGGGGCCGCCTCCAGGGTCCACTCGATCCGGCGGTCGGCGTGCAGCCGGTCCAGGGCCGCCCACACCCGGTCCGGGTCTCCTCCGGCGTCGGCGCGGACCGTCGCGACGACCTGCCGCGCGGTACGCCCCGGTCGCAACGCCCGCAGGACGGCCGCCTGCACCGGGTCCAGTGGCACCGGGTCGGCCGACGGCACCCGCAGAGTGTTCCCGTCGACGCCGAGCAGCGGCAGCAGCCGGGGCACCAGCCAGGGCCGCAGCGGCGGCGCGAGGGCCCGGCCCAGAGCCGCGAGGGCCCACCCCTCCAGGTAGAGGGTGCGGTCCCCGGCGGTGCCGTCGTGCACGGCGCGGACCGGTTCCGGCTGCTCCGGGTCGATCCGCGCCCAGCGCAGCGGCCCGAAGAAGCCGATCGTGTCGTTCTTCGCGGCGTACCGGTGCAGGTAGCTGGTGACCAGGGCCTCGGTCTTGCGGTGCCGGCCGGTGCGCGACACCGTCTCCGGGTCCCGGCGCAGCAGGGTGTCGAAGCCGCTGTCCAGGGCCGCTGGGTTCTGCCAGGCCACCGCCTCCCGGATCCGGGGGTCCGCGGCGGCGGCGTGCAACGCCCGGGCGAGAGCCCGTTCGGCGTGCCGGAACCGGGCCCGGTACGCGCCGTCGTCGGCCCCGGCGCCGACCGCGTCGGCGAGGGCGGCCAGGTCCGGATCGGCCAGGGATTCGAGCAGGTCGACGGGGAAGCCGGCGGCCCGGACGCAGAACGAGCGCCACAACCCCCACCCGCCGCCGAGCGGGACCAGGTGCGGGGACATCAGCCGGCCAGCACCGCGGTCACCAGGTGGTCGGTGTCGGAGCCGGTCAGCATGTGCTGGCGGACGTCGACGAAGCCCGCCTCGCCCAGCAGCGCGACGAGTTCGTCGTAGGCGTACGCCCGGCCGCCCTGGGTGTGGAAGAGGTTCAGGCTGAACATCCGGACGAACGCCTCCCCCGGCCCGGCCGGACGCTCCGGCACCTCGGCGAGGGGTTCGAGCAGGACGACCCGGCCGCCGGGACGCAGCGCGGCGGCGGCCCGACGCAGCAGGGTGCCGACCGCCTCCTGCTGGTAGCCGTGCACGATGTTGAAGAGCAGCACCAGGTCGTGGCCGGTGCCGAGGTCGGCGGTGAACAGGTCACCCGGACGCAGGGTGACCCGGTCGGTCAGGCCGGCGTCGGCCACGGTCCGCGCGCCCTGGGCCAGCGCCCCGTCGAGGTCCACCACGGTGGCCCGCAGTTGCGGGTGGGCGGTGAGAAGGGCGACCGGGTACGCGGCGTGCCCGCCGCCGACGTCGAGCACGCTGCGCGCCTCGGCCGGGACCGGCACCAGTTCGACGATCTCCGGGCCGAGCGCGTCGGCGAGGCCACGCAGCATGGTGTGGAAGTCGGCCAGGGCGTCCGGGTGCTTCTCCAGCCAGGCATAGAAGTCGCCGGTCGGGCCGCCGGAGCGGATCGACGACTCCAGGTCCTGCCACCAGCCGGTGAGCACGGTCGACCAGAAGGAGAGCGCCGGGGCGAAGCTCCCCGGGGCGTCGCGCAGCAGCCAGCGGGCGGTGTTGACGCTGTTGGCGTACTGCCCGTCGGCGCGGGTGAGGTAGCCGTACCCGGCCAGCGCGTCGAGCAGGATCCGCAGCCCCAGCGGGTCGGTGCCGGTGCGCCCGGCGAGCCGGTCGACCGGCAGCGGCCCGTCGGCCAACGCCTCGAACACCCCCAGCCGCAGGCCGGCGGCGGCGCTGCGGAAGGAGACCGCGTCGAGCAGGTCGAGGTACGCGGCGGGGGCGGCGTCGGAGGCGAGGAACAGGTGGGCCTCGTCCGGGCTCAGCGGCACCGGCATGGCGGGGCGCTCCTTCGGGTCGGTTACGGGTTCGGGGACAGGGTCAGCGGTTGGCGGGAACGGTCTCGGGGCCGGCGGCCCCGTCGGCGGAGCCGGTGTCGGGGCCGGCACGGTCCTCGGAGCCGGCGTCGGAGCCGACCGGGTCGTCGGGGAGGGCGTCGGGCAGGTCGTCGACGCCGCGCAGCGCCGGCCACGCCCACGCGGCCCCGGCGAGCAGCACCATCAACGCGCCGGTGACCGCGAAGACCAGGGCGACACCCCGGCCGTCGCCGGTGCCGATCACCTGACCGACCGAGCCGGCGAGCGCCCCGTCCGCGCGCAGCAGCGGCTCGACGCCGTCGGCGATCGGCCCGGCCAGCACGTACGCGACCGGGATGCTGGCGTCGCCGATCACCCGGGCGGTGGCGAGCACCCGGCCCAGCACGGCCGGCTCGGTCTTGGTCTGGATCAGCGTCATGGTGGAGCTGTTCACGATCGGCAGGGTGAACAGGAACAGCGGGGCGACCACGCCGATCAGCCACACGGACGGGGCCGCCGCGTGCAGCACCAGCGCCACCCCGCCGATCGCGAGCCCGCCGCACACGGCGGTGATCCGCCGCGCCGGCCCACCCCACGCGCCCATCAGCAGGCTGCCGGCGAAGAGTCCGGCCCCACCGGCGAACATCAGCACGCCGAGGGTGTCCGCCGAGGCGAACGAGAGGACCAGCGGCTGGACCAGCACCCCGGCGATGCCGAAGAGGAAGTTGAACGCCCCGAAGACCAGCATGAGCCGGAGCAGGCCGGGGCGCTGCCGCAGGTGGTGCCAGCCGGCGGCGGCCCCGCGCAGCACCGGCTCGTCGGCGGGGGCGTCCCCGGCCGGGCGGGTCACCTCGGCGGGCAGCCGGACCAGCAGCAGCGTGCCGGCCGCGACGACGAAGGTGCCCAGGTCGACGACCATCACCCCGCCGACCCCGATGGTCACCACCAGCACCCCGGCGACCAGCGGCGCGGCGATCTGCACCGCCCGGGAGACCTGCATCAGCCCGTTGAACCGGCCGAGGTTCCGCTTGCCGACCAGCGCCGGGGTCATCGCCTGGTAGGCGACCTGGTGCACGGTGGACGCCCCGGCGCTGAGCACCGTCGCCAGGTAGATGTGCCACACCTGGAGCGCGTCGGCGGCGACCAGCGCGGCGAGCGCGGCGGTGCCCACCGCGGCGAGGGTGTCGCTGGCCAGCATCAGCCGGCGGCGGTCCCGGCGGTCGGCGAGGGCCCCGGCGAACGGCGCCACCAGCACCGCCGGCAGGGTGGCGGCCAGGAAGATCATCGAGAACTGGGTGACGGAGCCGGTGCGCTGGTAGACCCAGACGCCGAGGACGAACGCGGTCAGGCTCGACCCGATCAGGGAGACGAGCTGGCCGAGCCAGATGGCCACCCATCGGTGGGTGGGCAGCGTACGGTCAGCCACGGGTCCTCCCCGGCGGGTCGAGGAACCCGGCGGCGACGAACGCCGCCAGGTAGGTGTGCAACAGGTGCGCGTCGGCCGGCGGGCAGGTGACGCCGGCCGCCGCGAGGGCGTTCTCGGTGGCGGTGCAGTCGAAGTCCGGTTGGGTGCGGACCGGGGTGTCCGCGCCGAACAGCGGGGTGAACCGGGCCAGGGCGACGTCCGGCCGGGCCAGCAGCGCCGCCCGCCAGCGCGGGTACGGCACCAGGTCCACCGGGTGCCCGAAGTCGGTGACGGCCTCGGCGAGGTCGGCGTAGCTGACGGTGCGGTTGTTGTAGTAGTGGTGGTCACCGGTGGATCCGGTCCGGGTCAGGTGACCGATGCCGGCGCCCACGTAGTCCACCGGGGCGAGGTCGGCGGGGTCGTCGATGTCCGGCACGGCGCCGAGTTGCACGCAGGTCTTCAGCAGCCGGCTGAAGAAGTCGTCGACGTTGCCGACCCCGGTACGGGCGTCGCCGGTGATCCGGGCCGGCCGGTGCACGCTGACCGGCAGGCCCCGCTCCCGGGCGGCGCGGACCAGCGCGTCGGCGACCCACTTGCTGGCGTTGTAGCCGTCGTAGAGGCCGTCGCAGTCGTCCGGCACGTCCCCCTCGCGGACCAGGGTGCCGGTGCGCGACGGCGTGACGAAGACGCCGAGGGTGGAGACGAAGTGCACCGCGCTGGGGCGGGCCGTGGTGGCCAGCCGGAGCACCTCGTACGTGCCGTTGACGTTGGCCGGGCGGAGCACCGGGTACGGCTGCACGAAGTTGACCACGCCACCGTTGTGGACGACGGCGTCGAGCCGTTCGCCGAGGTCGGCGAAGGCCGGATCGGTCAGCCCGAGCCGGGGCGCGCCGAGGTCCCCGGGAAGGCCGACGAGGCGGTCGGCGTACTCCGGTTGCCAGAGGCCGTACCGGCGCAGGTTGGCGCGGACCCGGTCGACAGCGGCGGCCGGGGTGTCGGCGCGGACCAGGCAGTGCGCGGTGGCCCGGGTGTGGGTGAGCCAGTCGGCGAGCAGGTACGCGCCGAGGAACCCGGTGGCCCCGGTGAACAGGACGTGCTCCGGCACCTCCGCCACGGTGCCGGCCGGCACGGTCAGGTCGTCGGCGCGGCGTGCCTCGGCGCGCAGCAGGTCGCCGTGGTCGACCGGGGTCGGCCCGTCGCCGTCGAGGACGGCGGCGAGTCCGGCGAGGTCGGCAGACTCGAAGAGCGCCCGCAGCGGCAGGTCCGCGCCGAGGGCGGCCCGGATCCGGGTGACCACGGTGGCGGCGAGCAGCGAGTGCCCGCCCAGGTCGAAGAAGTTGTCCCGCCGGCCGACCGGTCCGGTGCCGAGCAGGTCGGCCCAGATGTCCGCGAGGGCCTTCTCGGTGGGGGTGTCCGGCGGCTCGTGCGCGGGCCGGTCGGTGGCGTCGGCAGGGGCCGGCAGGGCGGCCAGGTCCAGCTTGCCGTGCCGGTTGGTGGGCAGTTCCGGCACCTGGACGAAGGCCGCCGGGATCAGCTGCTCCGGCATCCGCCGCCGGAGCGCGGCGCGCGCCGACGCGCCGTCCGGGGCAGTGTCCCCGACGAGGTAGGCGACCAGGCGGGAACCGGTGGCGGAGTGGTCGACCACCACGGCGGCCCGGCGCACCCCGGGCAGGGCCGCGCAGGCCGCCTCCACCTCGCCGACCTCGATCCGGTATCCACGGATCTTGACCTGCCGGTCGGTGCGCCCGAGGAACTCCAGTGTCCCGTCGGCCCGGTGCCGGGCCAGGTCGCCGGTGCGGTAGAGCCGGGCCCCGAGCGGGCCGTACGGGTCGGGCACGAAACGGGCGGCGGTCTCGGCGGGTCGGCCGAGGTAGCCCCGGGCCGGCGCGGTGCCGCCGACGTACACCTCGCCGGACAGGCCGACCGGCACCGGCCGCAGGGCGGAGTCGAGGACGTGGACCCGCACGTTCGGCACCGGACGCCCGATCGGCAGCCGGGTCAGACCGGGCAGTTCCCTCCCGTCGACGGTGGCGTGGGTGGTGGCGCAGACGGTCGCCTCGGTCGGGCCGTAGTGGTTGTACACGGTCACCCGGCCGTCGGTGAGTCGCGCCCACCGCCGGACGGTGTCCAGGTCGACGGCCTCCCCGCCGACCATCGTGCCGCGCAGCGGGCCGACGTCGACCGGCCCGGACCGGCCGGCCAGGTCGTCCACCCAGCGGGCCCAGAGCGGCGCGGCGGTGTCGACGAGGGTGATCCCGTGGGTGCGGCACAGCTCGGCCAGGCCGGGACCGGTGATCGCCGCCGGCTGCCGGTGCACCACCAGCGCCGCCCCGCTGGCCAGCGCCGGGAAGAGGTCACCGACGCTGGCGTCGAAGCTGAGCGGGGGCAGCATGAGCAGCCGGTCGCCGGGACCGATGCCGTGCAGGTCGGCGAAGGCCAGCGCCAGGTTCACGGCGGTGCGGTGACCGACCATCACGCCCTTCGGCGTGCCGGTGGAGCCGGAGGTGTGGATGACGTAGGCGAGCTGGTCGGGGTGGGTCGCCGGGGCGGTCACCTCGCCCGCCGTCACGCCGGGGTCGCACCCGTCGGCGTCGGGGTCGACGACGAGCAGCGTGCCGGCGTACGGCCGGTCGTCGGGGTCGGCGTCCTCCGGCGGGGCGGCCAACGTCCGGGCGAGGTCGGCGTCGGTGAGGCAGACCGTGGTGCCGGCGGCGGTGAGCAGGGCACGCAGCCGGGCCGGCGGGTGGCCCGGGTCCAACGGCAGGTAGCCACCGCCGGCGGTGAGGATCGCCAGGATGCCGGTCAGCGCGGCGGCTCCCGCCGGCAGGACCAGCCCCACCGGCTGGTCCGGCCGGACGCCGAGGCCACGCAGCCGGGCGGCGAGCCGGTCGGCGTCCGCGACCAGCCGGCCGTAGGTCAGCGGCGGCCGGGCGGGGGCGTCCGGGCTGACGTCCAGCATCGCGGGCGCGTCCGGGTCGAGCGCCGCGCGGGCCCGGACCAGGTCGTGCAGGCCGCCACCCGTCGGGTACGCCCGGCCGGTGGCGTTCCACCGGGCCAGGTCCCGCCGCTCGGCCGGGCCGGTCAGGTCGAGGTCGGCGAGCCGGCGCTGCGGTTCGGTGGCGAGCGCCCACAGCACGGCGGTGAGCCGGTCGACGAAGCGCGCGACGGTCACCTCGTCGAACAGGTCGGTGTTGTAGTCGACCAGACCGGCCAGGCCGGACCCGGCGGCGCGCACCGCCACGGTCAGGTCCAGACGGGAGGTCTCCCGGACCACCGGGACCGGCCGGACGGTGAGGTCACCGCGCGGGCCCTCCGAACCGTCCTGGTTGACCACCAGCATCACCTGGTACAGCGGGTTGCGGCTCGGGTCGCGGGGCAGCCGGGCGGTCTCGACGATCCGCTCGAACGGCAGCTCGGCGTGGGCCAGCGACGCCACGCAGGTGGCCCGGACCCGGTCCACCACCTCGGCCAGCGTCGGGTCGCCGGAGAGGTCGGTCCGCAGCGGCAGGGTGTTCACCAGCAGACCGACGATGTCCTGCTGGGCCGCGTCGGCGCGCAGCGTCACCGGCGAGCCGACGCAGACGTCGTCGGTGCCGCCGAGCCGGGCCAGCAACACCTGGAGCCCGGCGAGCAGCACCATGAACCGGGTGCAGCCGGTGCGCCGGCCCAGCGCGTCGAGGGCGGCGGTCAGGTCGGCGGCGACGGTGAAGCCGTGGGTGCGTCCGGCGAAGGTCTGGGTGGCCGGTCGGGGCCGGTCGGTGGGCAGGTCGAGCAGGCCGGAGCTGCCCGCCAGCCGGGTGGCCCAGAACTCCCGCGCCCGGTCGGCGGCCCCACCGGCGAGCCGCTCGCGCTGCCACAGAACGTGGTCGGGGAACTGGGCGACCGGGGCGGGAGCCACGCCGGCGCCGGTCCGGTGCCGGTGGTGCCCGTCGAGCAGTCCGGTCAGGACGATGTCGACGGACCGCTCGTCGGCGACGATGTGGTGCAGGCTGACCACCAGCAGGTGCTCGTCGTGGTCCAGCCGGCCCAGCCGGACCCGCAGCAGGGGTGCCCGACCGAGGTCGAAGGGGGTCTCGGTCTCCCGCCGGACGACGTCGGCGACCGCCGCGTCGCGGTCCACGACGGAGCCGCCGGTCAGGTCCTCGACGACCACCACACACCGCGCTGCCGGATCGTCAGCGGGGAGCACCTCCTGCTCGACCCGCCCGTCCCGGTCCACGAACCGGGTCCGCAACGCCTCGTGTGTGGCGACCAGGTCGTCCAGCGCGGCCTGCACCGCGGCCGGCTCCAGCGGCCCGGTGAGCCGGACGGCGTGGCTCATCACGTACGCCGGGCTGCCCGGTTGGAGCCGGTCGAGGAACCACATCCCCTCCTGCGTCGAGGAGAGCGGCACCGGGGTGCCCGGGGCACGGCGGGGAATCCCCGGCGGCGCGGTCGCGGTGCCCAGCCCCCGGCGGGCCATCAGCTCCCGGATCAGCCGTTCCCGGTCGGTCATGACGGTCCCTCCACCAGTGCCCGCAGTTCCTCGTCGGAGAGGCCGGCCATCTCCTGCCGGAAGGCGGCGACGGCGTCGACGTGACCGGGCGTCGGCTCGGCGGCGCGCAGCGCGTCGGCCATCGCGGCGACCGTGGGAGCGGCGAAGAGCAGCGGGATCGGCACTTCCATCTCCACCGCCGCGCCGATCCGGCCCAGCGCCCGCACCCCGAGCAGGGAGTGTCCGCCAAGACGGAAAAAGTCGTCGTGCACACCGACCGCGTCGACCCGCAGCACGTCCTGCCAGATCTCGGCGACCAGCCGTTCCACCGGGTCGCGGGGAGCGACCGGGACGGCGGCGGAGTCGGTCCACCGGGGAGCGGGCAACGCCTTCCGGTCGACCTTGCCGCTGTCGGTCAGCGGCAGGGCGGCCAGCGGCACCAGGGTCGCCGGGACCATGTACTCGGGCAGCCGGCAGGCCAGCGCGGGCCGGACCCGCTCCCAGAGGCTGTCCGGGTCGGTCCCGGCGGCCGGCACCGCGTAGGCGACCAGCCGGACGTCGCCGTCTCCGCCGGTCCACGCGGTGACCACGGCGTCGGCGACCTCGTCACGGGCCCGCAGCAGCGTCTCGATCTCGCCCGGCTCGATCCGGAAGCCGCGTACCTTGACCTGGTGGTCCGCGCGACCGAGGTATTCCACCGTGCCGTCGGGTCGACGGCGGGCCAGGTCGCCGGTGGCGTAGAGGCGGGCCCCGGGCCGGTCGGCGAACGGGTCCGGCACGAACCGGTCGGCGGTGAGGCCGGGACGGCCGTGGTAGCCCCGGGCCACCCCGGTCCCGCCGACGTACAGTTCGCCGACCACGCCCACCGGCACCGGCTGGAACGCCTCGTCGAGCAGGTGGAGTCGGGTGTTGGCGATCGGCCTGCCGATGGTGACGACGGCCGGGGCGGGCGGCACCGGTCCGGCGGACGAGTAGACCGTCGTCTCGGTCGGCCCGTAGCAGTTCCACAGCGACGCCCCGTCGGCGAGGAGCGCGTCGGCGAGGTCCCGGGGCAGCGCCTCGCCGCCGGTGAGCCGCAGCCGCACCGTCGGGGGCACCCCACCGGCGGCCAGCAGGAGCCGCCAGGTGGCCGGGGTGGCCTGGAGCACCGTCGTCCCGCTCTCGGCCAGCCGGCGGCGCAGGGCCGGCCCGTCCGCCGTCTCGTCGGCACCGACCACCAGCAGCGGGACGTCGCACATGAGCGGCAGGACCAGCTCCACCACGGAGATGTCGAACGAGAGGGTGGTGACCGCCGCGAGCAGGTCACCCGGCCCGAGGTCGAGATCGGCCCGGAAGGAGGTGAGCAGGTTGAGCACGGCCCGGTGCGGAACGGCCACGCCCTTCGGGCGGCCGGTCGAGCCGGAGGTGTAGAGCAGGTACGCCAGCGCGTCCGGGTGCGGGGCCGCCGGATCCGGCTCGTCGGTCCCGGCGGCGTCGTCGACCGTTCCGGAGGTTCCGGTGTGGGCTCCGGTGTCGTCCAGCAGCAGGACGGTCGGAGCCGCGTCCAGCACCCCGGCCAGCCGGTCGGCGACCGCGCGGCTGGTCAGCACCACGCGGGCGCCGGAGTCGGCGAGCATGAAGCGCAGCCGTTCCGCCGGCAGGGCGGGGTCGAGCGGGAGGTAGCCGGCTCCGGCGCGCCACACCCCGAGCACCGCGGCGACCATCCCGACGCCCCGGTCCAGGCAGATGCCGACCGGCGTGTCCGGGCCCACCCCGGCGGCGCGCAGCCGGCGAGCGATCCGGCCGGCCCAGCGGTGCAGGTCAGGCCGGTCGAGCTGTCCGTCCGGGCCGGTGACCGCCGGCGGGGAACCCGGGGCTGCCGGGCCGGTGGGCAGCAGGTCCAACACCGAGGAGACCTCGGGCAGCGGGCGGTCGGTGGCGTTCCACTCCACCAGGGCCTGCCGCAGCTCCGCCCCACCGAGCAGCGGGATCCGGTCCAGGGGGCGGTCGGGGTCGGCGACCGCCGCCGCCAGCAGGGTGCACAGGTGCCGACCGAGCCGGTCCACGGTGGCGACGTCGAACAGCGCGGTGTCGTACTCGAACGCCAGCCGCAGCGCGCCGTCGCCGGTCCGCTCCCCGACCAGGGTCAGGTCGAACTTCGCCGAGCCGCTGTCCACCTCCAGGGTGCTGGCCGTGCAGCCGGTGAGCCGGAACCCGTCGTACGGCGCGTTCTGGAGGACGAGTTGGGCCTGGAAGACCGGCGCGTGGGCCAGGCTGCGGTCCGGCTGCAACTCCTCCACGAGCTTCTCGAAGGGCAGCTCGGCGTTGCCGAGGCCGGTGAGGGCGACCTCGCGTACCCGGCCGACCAGTTCCCGCAGCGACGGCGATCCGGCCGTCGACACCCGCAGGGCGACGGTGTTGACGAAGAACCCGATCAGCCCCTCCAGGTCGGGGTGGTCCCGGCCGGCGACCGGGGTGCCGACGACGATGTCGTCCTGCCCGCTGTGCCGGGACAGGACCGCCTGGAACCCGGCGAGCAGGGTCATGAAGAGGGTGACCCCGGCCGTCCGGCCGAACTCCTCGACGCGGCTGGTGACCTCGGCCGGGAGGGTGAGGTAGTGGGCCGCGCCCCGCTGGGAGCGACTCGTCGGGCGGGGCCGGTCGGTGGGCAGGGAGAGCAGGGCCGGAGCACCACGCAGGTGGGCCAGCCAGTGGTCGAGCTGCCCGCGCAGGGTGTCCCCGGCCAGCCGGTCCCGCTGCCAGACGGCGAAGTCGGCGTACTGGGTGGGCAGCTCGGGCAGGCGGGCCGGCTCGCCGGCCAGCGCGGCGGCGTACGCGGTGTCCAGCTCCCGGAACAGCACACCCAGCGACCACGCGTCGGAGACGATGTGGTGCAGGCAGAGCGACAGGTGGTGCCGGTCGGTGTCGGTCCGGACCACCACCACCCGCAGCAGCGGGCCGGCGGTGAGGTCGAACGGCGTCCGGGCCTGCTCCCAGACCAGCCGGGTGGCCTCGGCGTCCCGGTCGGCCGCCGGCAGCCCGGTCAGGTCGACCACGGCCAGGTCCGGCACGCCGGTCGGGTGGACCACCTGCACCGGTTCCCCACCGGACTCGGCGAAGGTGGTCCGCAGCGCCCCGTGCCGGGCCACGATCGTGGCCAGGGCGGTGCGCAGCGCGTCGACGTCCAGCGGGCCGCGCACCCGGAACGCCACCGGGATGTTGTAGACCGGGTCGGCGCCGGTGAGACGGTCCAGGAACCACAGCCGACGCTGGCCGAAGGAGGCCGGGTGCCGGCGGGGCGCGCGGGCCCGTTCGGCGAGCAGCCGGGCGAGCAGGGCCCGCTTGTCCCCGGCGGCGGCCCCGGCGGCTCCGGCGTCGGCGGCGTCGGCCGTGCTCATCCCACCTCCTGACTGAGCAGCCGGCGCAGCGCCGGCGCACCGGCGGGGGTCTCGGGCACGACGAGGCCGTGCCGGGCGGCCGCCGCGGCGATCTGCTGGCGCAGCGCGCCGGGCGCGCTGTGCGCGAAGTACCGCAGGTACGCCGCGCAGGTCACCGGGTCGTCGACGAGGAACGGCAGGTCGCTGGCGACCATGTGCCGGACCACCAGCATCGGCACCGGGCTGTGCAGGGGCCGGAACTCGGTGTTCCACAGGCCGCCCTTGTCCGGCGGCCCGTCGTGGAACTCGCCGAGCATCAGACCCTGTTCGGTGTACGCCGGCTTGAGCCGCGCCTGGGTGCGGTCCACCGTCTCCCGGGCCACGTCGGCGGGCAGGTCGGGCAGGGTGAGCAGGATCGTCTTGAACTGGGCGGCCGGTCCGGCCAGCGGTTCCAGGCCGGCGAACCAGTCCCGGTACCCGGCGAGCACCGTGTCCAGCTCGACCGGGTCGACGCTGCCGCCCCGGTGCACGGCCAGGTAGAAGGTGTCCCGGTCCAGCGAGCCCTGGGCGTAGGGACAGACCGGTCCCTTGCGGCCCAGCTCCGGGTGCGGCTCGCAGAGGTACTCCCGGGCCCAGGCGACGACCGCCCGCAGCTGGTCGACCGCGCCGTCGAGCAGCGGGTGCGGCGGGTCGGCGGAGAGGTCGGCCGCGGTGAACAGGATCTGTCCGGGAAGGAGCGAATGAGTCAGCACGATGTCCCCCGCCCCCCGGTCCGGCGCCCGGCGCGCAGCCCGGCGGCGAGGGCGACCACGGCGCCCAGGGCGAGACCGGCGCCGGCGCCGCGCAGGACACGCTCCTGGCGGCGGGCCCGGGCCAACGCGTCGGCGTACGGGGTGGTGGTGTGGGCGACCATCGTGTACAGCGGCACCCAGCGCCCCGGCAGCAGCCGGGACAGCACCCGGTCGGCGGCGGCGGAGAGGGTGTACCCGGTTCGGTGCACCCGGTCCCGCAGGTCGACGAAGTTGGCGGTGGAGAGGTCGGCGAGCACGTCGGTGTGCGGCTTGCGGGCCGCCTCGTACGCGGCCAGCGCCGCCGCCCGGTCCGTCGGATGGTCGGCGAGGCAGCCGTCGAGCACCAGGCAGTCCTCGAACGCGGAGTTCATGCCCTGGCCGTAGAACGGATAGACCGCGTGCGCGGCGTCCCCGATCAGCACCACCCGGTCGGCGTGCCGCCAGGGGGCGGTGCGCACGGTGACCAGGTGCCCGGTCGGGTGTCCGGCGATCTCGTCGACCAGGTTCGGCATCAGGTCCCCCGCGTCGGGGAAGTGCCGGCGGAAGAAGTCACGCACCGCCGCCGGGGTGTCCAGCGCGGCGAAGCTCACCGGCCCCTCGTGGGCCATGAACAGCGAGCAGGTCAGCGAGCCGTCCCGGTTGGGGTGCGCCACCATCAGCGCCTCGTGGCCGGGCCAGACGTGCAACGCCTCCAGCCGGACCCGGGGCCGGCCGTCCGGGCCGACCGGGATGGTCAGCTCCTTGTACCCCCAGGGCAGGAACTCCTGGGCGTAGTCGCTGCGCAGTCCGTGCTGCATCTGCTGCCGGACGGTGGAGAACACCCCGTCGGCGCCGACGACCCAGTCGGCGGTGATCCGGATCGGCTCCCCGCCACCGGTCGGGGCGACCTCGACGGTCGCGGTGTCCCGGTCCAGCCGCAGCAGCCGGCTGCCGAAGTGGAACCGCACCCCCGGTTCCGCCTCGGCGGCCTCCACGACCAGTGAGATCAGCTCGTCCCGGAGCACCGAGTGGAGGATCTCGTGTTCCCGCACCCCGTACGGCTGGAAGCGCACCGAGCCGTCCGGGGCGTGCACCACCCGGCCACGCATCGGCACGCTGCGCTTGAGCACGTCGTCGAGGAGACCCACCCCGTCGAGGGCACGCATGCCCCGGGCGGAGAGGCCGAGGTTGATCGACCGGCCGCCCGCGCCGGGCGGGGCGGTGCGGGGGTCGGGCCGTCGCTCGTGGACGTCGACCGTGTGGCCCCGCCGGGCGAGGTAGAGCGCGGCGAGTGAACCGGCCAGGCCGGCTCCGATGACGACCACCCGTTCCCGGTGCGGGGTCACATGTCCTCCTCGGCGATCAGGGTGTCCAGCAACGCGTCGACCTCGCTGTCGGAGAGGTCGTCGAGTGAGGCGAGCAGGTCCTGCGGGGTTGGCCCGGCGGGACCGATGCGGTCGGTGCCGGCGGGGGCCTCGACCCCGGCGGCGACGATGACGGCGAGTTCGGCGATGGTGGGCGCGGCGAAGAGGCTGCGCAGCGCCAACTCGGTGCCGAAGGTGGTGCGGACGCGGGCGATCAACCGGGTCGCGGTGAGCGAGTGCCCGCCGAGGGCGAAGAAGTTGTCGTGCACGCCCACCTCGTCCCGGCCGAGCACGTCCCGCCAGAGCGCGGCGAGCTGCTCCTCGACCGGGTCGCGCGGTGCGACGGGCCCGTCGCCGCTGGTCTCCCGCCAGGTCGGCTCGGGCAGCGCCCGCCGGTCCCGCTTGCCGCTGGCGGTGCGGGGCAGCGCGTCGAGGACGACCAGGGTCGCCGGCACCATGTACTCGGGCAGGCGACGGGCCAACGCGGCGCGCACCGGCGGCCAGAGCGAGGCGGCGTCGGCGCCGGCCGGCTCGGTGACCGCGTAGGCGGCGAGCCGGACGTCCGCCCCCGTACCCCAGGTGGTCACCACGGCGTCCCGGACGCCGGGCTGGTCGCGCAGCGCGGCCTCGATCTCGCCCAGCTCGATCCGGAACCCGCGCACCTTGACCTGCTGGTCGGCCCGGCCGAGGTATTCCAGCCGCCCGCCGGGCAGCCGCCGGGCCAGGTCGCCGGTGGCGTAGAGCCGCCCGCCGGGACGGTCGCCGAACGGGTCGGGCCGGAACCGGTCGGCGGTCGGTCCCGGCTGGCCGTGGTAGCCCCGGGCGACCCCGGCGCCGCCGATGTGGATCTCACCGACCACCCCGTCGGGCACCGGCTCGCCGGCCGCGTCGAGCAGGTGGACGCGGGTGTTCGCGCAGGGTCGCCCCAGGTCGACCGGACCGGTGGCGTCGACCGGACCGGCCGAGGAGTAGATCGTGGTCTCCGACGGGCCGTACCCGTTGAGCACCCGCGCTCCGTCGGCGCGCAGCCGGTCGGCCAGGTCGCGGGTGAGCGCCTCGCCGCCGCTGATCCGCAGCCGCACCCCGGCCGGTACGCCCCCCGCGGCGACCAGCATCCGCCACGTCGCCGGGGTGCCCTGGAGCACGGTGACGCCCCGGTCGGTGAGGGCGGCGTGCAGGGCGGTGGCGTCGAGCGCGGTGTCCGCGTCGAGCATCTCGATCCGGGCGCCGGCCAACAGCGGGAGCACCAGCTCCACCACGGAGATGTCGAACGCCGGGGTGGTGATGGCGGCGACCCGGTCGGCGGGGGTCAGGTCGAGCAGCCGGTGGAACCCGACGAGCAGGTTGACCACCGCGCCGTGGGTGACCGCGACGCCCTTGGGACGGCCGGTGGAGCCGGAGGTGTAGAGCAGGTAGGCCAGCGCGTCCGGGTGACCGGCGACCGGCGGCGGGTCGGCGGGAAGCCCGGTCGGGTCGAGCTGGTCGAGGCGGAGCACGACCGGCGCGGTAGTGCCGGCGGCGACCGCCCCGGCGGCGTGGGCAGCGCCGGTGGCGTCGGTGAGCACCACCGGCGGGGCGGCGTCGGCCAGCATGGTGGCGAGGCGGTCGGTCGGCAGCCCCGGGTCGAGGGGCAGGTAGCCGGCGCCGGCCCGCCAGACGCCGAGGACCGCCGCGACCAGGTCGGTGCCCCGGCCGAGGCAGAGCCCGACCGGGGTGTCCGGGCCGACGCCGTGGCGGCGCAGCAAATGGGCGATCCGGTTGGCGCGTACGGCGAGGTCCCGGTGGCTGATCGTGCCGCCCGGCGCGGCGACCGCCACGGCGTCGACGTCGACGGGCGGGTAGCGGTCGAGCAGCTCGGCGACCGTCGCCACCGGGGGCAGCGGCAGGTCGGTGTCGTTGCCGGCGCGCAGCAGCCGCTCCCGCTCCCCCGCGTCGAGCATCGGCAGCTCGCCGACGGGGGTGCCGGGCCGGTCCAGGGCGACGGCGAGGAGGGTGAGGTACCGGTCGGCGAGGCCGGCGACGCGGGCGGAGTCGTAGAGGTCGGTGCGGTAGGTTATCCGGCCCGTCAGGCCGTCCGGCCGGTCCTCGACGGTGAACGTCAGGTCGAACTTGACCGTGCCGTTCTCCCACAGGCGTGGGGTGATCCGCAGGCCGGCCGCCTCGACCGGGGCGGACGGTTCGTCCAGGGCGAACATCACCTGCACCACGGGGGCGTGGGCGAGGCTGCGGCTGGGGGCCAGCCGGTCCACGATCCGGTCGAAGGGGACGTCCTGGCGGGCCTGGACGGCGGTGGCGGAGGCCCGGGCCTGGGCGAGCACCCCGGCGAAGTCCGGCCGGTCGGTGAACCGGGCCCGCAGCGCGAGGGTGTTGGCGAAGAAGCCCACCACGTCCCGGGTCTCCGGTCGGGTCCGCCCGGCCACCGGCACCGCCACCAGCAGGTCGTCGGCGCCGGTGAGCCGGTGCAGCAGCACCTGGAAGCCGGCCAGCAGCCGGGTGAACAGGGTGCCGTCCCGGCCGGCGCGCAGCCGGGCGGTCAGCGTCTCGGGGAAGCCGAACCGGACCTCGCCGCCGGCGTCGGTCTGCTCGGCCGGGCGGGGCCGGTCGGCGGGCAGCTCCAGCAGGGTCGGCGCGCCGGCCAGCTCGGCGTGCCAGAAGTCCAGGTCGGCGTCGAAGGCGCCCTGCTCGTCCTGCTCGCGCTGCCAGACGGCGAAGTCGGCGTACTGCACCGGCGGTGGGGGCAGGTCGGGGTGGGCGCCAGCGGCCAGGGCGGCGTACCCGGCGGCGAGTTCACGGAAGACGACCCCGAACGACCAGCCGTCGGCCACCGCGTGGTGCACCACGACGGTGAGCACGTGCGCGTCGGCGGACCGGCGGATCAGCCCGAACCGGGCCAGCGGGCCGGTGTCCAGGTCGAAGGGCTCCCGGGCGGCGGCGTCCACCAGGTCGGGCCAGTGCTCGCCGCCGTCGACGACGGGCAGCCGGACCGGCGCGGCCGGGGCGACCACCTGGGCGGGTTCCCCGTCGACGGCGGTGAAGTGGGTGCGCAGCGCCTCGTGCCGGTCCACCAGCCAACTCAGGGTGGCCTCCAGCGCGGCCACGTCGAGCGGGCCGTCCAGTTCGACCGCCCAGGCGATGTGGTAGGTCACCGCGCCCGGGGCCATCTGGTCGATCATCCACAGTCGACGTTGGGTGAACGACGACGGCAGGACATAGGTTTCGGTGTTCATACTCCCGCCTGGGTGCGGTGGGGACGGTCCGACCGCCGGTCGGCGGCCGGAGTGCCGGGCACGGTCTTCTCGACCGGGCCGGGGGTACGCGTGTCGACGGCGACCAGGCGCAGTTCCGCCGTCCGGTGCCGGCCCTGCGCGTCGGTGAGCCAGGCCTGCTCCGGACCGGGCAGCATCTCGGTGAGCCGTACGGTGGACTCCGGGTCGTGGCCTGCGGCGCGACGCACCGCGCGGGCGAAGACGTCCACCGCGGCGAGGCTGGCGAAGTCCAGGTGGAAGGGCTTCTCCTCGGCCGGTGTCTTGACGAAGACGTGCCGGGGCAGGGCGTGCTCCCGCTGCCAGCGCCGGACGTGGTGGAACCGCTCGCCCTCGTCGGGCAGCCCGGCGAAGTCCAGCCCGGCGGCGCTGAACCGCCAGCTCTCCCGGGCCAGCACCACCCGGTCGACGGTGATCCGGGGCTGGTGGTCGGCCGGCCGCCGGATGTCGAAACGCTGCACCAGCTGCACCATCAGCGCCTCCCCCAGCACCTCGGTCAGCGGCAGCCGGTGCCGGCCGTCCCGGCTGTGCACGGTCAGCACGCCGTCGACCGGCCCCAGGAGGCAGTCGGCCACCGGCAGCGACGTGACCGGGTCGAGCCCGCAGCTGTCGTGGCCGAAAACCAGGTGCAGGTCCCGGTCGGTGACCAGCTTGTCGGTCAGCCGGGACGACGCGCCGCCCTCCTCCCCCGTGGCGGCCAGGGTGATCCGGCCGTACGGCAGGTCGGCGGCCATCGCGGCGCGGAGCTCCTCCGGCGCGGGGTGCTGGGCGACGAACAGCGCCGACCGCAGCGTGTTCACCCCCGGGTGCACCTCGCCGACCACCCAGTGGAAGTCCCCGCGCGCCACCGCGTCCGGCCCGTCCGCGGCGAGCAGCACGTCCGGACTGTGCTGGTACGCGCCGACCCAGCCGGGGCGGGGCGCGGCGAACGCCTCCGCCACGCGGTCCCGCAGGTCGGCGGAGACCGCGGTGATCCGGTGGTCGACGGCTTCGGGCAGGATCTTCGCCCACCGGTCCTGGAGCGCGCGCACCACCGGCGCGATCAGCTTCTCCGGCGGGTCGAAGAGCAGGTCGTTGGCCCAGAGCCAGAAGTCGGCGAAGGACACCGTGTCGCTGCCGACGCGGGCCACCAGTTCCCGGTACCGCTCGGTGAAGGCCCGCCGGAACAGCGCCGCCCCGGCGGAGGTGAACCAGCGGACGCTCTCCAGCAGCAGGGTCAGCGCCGGCCAGCAGGTGGCGACGAGGTCGGTGGAGAGGGTGACCTCGGTGCCGGACCGGCAGTCCTCGTAGACCAGGGTCCGCCCGGCGTAGGTCCGGCCGGCGCGGCGGGTCGGGGCGGTGCCGGTGAGCGAGGTAAACCTCTCCTCCAGCGCCTCGATCGCCGCACCGAGTCGGTCGGCGTCCCCGGCTGCCGCGGTCACCTCGTCGCGGGCCCGTTCGAGGTCGTCGAGGGCGGCCAGGGCCGGTTCCCGTACGGCCGGATCGCCGATCGCGGCGAGTCGGGCCCGCAGCGCGCGTTCCGGGAAGAGGTCCTCCTTGGGCACCTCCAGCGACCACGAGATCCGGCGTTCCCGGCGCAGCTCGTCGAGCATCCGGTAGACCTGCTCGCTGGTGGCGATCCCGGTGGCCGGGTCGGCGACCAGCGCGGCGGCGATCTCGCCGGCCGGCCGGGTGCCGTCGCAGGCGCGCAGCAGCCGGGCCGTCGCCGGCGGCAGGTCGACCGGTGGGGTCAGCGGCATGCGCAGCTCGTCGCCGAGGACGGCCAGGAAGGGCATCCGGCGCGGCACCAGCCACGGCCGCAGCCCCGGGTCACGGGCGGCGAGGGCCTCGGCCACCTCCACCACCGCCCAGTTCTCCAGGTAGACGGTGCGACGGGCGAGCGGTGCGGCACCGTGGTGGACGGCGAGCGCGGGTGGGGCGTCGGTGATCCGGGCCCAGCCGACCGGGCCGAAGAAGCCGATGGTGTCGTTCTTGACGCAGTAGCGCTGGAGGTAGGTGGCGACCAGCGCCTCGTGCTGGCGGTGCCGGGAGTCGCGCCGGTCCCCGGCGGCCCGGACCGGGTCGACGCCGGTGCGCAGCGCGTGCCGGTTCTGCCAGGTCACCGCCTCGCGGAACAGCGGGTCGGCGGCGGTGGCCCGCAACGCCTCGGCGCGGGCCGCGCCGGCCCGGTCGTACGCGGCCCGGTACGCCGCGAGCGCGACGTCCCGTGCGTCGTGAGCGGCGCGGAGCGCCGCGTGGGCGTGGACGAGCACCCCGCCGTCGACCGACGCGGCACCGGCGGGCAGCGGCTCCGGTGGGGTGTCCCGGCGGAGCTGACGGACCGCCCGGTTCCAGCCGGTCCGCTCCCCCGCCGGGCTGGCCGCCCGCGCCCGGCGCAGCCGTTCGGCCAGGTCTCGTCGGGCCCCGGTGAGCCGTTCCCCGGCCGTCAGCAGCGCGTCGGCGGCCTGGACCAGGTCCCCGTCCCCCAGGGCGGTCAGCGTCTCGATCGGGAAGCCGGCGGCCCGCAACCCGACCCAGCGCCACAGCGCCCACGGCCCGGGGACCGGACGGACCAGGTGGGCCGGTCCCCCGGCGCGGCCCGCCCCGGGTGGCGCGGACGGCGTGACCGGCTCCGTCACGGGCGGGACGGCCGCCACGGGCGGGACAGCCGACGCCGGCACGCCGGCCGACGTGGGCGGGGCAGCCGACGCCGGCACGCCGGCCGACGTGGGCGGGGCAGCCGACGTGGGCGCCGGGGCCGGCGGCGGGACAGGGGCGCTCCGGAGCGGTGTGGCGGCGCCGGTCGGACTCTGCGTCGACCGGTACCCGCGCCGGTCCCGGCGGACCACCCCGGTGGACGCGGCCCGCACGCCGGAGGCGTGGTGGGCGACGGCGTCGGCCAGCGCGGCGAGTGTCGGCCGCTCGTAGACCAGGCGGACCGGCAGGTCGACGCCGAACCGGTCGGCCACGACGAAGGTGAGCCGGGTGGCCAGCAGCGAGTTCCCGCCGAGGAGGAAGAAGTCGTCGTCGGCGCGGGCCGGCGCGGCGCCGAGCAGCTCGGCCCAGACCTCGGCCAGCCGGAGGTGGGCCGGATCGGTCAGGTCGGCGGGCGGCCGGTCCGGCGGCGGTTCCGGCAGCGGCAGGGCCCGGCGGTCGACCTTGCCGTTACGGGTCAGCGGCAGGGCGGGCAGGACCAGGTGGGCGGCCGGGCGCAGGTGGACGGGGAGCCGCTCGGCGGCGTACCGGGCCAGGTCCTCGGGGATCGGCACGGCCTGGCCGGGTCGAGGGGTCAGGTAGGCGAGCAGCCGGCGTCGTTCCCCCTCCCCGTCGACGACCACGACCGCGTCCCCGACGTCCGGGTGGGTACGCAGCACCGCGGCCACCTCGCCCGGCTCGACCCGGAAGCCCCGGATCTTGACCTGCCCGTCGATGCGCCCGAGGAAGTCGAGGGTGCCGTCGGGCCGCCAGCGGACCAGGTCGCCGGTGCGGTACATCCGGGCGCCCGGACGCGGGTCGAACGGGTCCGGCAGGAACGCCGCCGCGGTCGCCCCCGGACGGCCGAGGTAGCCCCGGGCCAGCCCGACGCCGCCGGTGTACAGCTCGCCGGGCACCCCGACCGGCACCTCGCGTCCCTGCGGGTCGAGGACGTACACCGTGGACCGGGGCACCGGACGGCCGATCGGCACCGGGTCCGGCACCGCCTGCGGGTCGGTCATCGGGTGCACGCAGGTGAAGGTGGTGTTCTCGGTCGGACCGTACCCGTTGACCAGGGGCGCGCCGCCGCGCACCCGGAGCGCCCGGCGGACCGCCTCCGGGGCGAGCACGTCCCCACCGGCGAGCAGTTGGCCGACCCCGGCGAGGCACTCCGGGTCGAACTCGACCAGTTGGTGGAAGAGGCCGGCGGTCAGCCAGAGCACGGAGATCCGTTCCCGGCGCAGCAGCCGGGCCAGGTCGGCGAGGTCGGGCGCGCCGGCCGGGGCCACCACCAGCCGGGCGCCGTTGGCCAGGGCGCCCCAGATCTCCAGGGTGGCCGCGTCGAACGCCACCGGGGCCAGGTGCAGCACGGTCTCGTCCGGGCCCAGGCACAGGTAGCCCGGCTGGTGGACGAGGCGGACCACGGCGGCGTGCGGGACCGCGACCCCCTTCGGGGTGCCGGTGGACCCGGAGGTGAAGCTGACGTAGGCCAGCCCGGACGGGTGCAGCCGCCGGGCCGGCACCGCACGGTCGGTGGCGGGGACCGGGACTCCGGACGACTGACCGGCGGCGGTGGGCGCGTCGGGGGCCGACCGGTCGACGGCGGGCTGGTCCAGGCGGAGCAGTCGGGTCGCGCCGGGCACGTCACCGGTGGCCAGCACCAGCGGATCCCCGGCGACGGCGAGCAATTGCCGGATCCGGGCCGGCGGGTCGTCCGGGTCCAGCGGCAGGTACGCGCCGCCGGCCTTGAGCACGGCGAGGAGCGTGACGACCAGGTCCACCGAGCGGGGCAGGGCCACCGCCACCGGCTCGTCCGGTCGCACGCCGGCGGCCACGAGCCGGTCGGCGAGACGGTCGGCGCTCTCCTCCAGCTCGCGGTAGCGCAGGGTGGTGCCGTCGGCGCCGACCAGGGCGACCGCGTCGGGCTGTCGGCGGGCCACGGCGGCGACCAGCGCCGGCACGGTGGCGTCGGCCGGGTACGCCCCGGCGGGGTCAGCGGTGGTGTGGAAGCCGGCCAGCAGGGCCCGGTCGGTCGGGTCGGTCAGGGGCAGCGCGGACACCGGCCGGTCGGTTCCGGCGGCCAGCCCGGTGAGGACGAGCAGGAACTGGCGCAGCATCGCGTCCGCACCGGCCTCGGAGAGCCGGCGGCGGTCGTGGTAGAGGAGCACGGTCAGCGTCGGCTCGCCGTAGACGCAGACGGTGACGGGCGGACCGGGGTGCCGGTGGACACGGGCGACCCGCTCGCCCCAGCCGGGCACCGATCGGCTCAGCGCAGTCTGGAGGTCCTGGTGCTCGTACATCAGGAGGCTGTCGAAGAGCGGGGTGCTGGCCGGCACGCCGCTCCAGCGCTGGATCTCGCCCAGCGGGGCGAGCTGGTGCGGGCGGACCTCGTCGATCTGCCGCCGGACGTCGAGCAGCCAGTCGCGTACCGGCCGGTCCGGCTCGACCCGGATCCGGGTCGGCACCGTGTTGATCAGAAGGCCCAGCATCCGGTCGGCCCCGTCCACCGTGTCCCGGCGGCAGGTGCGGGTGGAGCCGAACACCACGTCGTCTGTTCCGGCGTAGCGGTGCAGCAGCACCGACCAGGCCGCGGTGACCAGGGTGCCGAGGGACACTCCGACGCTCCGGGCCGTGGCGACGAGGGCGGCGGAGGTCCCGGCGTCGAGGGACCGGGTCGTCTCGCGGACCGACGACGTGTCACGGGGTGGGGCGTCCGGACGGCCGGTCAGCGGCAACGGGGTCGGCAACCGCGCCCCGGCCAGCCGGGTGCTCCAGAACCGCCGGTCGGTGTGCAGTGGTCGGCTGGCCGCCCACACCGCGTAGTCGCGGAACGGCGGTCGCTGCGGGGCCACGTACGGGCGACCGGCAACGAGCGCGTCGTGCTCGGCGCAGACCTCGTCGAGCAGCATGTGCACCGAGCGCCCGTCGAGGATGGCGTGGTGCAGGGTGACCGCCAGGGTGTGCCGTTCCGCCCCGTGCGTGATCAGGGTGACGCGGGCCAGCGGCGCGGTCGAGGAGTCGAAGCCGGCGGCCCGGTCGTCGGCGAGAAAGCGGGCCAGCCGCTCGGCACGGCCGGCGGGCGACCGGACGGACCAGTCGTGGTGCACCACCGGCAGACTCGCCCGCGCGCGGACCTCCTGCGCCGGTTGGCCGTCACCGGGCCAGACGAAGGCGGTGCGCAGCACCGGATGCCGGGCGGTGGCGTGCTGCCAGGCGGCCCGCATGGCGGTCGGATCCAACGGCGCCGGCCAGTCGACGACCACCTGGAGGATGTCGATGCCCGACCCGGGCTGGTGTTCCTGGGTGAAGAGCATGCCCGGTTGCAACGTGACCGTGCCGTACCGGCCGTCGGTGTCTGCGTCGGAGGACATTGCCGGCACCTGTACTCCTTCACATCCGGCGAACCGGACAAGAAACACCCTAGAAACCAGAGATGACCTTGGGGAATGCGGAATTCTGCCGCCCGTTATCCGCCTTGCTCAGCAGGATTTCCGGCGGCGGCTACGGCAGACAAGAAGCTACGAGGGCGATTCAGGTCTGTCAACAGTCACGATCCCGGTTCGCCGGTCGTCGGTCACCATCGGACGGACCACCACCGGTCCGCCCGACAGGAGGGAAACCGGCACGATTCCCGGAAGGACCGGAAGCGTTTGTTCCACAATGGATTTCGGTGGGCGGGGAAGCCGATCGCGGCGCGGGCGGGGATCCCGGGTCGCCCACCGGCGACCCGGGGCGCGCCGGAGCACCGGCACGCCCCATCCGGCGGCGGGACCGTCAGCCGACCCGGTCCCGGTCGGCCAGCCAGTTCCGCAAGCTGCGTGGACGCATGTCGGTCCAGACCTCGTCGATGTGCGCCAGACAGCTGGCCCGGTCGCCGCTTACCCCGACCGGCCGCCAGCCGGCCGGAATGTCCGACCCGTCCGGCCAGATCGAGTACTGCTCCTCGTCGTTGACGACGACCTGGTACCAGCGCCGGTCCTCGGATTCTTCCATCGCCACTCTCCCGGTGCGGTGGTGCCCACGAATTAGAGCGCGACTCTACCGTCCAATACGACCGGTCACAGTTGACCGATCGGTGATGCCCACCCGTCCGATCGATTGTCGAATATTGACTGATCGCGCACCGACGTCCGACCGGTAATGCGAAGGGTCAGACGACCAGAAAGCACCACGGCAGTGACGTCCGCACCTCGTACGGTAACCGTTCCCGCCATTGCCCCGGCCGGCCCCGCGCCAGGCGGTCCGGTCCCGGGGCCGGGGGTCCTTCGGCCCGGTCGAACGTTGTCGGGGTGACCGGGAAACGCGAGGCCGCCGGGGCGGACCACCACGATCGCCGTCACGCCCCCCGGACGTGCCCGCCGGTGGCGCACCCGGCACCGGCGCCCTCCACGACGTCGAGGACGCCGAGCAGGCGGGCCAGGGCGATCGCCTCGGCGCGGGTCAGGGCCAGGCTGCAGGCGCTGTCGGGGTCGACGCCGTCGTCGTGTACGAGGTCCCGACGGCCACCGACGTGGTGGACCACCACGCCGATCCGACGGCCCTCCTCGGTGACGAACGAATGCCGGAGCCCGATGCCAGGCAGCGGGGTCGACTCGAGGTCCATGACAACTCCACAGCGGTGACGACGACAGGGGTGCGCCAGGGTGGACGGCCCGCCCGCGACGTCGCGCCGGTCGGCGTCGACCCGGCCGCCGGTGATCCGGACGGGGCGGACGGATGCGGCAGTGGCCCGCCACGCACCCGACCGGCCCGCACGCGATCCACCGGACGGGCACGCGGCACCGTCCGCCCGCGCCGGTGACCAGGGTTCCGGCGGGGAGGTCCGACACGCGACGCGATCCGGTCGGGTGGACGACGTCTCAGACGCGGGCCACCGGGACCGGCGGGGCCCGGTCCGCGGACCAGGCCGGCACACAGCCGGGAACGGCCCGCCGGGTCAGCCGGAACACGATGCACAGGCCGACCGTCCGGGTGGCGCAGAGCACCATCACCAACGCGGCCAGCACGGCCAGCGCCGACAGCGGCTTGCGCTGGGCGACGCCGAAACGGGCCGGCCGGGTCTGCATGGGGCCACCATAGCCGGGCCGGCCGGACGACAACCATGACAAACCAATGTCAAACCCGTGGCCGGGCGCGACGCCGGGACGCCACGGCGACCAGCGCCGCCGGATGCTCCCGGTCACCTCGACACGGGTGCGGGCGGCAGCGGGTGGCGGGGCGTCGACGCCCCGCCACCGTCGGCGAACCGTGGTCAGTGGCCGTGCTTCTGCTGGCACGGCACGCAGAACCGGGCGTGCGGTAGTGCCTGCAGGCGCTCGACGGGGATCGCCCCGCCGCACTTCTCGCACACCTCGTAGCGCCCCTCGGCGATCCGTCGCAGCGCGCCGGTGATCTGCTCCAGGCTCTGCCGGGTGGCCGCCACCAGGGCCGCCTGGGTGTGGGCCTGCTGCGGGTCACCGGTGTCCGCGGTCAGTTGAGTCAGTCTGGCGCTCTGCTCCTCGAACTGGGAGACCAGCGTGGCGTGCAGCGCGGTCAGCCACTGCGGCTGGGTCGCGCCGGACGTCTGGATGCTCATGTCGATGCCCTCTTGTCTGGAAAAAAGAAAAGGGCCGAAGCGGTATGCCGCTTCGCCCTGGGGAGATGACCTTGTGGACTACTGGATCGTCATCTCCGGGAGGGCCACGACCGGCCGGCACCGGGCTCGGCAGCCCGCTGGGGCCCGCTGCGGGAATGACCCCGGCGCTCCGCCCCGCTCCCCCGCGCAGCACCGGACGCGCCACCGGGGTGGTGACGGTACGGGCCGGACGGACGGGCAGACGCATCGGCCCACCATAGGCCGTCCGCGCGCACAAACCAACCGACATCGGCGACTCTGACCGGGCAGGGCGCCCGACAGATGCGATATATCTTGGGCTGGTTTGCCACCATTTGAGGAGATACGCGCAACGTCGAGGCGGGCGTCACCACGTTGTTGCGGTACACCCAGCCGGGGCCGACGATCCTGGTCTCGGATGGGTTCCACTTGTCGCAGATGGCCGCGCCGGTGAGCGCCGGCCCGCTGGTCAGGTAGATGGTCAACCGGTTCCAGTAGGCCTGCCCGGGTGAGGCCACCCCGTCGCCGGCGGAACCGATGGTCGCCCCACCGGCCACGACACCGCCAGATCGAAAATACGAATGAGCCTGGATATGAATGCTTCTCATTACCTATTTCCATAAATATCGCAATACTTACCACGTCGAGTAACCCACTCTCCGTGACGTACCGGCAGGTGGAGGCCGGTTCGCGGAGGCGGCCCCGCCGGGGTGCTCCGATGCCGTTCCCTCCCGCCCACCGGCGAGGTTTCAGGCCCGGAGGCGAAGGGCACCTCGTCGGTGGTCCGACGGAGACGCCGGCAAGGCGTCGAGGCGGCCCGGGAGCGGTCCCGTGGATTGACCCGGGAGCGGTCCGGGGGCGGCCCCGGGTACGAAGAGGCAGGTGGACGCGGTGGTGGGACGCCGGAAACGAGGGTGGACGCGGCGGACGACGTTCGCTCTGGCCGGTGTCGTCCTGCTGCTGGCGGTGTCCGGCTGCCGATGGCCGCGGGACGCCGGCACCACGTTGGACGACGTCCGCGGCGGGGTGCTGCGGGTCGGGGTGAGCGAGGCGCCACCCTGGACCCGGGTCGCCGACGACGGCACGGTCACCGGAGCCGAGGCACGGCTGGTGCAGCGCCTGGCGGAACGGCTGGACGCCCGGGTCGAGTGGTACCCGGGTTCGGAGTCCACGCTGATGGCGGCGCTGAAGGACCGGGTCCTCGACCTGGTCGTCGGTGGACTCGACGCGAAGGCGCCCTGGACGAAGCAGGCCGCGCTGACCCGGCCCTACGTCACCATGCGTACGGTCGTGGCGGTGCCCGACGGGGTGGCCGCGCCGCCGGATCTGGCCGGTGCCCGGGTGGCCGCCCCGGCCGGCACCGCCGAGATCGCCGCGTTGCGCGGCGAGGACGCCGTGCCGGTGCCGGTCCCCGAGGTGACCGGCCGGGAGGGGCTGCCGGTGGTCGTCGGCCAGTGGCGACTGGCCGAGCTGGGACTGCGGGACGGCGGACACGACCTCGCCAAGCACGACCACGTGTGGGCGGTGCCGCTGGGCGAGAACGGCTGGCAGGTCGAGGTGGAGCGGTTCCTGCTGGCGCTGTCGCACGGCGAGGTCGAGGAGCTGCTGGTCGACGCCGAGCGGGAGGAGGCGGCGGCGTGAGGGTGTACGACCGGTTCGAACTGCCACCGGAACAGGCCGCCCTGCACCGGCGGGCGGTGCGGCTGGAGTGGTGGACCATCGGGTTCTTCGTCGTGGCGATCACCCTGCTGGCCCTGACCCTCGGCCAGTCCCAGGCGATGAAGGCGGCCTGGATCGAGGACATGCTCGGTCTGGTGCCGCCGCTCGCCTTCCTGGTCGCCGCCCGGTTCCGCAACCGCCGGCCCAATCCCCGCTTCCCGTACGGCTACCACCGCTCGGTCAGCATCGCCTTCCTGGCCGGCTCGGTCGCCCTGCTCGGCCTCGGCGGGTACGTCGTCTACGACTCCGCCGTCCGCCTGCTCGCCCGGGAACGCCCGCCGATCGGGTTGATCGAGGTGTTCGGTCACCGGTTCTGGCTGGGCTGGCTGATGATCGTGGTGCTGTTCGCCACGATGGTGCCGGCGATCCTGCTCGGCCGGATCAAACAGCGCATCGCCCGGCAACTGCACGACAAGGTGCTCCACGCCGACGCGGAGATGAACCGGGCCGACTGGCTGACCGCCGGTGCGGCGATCCTCGGCGTCCTCGGCATCGGTGCCGGCCTGTGGTGGGCCGACGCGGTGGCCGCGCTGATCATCGGTGGCGACATCGTCCGGGACGGGATCCGCACCCTGCGCAGCGCGGTCGCGAACCTCATGGACAGCCGACCCCGCGTGGTCGACGGCAGCCGGCCGCACCCCCTGCCCGACGAGCTCCTCACCGCCGTCCGCGACCACGACTGGATCGCCGACGCCTGGCTGCGGCTGCGCGAGGAGGGCCACGTCTTCGTCGGCGAACTGCTCGTCGTGCCGGTGCCCGGCACCGATCGGCTGGTCGAACGGCTGGAGGACCTCGGCGCCTGGGTCCGCGACCTCGACTGGCGGATCCACGACCTGGTGGTCGCCCCGGTCACCCGCATCGAAGGCCCCGCCGACGACCACGACCGGCAGGACGCGGACCGGAGGCGACCGCGTCCCCGGACGGAGGGCAGGTCGTCCGCGCGGGAGTCGACCGACGTCCGCACCGGGTGACGCGCGCCGGTACCCCGTACCGGGTCCGGTGGTCAGTGGGCCGGCGAGGGCGCTTCGGCGGGACGACCGGCGGCGTGCCGGGCGTCGGCGAGCGCGACGCCGAGCAGCACGACCGCCGCGACCACCGAGGCGGCCAGTGGCGGGGCGAACGCGAGGGGCAGGGCCACCGCCGCCAGGACGGCGATGGCGACGACCCGGCGTCGGGACAGGCGGTCGAACACGACGCGTTCCAGCCGGATGCGGCCGTAGAGGAAGAGGGCGGGACCACCGAGGATCACCGCCAGCCAGGACGGCTCGGGCCGGCCGCCCGGGTACTTCAGGGCGACCTCGAAGCCGACCGCGATGGCGACGATGCCCACCACCATCACCAGGTGTGCCACCCCGGTCGCCCGGCCGGCCGCGACGCGGTCGCCGGACGCGGTGACCGCCTCGGCGAGCACCTCTCCGGAGCGGTAGAAGTAGATCCGCCACAGCAGCACCGTCGACAGGAAGGCCACCACGAGCGCCGTCCAGGTCGGTAGATCGAGACGCTGGTTGGTGAAGGTGATACCGGCGGCCAGCACGCTCTCGCCGAGGGCGATCAGCAGCAGCTGCTGGTAGCGCTCGGGAAGGTGGTAGCCGCTGTCCATCGCCCACGCGCTGACCGGCGGGCGCCTCATCCCCGGAACCGGCCACCGCACCTGTGCCGCGACGAGGTCCACCGTGACGGCGAGCCCCCAGACAGCGGCCCGCGCCCCACCGGTGACGGCCACACCGGCCAGCCAGATCGTTCCGGACATGACGCACCACAGCACCGACCGCACATAGAGGTCCCGCAGCGCGAGCCCGCGCAGGGCGGGGATCAGGATGAGCGGCCGTACGACGCGCAGGAGCACGTACGGCAGGACGAACGCCCACGCCCGCCCGTCGAACGCCGCCGGCAGGGACGACGACATGACCAGCAGCCCGAAGGCGCTGGCCAGCACCATCCACTGGATCGTACGGCGACGGGGGTCGAACCAGCTGGTGATGTGCGCGGTGGTGATCCACAGCCAGATCAACGGCAGCGCCAGGACGAGCAGGTAGCCCAGCGACCGGATCCGCACGAGCGCCTCGTCGTCGGTGATGTCCCGGACCACCCGGTTGACCACCCCGGAGAGAGCGAAGACCAGCACCAGGTCGACGAAGAGCTCCAGGAAGTTCGCCTGCCGCACGTCCTCCCGGCGGTGCAGCAGGTCCTGCCCCCACTTCCCGGTCCGGCGTAGCCCCATACCCGCCATGCTCGCCGGTGGCTCCCCGGTCCATCGGCAGGATGACCGCCCCGCCATCCGACGGAGTTCGCACGCCGAGCGACCCCTGGATTCCGCGATCCCGACGGGGCACCCGAGGTGGTCTCGTTTGCCGGAACCCGGGAGAAGCGCGGGGCCGTCACCTTACGGTGGGGGCATCGGCACCGGCGGCACCAGCGGGCGGAGGAGTCAGACCATGCAGTTGACCCTGACCGACAACCACGCCGTCGCCCAGGCGGTCCACGACGTCGGATCGGCGTTGTGGTTCGGCGGCACCGTCATGGGCGTCGCCGGGGTGAACAAGTCCGGCAGCGACCTGGCGCAGGGCATCGACCGCATCCGGGTGGCGGAGTCGGCGTGGAGGCGGTTCGGTCCCGTCCAGTGGGCGGGCATCGGCGCGACCCTGCTCGCCGGGCTCTACCTCGCCCGCACCGGTGGTCGTCGACTGGCGTTGCAGAAGGGTTTCGCGTCCGTCGGGATGGCCAAGGCGGGTACGGCGGTGCTGGGGGCGGCCGCCACCGGCTACGCCGCCTACTGCGGCACCCGAATCGGACAACTCGCCGAGGAGGCCCGCCAGCGTGGCAGCCAGGTGGACGTCAAGGACGCCACCCTGCCCACCACGGGCACCCCCGAGGAGATCGCGGTGTGGCAGCGCCGCCAGCGCGTCGCCCAGTACGTGGTGCCCGCACTGGCCGGCGCGAACATCGTGCTCGGCTCGTACCTGGTGCAGTCCTACCGCAGCGTCGCCACCGCCCGGGGCGTTCTGCGTCGTCTGCTCCCGGGATGAGACAGGGCCAGCGGTTGGTCGGAAACGGAAGGAACCTGGAGATGACCGAACCGGAGGAAGACCAGGAGAAGACCCCGAAGACCGACCGGGTGCTGTTCTCCCCGGACGGGGATCCCCACCACACCATGGCACAGGCGCCCCAGCCGGACGAGCACCTCCCGGCCACTGTCACCCACGACAACCAGACCGACGTCGTCGACGACGAGCAGTGACGGGTGGTCGCCGGGCATGACCGCTGCCCCCGGGTGTTTGCCGGTCCCGGAGCCGGGAAGCCACCGGCATCGACCGCCCGAGCAGGTTGCTCGGGCGGGAACGGACACGGGGAGGTTGACATGGCAGACCGGGAGCAGATTCACGACCTGCGCCGCCAGGCCCACCAGGCCGGCATCGAGGGGAACTCCAAGATGACCGAGCATCAGTTGCGTGACGCTCTGCGCAAGGTCGGCCGGGGTGCCGAACCGCAGATGGCCAAGCGGGAGGCCAAGGGCTGACCGACGTCCCCGCCGACCCGACGCCAGCACCCGCAGCGGGTGCTGGCGTCGCCGTTGCGGCGAGTTGGTCTTCCGGGCGGGAATGCTGCTTCCCGTTGCGTCAGGCGACAGGAAACAGCTACCGACGGCGCTCACTCGCCGCGGCGCTGGACCGGATCACGTCGGCCCTGTCAGCGTCCCCCGGGCCGCGTCGCCGGCCCACCTCAGACCGGTGACGGATCGGGCTCCCGGGACGCCGGTTCGAGGCACCAGCGGCAGCCCTCCCGCTCCGACCAGCTCCGCCGGTCCAGGTCCGCCGGTTCCAGCACGACCTGGTCGAGGTCCGCCCGCGCCGCCATCCTGAGCTGCCAGACCGCCTCGGTGAACGCGTGGTAGGCCTGGTGGTACTCCCTCGACTGGAGGGTCGCGCCGGTGCGTACCGCGTTGCGGACGGCGATCAACCGGTCGTAGGCCAGTTCCCCGGCCTTGACGAGATCCACCGTCCCGGCCACGAGCAACCGCTCCCGGGTGGCGAAGACACCCGCCCGGTGGACCGCCCGGTTGGCGGGCCGGAGGCGGTCCCGGGAAACGTCATGGTCCTGGGCCACCTCACGCAACGCGCTGTGCGCCGAGTCGAGCGCCAGGGCGAACTCCAGACAGTAGCGAACCCGCTCCGCCTCACGATGCTGGCGACGCTGGGCGCGATTGTGCTGCGCCTCCACCATCAACGCACTGGTCAGAGCGATGACCGCCCCACAGACCACACCGACAACCGGGATCCATTCCACACACCCAGTTTCCCTCCGGCGTGACGCGATCACCACGGACCGTCGTATCCAGTTGGGACCGACGAGGAAACACCGTGGAAACCGTCGGGCAACGGCGACCGGCGGATCACCGACCGGCACCCACGCCGCACAGTCCGGCCCACTCGAACGGGCCGAGGTCGGGATGCTCCGTACGAATCTGCCGTTGCGCGTGCCGCAGTGCTGTGATCACCGGAACGCCCCGGCCGACCTGCCGGACGAGGTGCGCGCCGACGTGCGCCGACGCCACGCTGCCGATCCGTCCGATGCCGGCGACCACCGTGTCGGCACCACCGAGCAGCGCGCCCACGGCCAGGCTCAACGGGTCGTACCCGTACCGGCTGGACGCCGTGCCGCTCCAACAGCCGTTCAGGACGACCAGCGGCGGCAGTTGCCGGGGAGCGAGGGCGTCCATCGTGACACCGTCCGGCCCCAGCAGGGCGTCGGCTCCCGCACGGTCGCCGTGCCCCGAGACGTACAGCAGTGCGGGATCCACCACCTCGTCGACCTGCGGCAGCCGGGCGACCGCACGGTGGTCGCCCGGCCAGTCGTCGAGGGCGGCCCGCTCCACCCGGTGACCTCCCAGGCCACGGTCGAGCAGGCTCACCGCCGGACCGGCCGGCGTCGGGCCGGGACCGGTGGACGCCGAACGGGCCAGCAGCAGTTCCAGCGTCCGCAGGCTCGGCGTCAGACTCACCTCGGCCACGTCACAGAGGTACGTGCCGTCCCGGATCAGCGCCGCGTGCGGCAGATGCCACAGCCGGGGGTCCGGGGCGATCGCCACCGACCGGGGTTGCTCCGGTGTTCCGGCCCAGACGGCCGGATCGGGCAGCAGGAACGCGCCGAGTTCCGCCCACACCGCCCGGGACACGCCCCGGGGCGGCAGTTGGACGCCGGCTACCAGGCTGTCGAGCCGGGCGGCCAGCTCCGTGGAGGCGGTACGCAACGCCGCCCGCCACGCGCCGTGCCGGGGCCGGGTCAGCACCGACGACCACCAGCCGTCGGGGCCGCGACCAAGGTTGACGACCACCACGACGTCGGCCATCGTGTCGAGAACGGCCGGGGCCGGCAGGCGACCCGGCAGCGGCGGCGGCGCCACCCGGTCGGGTGCCCGCCCGGAGCGGATCGACCCGGCGGCGAGCCGGGCCACCGCGAAGACCTCGTCGGCCAGTCCGGGATCGGCGGGCGGCACGTCGATCCGGGACTCGGCGATGGTGCCGGCGGCCCCACCGGAGCGGGTCACCAGCAGTTGGTTCAGCAGGTCGGCGCGGCCCGTCTCGGCCACCCGCGCGGTGCTCTCCGGTTCGTCCGCGACGGTGTGGGCCAGCACCGCCGCCTGGTACACCTCCTCCCGGTGGGCGTGGTTCGCCCAGCGCACGTCCGGTTCGTGCAGCGAGTCACGTTGCAGGTCGGCGGCGAGCAGCGCGCCCCGCCCCGCCGCGTGCCGCAGCGACGGTGACAGGACGTCGGTCTCCGGGATCCGGTGCAGGTCGTGGAGCGCGAGCATGGTCCGGTTGAGGTCCCGCCCGCCCGGGCGGCCGGCCCGGTCGAGCACCACGGCCAGATGCCGGGCGGCGGTCGCCCCGTCGCCACCCGAGGCGATCAGGGCGCGGGCGACGTGCCGGTGCCAGCGCAGCGCCTCCAGCGTGTCGACCCCCTCGTAGTACGACCTCGTCTCCTCCAGGGTGGCCGCGACGGCCACCGTGTCCCCCCGGCTCTGCAGGACCTCGGCCCGCTCCAGCAGGACCTGGCCGAGCCGGTACGCGTCGCCACGCGCCCGGAACCGGTCCGCCAGGTCGTCGGTGATCCGCAACGCGGCGTCGAGCCGCCCCAGCTCGCGCAACGCCGCGACCTCGCGTAAGCGGGTGTACAGGAGGTTGTTCTCGCTCACCCGCTCGAACGCCGTCGCGGCGCGCCGGTACGCGCTGAGCGCCATCTCCGGCCGCCCGAGGACGATCTCCAGGCCACCCTCCCGGAGCGCGACCAGTCCCCGGGTGAACGCGTCGACGCCCCGGGCCTCGGCGAGCTCGCGGGCCTCGCGCAGGAGGTCCCGGGCGGTCACCAACTCGCCCCGGAGCCGTCGGATCGTCGCCGTCTGCACCAGGGCCCGCACGTGTCGCCCGGCGACCCCCGGCGCGTCGGCGTACCGGCGGCACACCGTGAGAGCCCGCTCGCAGCAGGACAGGCCCTCGTCGTAGCGGCGGGTCACCTCGCGCAGGGCCGCCAGCTCCCGCCACGCGTGGGCGTGGAACCGGGCGGTGTCGACGTCGAGGGGCGCCCGCAGCAGGACCCGGTTCCACGCTTCGGCCGCGGTGGATCCCCCGGTCAGCCGGTGCCGCTGGCCGAGGATGAGGAGCGTCTCGCCGAACCGCTGCCGGTCGTCCGTCCGCAGCGCCACCCGGCTCTCGGCCAACAGGAGCCGGAGCGCCAGGGCCGGACGGTGTTCCCGCCAGGCCACCTCCGACTGCTGCTGATAGAGGTCGGCCAGGAGCCGCCAGCTACGCTCCGCGTGCAGACGCACGGCGGCGGACCGGTGGGGATGGTCCGACGGCAGCGCGGCCACCGGGTCGACGAGGTGGTCGAGGAGGTCCGACCGTCCGGAAAGGCTCACCGCGCCACCATCCACTCCCACCATCGACTGTGGACTGTCATCATGGTGCCCATGGCACACTCAGCCCCGGGGCAGGCGGTCGTCAAGTTCGCCGAGGACGTCGACGACTCCGTCCGGGCGCAGTTCACGGCCCGGCTGGAGGACCTGGGGCTGTCGGCGCGGACCGGGTTCGACCTGGGCGACCGGGGTCCCCTGTGGGGGCGACGCGACCCGGTGGCGGTGGTCACCCTCCTCGACGACCTCACCGCGACGGGCACGCACCTCGTCACCGGGGTCGCCCGGATCGCCCGGGACTGGCTGACCGCCATGGCCGAGCCGGGTTTCGTCGAGGTGGAACTGCGCGCCACCGACCAGGTGGTCCGGGTCCGGGCCCGCGATCCCGAGGCGGCGGCCCGACTGCTCGCCACCGTCCTGCCCACCGCCGCCACCGGCCCGGTGGGATGGACCGGGAACGGGTGGGGCCCGGAACCGGCGGGGACGGCCGACCCCGCCGGGGGCCCGTCGCCACGGGTGCTGACGCTGGACACCCACTGGTTCTCCGCCAAGGGCGGGCTGAGCACGTTTAACCGCGCCCTGTGCGCCGCGCTCGCCCGCGCCGGCGCGGACGTCGTCTGCGTCGTGCTCCGGCCGTCCCCGGAGGAGACCGCCCACGCCCAGGCGGCCGGGGTCACCCTGGTGGCCGCTCCCCCGGCAGCCGCCGACAGCGCCGAACGGTACGCGCTGTTCCGCCGTCCGCCCCTGCCCGACGGCTGGAAGCCGGACCTCGTCGTGGGCCACGGCCGGATCACCGGCACGCACGCCCGGATCATGGTCGAGGACCACTTCCCCACGGCAGCCCGCGCGCACGTCGTGCACACCTGGTCGGACCACATCGAGTGGCAACGCGGTGACCGTCCGGACGCCGGCGCCATCGCCGAGCAGCGCTGGAAGGAGGACATCGAACTGGCCCGTACCGCCACCCGGGCCTTCGGGGTGGGCCCGCTGCTGCACGGCCTGCTCGAACGGGACCTGTCCGTCCATCCCGACGTCACCGCCCCGGGACGGATCGACCCGGGCTTCGACCTCGACGACGACACCCCCCGGACGGCGCCCCGCTGGCACCAGCGCCAGGTCATGCTCTCCGGACGGCTCGACGACTGGCAGGTCAAGGGCCTCGACCTGGCGGCCCGCGCGGTGGGGGCCGCCGTGGAACTGCTCAGTCCGGGCGGCACCGAACTCGAACTGCTGCTGCGCGGCGTGCCGCCAACCGAACACGGCCGGCTTCGGGAGACGGTCCTGCGGTGGGCGGACCGACCCGGGTTGCAGGTCACTCCCCGGACCTACTCCACCGACAGCGCCGACGTCCGCGACGACCTGCGCCGGGCCAGCCTGGTGCTCATGCCCTCCCGGGTCGAGGGCTTCGGCCTGGTCGGGCTCGAAGCCGTCGTCGCCGGCACCCCGCTCCTGGTCAGCGCGAACAGCGGACTGGGGATGCTGCTGCGCGAGGTCCTACCGCCGGACGACGCGGCGCTGGCCGTGCTGCCGATCGACACCGACGACGCGGCCACCACCCGGCTCTGGGCCGCCCACACCGCCCGGGTCCTGCGCGATCCGTCGGCTGCCTTCGCCGCGACCGAGCGGATCCGCCGGACCATGGCCGAGCGGGTCACCAGCGCGAACGCAGCGGCAGCCGTGCTGGGAACGCTGTCCTGACGGGAAGCGCATCCGGCATGACCGCGTCCAGCGCCGGGGAAAGTGGCACCGCGACGCCGTTGTCCTACTGGCAGGTGTTCACCAGTCGCAACGTCCCACAATTGCTGCTGGCAGCGTCGTTCTCCCGGCTCGCCGGAAGCATGCTGCTCTTCGCCGTCGTTCTCTACGTGATCGCGGAGTTCGGTTCCGCCTCGATCGCCGGCCTCGGCGCGTTCTTCCTGACCCTGCCCGGGTTCCTGGTGAGCCCGGTCGCCGGCGCCGTCCTCGACCGGCTCGGCGTGGTCCGCGCCGTGGTCCTGGACACCCTGTCGAGCGCCGTCCTCATCAGCCTGGTCGCCGTGCTGTCGGTGCTGGACACCCTCCGCCCGCCGGTCCTGTTCGCCCTGCTCACGCTCTACTCGCTGACCAGCCCACTCACCTCGGGTGGGATCCGCACGCTCTTCCCACGGTTCGTCCCCGAGGCCGCCTACGACAAGGCGAACGCCCTCGACCTGAGCACGTTCTCGGTGATCGACGTCGTCGGGCCGCTGATCGCCGGCACGCTCGTCGCCTGGATCGGCCCCGATCCGACGCTGCTCTGCGTGGCCGTGATGTACGCCCTGGCCTCGGCCAGCATCGCCCTGCTGCGGGAGAGCAACGCCGGGGCGGACGCGCCCGTCCGGCAGCACCTGCTCCGGGCTGCCGGCGAGGGCATCGTCCACCTGGTCCGCAACCCCACGCTGCGCGGACTCGCGGTCTCGTACTCGGTGTACCAGGCCGCCTCCGGCATGCTGGTCGTCATCGTGCCGGTCACGGTGGGCCGATGGCTCGGCGACGCCGACGCGACCGAGCGGTACGTCGGTGTGCTGTGGGCGGGGGCCGGCCTGGCCGGCGCGATCGGCGCGCTGATCGCCGGCAAGCTGGTCGGTGCGGGGCGTGAGCGCTCCTCCATGGTGGCCGCGACCCTGGTCGGCGCGGTCGCGATCTTCCCGGTGAGCGCGCTCGGCTCGCTCGTCACGCTGGGAGCGGGTCTCGCCCTGGTCGGCCTCACCGAGGGCGTCGTCAACGTCAGCCTGCTCTCGCTGCGGCAACGTCGTACCGAGCCGGCGTGGCTCGGACGGATCATGACGGTGTCGATCAGCGTCAACCTGATGGGCTTTCCGGTCGGCACGCTGCTGGGCGGTCTGGTGGTGAGCCACTCGGTGACGGCGGCGCTGGCCCTCGCCGCGGCGTTGGCGGTCGGCTCGGCCGCGTTCGCCCGCTTCCTCATCCCCCGGGAGGCGTGAGTGGCGCTCGCCCTGCGACCGGGTCGGAAAACCGCCCCGCGAAGCCCCCACGATGGCCGAACCTGCCGTACCGTGCAGGGTCGACGGGCCAGCCAGGTTGGTCTCCCACGCCGACGCCGACGGTGGTCACGGCCCGACCACGTGCGGCTACGCCCGCTCCATCCGTCATCAGGAGTGGGCCACACGGCCGACGCGGCGGTGTCCAGTGATGGAGCCGAATTGCAGGGCCCCTTCGGGGGGTCGATTTCCGAACCCCTAGAACAATCGCAAAGCCTTGCCTCTACCGCAATTGTCAAGCTAATTTCTCCGAGTTTTGCGCAACCTGTGCGGAGGAGAGCGCCCGTGGACCTCACCTTGACCTTCGACGCCGCGTACGCGGCGCACGCCGCGGTCGTCGTGTCGACCGTCGCCGAGTCGAACCCGGGCCAGCCGCTCCGGTACTGGCTGATCGCCGCCGACGACGTGCCGGCCTCCTCCCGGGCCGCTCTCGCCCGGGCGGCGGGGCCGCACGCCTCGATCGAGTACCTGAAGGTGGACACCTCCTCGGTGGACCTGCCCAAGGGGAACGACCCGGTGATGGCGTACCTCTCCCCGGCGATGTACCTGCGCCTGCTGGTGCCCGCCGCGCTTCCGCCGGAGGTGGAGAGGCTCCTCTACATCGACTGCGACACCCTGTGCACGAACAGCCTCCAACCCCTGTTCGAGTTGGACATGGGGGGCGTCCCGCTCGCGGCGGTCCGCGACCCGTTCAACCGCCGGCTCTACGACATGGGAGGCATCCCCGGCCTGGGGACGTACGAGCACCTCGACCCCCGGAAGGACTACTTCAACTCCGGGGTGCTGCTGATCGACGTGCCCCGGTGGAAGGAGTGCGAGGTCTCCGAGAAGTCGTTGGCCTACCTCGTCCGCCACGCGCACGAGTCGCGCTACCCGGACCAGGACGCCCTGAACTACGCCACCTACGACAACTGGCTGCGCCTGCCCCACCGCTGGAACGACCTGATGGCCTGGCGGCTGGAGCCGGAGTTCGGCGGCAAGCTCAGCGATTCGGCCATCCTCCACATGGCCGGACCGGTCAAGCCCTGGCAGCCCGGCTTCCCCAAGGGCGCCCGGCGGGACATGTACTGGCGGCACCGGCGCAGCGGCGGCCTGACCCGGACCTTCGGCCGGTGACGGCCGGTCGTACCGTGGACGGCCACCCGTAGCCACCCGTAGCCACCCGGAAGGCCACCGTTGGACCGGAGGGGTGATCCTTCCCGCCGGTGCCCGGGAGCCGGCGCCCGGCACTGGTCCGCGCCGGGCGCCGGCTCCCGGGCTGCGTGGCTACTCGGCGATCCGGGTCCGACCGCTCCACCGGAAGACCAGTGGCGCGGCGTCGGCGACGCCTGCGGCGTCCCGTTCGAAGTGCTCGTACCCGCCGTGGTGGGGAACCTTGATCTTGTGTTCCCGCAGGGGAACCCGGTGGCTGCGCTGGTCGGCCCGCAGGGTGGTCGGCCCACCCTCCAGCACCGCGTCGACGATACCGCCGGCCTCCCGGCCGATGTCGTTTCGTACCTCTGCTGCGAGGGTGGCCCGGTCGTCACCGTTGACGACCGGATCCACCATCCGGACTGTCGGGGCGGGATCGAAAGAACCTGTCATCGCACGACCTCCGTCGCTCGTCGTTCCGCCTCGCCGTGCGCCGGGCCGGGCCGCGACGCGTGTGCCGGCGAAAGGGGCCGCAGCGTTCCCGTGGCCGGGGAACACGAACGGCGGGACCGATTGGTCCCGCCGCAGGTGAGACGGCCCCTCGTCCGCCACGAACGTAATCCAGGTCACACTCGGCAAGAACCCTTAGTCGCCCCCTAGCGTGGGTTCCACCACGGCGACGGAACCGGCGCCGGCCACCCGACGCCGAGCCGTCTCACTCCCAGCGGAAGAAGCGGACCGCCAGCAGGCTGCCGAGCACGGCGGTCACCGCCAGGGCCACCAGCTGCGGTACGGCCGGAGCGTCTCCCGCCCACGCCGCGGCGACGGTGTCCACCGTGGCCCCCAGCGGCGAGTAGTCGCCGATCTTCGCCAGCACGGTCGGCATCTGGTCGCGCGGCAGCCAGGCCCCGGCGAGGAAGAGCAACGGGAAGAAGAGCGTCGGGCCGATGGACTGGGCCGAACGGGCCGACGGGGCGAGCGCGGCGATGAGCAGACCCAGGCCGAAAAGGCAGGCCACGCCGAGCAGGAAGGCCAGCACGAAGCCCGGCACGTTGGCCGGGGCCGGCTGGTCCAGCAGGAACCGGACGCCGATGGCGGTCACCACCGCACCGGCCACGCCCATCGCCAGGTTGACCACCACCTGCGCGACGAGCAGCAGGGCCGGGTTGACCGGCGTGGTGGCGAGCCGCCGCAGCACCCGTCGCTCCCGGTAGATGCCCAGCGCCATCGGCAGGGTGAACAGGGCGAGCATCCCGATCGTCAGGGAGAGCGCGAGGGCCGGCAGGAAGGTCAGCTCGCCGTGCTGACCGGTGCCCGCCTCGGTCGATCCGCGTGAGGGCAGCCCGAACACGAGCATCAGCCCCAGCGGCAGGGCGAAGACGAAGAACAACGACACCGGCTCGCGCAGGAACAGCTTGGCCTCGACCGCGACGAGCTTGGACAGGGCGTTCACGATGACCTCTCGTCGATCGTCCGGGTGGCACCGGTCTGGGCGGAACGACCGGTCAGGGAGACGAAGGCGTCGTCCAGGGTGGGCTGCTCCACGCGGAGCCCGCCGTACCGGACCTTCCGGTCGGCCAGCGCCGAGAGCACCGCCTGGGCCACGCCTTCGGGGCCGGTCACGGTCACCTCGTCGCCGTTGCGGCGCACACCGGTCACCTCCGGCAGCGCGTCGAGCACGGCCTCGTCGAGCGGGTCCAGGGGACGGAAGTGCACCTGGTGGGCCGAGCCGACGCGGGCGAGCAGACCGGACGGGCTGTCGATGGCGACGACCCGACCGGCGTCGATCACGGCGAGCCGGTCGCAGAGCCGCTCCGCCTCCTCCATGAAGTGCGTGACCAGCACGACCGTCACACCCCGGTCCCGGATCCGGTCGACCAGGTCCCAGGTGTCCCGCCGGCCCTGCGGGTCCAGCCCGGTGGTCAGCTCGTCCAGGATCGCGATCTCCGGCTGGCCGACCAGCGCCAGGGCCACCGAAAGCCGCTGCTTCTGGCCGCCGGAGAGCTTGTGAAAGGCGGTGTCGCGCTGACTGGTCAGGCCCAGGTCCGCCAGGAGTTCGTCGATGTCGGCCTTGTTGCGGTAGAACGACCGGTACAGGTCCAGCGCCTCGCGCACGCGCAGCTTGTCGGGGAGCTGGCTCTCCTGCAACTGCGCGCCGACCCGCTGGCGCACCTCCGCGCGGTCCCGCACGGGGTCGAGACCGAGGACGCGGACCTGCCCGCCGTCGGCGCGGCGCAGCCCCTGCACGCACTCGACGGTGGTGGTCTTCCCGGCGCCGTTCGGGCCGAGCACGCCGAAGATCTCGCCCTGCTCCACCGTGAAGGAGACGTCCTCGACCGCGATCTTGTCGCCGTATCGTTTGTGCAGGTGCTCGACTTCGATGACCGGCATGGGTCCTCCGTCACGTGCGGCTGCCGTCGTGAGGGTGGAACCCCTCGGGATGTCGCGGCGTCGGTGTGTGGAAACGGTCCGAGGTCGACCCCTCGGGGTCAACGCCGCCCATCATCCGGGTAACCGAGGCGTTGATCAACCCATCGGACGATGAATTGGGGGTGTAGACCCGTTAACCATCGACCCGTCAGGGGTTCCACGGGTTCACGCAGAGTGTCCGTCCTCGCGGTCAGCCGCCGAGGCAGAGGGCCGCCAGCTCCCCGACCCGGGTCAGGGTGACGTCCGGGCCGGCGGCCCGCAGGGTCTCCGCGTCCGACTCGCCCCACAGGGCGGCGACCGCCACCACCCCGGCGCGGCGGGCGCTGACCAGGTCCGCCGGCGCGTCACCGACCATCAGCGCGCGTCCGGGTGGCACGTCCAGCAGTTCCAGGGCCCGACGGACGATGTCCGGGGCGGGCTTGGGCCGGGGCACCTCGTCGGCGCCGACCACGTGGTCGAGCAGGGGCAGCAGCCCGACCCGGTCCAGGACGAGCCGGGCCCGTTCCCCGCTGCGACCGGTCGCCACGGCCAGCCCGATGCCCCGCCCGCGCAGCTCGCCGAGGAGCTCCGGCACGCCGGGCACCGGCGTGACCAGGTGCGCCAGACGGTTGCTCTCGCGCACGAAAGGTTCCACCATCGCCGCCGGCAGACCCATCAGCCGCAGCACCTCCGGCAGGTAGCGACCCGGGTGCCGGCAGTACTCGTCGACCGGGACGACGCCGTCGCCGACCACCTCCCGGTACGCGAGGGTGAACGCGGCACGGGCCACGGCGAGACTGTCGACGAGCACACCGTCGAGGTCGAGCACGACCGCGCGCACCCCACCGGGAACGAGGGCCGTTCCCGCCACGCCGGCTCCCACCGGGTCTCCGGTTCCGGACACCGGTGCCACCTCCCTCACCACGACCGCGCCACGACGCCCGGTAGGGGTGGCCGGCCCCGTGCTGGTCCGACTACGGTCGCAGACGTCCGGTCGGGCGCGCGTCGTCCCGGCCGCCCACCGACCGTACCGGGGTCCGTTCCCCCGCCGACCGGCGGCACGCCGCCGGGTGGACCGCGCAGAAGGAGCGCCAACGTGCCGCTGCTGAGCTGGCTGTCCGAGTCCACCGACGAGCGGCCGGACGCGGTCCGCGTCGACGACCGTTCGGTGTCCTGGGTGGACCTGCGCCGACAGGCCGCGGCGGTCGCCGACGATCTGCGCGGCGTGCGGCGGGTGGCGGTGACGGCCACACCGAGCCTGGAGACCGTGGTCGCCGTGGTGGGCGGGTTGCTGGCCGGCGCGGCGGTGGTGCCGGTGCCACCGGACGCCGGGCCCCGGGAACGCGACCACATCCTGCGGGACTCGGCGGCCGAGGTCCTGCTCGGGCCGGTCGGCGCCGATCCGGCGGACGCGTCCGCTCCCCCGGCCGTGCCGGTCGACCTCGGACGGCGGTCGGACGCCCGGCACCCGGAGCCGGCACCGGAGGCCACCGCGCTGATCCTCTACACCAGCGGCACCACGGGCGCGCCCAAGGGCGTGGTGCTCTCCCGGCGGGCCGTCGCCGCCTGCCTCGACGGTCTCGCCGCCGCCTGGGCCTGGACGCCGGACGACCGGCTGGTGCACGGCCTGCCGCTGTTCCACGTGCACGGTCTCGTGCTCGGTGTGCTGGGCCCGCTCCGACTGGGCAGCCGGCTGCACCACGTCGGCCGTCCCCGCCCCGAGCGGTACGCGGCGGCAGCCGGCTCGCTCTACTTCGGCGTACCCACCGTCTGGTCCCGGATCGCGGCGGACCCGGCTGCGGCCCGGGCGTTGCGCCCGGCGCGGCTGCTGGTGTCGGGCAGCGCGGCGCTGCCGGAGAGCGTCTTCGGGGGCCTCGCCGCGCTGACCGGTCACCGGGTCGTCGAGCGGTACGGCATGACCGAGACCCTGATCACGGTCAGCGCCCGGGCGGACGGACCACGCCGGGCCGGCACCGTGGGGCTGCCGCTGCCGGGCGTGCACACCCGGGTGGTGGACGAGTGGGGCGGCACCGTGCCCACCGACGGGGTGGCGATGGGTGAGCTCCAGGTCCGGGGGGCCACCCTCTTCGACGGGTACCTGCACCGGCCGGACGCCGACGCGGCGAGCCGTACGCCGGACGGCTGGTTCCGCACCGGCGACGTGGCCACGATCGGTCCGGACGGTTGGCACCGGATCGTCGGCCGGGCCGCCACCGATCTGATCAAGAGCGGCGGTTACCGGATCGGCGCCGGCGAGGTGGAGGACGCGCTCCTGGCCCACCCCGGCGTCCGCGAGGTCGCGGTGGTGGGCACCCCGCACCCGGACCTGGGGCAGCAGGTGACCGCCTTCGTGGTGGGCGACGGGCTGCGGGAGGCCGAACTGATCGAGTTCGTGGCCCGGGACCTGTCGGTGCACAAGCGGCCCCGGCAGGTGCACCTGCTCGACGACCTCCCGCGCAACGCGATGGGCAAGGTACAGAAGAACCTGCTGACCGAGCCCTGACCTCCGCCGGACGGCCGTGGGGCGGGCGGGGTGGGGTGGGGTTGGGTGGTAGCAGGGGGCCCCTGCTACCGCCTGGTGATGAGCAGGGGACCCCTGCTACCACCCAACCCAACCACCACGGGAACCCAGCCACCACGGGAACCCGGCCACCCCGAGCCGAACGGCGGACGGGTGTCGTCAGGCGGCCGGCGGGAGGGTGACGGCGGTGAGGACCAGTCCACCGTCGACGAGGAACCGGCCGGGGAAGGTGGTCACCTCCGTACCGCCCAGCACCGGGCCGGGCACGAGCAGCCGGGCGGCGAACGTCCCGTCCGGATCGACCACGATGTCGGCCTCGGAGAAGTCCAGCCAGCGGCCGGTCAGCGGGAACCAGGCCTTGTAGACCGACTCCTTGGCGCTGAAGAGCAGCCGGTCCCAGCACACCGCCGGGTGGGTGGCGCGCAGGGCGGCCGCACGGGTCCGCTCGGCGGGCAGCGCGATCGCGTCGAGCACCCCGTCGGGCAGCGCCGCGTGCGGTTCGGCGTCGACCCCGACCGAGGCGACCGACGTCGCGGGCGCGAGCGCCGCCCCCCGGTAGCCGTCGCAGTGGGTCATGCTGCCCACCACTCCGGTCGGCCAGACGGGTGCGCCCCGCGTTCCGGTGAGGATCGCGGCCGGTGGAAGGCCCATCTGGGCCATCGCGCGGCGGGCACAGTCCCGCACCGTGGTGAACTCCCGGCGGCGTTTCTCCACCGCGTTCGCAACCAGCGGCTCCTCGTCGGGGTGGAGGGTCAGGTCGGCGGGGTCGGTGAAGGACTCGACCACCACGACGGTCGGGGGAAGGATCCGCTCGATCACATTCGGCATGCTAGGCGCCGCGCCGTCCGGCGCCGACCCCGGAAGCGGTGGGTGCGCCGGGTGCCGTAGGGGTCGGCTACGGGTGGCGGGCTCCGCAGGCGGCACCGGTGGTCGGCCGTGCGGTCGGAGTGGGTGCGCCGGGAACTCACCCCGGGGCGATCAGCAGCGATTTCCTGACCCGGCCCTGGGCGCTTCGGGGCAGTTCGGCGACGAAGTGCACGCGGCGGGGCCGGTGCGCGGCCGACAGCATCCGTCCGACGTGGTCGATGAGCATCTGCGCGGTGAGTCCCTCCGCCGCCACGACGTACGCCACGATCATCTCACCGAGGGCGCGGTGCGGCATGCCCACCACGGCGGCGTCGTGGACCCCGGGATGGGTGAGCAGGACCTCCTCGACCTGGCGGGCGGGGACCGGCCGGTCGCGGCAGTGCACCACGTCGGCCCGGCGTCGACCGATGATCCGGTGGCAGCCGTCCGGTGCGACGGTGGCCAGGTCGCCGGTGTCGTGCCACCCCTCGTCGGGGGGCGTCTGGTCCGGTTGGCCGAGGTATCCGCTGAACAGCGTCGGCCCTCGGATGCTCAGTTCGCCGACGGACTCGCCGTCGCTGGGCACCGGCCGCCCGTCAACGCCGAGCAGGCGGGTCTGCACGCCCGGCAGAGGGGTCCCGGCCGTGCCGGGGGTGCCCCGTACGCCGGCACGGCCGGTCACCGCGATGAGCGTCTCGGTGGTGCCGTAGCCCTGGATGAGGGTGTGCGAGGTGAGCAACCGGATCCGCTCGTTCACCGCCGGTGCCAGCGGAGCGTCGCCGGAGACGAGGATCCGTGCCCCGGACAGGGCCCGGGCGCCCGGGACGTCCCGGGCGATCCGGGCCCACTGGTGGGGTACGGCGAGGTGGATGGTGCCGACCGGGCCGGTGGCCGGAGACCGGTCGAGGTGGACGAAGCGGCCACCCACCCGCAGCGCGCCGAGCAGCCCGGCGACGAGGCCGTAGGCCCGGAAGAGCGGCGCCCTCTGGACGAGGACGTCCTCGGCGCTCCACCGCCATGCGTCGGCGAGCAGGTCCAGTCCGGTCGCGATCGCCCGACGGGAGATGCGGACGCCACGGGACGTTCCGCCGGCTCCACCGGTGTACAGGATGACCGCGTCGGCGGTCGGTTCCGCCTCGGGGTGGGTGTTCCAGGAGCGTTGTCGCAGGTCGACGGGGATCACGGGCAGGGTCGTGCCGTCGACGGTGGCACCGAGGCACAGGCTCGCGCCCGACTCGCGCAGGATGCGGCGACGCTCCTCGACCGGGGCCAGCGGCGGCACCGGCACCAGCGGCACCCCCGCCTGGAGGGCTCCCACCATGCCGACCAGTGCCTCGATGCTCGGCGTGGCCTCGACCGCCACCGCCCGGGCGCCCCGGATCCGGTCGGCGACGGCGTTGGCGCAGCCCTGGAGGTGCTCGCTGGAGAGGGTTCTGCCGGCGACCCGAAGCGCGTCCGCCCGGTCGACGCCGGACCCGTGGAGCGCCGGCAACAGAGTCATCCGGGTTAACCCTTTTCGGCGGCGTCGACGAGTCTCGGCAGTGGCTGGAGCATCGCGCCAGGAACCCTTCGTACTCCGGGTGTGCGGGGGTCTCGTGGTGGCCGGTCGTCTCCCGATCGGAGCGGATGCGCCGAAATTAGGCTGCGTCCGGGTCGCCGACAACCCCTAGCCTGGTCATCGGTCGCACTCCGGGTGCGGGGTGCGCGGGAGGTGTCCGGTCCGTTCGCGTCCGACGCCGGCGCGGCCGGCGACCAGGTCGGTTCGCTCCCTCGGCTGAGACTGTCGTCCGACGGCATGCCGGCAGCGACCGGCGGGACGTCCGGGGAGGACGTTCCTGACCGACGTCGGTACACCTCCCGGCACACGGGACGCCCGTCAGGCGGGCGGCGACGCTCCGGTCGACGACGGGGCGGTGGTGGTCCTACGCCGGTCCGGTGCTGGTCGGCACACCCTTCGAACGCGAGGGGCGGGAGTCGCCACGGGCGGATAATCATACGGATGTGCGCCTATTTCCACCAATAGGATCCTGGTTTGCCCGGAAGGGGAAGCGACGGTTCGGACGGTCCGGGCGGAAACAATGGCACGGCGCGGACGGTCGCCGACGATCCCACAATCCCGTTGCCGGACACGCGTCATCGGCATTGATTACGGTTTGGCAACCGGAATGCCGATCCGGTTCGCGAACGGTTCACCCCGGATCACGGAGGGCAGATATCGGAACGCGAATTAGGCTCGGAATCGGCGCGCCGAAACAATACCGCACGCCGAACCTCGGCGACAGTGTCGGGGCGGATCCCCGGAGCGACCCGGGTAGGACGCACGGCGCTCGGACCCCCCGCCCTCCCGCCATCAGGCGACCACGTAAAGCCGCCCGCCCCGCTGGGTGAGCACCACGGGACCGTCGGTGACAACGGCGCGCCGCAGCGACACGCGGAGGGCTGGGCAGCTTTCCGACCCTCCCCACACCAGCCAACACCCTCACGTCCGGCAACCCCGGCCCCACGGATCGCGCGCATCGGCACGCCCGCCGACGCCCGGCGGCCGGGGACGGGCGCCACGACGGACGCCGTCGCCCACCGGTAGCGCTCCCGGCACTCCTGGGCACCACATAGCCGTTCGCGAAACGCATTGCCGGTACCCTGAAAACACATTGGCGGACAGCCGCCAAACCGCCCCGACCAGCCAGACGAGGATGTTCGATGTCACGCTCCGAATCGCCACTATGACGTTACGCTGCCGAGCGGGTGTCACCCCGCAGGGCCAGTGGCGCGACAGACCAGGTTTGTCTATCCTTTACATCGTCCGACTTGCCGCTCAATTGCTGGACTGCCATACTCCACACCATGCACTGAGATCGATAGCCGGGGGCACCTCGGAGCAGCTCCCGAATTAGGGAATGCTCCTGGCGTGGGCCACACGAACGTCATCGGCCTTCGCCGCAGAATTGGTCAAGGATTTGTGGGTCTCTGACTTCGTTGAGTGACATGGGAGACCACAGCGGATGGACAACCAGGCGACCTCGGTCACCGTGCCCGCCACGGGACCCGCCCGATGACGCTGACCGAGCGGGACCGGCAGCTCGACATCCTGACGCACCGGCTCAACGACCTCCTGCGCGCCGACAACCCGTCCGTCACGTCAGGTCCGGTGACGGTGGTGACCGGACCCGTCGGGACCGGTAAGACCAGCCTGTTGCAGGCGTTCGCCCGACGGTGCGCCGAGGCCGGCGTCAACTTCCTGGGCGCGAGCGCCTCCCGCAGCGAGCGCACCGTACCGCTGGAGATCGTCCGCCAACTCGTCCGCCGGGCCCCCCTTACCGATCCCACCCGGGACCGGCTCGGGCGCCTGCTGGACCGGGGCGCCCTCGACTGGTCCGAGACACCCGACGACGAGGCCCTCGCCCCGCTCACCGCCGCGATCGGCGGTGAGCTGGTGGCACTCGCCGCACAGGGTCCCCTGGTCCTCGCGGTCGACGACGTGCACCACGCCGACGCTCCGTCCCTGCGCTGCCTGGCCTACCTGGCGCGACGCGTGACCGGCCTGGCCGTACTGATCGTCCTCACCGAGGCGCACCGCACCCGGCCGTGGCATCCCACCGTCCACGCCGAACTGATGCAGCCGGCGCGGGCGCACCGGGTACGGCTTCCCCTGCTCTCCCCCGACGGCACCTACCGCCTCCTGGCCGACCGGCTCGGTGTGCCGGTGGCCCGCCGCGTCACCGACGAGGCGCACCGGATCAGCGGGGGCAACCCCCTGCTGCTGCACGCCCTGGCCGACGACCATCTCACCGGCGGGCCCGGCGACCGGCCGGTGACCGGGGAGGCCTTCCGCGAGGCCGTACTGAGCTGCCTCTACCGGTGCGAGCACCTCGTCCTGAAGGCCGCCCGGGTGCTCGCGGTGACCGGTGGGCCGAAGGACAGCCCGCTGGTTCCCCTGCTCCTCGACCTCCCCGGGGGCCTGGATGTGCGTGCGGTCGACGTGTCGACCAGCGCGGGCCTGGTCACCGAGGAGGGGCTCCGGCACCCGGCCGTCATCCGGGCGGTGCTGGACAGCATGACGGTGGAGGAGCACGGCCGGTTGCAGCGGGCCACCGCCTGCCTGTTGCACGACGACGGCGCGCCTCCCGCGCGGATCGCCCCGCACCTGCTCAAGACCGACGAACTCGACGAGACCTGGATGATCCAGGCGCTGCTCGACGCCGGAGAACAGGCCCTGGCCGACGGTGACGCCGACGCGGCGCGACAGTACCTGCGCCGGGCCAACCGGGACGCCACCGACGACTGCCTGCGGGCACGGATCCGTTCCGCCCTCGCCCGCGCGGAGTGGCGGCTCGATCCGCAGGCCGCCGTTCCGCACCTGCTCGGCGTCGCTACCGCCGTCCGGGCCGGGCATCTCAGCAGCCGACAGGCCGCCGGGCCGATCCAGTACCTGCTCTGGCACGGGCAGACCGACCGGGCCCGCGAGCTCGTCCGGCACCTCGAGGAACGCGCCGACCGGCACGACCCCCAGTCGGCCACCGACCTGATCGTGATGAGGAGCTGGCTGACCACCCTCTACCCGGGAACTCCGGTGGACGGCCCGGCCGCCCGCCCGGTGGGCCGGGACCCGCTGACCCTCGCCCGGGTCAAGGGTCAGCTCCGGGGTATCGCCCTGCTCGGCGCGGTGCTCGAACGTGGGGAGGCCAGCGCGGCCGAGGATGCCGACCACGTCCTCGCCACGCTCCGACTGGACGACGAGACGAGCATCTGGAACGCCGTCTGCGCGGTGAGCGCGCTGATCTACGCCGACCGGCTCGACCTCGCCGGTGAGTGGTGCGAACGGCTGGACCACGACGCCACCGGCCGGCATCGCACCCCACGCGCGCTGCTGGCCGCGCTCTCCGCCGCGGTGGCCGGTCGCCGCGGCGACCTGGTCCGGGCGCGGAAGCTGGCCGAGGTGGCCCTGAGCCGGCTCTCCCCGAAGGGGTGGGGCGTCATGATCGGCATGCCGCTCGCCGTTCGGCTCCGGGCGCTGACCGGCCTCCAGGAGTGGGAAGAGGCCGCCGCCTGCCTGCGGACGCCGGTGCCGGCGGCCCTGTTCGAGACCCCGTTCGGCCTGCACTACCTGCACGCCCGCGGACTGCACGCGCTGGCCTCCGGCAACCCCGAGGCCGCGCTGGCCGACTTCCAGCTCTGCGGTCAGCTGATGACGTCGTGGCGGCTGGACCTGTCGGCGCTGGTGCCGTGGCGGACCGAGGCGGCCCGCGCGCTGCGGCACATGGGCCGCCGCCAGCAGGCCGAGAAGCTCGTGCGGGAGGAACTGGACCGACTACGCCCGGACCAGGTCCGACACCGGGGGGCGGCGCTGCGGGTGCTCGCCACCGTCGAGGAGGGCGACGACCGCATCCGGCACCTGCGCAGCGCCGTACGGCTGCTGCGGCAGTCCGGCGACCGGGTGGAGCTGGCGCACGCCCTCACCGACCTCGGTCACGCGTACCAGCAGGTCGGGGACCTGCGACAGGCGCGTGACGTGTCCCGGTGCGCCCGGGAGGTCGCCGGCGAGTGCGGCATCCCGGTCCTGCGTCCCACGTCGCGTGCCCACCGCAACGGCGCCACCGACCCCGGCGACGAGGCGATCGTTCTGCTCACCGGGCTCAACGACACCGAGTCCCGGGTGGCCACCCTGGCCGCGCAGGGGCACACCAACCGCGAGATCGCCGAGAAGATGTTCCTCACGGTCAGCGCCATCGAACAGCGACTGACCCGCATCTACCGCAAGCTCGACGTCGCCTCCCGCAGCGAACTGGCCGCCCGCCTCCGGCTCGACCGCTGACCCTCCCCCGAACGAACGACCGTCGACCCCGTCCGGTGTCGGCGGTCGCACCCGTTCGCGCGAGTCGCACGCCACAAAGGGGTGGTGGGACCATGAGTAGTACGGCTACCATTTGGTGTCCGTGCCGCCGCGCTGACCGTCCGTAACGTTCGCGCCGGCCGTCCACAGCGCCGCCCTGCCCGTCCATCCCGGCGTCGCCGGATGTTCATTCGGCTTCCCGCGTTACCCCTGACGGCCAGCAGCGCAACCCCTAACGGCCCATCGGGACCACAGGTTTACCGACCTGATGGTGGGGTCTCGGCACCGTTGTCGCACATCTGCGCCGATGCCAGACTCCCTGCAACCGGATCACCGTCCGCTCTCGGCGGCGTTTTCCGGAGGGCAGGATCCAGGTCCATCCGGCGGCGCGGCCCGGTGCACTTCCGCCCCTACCCGACATCACGGGGTACGGGTGGGAAGGGGCCCTGGCCGGCTTCGGGAGGGGCGGTGCCGGTCGACGTGACCCGCGCGGCACCGCGTATGAGAAAGGCTGACACGAACGGTGCTGGTGCAGCGAGATGAACAGATCACCCGGCTGCGGGAAGCCTTCCGGATGTGCGAGAAGCAGCAGCGGGGACATGTCTCGCTCGTGACGGGCGCGGTGGGCAGCGGCAAGACGAGTGTGCTGGAGGCCTTCGGCGAGTGGGCGGCCGACGCCGGAGGGCGGGTGCTCAGCGCCGCCGGCTCCCGGGCGGAACGCGGACTCCACCTGGGCGTGCTGGGGCAGCTGTTCCACAGCGCACGGCTGGCCCCGGAGGCGGCGGCCCAGGTCGAGACCCTGATGCGGGAGGCCCCGTCGGTCGTGCCGCTGCTCGAGGCGAGTCTGGAGACGACGGACGAGTCGTCGGCGGCCAACCGGGCGTGGGCACCGGTGCTGCACGGCCTGTTCAACGCGCTGCTGGACCTCGCCGGGTCCGGACCACTGGTGCTGACCATCGACGACGTCCACCACGCCGACCCGGCGACCCTGCACTGCCTGCTGTACGTCACCCGCCGGCTGCGGCACGCCCCGATCGTCGTGGTGCTCACCGAGGCCAGGATGCTCCGTCCGCCGCACCCGCACTTCCGGGCCGAGCTGTTCAGCCAGCCGCACTTCACCCGGATCAACCTGCCACCGCTGACCGTCGAGGCGATCGCCCAACTGGTCGACGGCGGTGCCGAGGCCGCCGCCCGGGAGACCGCCGAACGCTGCCTGAGCGTCACCGGCGGCAACCCGCTGCTCACCCGGGCGCTCATCGACGAGCAGCTCCGCGAGGAGTCCGACGAGGACCCCGCCCCGGACACCGCCTTCGACCAGGCGGTGCTCGGCTGCCTCTACCGGCACGAGCCGGGGGTCCGTCGGGTCGCGCAGGCGCTGGCGGTGCTCACCCGGCCGGCGTCGACGGAGCTGCTGGGCCACCTGCTCGACATGGTGCCCGAGTCGGTCGCGCCGACCGTCCGGGTGCTGCGCACCTCCGGCCTGATGAACTGCGACCAGCTGCGCCACCCGCGCATCCGCCGGTCGATCCTGGCCGACATGTCCCCCGAGGAACGTCGGGCCATGCACCAGCGCACCGCCGAGGTGCTGCACGAGCACGGCGCCGACCCGCGCACGGTGGCCGAGCACCTGGTCGCCGCGGGTTGGGCGGACGCCGCCTGGACGGTGCCGGTGCTCCAGGACGCCGCCGCGCACGCCCTGGCCTCCGGACGCCCCGACGAGGCCGCCGCCTGCCTGCGGCTGGTCAGCCGGGCCGACGTGGACGACCAGCAGCGCACCACCACCACGGCCATGCTGGTCAACGCCCGGTGGCAGGTCAACCCGCTGACCGTCAACGGACATCTCACGCAGTTGGTCCGGACGGCCCGCAACGCCGGATGGCCCACCGACACGGCCCTGTCCACCGTGCCGTACCTGCTGTGGCAGGGCCGGGCGGAGGAGGCCGGCGAGGCGATCGCCGGCTGCGCCGGGGACGACGACCAGGCCCACTCCACCGACTCCGGCCGGCTCCGGGCGATGCGTCTGCTGCTCTCCCTCTCCCACCCCGACCACCTGCCGGCGGTCCGGGAGGCGGTCGCCGCCGGGGGTCGGATGCCGGTCCTGCCCGCCGTCGGGTACCTGCAACTGCACGCCCTGACCGTGCTCGGCTCGGCGTTGACGCCCGCCGCCGAGCAGGACGCGGTGGCCAGCGCCGAGCAACTGCTGCACCGCCACCACACCGACGACGGCGTCCTCCCGGCGCTGACCGCCCCGCTGCTGGCGCTGCTCTGGTCGGGCCGCTCGGACCGGGTCGCGGTCTGGAGCGCGGCGCTGCTGGAGCGCCCGGTGGTGCGACACAACCCGGTGTGGCGGGCGGTGATCCGCGCGCTGCGCGCCGAGGCGGCCCTGCGCCTGGGTGACCTGTCCGGCGCCGAGCACCACGCCCGGGCGGCCCTGGAGGACCTGCCGGTCGCGGCGTGGGGGGTGGCCGTGGCCGGCCCGCTGGCCACCCTGATCGCCTGCGCGACGGAGTCCGGCCGGCACGGCGAGGCGGACCAGTGGCTGGCCCAGCCGGTGCCACCCGGCGCGTTCCGGACCCCGCTGGGCGTGCACTACCTGGCGGCGCGGGGCCGGCACCACCTGGCGATGGGCCGCGCCCACGCGGCAACGGCCGACCTGCGCCGCTGCGGGGAGCTGATGCGCACCTGGGGCATCGACGTCGCCGGTCTGGTCCCCTGGCGGCTGGAACTGGCCCGGGTGCAGCTCAGCGTGGGCAACAAGGCACACGCCACCCAACTGCTCCAGGAGCAGCTACGCGTGCCGCACGGCGTGGACGACCGGACCCGGGGGCGCACCCTCCGGCTGCTCGCCACCACCGCCGCCCCGGACCACCGGCGCAAGCTGCTCTCCGAGGCGGTCAACCTGCTCCAGAACTGCGGCGACCGGCTGGAACTGGTCCGGGCGCTGGGCGACACCGGTCAGACGCTGCAACGCGCCGGTGACTGGGCGCAGGCCCGGCTGCTGGTCCGCCGGGCCTACCACCTCGCGCAGGACTGCGGCGCGCCGGTACTGGCCCAACGACTGGTCCGGCGCGAGCCGGGCGGGCTGCCGGCGTACCCGCCGGCCGAGACGCCGGAGCCGGAGGACGGGCTCAGCGAGGCCGAGCGGCGGGTGGCCGCGCTCGCCGCGCAGGGGCACACCAACCGGCAGATCTCCAGCAAGCTGTTCATCACGGTCAGCACGGTGGAGCAGCACCTCACCCGGGTCTACCGGAAGCTGGACGTCAAGCGCCGCACCGACCTGCCGGCCCGGCTCGTCGCGTACGCGGAGCCGCTGGTCGAGGAGGTGCAGGGCGCGGCGTCCTGACCGCGACGGGGCGCGGGCCGGGGCGCTTCCCGGTCCGCGCCCCGTTCGGCGTCGGCACGGCGGTCCCGCCGTGGCGGTCACGGCACCCGCCCGTCGGGGGTCACCGCCCACGGTCCTCGCGCAGCGGTCAACCCGCGACCGGCGTGGGGGTCCGGTCGGTCGCCGTGTCCCGCAGGCGCAGCACCAGGTCAGCGGCGGCGGTGACGCCGCCCGCCTGCCGCAGCCGCCCGCGCCACAGTTCGGCGCGGTTCCGGAAGACCGGGTCGGTCAGCAGCCGGCGCAGCTTGGCGACAATGTCCTCGACGTCCAGGGGGTCCTCCAACTCGGCGGGGAGCCCGAACCCGGCGTCGACGACCCGGACCGCGCCGTCGTGGCAGTCGAGCCAGAACGGCATCACCAGTTGCGGCACCCCGAACCAGGCCGCCTCGTGGATCGCGTTGGCGGCGGCGTGGTTGAAGAACACCCGCACGTTCGGGTGGGCCAGCACCTCGACCTGCGAGGGCAGCCACGACTCGACGCGCAGGTTCGCCGGCAGTTCCCCGGCCGGCGGGAGGAGGTGCTGCCGCTGAGCCGGCAGCTTCCAGAGCACGTGGTGCTCGGGCGCGAGCCGGGCGGCCACCTCGACCAGCGCGGCCACCTGGTCCGCCGACGGCCGCATGATGGTGCCGAAGCCGATGTAGACCACCGACGGGTGGGCGTCCAGCCAGCCGCGCAGCTCCGCGCCCTCGGGGCCCGACGTGACGTCCGGCGGCACCATCGAGCCGACCAGGCGCAGGTTCGCCGGAGCCGTGTCGAACGGGTACTCCAGACCGAACACCGTGTAGGCCAGCAGGGCCTGCGCGGCGTCCGCGTACCGGCTGGGGCTCAGCTCGGCGTTGCTGATCCCGGCGGCCCGCCGACGCTCGGCGGCGGCGGTGCTGCGGGCCAGCCGTTCCGGCTCCGTCAGGCCACTCAGCAGCGCCGCCCGGTGGCGGTCGTTGGCGGCCCGCTGGCTCGGGTTCATGTGCAGCGGCAGGCCGGACAGCGGCGTCGGATACGCCGCCGGCAGGCTGTCCTGGAGGAAGTTCGACGGCGGCACCGAGACGCTGACGACGAACGGGACGTCCCGGGTGGTCGCCGCGTCCATCCCGTAGGTGGCGAACGAGTCCACCACGGCCAGCGCCGGTTCCACCTCGTCGATCAGGTCCAGGCACCGCTCGTAGAGCCGGTGCAGCTGGTCGTGGTCGGTCGAGGCGTCGACGTAGCTGACGAAGTTCTCGGCCCGCGACCCGGTGGACATCCGCCGGTGGTGCTCGTCGTCCCAGTGCTCGGGGCGCATCTCCGGCCGGGCCGGCCCCAGCGACAGGAACCGCACGTCACCGTCACCGGGCAGCGCCTCGATGTCGGCCCGGCGCTCGTCCGTGCAGGCGAACCGGACCCGTCCGACGCCCCGGCGCTTCAGCTCACCGGCGAGGGTGAGCAGCGGGTTGAACAGCCCGGCGCTGCCCGAGCTGACGATCAGCAGCGGACGTTCGTCGGACGTCGTCACCGTCGCCCCCTAGTCCATCGCCCGACGCATGAAGCCACGGATGCCGACGAGGGTGAAGAACACGAGCACGCCGGTCAGGATCAACAGGTCCAGCCAGAGCGGCACCGACTCGACCCCGGGCGGGCCGACCAGCGACCGGGTGGCCTCGCTGACGTAGGTGAGGGGGTTCAGCGAGCAGATCACCTGGAACCACCGCATCGAGTCCAGACCGCGCAGCGGGAACTGGGTGGCGCCGGTGAACATCAGCGGCGTCATGATCACGGTGAACATGATCTGGATCAGGTGCGGCGGGACCAGCGTGCCGAAGGTCAGACCCATGGCCGCGCCGACCAGCGCGCCGAGCACCAGCACGCCGAGCACCGGCAGGACCGTCGACAACGGCCAGCTCACGCCGAGCATCAGCATGCCGATCGGGATGAGCAGCACCCCGGCGATCAGGCCGCGGATCGCGCCGAAGACGATCTTCTCGATGGCCACGAGCGGGATCGCCATCGGGGCCAGCAACCGGTCCTCGATCTCCCGGGTGAAGGAGAAGTCCATCACCATGGGCAGGGCGGTGTTCTCCAGTCCGATCAGGAACGCGTTGAGCGCGATCACGCCGGGCAGCAGCACCTGGGCGAAGCTGTCGTTGGCGTAGCCCAGGTCACCGAGGACCTTGCCGAAGATCAGCAGCATGAACAGTGGCTGGATGAGGACCTGCGCGACGAAGCCGACCAGTTCGCCCCGGCTGGTGACGAAGAGGTCGCGCCAGAGCACCGCCCGGAAGCTGGCGAACTGGTCCGACCAGCGCACCGGCGGGGGCGCCGCCCCGGCCGGCGTCGGCGCGGACGGTGTGGCGGGGGCGGTGACGCTCACCGAAGTTCCCTTCCGGTCAGGTGGATGAACACGTCCTCCAGGCTGGGCTGGCCGATGCTGAGGTCACTGACCGCGCAGTTCAGGTCGGTGAGGATCTTCAACGCCATCGGTACCGCGTTGGCCGGGGCCCCGGAGGTGTAGAGCCGGAACGACAGCGAGGCGTCCGGGTCGGTGGTGGGTGCCGGAGCGGGCATCGGCATCGGCGGCATGCCCGGCATCATCGGCATGGGGGCGGCCGGCGCGGCGGGGCCACCGCCGGGGCGCAGCCGCTCCACCCGTTCCACGTCCGGGATGTTGTTCAGGGCGGCCTGCACCTCCTCGGCGGGCGCGCCGGCAGCGACCACCAGGGTCAGCGTGCTGCTGCCCGGCAGGGTCCGGGTCAGCGCGGCCGGCGTGCCGAGGGTGAGCAGCTTGCCGTGGTCGACGATGCCGACCCGGTCGCAGAGCTTCTCGGCCTCGTCCATGTCGTGGGTGGTCACGACGACGGTCACGCCGGCCCGCTTCAGCTCGGCGATCCGGTCGTGCACGAAGAGTCGCGACTGCGGGTCCAGGCCGCCGGAGGGCTCGTCGAGGAAGAGCACCTGGGGCTCGTGCATGAGCGCCCGGGCGATCATGGTGCGCTGCGCCAGGCCACCGGAGAGGAAGTCGGTCCGGGACTTGGCGTGCTCGGCGAGGCCCATCTGCTCCAGCAGCTCGTCGGCGCGGCGGAGCCGCTGCGCCCGGGGCATCCGGTGGTACGCCGAGTGGAAGAGCAGGTTCTCCCGGACGGTGAGCGACCGGTCCAGGTTCACCCGCTGCGGGACGACCGCCAGCAGCTTCCGCGCCGAGGCCGGTGCGCGCAGCACGTCCGCCCCGCCCACCACGGCCCGGCCGGAGGTGGCCCGGACCCGGGTCGTCAGCACCCCGATCGTCGTGGTCTTGCCGGCGCCGTTGGGCCCGAGCAGACCGAAGACCTCGCCCGCGGTGACGGAGAAGCTCAGCCCGTCCACCGCCGGCGGCATGTCGGGCCGGTACTTCTTGACCAGCTCCTCGACCACTACTGCGTCGTCCACGTCGTCATGCTCCCGTCCTGGGTCCCGGTGGGACAGTTGTTCGTCACTCGGATAGGGGGTGCTAGGGGCAGCCCAGGGGCGCGGTCGGCCCGGGCGGCCCCGCCGGCCTCACACGTCCCGCCCGGTCAGCCATTCGTGCACGGTCGCGCCGAGGTCCGGACCCCGCTCGCCGACCATCGTGAAGTGGTCGCCCGCCGCGTCCACCGCCTCGTGCGGGTACGGCCACCGGGAGCGCCACCCGTCCGGCTCGCCGGACCACTCCCCCAGCGGCTCGCTGGCCCGGACCAGCAGCGTGGCCGACTCCATCGGGGCGGGCCGCCAGTCCAGGAACAGGGGGATGTACCCGGCCCACGCGGTCGCCCGGTGGTCGTCCATCGGGGTGTACGCGCTGTCCCGCTCGACCATCCCGTCGAGCAGTTGGTTCGTCCAGCCGCCGAGGACCTCACTGTCGGCCGGGTAGGTGTCCATCAGCACCACCGCCGCCGGTGGGCGGCCCTGACGCTCCAACTCCCGGGCGAGCACGTTGGCGACCATCGCGCCACCGGAGTGCCCGGCCAGCACGAACCGGCCGTCGCCGACGGTGCGCAGCACGGTGTCGGCGTGCACCCGCAGCAGCGCGTCGAGATCGGCGGGGAGCTCCTCGCCGACCCCGAAGCCCGGGTTGGGCAGTGCCCACACGTCCCGCCGGCCCCGCAGCCCGGCGGCGAACCGGGCGTACTCGTGGGCGCCGGAGAGCAACGACATCGTGCAGCAGCAGACGACCGGGGTGCCCGGTCCCTCGGCGAGCCGCAGGATCCCGGCCGGACGGGTGAGCTGCCCCGGCTCGGTGAAACTGGGCCGGAACTGAGCGAGCTTCACCAGCAGCTCGGCGTACCCGGCCGCGTCCTCGCGCGCCTTCGGCTGGCGGAACAGCCCGCCGAGGATCCCGCCCGCGCCCTCCGGGGTGGCTGCCCCGGCCGGCGCGTCCCCGGCCGTGTCGCCGAGGATCCGGCCGAGCAGGTGCCGGGCCAGGTCGGCCGGGCTGGGGTGGTCGAAGAGCAGGGTGGCGGAGAGGTCCGCCCCGGTGTCCTGACGCAGGGCGTCCCGCAGCTCCAGCGCGGTCAGCGAGTCGAAGCCCAGTTCGAGGAAGTCCCGGTCGGCCTCGATCGCGCCCGGCGAGGCGTGTCCGAGCACCGTGGCGGCGTGCGCCCGGACCAGGTCGAGCAGGATGCGGTGCCGGTCGGCGGCCGGGGCAGCGGCCAGCCGGTCCCGCAGGGCACGGGCCGGGTCGTTCACCGTCGCGCCGGCCCGGCCGCCCGGCCCGTCGGCCTCGGCCGCCTCGGGCACGCCGCGCAGCAGCGGCGCGGGGCGTACGGCGGTGAAGGCGGGCACGAACGTGGACCAGTCGACGTCGGCCACGGCGACGGCGACGGCGTCGTCGCGTCCGTCGACCGCCCGTGCCAGGGCGTCGGCGGCCAGTTCCGGGTCGAGCGGCAGGATGCCCCGCCGCCGCAGCGGGCCCGGCTCGGCGACCTCGTCGGCCCAGGGCGTCCAGGCCACGACGGTGGCCGGTCGGCCGGCGGCCCGGCGACCGGCGGCCAGGGCCTCCAGGGCGGCGCCGGTGGCGGCGGCGACGGCCGCACCGCCTCCGCCCCAGGTGGCGGCGGTGGAGGTGAAGACGACGAACTCGTCGACGGACCGCTCGGCGCAGACGGCGTCCAGGTCGGACACGGCGTCGACCCCCGCGCCGACCGCGGCGGCGAGGTCGGCCGGTTCGACGGCGGCGACCGGAACACCGGGCCCCGTGGAGTCGACCAGGTGCAGCACGGTGCGCACCGGTGTCCCCGCCGCGTCACACCGGTCCAGCGCCGCCGCCAGCCCGGCGGGATCGGCGACAGTGGTGATCTCGACGCCGTCGGCGGCCAGCTCGGCGGTCAGCTCGGCGGTCAGCTCGGCCGGGACCGGGATCCCGGCCAGCAGCAGGTGGGGCGCACCCCGCGCGGCCAGCCAGCGCAGCACGTACGGAGCGCGCACCGCCGCGCCGCCGTGCACCAGCACCGCGCCCCGGGGTCGCCACGCCGCACCCGTGGCGGCCGGCCCGGGCGGGACGCGCTCCAGCCGCCGGGCATGCAACGCGCCGGAGCGGACGGCGACCTGGTCCTCGTCCCCGGCGCGGGCCACGACCCGGGCCAGCGTGTCGAGGTCCACCCGGTCCGGGGCGGCGGGCAGGTCCAGCAGGCCGCCCCAGAGGCGGGGCTGCTCCAGCGCCAGTACCCGGCCCAGTCCCCAGACGGAGGCCCCGGTGGGGCGGGGCGCGGGATCGTCGGCGGCGACGACCACCGCGCCACGGGTGACGCACCACAGCGAGGTGGAGGTCCCGGCGTCGGCGAGGGCGCGGACCAGGCCGGCGGTGTCGGCCAGCACGGCGGTGCCCGGCCGGTCGTCGAACGCGTCGAGCAGGGACAGCACCCGCACCGGGGCGTCGGTGTCCGCGCCGAGCGCCGTCCGTACCGCGTCGGCCGGGTCGTCGTCGGGGCGGACCGGCACGGTCACCGGGGACAGTCCCTCGGCACGCAGCGCCGCCAGCACCGGTTCGATCGGCGCGCCGGCCGGCGCGAGCACCAGGCAGGGCCCGGCCGGGACCGGCCCGGCCGGCGGCTGCACGGGCACCCAGCCGGTGCGGTACCGCAGGGCGTCCACGCGGGAGCCGCGCCGACGCCGATCCCGGTACCCGGCCAGGGCCGGCAGCACCGCCCGGAGCGTCTCCCCCCGGTCGGCGTCGATCCCGAGCACGGTCGCCAGCGCGGTGGTGTCCCCGCTCTCGGCGGCCGCCCAGAACTCCCCGTCCTCCCCGGTGTCCGCCGGCCGGGGGCCGAGGTCGAGGGTGATCGGGTCAGGCCAGTACCGCTCGTGCTGGAAGGCGTACGTGGGCAGGTCGACCCGGACGGCGTCGGTGCCGGCGAAGAGGTCGGCCCAGCGCACCCCGCCACCGCGCAGGTCCACCGCCGCGACGGCGGCGAGCAGACCGGCCACCTCGGCGCCGTCGCGGCGGGCCAGCGGCACGAACGCCGCCGCCTCCAGGTCGGGCAGGCACTCGCGGGCCATCGGGGTGAGTGCCGCGTCCGGGCCGATCTCCAGGAACGTCCCGGTTCCCGCGCCGGCCAGGGTGGTGACGCCCCGGTGGAACCGGACAGTGTCCCGGACGTGCTCGACCCAGTAGCCGGGGTCGGTGGCCTGGGCGGCGGTGAGCACCTCGCCGGTGCGGTCGGAGACCAGCGGCACGGTCGGCGGATGCCAGGTGACCTTCTCGGCGACCACCCGGAAGTCGTCCAGCATGGCGTCCATCCGGGCGGAGTGGAACGCGTGGCTGACCCGCAGCCGGCGGACCTGCCGGCCCTGGGCGGCGAGACGTTCCCCGGCGGCGAGCACCGCGTCCTCGTCACCGGAGAGGACCACCGACGCGGGACCGTTCACCGCGGCCAGGGCCACCCGGTCGTCGAGCAGCGGGGCCACCTCGGCCTCGGTGGCCCGGACGGCGAGCATCGCCCCACCGGCGGGCAACGCCTGCATCAACCGGGCCCGCGCGGCGACCAGGGCCGCCGCGTCGGGCAGGGACAGCACCCCGGCCACGTGCGCCGCCGCGAGTTCGCCGACCGAGTGCCCGAGCAGGTGCGCCGGCCGCAGCCCCCAGGAGGTGACCAGGCGGTACGCGGCCACCTCGTAGGCGAACAGGGCCGGCTGGGTGAACTCGGTCCGGTCCAGCAGCGCGGCCTGCGGGGTGTCCGGGGCGGCGAACACCACCTCGCGCAACGGCTGGCCGAGGTGCCGGTCGAGTTCGGCGGCCACCTCGTCGAAGGCGGCGGCGAACACGGGGAACCGGCGGTGCAGGTCGGCGCCCATGCCCACGCGTTGGGCGCCCTGGCCGGTGAAGAGGACGGCGAGCTTCCCGGCGGGGCGGGCCACCCCGCGCAGCACACCCGGGGCCGGACGGTCCTCGGCAACCGCCCGCAGGCCCTCGACGAGCGCGTCGGTGTCGTCCCCGGTCACCACGGCCCGGTGCGGCATCGCCGCCCGGGTGGTGACCAGCGAGTACGCCACGTCGCCCGGCCGCAGCCCGGGCTGGGCGGCCAGGTGCTCCAGCAGCCTGCGGGCCTGCCCGGCCAGGGCCGGGGCGGAGCGGGCGGTGACCAGCCACGGGGCGGGCGGGGCGGGGCGACCGGCGGGGGCGGCCCCGGCGGTGTCCTGCGGGTCGGCCTGCTCGATGATGGCGTGCGCGTTGGTGCCGCTGACCCCGAAGGCGGAGACACCGGCCCGGCGCGGACCGTCGCCGTCCGGCCACGGCATCCGTTCGGTCGCCAGGCGGACCGCGCCGGCGGACCAGTCGACGTGCGGGGTGGGCCGGTCGACGTGCAGGGTGGCGGGGAGCACGCCGTGGCGCATCGCGAGCACCATCTTGATCACCCCGGCGACGCCCGCCGCGGCCTGGGTGTGCCCGATGTTCGACTTCACCGACCCGAGCCACAGCGGACGGTCCGCCGGCCGCCCCTGCCCGTAGGTGGCCAGCAGCGCCTGCGCCTCGATCGGGTCGCCGAGGGTGGTGCCGGTGCCGTGCGCCTCGACCACGTCGACCTGGTCGGCGGTCAGCTGCGCGTTGGCCAGGGCGCGGGCGATGACCCGCCGCTGGGAGGGGCCGTTCGGGGCGGTCAGCCCACTGCTCGCGCCGTCCTGGTTGACCGCGCTGCCCCGCAGCACGGCGAGGATCGGGTGCCCGTTGCGGCGGGCGTCGGAGAGCCGCTCGACGAGGAGCATGCCGACCCCCTCCGACCAGCCGGTGCCGTCGGCGGCGGCGGCGAACGACTTGCACCGGCCGTCGGTGGAGAGACCGCGCTGGCGGGAGAACTCGACGAACACGGTCGGGGTGGCCATCACCGACACGCCGCCGGCGAGGGCGAGGGTGCACTCCCCGAGCCGCAGCGCCTGGGCGGCCAGGTGCAGCGCCACCAGGGACGACGAGCAGGCGGTGTCCACGGTGACCGCCGGTCCCTCCAATCCGAGGGCGTACGCGATCCGACCGCTGGCGACGGCGGCGGCGCTGCCGGTGCCGAGGTAACCCTCGACGCCGCCGCCGACCCCGGTGAGCAGGGCCGCGTAGTCGCCCTGGCTGCTGGTGGCCGCGTACACGCCGGTGGGCGTGCCGCGCAGCGTGGTGGGGTCGATGCCGGCCCGCTCGAACGCCTCCCAGGCGGTCTCCAGCAGCAGCCGCTGCTGCGGGTCCATGGCGAGCGCCTCACGCGGGGAGATGCCGAAGAAGGCGGGGTCGAAGTCCCCGGCGTCGTGCAGGAACCCCCCGTCCCGCACGTACGAGGTGCCCCGGCTGTCCGGGTCGGTGTCGTAGAGCGCGTCGAGGTCCCAGCCCCGGTCGGCGGGGAACGGCGCCATCGCGTCCGCACCGGCGGTGACCAGGTCCCACAGCTGCTCCGGGGACCGGACCCCGCCGGGGAACCGGCAGCTCATGCCGATGATCGCCACCGGCTCGGTGAGGGTAGCGGCGAGCTGCTGGTTCTGCTGCTTGAGCTTCTGGTTGTCGAGCAGCGACGCGCGCAGCGCGCTGACCACCTCGTCCAGTGAGACGCTCATCGGGTCCTCCTTGCCGCCGGCCGGGTCACGAGTCGGAGCCTTCGAGGGCCAGCCGGACCAGATCGGCGACGTCGAGGTCACGGATCTCGGTCTCCGCGGTGGCCGGCGCGACCGGCGTGGCGACGGCCGGCTCCGGGGCGGCGGTGTCACGGCCGAGCCGCAGCAACGCGTCGAGCAGGCCGGCCTGGCGGAGCTGGTCCAGCGGGATCGCCGTGAGCACCCGCCGGACCGTCTCCTCGTCGTCGCCGTCGACCGGCTCGCCCTCGTCGCCGAAGAGCTCGTCGTACAGGTGGCCGGCGAGGTCGGCCGGGGTCGGGTAGTCGAAGACGACCGTGGTGGACAGCTCGTGTCCGGTCTCCGCGCCGAGCAGGTTGCGCAGCTCCACGGCGGTGAGCGAGTCGAACCCGAGGTCCAGGAACCCGCGGTCGGTGTCGACGGCGTCCGCCGTGGCGTGGCCGAGGACCTTCGCGGCGGTCACCCGGACCATCTCCAGCAGGGTGCCGCGCCGCTCGGCGGCGGGCAGGGGACGCAGCTCGGCGAGCAGGTCCCGGCCGACGGCCGCGGGTGCCCCGACCGGCTCGGCGGGACCGGCGGTCAGCTCCCGTACGGCCGGCAGGTCGGCCAGGAGCGGACTGGGCCGCAGCGCGGTGAACAGGGGGTGGAAGGTGGCCCAGTCGACGTCGGCGACGGTGACGCAGGTGTCCCCGGCGTCGAGGGCGTGCCGTAGCCCGGCCATCGCCACACCGGGGGGCATCACCCGCAGGCCCCGACGGCGTAGCTGCTCGGGGGCGGTGTCGTCGAACATGCCGGACTCGGTCCACGGTCCCCAGGCCACGGACGTGGCGGGCAGTCCCCGGGCCCGCCGCCGGAGGGCGAACGCGTCCAGGTAGGCGTTTCCGGCCGCGTACGCGCCCTGCCCGCCGCTGCCCCACACCGCCGCGATCGACGAGAAGAGCACGAACGCGTCCAGCTCGACGCCGTCGAGTAGTTCGTCGAGCAGCTCCGCGCCGACCAGCTTCGGTCCGACGACGTACGCCAGGTCCTCCAGGGTGGTCTCGGCCAGCGGCACCACCTCGCTGACCCCGGCGGCGTGCACCACCGCCCGCAGCGGCGGGCCCTCCCGGCGCAGCTCGGCGACGAGCGCGGTCATCGCGGTCCGGTCGGCGGCGTCGGCGCGGACCACCCGGCAGTCGGCGCCGAGCGACTCCAGTTCGGCCAGCAGCTCGGCGGCGCCGGGCGTGTCGGTGCCGCGCCGGCTGGTCAGCACGACCCGCTCGGCTCCGGCGGTGGCCACCCAGCGGGCCACGTGCCCGCCGAGTGCGCCGGTGCCGCCGGTGACCAGCACGGTGCCCCGGGGCTGCCACGGCTCGGGTTCCCCGGCGGTGACGGCGGGGGCGAGGCGGCGCACGAACACCCCGGTCTCCCGCACGGCCAGTTGGTCCTCGGCGGTACCGCCGGTGAGGAGGCCGGCGAGCCGGGTCGCCGTCGGGCCGTCGACCGTGGCGGGCAGGTCGACCAGGCCGGCCCAGCGGGCGGACTGCTCCAGCGCCGCCACCCGGCCCAGTCCCCAGAGCGCGGCCTGCCGGGGGCTGGCCGGCGCGTCGCCGTCGGCGACCCCGACCGCGCCCCGGGTGGCGCACCAGAGCCGCGCCGTCACGTCGCGGTCGGTCATCGCCTGGAGGAGCTGCACGGTGGCGGCCAGGCCGCGCGGCAGCGCCGGATGCTCGGCGTGCGCGGCGTCGTCCAGGCCGAGGAAGGACAGGACCGACCGGGGCTGGTCGGTGGCGGCGAGCGCGTCGGCCAGGAGGCCGGCCAGCTCGTCCGGGTCGACGGTGGTGTCCACCGGCACGGTCGTCACGTCCGCGCCGAGCGCCCGGACGCAGGCGTCCAGACCGGGGTCGGCGGCCAGGACGGCGGGCAGCAGCACCAGCCAGCGTTCCGTCGACGTCGCCGGGGGTGTGGTCGGTGCGGCCAGCGGCTGCCAGACCTCCCGGTAGCGGGCGTCGTCCACCAGGGAGCGTTCCCGCCCGCGTCGCCGCCAGGCGGAGAGGGCCGGCAGCACCGTGCCGAACGGCTGGTCCCGCTCCACGTCCAGTTCACGCAGCAGCGAGTCGAGGTCCTCGGCCTCCACCGCCGCCCAGAACCGGCGGTCGGTCTCGGTCCGGTCGTCGAGCGCAGCGGTGAGCCAGGCGGGCGGCTCGGGCCAGAAGCGCTGCCGGCCGAAGACGTACGTGGGCAGGTCGGCGAGCTGCGGTGCGGCGTCGGCGTACAGGGCCGGCCACCGTGGCGACCAGCCGTGCACGTGGAGCGTGGCGACCGCCCGCAGCAGGGCGACCGGCTCGGGTCGGTCCCGGCGCAGGGTGGGCACCACCAGGGCGGACCGGTCGTCGGCCGACCCGCCGTCGGTGAGGACGGCCTGGGTGAGGGCGGTCAGCACCCCGTCCGGGCCGACCTCCAGGAAGCCGGTGCAGCCCTGCCGGCGCAGCGCGGTGACCGCGTCGGCGAAGCGCACCGCGCCGCGGGCGTGCCGTACCCAGTAGCCCGGCGTGCCCAGCTCGGTCGCGTCGACCGGCGCGCCGGTGACCGTGGAGACCAGCGGCACGGCCGGCGCGTGGTGGGACAGCCGCGCGGCGACGGCGGCGAGGTCGTCGAGCACCGGGTCCATCAGCGGGCTGTGGAAGGCGTGACTGACCGCCAGCCGGCGGGTCCGGACGCCCCGTGCGGCCCACTCGGCGGCCACCTCGTCGACGGCGTCGGCCGCTCCGGAGAGCACCACCGCGCGGGGGCCGTTCACGGCGGCCACGCAGACCCGGTCGGCCCGGTCACCGAGGCTGGCGAGCACGTCGGCCTCACTGGCGGCGACGGCGAGCATCGCCCCACCGTCCGGGAGCGCCTGCATGAGCCGTCCCCGGGCGGCGACCAGTTCGGCGGCGTCGGCCAGGGTGAGCACCCCGGCGGCGTGGGCGGCGGCGAACTCGCCGATGGAGTGCCCGGCGACCGCGTCGGGGCGCAGGCCCCAGTCGGTGAGGAGCCGGAACAGCGCCACCTCGACGGCGAAGATCGCCGGTTGGGTGAACTCGGTCTGGTCCAGCAGGTCGGCCTCGGCCGTGCCGGCCTCGGCGAACATCACCTCGCGCAGTGGTCGGGGCAGGTGCGGGTCGAGGACCGCGCAGACCTCGTCCAGGGCGGCGGCGAAGACCGGGTACGCCCCGGCCAGCTCGCGGCCCATCCCGGGACGCTGCGCCCCCTGCCCGGAAAAGAGGTACGCCACCTTCGGCGTCCCGGTGGCCACCCCGGTGACCAGCAGCGGGGAGTCGTCGCCGCGGGCCAACGCCCGCAGTCCGGCCCGCAGTTCCCGCCGGTCGGCGGCGAGGACGACGGCCCGGTGGTCCAGGACCGCCCGGGACACCACGGACGACCAGCCGACGTCGACCAGTGGCGCGGCCTCCGGTCCGGTGAGCCGGTCGGCCCACGGGCCGGCCTGCGCGGCCAGCGACGCGGCGCTCCGCGCGGACAGCAGCACCGGAACCACCGGCAGCTCGGCCGGGGGCGTGACCGGCCCGGCCGGTTCCGGGACGTGTTCGAGGATGGTGTGGGCGTTGGTGCCACTGATCCCGAAGGAGGAGACGGCGGCGCGGCGCGGTCGGCCGGTCAGCGGCCAGGGCCGGCCGTCGGTGAGCAGTTCGACCGCGCCGACGCTCCAGTCCACCTGGTCGGTGGGCTCGTCGACGTGCAGGGTCGGCGGCAGGTAGCCGTTGCGCATGGACAGGACCATCTTGATGATCCCGGCGACCCCGGCGGCGGCCTGGGTGTGCCCGATGTTCGACTTGACCGAGCCCAGCCAGAGCGGACGGTCGTCCGGCCGGTCCTGCCCGTACGTGGCGAGCAGCGCCTGCGCCTCGATCGGGTCACCGAGCCGGGTGCCGGTGCCGTGCGCCTCGACCGCGTCCACGTCGGACGCGGTGAGCCGGGCGTTGGCCAGGGCCTGCCGGATCACCCGCTGCTGGGCGGGGCCGTTCGGGGCGGTGAGCCCGTTGGACGCGCCGTCCTGGTTGACCGCGCTGCCCCGGATCACCGCGAGCACGGGGTGGCCGTTGCGCCGGGCGTCGCTGAGCCGCTCCACCAGGAGCATGCCGGCGCCCTCACCCCAGCTCGTCCCGTCGGCGGCGGCGGCGAACGCCTTGACCCGACCGTCCGGGGCCAGCCCCCGCTGCCGGCTGAAGCCGACGAACACGCCGGGGGTGGCCATCACGGTGACCCCGCCGACCAGCGCGAGCGAGCATTCGGCGGAGCGGAGCGCCTGGCAGGCCCAGTGCAGCGCCACCAGCGACGAGGAGCAGGCGGTGTCCACCGAGACGGCCGGCCCCTCCAGCCCGAGGGTGTAGGACACCCGACCGGAGAGCACGCTGCCGGCGTTGCCGGTCATCAGGTGGCCCTCGGCGCCCTCGGCACCGATCATCAGGTTGCGGTAGTCCTGGTAGTTGGTGCCGACGAAGACGCCGGTCAGGCTGCCCCGCAACGCCTGCGGGTCGATGCCGGCCCGCTCGATCGCCTCCCAGGAGGTCTCCAGCAGCAGCCGCTGCTGCGGGTCCATGGCGAGGGCCTCACGCGGGCTGATGCCGAAGAAGCCGGGGTCGAACTCGGCGGCCCCGGGCACGAAGGCGCCCTCACGGGCGTAGCTGGTGCCCTCGTTGGCGGGGTCGGCGTCGAAGAGCCGGTCCAGGTCCCAGCCCCGGTCGGTGGGGAACTCCCCGACCGCGTCGCCTCCGGCGGCGAGCAGCTGCCACAGCCGCTCGGGGGTGTCCGCCCCACCCGGGAAACGGCAGCTCATCGCGACGATGGCGATCGGCTCGTCGGACACGGCCGCCGTGACGGGCGCGGTGGTGTCGACGGTGTTCCCGGTGAGCAGCTCGTCGAGGTGCGCGGCGAGCACCGTCGGGTTCGGGTAGTCGAAGGCGAGGGTGGCCGGCAGCCGCAGACCGGTCGCGGTGGCGAGGAGGTTGCGCATGTCCACCGCGGTCAGCGAGTCCAGGCCGAGATCGCGGAACGGGCGGGCGGCGGGGACGTCGTCGGCCGCCCCGTAGCCGAGGGCGGTTGCCGCGCACTGCCGGACCAGGTCCCGCAGCTCCGCGTTCCGCTCGGCCGGGTCGAGTCCGGCGAGCCGCTGGGCGAGCGCCGACGACGGCGTCTCCTCCGTCGCCTCGGCCGGCTGGTCCGCCGGCCGGGCGAGCTGCCGCACCTCCGGCAGGTCACCGATCAGCGGGCTGGGCCGGACCAGGGCGAACGCCGGGGCGAACCGGGCCCAGTCGATGTCGGCGATCACCGTGGTGGTCTCGCCGCGCCGCAGGGCCCGGGCCAGCGCCTCCACGGCGAGGTCGGGGTCCATGGCGACCATGCCGCCGCGCTGGAGCCGCTGGCGGGCGCGCTCGTTCTCGGCGGGCAGGCCCGCCCCGCTCCAGGCGCCCCAGGCGACGGAGAGCGCCGGGCGGCCTTCGGCACGACGCCGCTCGGCCAGGGCGTCGAGGTGGGCGTTCGCCGCCCCGTAGGCGCCCTGCCCGGCGTTGCCGGTGGTGCCGGCGACGGAGGAGAACAGCACGAAGGCGTCGAGGTCGAGGTCCCGGGTCAGCTCGTCGAGGTGCTCGGCGGCGGCGCACTTGGGCGCGGCGACGGTGTGCAGCCGGGCCGGGGTGGCGGTGTCGACGATGCCGTCGTCGAGGACGGCGGCGGTGTGCAGCACGGCGGTGAGCGGGGCGTCCTCGGGCGTGTTCGTCAGCAGGGCGGCGAGCTGCGCCCGGTCGGTGACGTCGCAGGGCGCCACGGTGACGCGGACCCCGAGGTCGGTCAGCTCCGCCGCGAGGTCGGCGGCGCCCGGCGCGTCCGGGCCGCGTCGGCTGGCCAGCAGGACGTGCGCCGCGCCGGAGCGGGCCGCCCAGCGGGCCATGTGTCCGCCGAGCCCGCCGGTCCCGCCGGTGATCAGCACTGTGCCGCGCATCCGCCAGCCGCCGTCTTCGGCGTCGGTGGTGGCCGGCTCGGGTTCGGTGATCCGGGTGAGGCGGCGGACGAGGACGCCGGTGTCGCGGACGGCGACCTGGTCCTCGCCGCCGCTGTCGCCGAGGACCGCGCAGAGGCGCGCGCCGGTTCCCGGGTCGAGGTCGGCCGGCAGGTCGACCAGTCCGCCCCAACGACCGGGGTGTTCCAGCGCGACCGCCCGGCCGAGTCCCCAGACGGCGGCGGCCGCCGGGGTCGGCGGCCCGTCCCCGGCACCGACGGTGACGGCCCGTCGGGTGGCGCACCACAGCGGGGCCTCCACACCCAGCGTGCCGAGCGCCTGCACCAGGTGGGCGGTCCCGGTGACGCCGAGCGGGGTCGCCGGATGCTCCGGGTGGGCCCGCTCGTCGAGGCCGAGCAGGGAGAGCACGGCGGCGGGTCCGTCGGTGGGGAGGGCCGCGCGCAGCCGGTCGGCGAACGCCGGCTGCTCGTCGGTCCCGTCCAGCAGCACCGGTACGACGTCCGCGCCGACGTTGCCGAGTGCGCCCAGCACGCCGGCGACCAACGGATCGTCGGCCAGCGCGGCGGGGATCGGGACGAGCCAGGTGCCGGAGAGCCGGGTCAGCGGCAGGTCGGGCAGCGCCTCCCAGGTGACCCGGTAGCGCCACCGGTCGAGGTCCGGCTCCCCGTCGTCCTGGTGGACGAAGATCGGCGGTGCCGGCCAGTAGCGCTGGTGGTCGAAGGCGTAGGTGGGCAGGTCGACGGTCGCCGTCTCGGCCAGCACCCGCCGCAGGTCCACCGGCAGGCCGACCGTGTACGCCGTGGCCAGACTGGTCAGCAGCCGGGTCGGATCGTCCTCACCCCGCCGCAACGTGCCGAGCGTGTGACCGGTGACACCGGCGTCGTCCAGGATCCCCGTCACCGGCATGGTCAGCACCGGATGCGGAGAGATCTCCACGAACGTCGTATGACCCGCCCTCACGGCCACCCGCACCGCAGGGTCGAAGAGCACCGTGCGCCGCAGGTTCTCGTACCAGTAGTCCGCACCCATCGACTCCGGGACAACCCACTCCCCGGTCAGGGTGGACACGAGACGCACCTGCCCGGACTGCGGCGTGATGTCCGCCAGATCCTTGCGCAACTGCTCGGCGACCTCCTGCACCGCCGGAGAATGCGACGCATAGTCCACCGGAATCAGCCGCGCCCGGATGCCGTCGGCCTGACACGCAGCCACCAGATCGGCCACCGGCTGCGGCGGCCCGGAGACGACCACCGTCGACGGACCATTCACCGCCGCCACACCCACACCCGGGAACGCCGGCAGGCGCTCCGCGATCCCCTCGGCGGAGAGGTCCACCGACGCCATCGCACCCGTACCCCGCAACACGGCGAGGGCACGTGACCGCAACGCGACGGTCTTCGCCGCGTCATCCAACGACAGAATCCCGGCGACACACGCCGCACCGATCTCACCCTGCGAGTGACCGATCACCGCCTGGGGAACCACACCCGCGTGCTCCCACACCGCCGCCAACGCCAGGCCGACCGCCCACAGCACCGGCTGGACGACCTCCACCCGCTCCAACCACGACTCGTCGTCACCGGTCAACACCGAGACCAGATCCACGTCCAGGTACGGCGCGAGCGCCCGCTGACAATCGGCCAACCGCGCGTCGAACACCGGCACCCGACCCACCAGACCGGCCGCCATCCGCGCCGACTGCGCACCCTGACCCGGGAACACGAACACCGGACCGGAGTTCGAGGCGGTGCCCCTGACCACGTTCCCCGCCGGCAGGCCCGACGCCATCGCGTCCAGACCCGCGAGGAGGTCCGCCTCGCTCGTACCGACGACCACCGCCCGCTGGTCGAGGCTGGCGCGGGTGGTCGCCAGGGACCAGGCCAGCGCCGAGACGTCCACGTGGTCCTGCGCGCGCACGTGCGCGGCGAGGCGGGCGGCCTGACCAGCGAGGGCGTTCGTCGTCCGAGCCGACACGGGCCAGACGGTCACGTCCGCGCCGACCAGTCCCGGCGTCCGGTCGCGGGTCTCAGCCGTCCCGTCGACGGATTCGTCGGCCTGCTCGATGATCACGTGCGCGTTGGTGCCGGAGATACCGAACGACGACACCGCCGCCCGACGCGGCCGATCCACCACCGGCCAGGACCGCGCCTCGGTCACCAACTCCACCGCACCCGCCGACCAGTCGATATGCGGCGACGGCTCATCCACATGCAACGACGCCGGCACCACACCATGCCGCATCGCCAGCACCACCTTGATCACCCCGGCGACCCCGGCGGCGGCCTGCGCATGCCCGATATTCGACTTCACCGAGCCCAGCAGCACCGGGTTGGCGTCCCCCCGGTCCTGCCCGTACGTGGCGAGCAGCGCCTGCGCCTCGATCGGGTCACCGAGGCGGGTACCCGTGCCGTGGGCCTCGACGAGATCCACGTCGGCGGTGGAGAGCCGGGCCGAGGTGAGGGCCTGACTGATCACCCGCTGCTGGGCGGGACCGTTGGGGGCGGTCAGTCCGTTCGACGCGCCGTCCTGGTTGACCGCGCTGCCCCGGACGACCGCCAGGACCCGGTGGCCGTTGCGCCGGGCGTCCGACAGCCGCTCCACCAGCAGCCAGCCGACCCCTTCGGAGAAACCGGCCCCGTCGGCGGCGGCGGAGAACGACTTGCACCGGCCGTCCGGGGACAGGGCACGTTGCCGGCTGGAGCCGACCAGGAGTCCGGGGGTGGCCATCACGGTGACCCCGCCGGCGAGGGCCAGCTCGCACTCCCCGGCGCGGAGCGCCTGCACGGCGAGGTGCAGCGCCACCAGGGAGGAGGAGCAGGCCGTGTCGATCGACACCGCCGGCCCCTCTAGCCCCAGCGTGTACGACACCCGCCCGGACGCGACGGCCGCCGCCCCGCCGGTCATCGAGTGGCCCTCGTCCCCGTCGGGCGACATCATCAGCAGGGTGCCGTAGTCCTGCCCGTTGGTGCCGACGAAGACTCCGGTCCGGCTGCCGCGCAGCGAGACGGGGTCGATGCCGGCGGACTCGACCGCCTCCCAGGCCGTCTCCAGCAGGAGCCGCTGCTGCGGGTCCATGGTGAGGGCCTCGCGGGGCGAGATGCCGAAGAAGCGGGCGTCGAAGTCTCCGGCCCCGTCGACGAACCCGCCTTCCCGGGCGTAGGAGGTGCCCGGGTTGTCGGGGTCGGGGTGGTAGAGCCGTTCCAGGTCCCAGCCCCGGTCGTCGGGGAAGAACGTGACGGCGTCCCGGCCCTCGCGCAGCAGCTCCCACAGCTCGTCCGGGTTGCGCACCCCGCCGGGCAGCCGACAGCTCATCGCCACGATCGCCACCGGCTCCAGTTCCTGGGACTGGACCTCGCTGAGCCGTCGACGGGTGTCGTGGAGATCAGCCATGACCCGCTTGAGGTAGTCGCGGAGCTTGTCTTCATTGCCCATGTCGGAGCCGCTTCCTCGCAGGGGACGGAGAGAGCCGGAGTGGGTGGCGGGAGAGCCGGGGTGCGGTCAGGAGATACCGAGATCCTTGTCGACCATCGCGAACAGCTCGTCGTCGCTGGCGTCGTCGAGGTGCCGGCCGATGTCGCCACCACCGCCCTGGCCGAGCCGCGAGAGCATCGCCTGGAGACGGACGGTGGCCCGGACCCGCGCCGCCTCGTCGCCCGCCACCACGTCGAGGCTGTCGGCGATGCGGTCGAGGTCGTCGAGGAGCACGGTCGGGGTCACCACGTCCTCCTGGGCCACCTCGGCGAAGAGGTACTCGGCCAGCGTGGTCGGGGTCGGGTAGTCGAAGACCAGCGTGACCGGAAGGGCCACCCCGGTCGCGGTACCGAGCCGGTTGCGCAGCTCGACCGCGGTGACGGAGTCGAAGCCCAGTTCCCGGAACGCCCGGTGTTCGTCGACCGACTCGCCGGATGCGTAGTTGAGCACGGCGGCGACCTGACCCCGGACCAACCCGAGCAGCACCGCCATCCGGTCGGCGGCGGGCAGCCCGGCGAGCCGGTCCCGCAGCGAGTCGGGGCCGTCGGGCACCTCGACCCCGGCGGCGACGTGTTCGGTGGCCTGGAGCCGACGGACGTCCGGCAGGTCGCTGATCAGCGGGCCCGGACGGGTCGCGGTGAAGGCGACGGCGAACCGGTCCCAGGCGATGTCGGCGATGGTGAGGGCCGGCTCGCCGTGGTCCACCGCCTGGTGCAGGGCGGTGATCGCGGCCTCCGGGGGCATCTCCGGGACGCCGTGCCGGTGCAGCAGCTCGCCGAACGGGCCGTCGGCCATGCCACCGCCGGCCCAGGCCCCCCAGGCGATGGAGGTGGCGGGCATGCCGAGGGCACGCCGGTGCTGGGCGAGCGCGTCGAGGAAGGCGTTGCTCGGCGCGTAGTTGCCGACGCCGGAGCTGGCCACCGTGCCGGCGAAGGACGAGAACATGACGAACGCGGAGAGGTCCAGGCCCAGCGTCAGCTCGTGCAGGTGGTACGCGACGTCGACCTTGGCCTTGAGGACCCGTTCGATCTGGTCGATCCGGATGTCGTTGATCAGGGCGTCGTCCAGCACCGCGCAGGCGTGCACGACGGTGGTGAGGGGCTGCTCGTCGGGGATGCCGTCGATCAGCTCCGCCAGGGCCTCCCGGTCGGACGCGTCGCAGGCGACCACGGTGGCGCGGGCACCGAGGGCGGTGATGTCGTCGACCAGTTGCTGGGCGCCCGGGGCGGCCATGCCGCGCCGGCTGGCGATGATGATGTTCTCCACGCCGCTGCGGGCCAACCAGCGGGCGGCGTGCCCACCGAGGGCACCGGTACCACCGGTGACCAGCGCCGTCCCGGAGGGCTCCCACGGGTTGGCGGGCTGGCTGTCCCCGAGCGGGACCCGGGTGAGACGGCGGCCGAGCAGTCCGCTGGGACGGACCGCGATCTGGTCCTCCTCACCGGCGGTGGTGAGGGCCGCGACGAGCAGGTCGGCGGAGCGCTGCTCGACCGCCTCGGGCAGGTCGACGAGGCCGCCCCAGCGTTCCGGGTGCTCCAGCGCGGCGACCCGGCCGAATCCCCAGACCAGCGCCTGCATCGGCGCACGCAACTGGTCGGCGCGACCGACGGAGACAGCGCCCGAGGTGATGCTCCACATCGGAGCGCTCACGCCGATGTCGCCGAGAGCCTGGAAGAGCGCGACGGTGGCGGCGTAGCCGCCGGGTACGGAGAGGTACAGCGGGTGGACCAGCTCGTCGAAGGCGAGCAGCGACACCACGCCGGTCACCCCGGCCTGACCGTCGTCGGTGGCGACGCTGGTGGCGAGGGCCTCCCGCAGGAGCTTGCCGAGCAGGTCACGGTCGACGTCGCCGGTGCTGACGGGGATCGGTACCACGTTCGCGCCGGCTGCGGCGAACGCCTCGACGCAGGCGTCCTGCCAGGGCTCGACGAACTCGCCCGTCGGCATCACCACGACCCAGGTGCCGCTCATGCCCCGGTTCGCGATGCCGGTCAGCGGCCGCCAGGTGTCCTGGTAGCGCCAGCTGTCGATGTCGGACTGCCGGCGTCGCTGCCGCCGCCACGAGGTGAGCAGCGGCAGGACGGGCCGCAGCGCGTCGGCGGTCTGCTCGGCGGGGGTGTCGGCGGGGGTGACCACGTTGGCGAGCGCGGCCAGGTCGCCGCGCTCCACGGCCGCCCAGAAGCCGGCGTCGCCGGGGTCGACGGCACCCTGGCCCAGGCTCTCCAGGTCGGGTCCGCCGCTACCGTCCAGCCAGTAGCGCTGGTGGTCGAAGGCGTAGGTGGGCAGCTCGACGGTCGCCGTCTCGGCCAGCACCCGCCGCAGGTCCACCGGCAGACCGACCGAGTACGCCGTGGCCAGACTGGTCAGCAGCCGGGTGGCGTCGTCCTCACCGCGCCGCAACGTGCCGAGGGTGTGCCCGGTGACACCGGCGTCGTCCAGGATCGCGGTGACCGGCATGGTGAGCACCGGGTGCGGGGAGATCTCGACGAACGTGGTGTGACCGGCGGCCACCGCCACCCGGACGGCCGGGTCGAAGAGCACCGTCTGCCGCAGGTTCTCGTACCAGTAGTCGGCGCCCATGCTCTCCGGTTCCACCCAGTCACCGGTCAGCGTGGAGACGAGACGGATGGAACCGGCCTGCGGCTTCACGTCGGCCAGATCAGTTCGCAGTTGCTCGGCGACCTCCTGCACCGCTGCCGAGTGGGACGCGTAGTCCACCGGGATCACCCGGGCCCGCACCCCGTCGGCCTGGCACGCGGCCACCAGGTCGGCCACCGGCTGCGGCGGCCCGGAGACGACCACCGTCGACGGACCGTTGACCGCCGCCACGCCCACACCGGGGAACGCCGGCAGCCGCTCCGCGACCGCCTCGGCGGAGAGGTCCACCGACGCCATCGCACCCGTACCCCGCAACACCGCCAGAGCACGCGACCGCAACGCCACCGTCTTCGCCGCGTCCTCCAACGACAGGATCCCCGCGACACACGCCGCGCCGATCTCACCCTGCGAGTGACCGATCACCGCCGCCGGGACGACACCGACGTGCTCCCACACCGCCGCCAGAGCGATGCCGACCGCCCACAGCACCGGCTGGACGACCTCCACCCGCTCCAACCACGACTCGTCGTCACCGGTCAACACCGAGACCAGATCCACGTCCAGGTACGGCGCGAGCGCCCGCTGGCACTCGGCGAGACGGTCGTCGAACACCGGCGTACGACCCACCAGACCGGCCGCCATCCGCGCCGACTGCGCACCCTGACCCGGGAACACGAACACCGGGCCGGCGGACGAGCCCGCAGCGGTACCGAGCACCACGTTCCCCGCCGGCAGGCCCGACGCCACCGCGTCCAGACCCGACAGCAGCTCCTCGACACCCGAGCCGACGACAACGGCCCGCTGGTCGAACGTCGACCGGGTGGTCAGCAGGGACCAGCCGACCGTCGCCGGGTCCAGGTCACCGTTCTCGCGCACGTACCCGGCCAGCCGGCCGGCCTGACCGGCGAGCGCGCCGCGGGTCCGGGCGGAGACCGGCCACACCGTCACGTCCGACGCGACCAGGCCGGGCCGGTACGCGGACGCGGCGGCGCCGGTGTCGTCCCCGTCCGCCTGGTCGGGGGCGGTGGTGGCGGACGGCCGGTACTCCTCGACGATCACGTGGGCGTTGGTGCCGCTCACGCCGAACGAGGACACCCCGCCCCGGCGGGGCCGGTCCAGCTCCGGCCACGGCCGGCGTTCGGTGAGCAACGAGACCGCCCCGGCGGACCAGTCCACGTGCGGGGACGGCTCGTCGACGTGCAGGGTCTCCGGCATCACGCCGTTACGGAGGGCCATCACCATCTTCACCATGCCGGCGACCCCGGCGGCGCTCTGGGTGTGGCCGATGTTCGACTTCACCGAGCCGAGCCACAGCGGCTGGTCGGCGGGGCGGTCCTGCCCGTACGTGGCGATGAGCGCCTGCGCCTCGATCGGGTCACCGAGGGTGGTGCCCGTGCCGTGTGCCTCCACCATGTCGACGTCGGCGGCGCCGAGCCGGGCGTTGGCGAGGGCCTGCCGGATGACCCGCTGCTGCGACGGGCCGTTGGGGGCGGTGAGGCCGTTGGACGCGCCGTCCTGGTTGAGGGCGCTGCCTCGGATCACGGCGAGGATCGGGTGGCCGTTGCGTTCCGCGTCGGCGAGCCGTTCCAGGACGAGCACGCCGCCGCCCTCGCCCCAGCCGGTGCCGTCCGCGCCGGCCGCGAACGCCTTGCACCGTCCGTCGACGGACATGCCGCGCTGCCGGGAGAAGACGACGAAGACGCCGGGCGTGGCCATCACGGTGACGCCACCGGCGATGGCCAGGTCGCACTCCCGGCGGCGCAGCGCGGTGGCCGCCAGGTGCAGGGCGACCAGGGAGGAGGAGCAGGCGGTGTCGACGGTGACCGCCGGGCCGTTCAGTCCGAGCGTGAACGAGATCCGGCCGGAGGCGACGCTTGTGGTGTTGCCGGTGCCGAGGTACATGTCGACGCCCTCGGGAACGTTCGGCAGGCCCATCCCGTAGTTGGAGGTGGTGACCCCGACGAAGACACCGGTCTGGCTGCCCCGCAGGGACAGCGGGTCGATGCCGGCCCGCTCGACCGCCTCCCAGGAGGTCTCCAGCAGCAGCCGCTGCTGCGGGTCCATCGCGAGGGCCTCGCGGGGGGAGATCCCGAACAGCGAGGCGTCGAAGTCACCGGCGGCGTCGAGGAACCCACCCACCCGGGTGTAGCTCTTGCCCGGCTTGTTCGGGTCGGGGTCGTAGAGCGACTCCACGTCCCAGCCCCGGTCGTCCGGGAACTCGGTGAGGGCGTCCTGGCCGTCGGCGACGAGGTCCCACAGGTCCTCGGGCGAGCGGACGCCGCCGGGGAACCGGCAACTCATCGACACGATCGCGAGGGGTTCCTGGTCGCGGGCCTCGACGGTCTGCAGCTTGCGCTTCGTGTCGTGCAGGTCGGCGGTCACCCGCTTGAGGAAGTACCGCAGCTTGTCGTCGTCGCTCATCGGGCCGCACCTGCCTCGATCCGGGGGTCGGTCATCTCAGGAGATTCCAAACTCTTTGCTGATGAAGTCGAAGATCTCGTCGTCGCTGGCCGACTCGAGATCGGGCCGGTCCTCCTCGGCGGCGGGGCCGTCGGCCAGGCCGGTCGCCTTGGCCAGCAGGTCCCGCATCCGGGTGGTGAACCGCTCCCGGGTCGCCGGATCGAGCGGGATGGTGGTGAGCAGGCTCTCCACGGTGTCGATGCCCTGGAAGAGGGGCTGGGTGGAGGGGGCCTCCCCGGCGGTGATCTCGCTGGCCAGCTTCTCGGCGAGCGCGGTCGGCGTCGGGTAGTCGAAGACCAGCGTGGCGGGCAGCCGGAGGCCGGACAGGCCGTTCAGTCGGTTACGGAGGTCGACGGCGGTGAGCGAGTCGAAGCCGAGTTCGGTGAAGAGCCGGCCCGGGTCGATGGCGTCGGCTCCGGCGTGGCCGAGGACGGCGGCGATGTTCGCCCGGACCACGTCGAGCACCACCCTGTGTCGTTCGGGCTCGGCCAGCCCGGCCAGGCGCTGCCCGAGGGACACGCCGCCGGGAGCGGCGCCGGTGCCGTCGGCGGACCGCCGCAACGGCACCCGGACCAGGGCGCGGAGCATCGGGGCGAGGGTCCCGGACTCCGCCTGTCCGCGCAGCGTCCCGACGTCGAGCCGCATCGGTACGACGGCGGCCGCGTCCAGCCGCCAGGCGGCGTCGAACAGGTGCAGCGCCTGTTCGGTGGGGAGCCCGGCCGCCCCCTGTTCGGCCATCCGCCGCACGTCGGCGTCACCGAGGTGACCGGTCATGCCGCTGGCCTGCTCCCAGAGGCCCCAGGCCAGGGAGATGCCGGCCAGTCCCCGGGCCCGCCGGTGGGCGGCGAGCGCGTCGAGGAACGCGTTCGCGGCGGCGTAGTTGGACTGTCCGGCACTGCCCAGGGTGGCCGCTGCCGAGGAGAAGAGCACGAAGGCGGCGAGGTCGCGGTCGGCGGTGAGCCGGTGCAGGTGCCACGCCGCGTCGATCTTCGGTACGGCCACCGCGTCGAGGCGTTCGGGCGTCATCGACTCGAACACCCCGTCGTCGAGGACGCCGGCCGCGTGGACCACCGCGGTGAGTGGGTGCGCGGCGGGGATCCCGGCGAGCAGCGCGGCCAGGGCGTCCGGGTCGGCGGCGTCGCAGGCGGCGACGGTCACCTGCGTACCGTGGCCGGTCAGTTCGGCGACCAGGTCGTCGATCCCCTCGGCGGCCGGACCGCGCCGCCCGGCGAGCAGCAGGTGCCGGACGCCGTGCGTGGTGGCGAGGTGCCGGGCCAGGAGGCGGCCCAGCACGCCGGTGCCGCCGGTGACGAGCACCGTGCCGTCCGGGTCGACCCCGCCGGGCAGCAGTTCCACGCCGGCCGGCACCCGTCCGAGGCGGGGGACGCGCACCTGGCCGGCCCGTACCGCGACCTGCGGCTCACCGGACCCGATCGCGGCGGCCAGCACGGCGGCGCTCTCCGGAGCCGCGTCGAGGTCGACCAGTTGCAGCCGGTTCGGGTGTTCCAGTTGGGCGGCGCGCAGCAGACCCCAGACCGGTGCCTGGCGCAGGTTCACCACAGGCTGTTCGCCGGTGGCGACGGCGTCGCGGGTGACCAGCACCAGCCGGGCGTCGGCGAACCGGTCGTCGGCGAGCCAGGCCCGTACCGCGCCGAGCACGCGGTGGATGGTGGCCCGCGCCTGCGCGGCGAGTGCCGGGTCCGTGTCGTTCCCGTCACCGCCGACCGGGACGACCACCGCCCCGGGTGCCGGCTCGCCCCCGGCGAGCAGGTCCCCCAGGGTGTCCGGGTCGAGGTCGGCACGGACCCGGACGCCCGCCGACTCGCAGGCGGCGCTGAGCGTCAGGTCGTCGCCGACCACCACCCAACCGGTGGCGGCGGGCACCGGACCGGCGGGCACGGGCAGGGCCGGCCAGTCGACCTGGAACAGCGACTCGTGACGTCCGGAGCGGGCGGCCCCGAGGGCGTCACCGGTGACCCGTCGCATGATCAGTGACTCGGCGTGCAGGACGGGCGCGCCGGTGGCGTCGGCCACCTGGAAGGAGACCCCGACCTCACCGGCCGAGGCGACCCGGACCCGCAGGGCGGTGGCCCCGGCGGCGAGCAGGGTCACACCGGTCCAGGCGAACGGCAGCCGGGGGGCGTCGGGGTCCGCGCCGTCGCCCATCCGGGCGAGGAAGCCACCGATGGACATGGCCTGCAACGCGCCGTCCAGCAGGGCCGGGTGGACCCCGAACCGGCCGGCCTCGGCGTGGTGGGCGGCGGGCAGCTCGACCTCGGCGAAGACCTCGTCGCCGCGTACCCACGCCGCGCGCAGGCCCTGGAAGATCGGGCCGTAGCCGAAGACGGTCGCCTCGACACCGGAGTAGAAGTCGGTGGAGTCGACGGCGGTCGCGCCGGGCGGCGGCCAGACCCCGAGGTCGAACGCGGGCGGTTCGGTCGGACGGGGCGCGAGCAGACCGGTGGCGTGGCAGGTCCAGGCCACGTCGGCGAGGATCTCGTCGGACCCGTCCCGGTACGGGCGGGAGTGGAACTGCACCGTACGGCGACCGTCCGGGTCCCGGTCACCGACGGTGAGCTGCACCTGGAGGGAGCCGAGTTCGGGCAGGACGAGCGGGGCGAGCAGGGTCAGCTCCTCCACCACCGGCGAGCCGGCCTGCTCACCGGCGTAGGCGGCCAGTTCCACGAAGGCGGTGCCGGGCAGCAGGATCGCGTTCATCACCCGGTGCTCGCCGAGCCACGGGTGGGTACGCACCGACAGGCGGCCGGTGAACACCATCCGCTCGCTGTCCGGGAAGGTGACCGTGGCGCTGAGCAGCGGGTGACCGGCCTCCTGGAGTCCGGCGGAGGCGACGTCCCCGGCCGGGCCGACGGGCAGGTCGACCCAGTAGCGCTGCTGGTCGAAGGCGTAGGTGGGCAGGTCGACGGTCGCCGTCTCGGCCAGCACCCGCCGCAGGTCCACCGGCAGACCGACCGAGTACGCCGTGGCCAGACTGGTCAACAGCCGGGTGGCGTCGTCCTCACCCCGCCGCAACGTGCCGAGCGTGTGACCGGTGACACCGGCGTCGTCCAGGATCCCCGTCACCGGCATCGTCAGCACCGGATGCGGAGAGATCTCCACAAACGTCGTGTGACCCGCCCCCACAGCCACCCGCACCGCAGGGTCGAACAACACCGTGCGCCGCAGGTTCTCGTACCAGTAGTCCGCACCCATCGACTCCGGGACAACCCACTCCCCGGTCAACGTCGACACCAGACGCACCTGCCCGGCCTGCGGCGCGACGTCCGCCAGATCCGTACGCAACTGCTCGGCGACCTCCTGCACCGCCGGAGAATGCGACGCATAGTCCACCGGAATCATCCGCGCCCGCACACCGTCGGCCTGACACGCGGCCACCAGATCCGCCACCGGCTGCGGCGGACCCGACACCACGACGGTCGACGGACCGTTGACCGCCGCCACACCCACACCCGCGAACGCCGGCAGCCGCTCCGCGACCGCCTCGGCGGAGAGGTCCACCGACGCCATCGCACCCGTACCCCGCAACACCGCCAGAGCACGCGACCGCAACGCCACGGTCTTCGCCGCGTCCTCCAACGACAGGATCCCGGCGACACACGCCGCGCCGATCTCACCCTGCGAGTGACCGATCACCGCCGCCGGGACGACACCGACGTGCTCCCACACCGCCACCAGAGCGATACCCACCGCCCACAGCACCGGCTGGACAACCTCCACCCGCTCCAACCACGACTCGTCGTCACCGGTCAACACCGCCACCAGATCCACGTCCAGGTACGGCGCGAGCGCCCGCTGACACTCAGCCAGCTTCGCGTCGAACACCGGCATCCGACCCACCAGACCGGCCGCCATCCGCGCCGACTGCGCACCCTGACCCGGGAACACGAACACCGGACCAGCCGACGGGCCGGCGAGGCCGGCGACGACGTTGCCCGCCGGGACACCCTCGGCCAGGGCGTCCAGCCCGGACAACAACTCCTCGACGTCCGCGCCGACGACGGCGGCACGCTGGTCGAGGACGGCGCGGGTGGTCGCCAGGGACCAACCGACCGCCGCCGGGTCCAGGTCACCGTGCGTGCGGACGTGGTCGGCGAGCCGGGCGGCCTGGCCGGCCAGGGAGGTCTTCGTCCGGGCGGAGAGCGGCCAGACGGTCACGCCCGTCTCGGGGGCCAGGCCGGGTGCCGGGTCGCGGCTCTCGGTCGCCTCGACGGATTCGTCGGCCTGCTCGATGATCACGTGCGCGTTGGTGCCGGAGATACCGAACGACGACACCGCCGCCCGACGCGGCCGACCCACCACCGGCCACGCACGCGCCTCGGTCACCAACTCCACCGCACCCGCCGACCAATCGATATGCGGCGACGGCTCATCCACATGCAACGACGCCGGCACCACACCATGCCGCATCGCCAGCACCACCTTGATCACCCCGGCGACCCCGGCGGCGGCCTGCGCATGCCCGATATTCGACTTAATCGACCCCAGCAGCAACGGCCGATCCCCCGGCCGGTCCTGCCCGTACGTCGCCAGCAACGCCTGCGCCTCGATCGGATCACCCAGCGTCGTACCCGTACCGTGCGCCTCCACGAGGTCCACGTCGGCGGTCGAGAGCCGGGCCGAGGCGAGAGCCGCCCGGATCACCCGCTGCTGCGACGGGCCGTTCGGCGCGGTCAACCCGTTCGACGCGCCGTCCTGGTTGATCGCCGACCCACGCAGGACGGCGAGAACCCGGTGACCGTTACGCCGCGCGTCGGAGAGCCGCTCGACCAGCAGCATGCCCACACCCTCGGACCAGCCGGTCCCGTCCGCCGACGCGGCGAACGACTTGCACCGACCGTCGGCGGCCAGACCCCGCTGCCGGGAGAACTCGACGAACGCGGACGGCGTGGTCATCACCATCACGCCACCGGCGAGCGCCATGTCGCACTCGCCGCTGCGCAGCGCCTGGCCGGCCCAGTGCAGGGCGACCAGGGACGACGAGCAGGCGGTGTCCAGCGAGACCGCCGGCCCCTCCAGCCCGAACGTGTAGGCGACCCGCCCGGAGATGACGCTGCTGGTGAGGCCGGTCAGCGCGTACCCCTCGGTGCCCTCCCCCGCGTACGCGACCAGGTTGCTGTAGTCCTGGCCGCTGGTGCCGACGAAGACACCGGTGCTGGTGCCGCGCATGGTGGCCGGGTCGAGGCCGGCGGACTCGAAGGTCTCCCAGGTGGTCTCCAGCAGCAGCCGCTGCTGCGGGTCCATGGCCAGGGCCTCACGGGGTGAGATGCCGAAGAACGCCGAGTCGAACCGGTCGACGTCGCTGAGGAAGCCGCCGCCCCGGGCGTAGAAGGTGCCGGGGGTGTCCGGGTCAGGGTCGTAGAGCGAGTCGAGGTCCCAGCCACGGTCGGTGGGCAGGTCGGAGATGGCGTCGACGCCGTCGGCGACGAGCCGCCACAGGTCCTCGGGGGACCGCACTCCGCCGGGCAGCCGGCAGGCCATGCCGATGATCGCCAGCGGTTCGTCGTCGCGTACCGGCGCGCTGGTGGTCGCCGCCCGGACCGGTACGGGCGTCCCGGCGATCTCGGTGCCGAGGTGGACGGCCAGGTCGTAGGGGCTGGGGTAGTCGAAGACCAGGGTGGCCGGCAGCCGCATGCCGAAGGCGTTGTTGAGCCGGTTGCGCATCTCGACGGCGGTGAGCGAGTCGAAGCCGAACTCGTTGAACGCCCGGCGCGGTTCGATGGCGGCCGGGTCGGGGTAGCCGAGCACGGCGGCGGCCTGGCCCCGGACGATCTCGACGAGCGCGTTGACCCGGTCGTCGTCGCCGAGCGCGGCGAGCTGCTGCACCAGGGACGCGCCGGTGCTGGCCGCCGCGCTGCGGGGCAGCCGGATCAGGGCCCGGTACAGCGGCGGGACGGTGCCGCCGGCGAACTGGACCTTCATGGCGGCCAGGTCGAGGCGGGCGGGGACGAGTGCCGCGTCGGAGGTGCGGCAGGCGGCGTCGAAGAGGGCGAGCCCCTCCTCGGCCTCCATCGCGGCGACACCGGATCGGGAGATCCGGTTGAGGTGGACGTCGTCCAGCTCGGTGGTCATGCCGCTGCGGTCGGCCCAGAGGCCCCAGGCGAGGGTGAGCGCGGCGCGGCCGTGTGCCCGGCGGTGGTGGGCGAGGCCGTCGAGGAAGGCGTTGGCGGCGGCGTAGTTGCCCTGGCCGGGTCCACCGGCGGTGGCGGCGAGCGACGAGTACGAGACGAACGCCTTCAGGTCGAGGTCGGCGGTCAGCTCGTGCAGGTTCCACGCCGCGTCGACCTTGGGGCGCAGGACGCCGTCCATCCGCTCCGGGGTGAGCGAGGAGATGACACCGTCGTCGCGGACGCCGGCGGCGTGGATGACGGCGGTGAGCGGGTGCGCGGCGGGGATGCCGGCGAGCAGTTCGGCCACCGCGCCGCGGTCGGCGACGTCGCAGGCGGCGACGGTGACGGTGGCGCCGAGCGCCTCCAGGTCGGCGCAGAGTTCGGCGACGCCGCTGGCGGCCCGGCCGCGCCGGCTGGTGAGGATCAGGTGCCGGACGCCGTGGACGGTCACCAGGTGCCGGCTCATGAGCTGGCCGAGGGTGCCGGTCGCGCCGGTGATCAGGACGGTCCCGTCGCCGTCGAACGGTGCGGCGGGCGGCTCGGCCGGGGCCGGCACGCGGGTGAGCCGGGCCCCGGCCGCGACGCCGGAGCGGATCACCACCTGCGGCTCGTCGGTGTCGGTGACCGCCGGCACCAGCGCGGCGGCGCAGCCGGCGACGTCGTCGACGTCGACGAGCACGAACCGGCCCGGGTTCTCCGACTGCGCGGAGCGGACCAGACCGATGATCGCCGCGCCGGCCAGGTCGGTCAGGTCGGCGTCCCGGTCGGTGGCGACCGCGCCGCGGGTCAGCACGACCATTCTGGACGCGGCGAGCCGGTCGTCGGCGAGGAACTGCTGGAGCACGGCGAGCGCCCGGTGGGTGGCCTCGGCGACCGCGCGCGGCACGTCCGTGCCGGGTGTCGGAGCGGGGAACGGCACGACCAGCACGTCGGGGGCGTCCGACCCGTCGTCCATGGCGTCGCCCAGGGCGGCCATGTCGGGGTACGCCGCCACGGCGGTACCGGTGGCGGCGACGGCCCCGACGAGGTCGGTGTCGCCGAGGACCGCCCACGCGGCGGTGGACGGCCCGGTGGGTGCGGCCAGCGGGGTCCAGTCGATCCGGTACAGCGACTCGGCCCCAGCTCCGCTGGCGGTGCGGAGCTGGTCGGCGGAGACCGGCCGCAGCACGAGGGAGCCGACGGAGATGATCGGGGTGCCGGTGACGTCGGCCAGCAGCAGGGAGATGCTGTCGGTGCCGGTGTGGGTGACGCGGACCCGGGCCGCCGCCGCGCCGGCCGCGTGCAGGGCGACGTCGTTCCAGGAGAACGGGAGCCGGCCGTAGCCGGGCGGGATGTCCGCCCCGGTCGGGGCGCCGCCGGGCGGGGTGAGGCCGAGGGTGTGCAGGGCCGCGTCGAGCAGCGCCGGGTGCAGGCCGTAGCCGCCGGCCTCGGCGGCGGGCGTCTCCGGGAGGACCAGTTCGGCGAAGAGGTCCTCGCCGCGCCGCCAGGCCGAGCGAAGCGCGATGAAGGAGGGGCCGTAGTCGTAGCCCTGGGCGGCGAGGTTCAGGTACAGGTCGTCGGTGGCCACCTCGGTGGCTCCGGCGGGCGGCCAGGCGGTCAGGTCGGACCAGCCGGCGGGGCCGCTGGGCACGGCCGGCCCGCTGGCCAGTACGCCGCTGGCGTTGCGGGTCCAGGCACGCTCGCCGGGGGCGCCGTCGGCGGGCTCGCCGTCCGGAGCGGAGTGCAGGGACACCGACCGGCAGCCGGTCTCGTCGGCCGGGCCGATCCACAGCTGGATGTCGACCCCACCGGTCTCGGGCAGGATCAGCGGCGACTCCAGGGTGAGTTCCCGGACGTGGTCCGCGCCGACGTGCGCGCCGGCCTGGAGGGCGAGTTCGACGAAGCCGGTGCCGGGCAGCAGCACGGTGTCGAACACGACGTGGTCGCTGATCCACGGGTGGGTCCGCCGGGCGAGCCGGCCGGTGAACAGGAAGCCCTCGGCGTCCGCGACCCCGACGGCTGCGCCGAGCAGGGGGTGGTGGGCGGGGCGCAGACCGAACGCGGTGACGTCCCCGGCCCACCCGGCACCCGCCTCCGGCCAGTAGCGCTGTCGCTGGAAGGCGTACGTGGGCAGGTCGACCCGGGTGGCACCGGTGTCGGCGAACCAGGGCCGCCAGGTCACCGGCACGCCGTGGACGTGCAGCTCGGCCAGGGCGGCGAGGAGCGCGTGGGTCTCCGGCCGGTCCTTGCGCTGGGCGGGAACGGCGAGCACACCCTCGTCGCCCGGCAGGATGTCGGCGGCCATCGCGGTCAGCACACTCTGCGGACCGACCTCCAGGAACGTGTCCACCCCGGCGGCCCGCAACGCGGTGATCCCGTCGCCGTACCGCACCGCCACCCGGACGTGCCGCACCCAGTAGTCGACACTCCGGATCTCGTCCGCGTCGGCGAGCGCCCCGGTCACGTTCGACACCACCGGCACCGCCGGAGCGGCGAAGGTCAGCCCGGCCAGGACCGTGCGGAACTCGGCGAGCATCGGCTCCATCAGCGGGCTGTGGAACGCGTGGCTGACCGTCAGCCGGCGGGTGCGCACGTCCCGGTCCCGCCAGGTCCGCTCCACCTCGTCCAGCGCGTCGACCGCCCCGGACACCACCACGGACGTCGGCCCGTTGACGGCGGCGATCCCGACCCGGTCGGTCAGCCCCTCCAGCGACGCCAGCACGTCCGCCTCAGCCGCGTTCACCGCCAGCATGCCGCCACCGGACGGCAACGCCTGCATGAGCCGGCCCCGCGCCGCCACCAGCGCGCACGCGTGCTCCAGGGACAGCACCCCCGCGACGTGCGCGGCGGTGACCTCACCGATCGAGTGGCCGCCCACGAAGTCCGGGACGATGCCGAACGACTCCACCAGACGGAACAGCGCCACCTCGACCGCGAACAGACCGGCCTGGGTGAACACCGTCTGGTCCAACAGGGCCGCCTCCGGCGTGCCCGCCTCGGCGAACAGCACCTCCCGCAGCGGGCGGGGCAGCAGTGGGTCGAGCTGTTCGCACACCTCGTCGAGCACGGACGCGAAGACCGGGAACGCCCCGTACAACTCCCGGCCCATGCCGGCGCGCTGCGCGCCCTGACCGGAGAACAGCACCGCGAGCTGGCCCCGACCCCCGACCTGGCCGGCGACCACCGCGCCGGACGGCTCCCCCGCCGCCAGGGCACGCAGCCCGGCCAGCAGGTCGTCCCGGCTCGTGGCGGCGACCACGGCCCGGTGGTCGAGGGTGGACCGGGAGACCACGGACGAGTAGGCCACGTCGAGGGGACGCAGGGCCTCGTCGGCGGCGACCCGGGCGGCCCAGTTGCCGGCCTGGGCGGCGAGCGCGGCGGCGTCGCGGGCCGACACCGTCACCGGCACGACCGGCCGCTCCACCGTCGTCGGCGCGGCGTCGGCCCCGGCCGGGGCGGGGGCCTGCTCCAGGATGGTGTGCGCGTTGGTGCCGGACACCCCGAACGACGACACCGCCGCCCGGCGCGGCCGGTCCACCGCCGGCCACGGCGTCGCCTCGGTGACCAGCTCGACGGCACCGGCGGACCAGTCGACCTGCGGGGTGGGTTCGTCGACGTGCAGGGTGGGCGGGACGACGCCGTGCCGCATCGCCATCACCATCTTGATCACCCCGGCGACCCCGGCGGCGGCCTGCGCGTGCCCGATGTTCGACTTGACCGAACCGAGCAGCAGCGGGGCGGCCTCCCCCCGGTCCTGCCCGTACGTGGCGAGCAGCGCCTGCGCCTCGATCGGGTCGCCGAGGCGGGTGCCGGTGCCGTGCGCCTCCACCACGTCGACGCCACCGGCGGCGAGGCCGGCGTTGGCGAGGGCCTGCTGGATGGCGCGCTGCTGGGAGGGGCCGTTCGGGGCGCTCAGGCCGTTCGACGCGCCGTCCTGGTTGACCGCGCTGCCCCGGACGACGGCGAGGATCGGGTGGCCGTTGCGCTGGGCGTCGGAGAGCCGCTCCAGCAGCAGGACGCCGACGCCCTCGGACCAGCCGGTCCCGTCGGCGGCGGCGGCGAACGCCTTGCACCGGCCATCTGCGGCGAGGCCGCGCTGGCGGGAGAACTCGACGAACGCGGCCGGGGTGCACATGGCGGTGACCCCGGCGACGATGGCCAGGGTGCACTCCTGCTGACGCAGCGCCTGGGCGGCGAGGTGCAGGGCGACCAGCGAGGACGAGCAGGCGGTGTCGATGGTGACGGCCGGCCCCTCCAGGCCGAACGTGTAGGCGATCCGGCCGGAGACCACGCTGCCGGCGTTGCCGGTCATCAAGTGCCCTTCGAGGCCCTGCGCGGCGCCCATCAGCACGCTGCCGTAGTCCTGGCCGGTGCTGCCGGCGAAGACACCGGTCCGGCTGCCCTTCAGCGAGTGCGGGTCGATGCCGGCCCGTTCCAGGACCTCCCAGGAGGTCTCCAGCAGCCACCGCTGCTGGGGGTCCATGGCCAGGGCCTCGCGGGGCGAGATGGCGAAGAAGCCCGGGTCGAAGTCGGGCAGGTCGTGGACGAAGCCGCCCCGCGCGGTGTACGTCGTGCCGGGGCCGCCCTGCTCCTGGTCGCCGTCGTAGAGGGAGGCGAGGTCCCAGCCCCGGTCGGTGGGGAAGTCGGAGATCACGTCCCGCCCGGACGCGACCACCTCCCACAGGTCCTCCGGCGACCGTACCCCGCCCGGGAAGCGGCAGCTCATCGAGACGATGGCGACCGGTTCCTGCTCGCCGGCCTCCACCTCGCGCAGCCGCTGCCGCACCTGGTGCAGGTCGGCGGTGACCCGCTTGAGGTAGTCGAGAAGCTTCGCCTCGTTAGCCATGGACCGCCCACTCCTTGTGTTGAGCCGTGCACGCAGCGATCACGTCAGGACACCCCCAGCTCCCGGTCGATGAAGTCGAAGACCTCGTCGGGCGTGGCGTCCTGGAGCTTCTCGGCGACGGCGTCCCCGCCGCCGGCCGGGGCGTCGGCCTCGTTGAGGGAGGCCAGCAGCGCCCGCAGCCGCTCGGTGATCCGAATCCGGGCGCTGCGGTCCGGTGCCGAACCGGCCAGCGCCGCCTCCAACCTGTCCAGCTCCCCGAAGACCGGTGCGACGCCGACCACGCCGCCGTCGACGACCGCCGCCCGGACGTACTCGGCGAGGGCGGCGGCGGTCGGGTAGTCGAAGACGACCGTGGCGGGCAGTCGTACGCCCGTCGCCGCCGTCAGCCGGTTGCGCAGCTCGACCGCGGTGAGCGAGTCGAAGCCGAGTTCCCGGAACGCCCGGTCCGGCTCGACGGCGTCCACCGAGGCGTGCCCGAGCACGGCGGCGGCCTGGCCGCGTACCAGGTCGAGCAGGGTCCGCCGCCGCTCGGCGTCGGTCTGCCCGGCGAGCACGGCGGCGAGGGATTCCGCCGACGTCCCGGCGTCCTCGGCCCGCTCGGCGGCGGCCCGCTGTGCCTCGGCGACACCGGTGAGCAGCGGGCTGGGCCGGACGGCGACGAACCCGGGCACGTACCGGGCCCAGTCGATGCCGGCCACCAGGGTCGCCGGTTCGCGGCCCGCCACGGAGCGGGCGAGCGCGGCGAACGCCGTCCCGGTGTCGAGCCGGGCTACCCCGGTACGGCGGCGGCGTTCCTCCACCGCCTGGTCAGCGGCGGCCATCCCTCCGGCCGCCCAGGGGCCCCAGGCGATCGAGGTGGCCGCCAGGCCCTGCCGGTGCCGCTGCTCGGCGAGCGCGTCGAGGTATGCGTTCGCGGCGGCGTAGCTGCCCTGCCCGGCGGCACCGAGCTGGCCGACCATGGCCGAGAAGAGCACGAACGCGCGCAGCGGCAGGTCGGCGGTCAGCTCGTGCAGGTGCAGCGCACCGAGCACCTTGGGCCGCAGGACGGCGGCGAGCCGGTCGGCGGTGAGGCCGTCGAGGACGCCGTCGTCGAGGACCCCGGCCGCGTGCACCACCCCGGTCAGGGGCGCGTCGGCGGGCACCTCGGCGAGCAGCTTCGCCAGCGCGGCCCGGTCGGCGACGTCGCAGGCGGCGACGGTGACCCGAGCGCCGGCCTCGGTCAGCTCCCGGACGAGGTCGGCCGCGCCGGGCGCGTCCGGGCCCCGACGGCTGGCCAGCAGCAGGTGCTCCGCGCCCCGGGCGGCCAACCAGCGGGCCACCTCCGCGCCGAGGGCACCGGTGCCACCGGTGACCAGCGTCGTGCCGGCGTGGTCGGGCTCCTCGGTGACGGCGGTGCCGCCGGGCGCCCGGACCAGCCGGCGTACCAGGACGGTGGTGCCGTCGACGGCGACCTGGTCCTCGCCGTCGAGACCGGCCAGCACGGCGCAGAGCAGGTCCCAGCCGTGGCCGTCGAGGGTGGCCGGCACGTCCACCAGCCCGCCCCAGCGCTCCGGGTGTTCGAGGGCGACCACCCGGCCCAGGCCCCAGAGCAGCGACTGCTCCGGTCGGGCCAGGGTTGCGCCCCGCGTGGTGCCGGCGGCGCCCCGGGTGACGCACCACAGCGGGGCCGCCACGTCGAGGTCACCGAGGGCCTGCACCAGGGCGAGGGACCGGGCCAGGAAGGGCGGCACCGGCTGGGTGTCGTCGACCGGGGCGTCGGCGAGTGCGAGCAGGGACAGCACCCCGTCGGCGGGCGCGCGTCCACCGTCGGCGGTCCGGGTCGCGGCGGCCAGGTGTTCGGCGACCGCCGCCCGGTCGGCCGGTGCCTCCGGCAACAGCACCAGTCGGGCGTCCGCGCCGCGCCGGGTCAGCTCGGCCACGGCGGCCTCGCCCTCGGCCGCGCGGTGCTCGTCCGCCACGACCCACCAGGCACCGGGGAGGAAACTGACGGGCGTACCCGGGTACGGCTGCCAGACGCTGCGGTAGCGCAGGTCGTCCAGGGCGGACCGGTCCCGCTGCTGGCGCCGCCAGGAGGCGAGCAGGGGCAGGGCGGCGCCCAGCCGTTCCCGCGACTCGGTGGCGTCGTGCGCGGTGAGTTCCGCGAGCGCCGCCAGGTCCTCCTGTTCGACGGCCGCCCAGAACGCGGCGTCGACGCCGCTCGACGTCGGGTCCGCCTCCTTCGGCCCGTCGGCCCGGGTCGGCCAGAACCGGCTCCGGTCGAAGGCGTACGTGGGCAGGTCGACCGTCGGCGTCCGGGCGAGGACCTTCGTCAGGTCGACGGGGAGGCCGAGTGTGTGCGCGGTGGCCAGGTTGGTGAGCAGGCGGGTGGGGTCGTCGTCGCCCCGGCGCAGGCTGCCCAGCGTGTGCCCGGTCGTGCCGGTGTCGTCGAGGATCGCGGTGACCGGCATGGTCAGCACCGGGTGCGGGGAGATCTCGACGAACGTGGTGTGTCCGGCGTCGATCGCGGCGCGCACGGCGCTGTCGAACAGCACCGTCTGGCGCAGGTTGTCGTACCAGTAGCCGGCGTCCATGCTCTCCGGCTCCACCCAGTCCCCGGTCAGGGTCGACACGAGGCGGGTGTGCCCGGCCCGCGGGGTGACGTCGGCCAGGTCGGTGCGGAGCTGTTCGGCGACCTCCTGCACGGCCGGGGAGTGCGACGCGTAGTCCACCGGGATCAGCCGGGCGCGGATGCCGTCGGCCTGGCACGCCTCGACCAGGTCGGCCACCGGCTGCGGCGGCCCGGAGACGACCACCGTCGACGGACCGTTGACCGCCGCCACGCCGACCCCGGGGAACGCCGGGAGGCGCTCCGCGACCGCCTCGGCGGACAGGTCCACCGACGCCATCGCACCCGTACCCCGCAACACGGCGAGGGCACGCGACCGCAACGCGACGGTCTTCGCCGCGTCCTCCAACGACAGGATTCCGGCGACACACGCCGCACCGATCTCACCCTGCGAGTGACCGATCACCGCCTGGGGAACCACACCGGCGTGTCGCCACACCGCCGCCAGGGCGACACCGACCGCCCACAGCACCGGCTGCACGACCTCCACCCGCTCCAACCACGACTCGTCGTCCCCGGTCAGCACCGCCACCAGGTCCACGTCCAGGTGGGGCGCGAGGGCCCGCTGGCACTCGGCGAGACGGTCGTCGAACACCGGCGTACGACCCACCAGGCCAGCGGCCATCCGCGCCGACTGGGCGCCCTGGCCGGGGAACACGAACACCGCGCCGGCACCGTGACCCGACGCCGTACCCGTCACCGTGGTGCCGGCGGGTGTGCCGGCGGCCAGCGCGTCCAGCCCGGACAGCAGTTCCTCGACGCTCGCCCCGACCACGGCGGCGCGCTGGTCGAAGACCGCGCGGGTCGTGGCCAGGGACCAGCCGACCACCGTCGGGTCGAGCCCGTCGTGCGCGCGGACCTGCCGCGCCAGCCGCGACGCCTGGCCCGCCAGGGCGGCCCTCGACCGCGCCGACACCGGCCACACCGTCACGTCCGCGTCCACCAGGCCCGGTGCGGTCGGCACCGGCGATTCGACCTCGTCGGCCTGCTCGATGATCACGTGCGCGTTGGTGCCGGAGATACCGAAGGAGGACACCGCCGCCCGCCGGGGCCGGTCCGCCACCGGCCAGGACCGCGCCTCGGTCGCCAACTCCACCGCGCCGGCCGACCAGTCGATGTGCGGCGACGGGGCGTCCACGTGCAGCGTCGCCGGGACGACACCCTCCCGCATCGCGAGGACCATCTTGATCACACCGGCCACCCCGGCCGCGGCCTGGGTGTGCCCGATGTTCGACTTCACCGACCCCAACAACAGCGGGGTCTCCCGGTCCTGCCCATACGTCGCCAGCAACGCCTGCGCCTCGATCGGGTCACCGAGCGTGGTGCCGGTGCCGTGCGCCTCCACCACGTCCACGTCGGCGGTCGTGAGCCGGGCGCTGGCCAGGGCCTGCCGAATGACCCGCTGCTGGGAGGGGCCGTTCGGCGCGGTCAACCCGTTCGACGCGCCGTCCTGGTTCACCGCCGAGCCGCGTACCACCGCCAGCACCGGGTGTCCCCGCCGCCGGGCGTCCGACAGGCGCTCCACCAGCAGGATGCCCGCGCCCTCACCCCAGCCGGTGCCGTCGGCCGCCGCAGCGAACGCCTTGCACCGCCCGTCGGCGGCCAACCCGCGCTGGCGGGAGAACTCCACGAAGAGGCCCGGCGTCGCCATCACGGTCACACCGCCGGCCAGAGCGAGATCACACTCGCCCCGCCGCAGCGCCTCCACCGCCAGGTGCAGCGCGACGAGGGACGACGAACACGCCGTGTCCACCGACACCGCAGGTCCCTCCAACCCCAACGCGTACGCCACCCGACCCGACAAGACACTCGCGGCGTTCCCCGTCGCCCCGAATCCCTCCACCTCGTCCGTGGACATCACCAACAGGGCCCCATAGTCCTGACCATTCGTGCCCACGAACACCCCTGTTCGCGAACCCCGCAAGGTCCCCGGGTCAACCCCTGCCCGCTCGATCGCCTCCCAGGACGTCTCCAGCAGCAACCGCTGCTGGGGGTCCATCGCGACCGACTCCCGTGGGGAGATCCCGAAGAAGGCGGGGTCGAAGTCGGCCACGTCGTACAGGAAGGCGCCGCTGCGGACGTAGGAGGTGCCGGTGGAATAGGGGTCGGGGTCGTACAGCCGGTCGACGTCCCAGCCCCGGTCGCCCGGCAGGTCGGAGACGGCGTCGCGGCCGTCGTGCAGCAACTGCCAGAACCGCTCGGGGTCGCCTGCGCCGCCGGGGAACCGGCAGGACATGGCGACGATGGCGACGGGCTCGTCGTCGGACAGGGTCACCGGCGCGGCGGCGACCGCCTCGGCTCCGCCGCCCAACTCCTCGTGCAGGTGCCGGGCGAGCACGGTCGGGGTCGGGTAGTCGAAGACGAGGGTCACCGGCAGCCGCAGCCCGGTGGCGGTGGCGAGCCGGTTACGCAGCTCCACCGCCGTCACCGAGTCGAAGCCGAGGTCCCGGAAGGCGTGGTGCGGGTCGACGGCCTCACCGCCGGCGTACTTGAGGACCGTGGCCGCCTGGTCGCGGACCAGGTCGATTAGGGCCTGCTGGCGCTCGGCGGCGTCCATCCGGGCGAGGGTGCCGGCGGGGCCGGCCACGTCGGCCTCCGTCGCCTCGGGGTGGCCCGTGGTGGCCGCGAGTGCCCGCGCCTCGGGGATCTCGGCGATCAGCGGTCCGGGCCGGGTCGCGGTGAACGCGACGTGGAACCGGTCCCAGGCGATGTTCGAGATGGTCAGGAACGTCTCGTCGTGCTCGACGGCCTGGTGCAGTGCGGCGACGGCGAGCCTCGGGTGCATCTCGGGCGCACCGTGGCGGTGCAACATCCGCCCGAACTCCCCCTCGGCCATGCCGCCGCCGCCCCAGGCACCCCAGGCGATCGACGTGGCGGGCAGTCCGAGGCCACGCCGGTGCTCGGCGAGGGCGTTGAGGAACGCGTTCCCGGGGGCGTAGTTGCCGACGCCGGAGCTGCCGACGGTGCCGGCCATGGCCGAGAACAGGACGAACGCGTCGAGGTCCCGGTCCCGGGTGAGTTCGTGCAGGTTGATCGCCGCGGTGACCTTGGCGTCGAGCGCGTGGGCGACCTGGTCGAGGGTGAGCGCGCTGATCACGGAGTCGTCCAGCACGGCGGCGGTGTGCACGACGGTGGTCAGCGGGTGCTCGGCCGGCAGGTCGTCGAGGACGGCGGCGAGGGCCGCCCGGTCGGCGGCGTCGCAGGCGGCGACGGTGACGCGCGTGCCGAGGCCGACCAGCTCGGCCTCCAGCTCGGCGATGCCCTCGGCCTGCCGGCCCCGGCGGCTGAGCAGCACCAGGTGGGGCGCGCCGTTGGTGGCGAGCCAGCGGGCCACGTGCCCACCGAGGGCGCCGGTGCCGCCGGTGACCAGGGCGGTGCCGGTGGGCCGCCAGGTCCGGGCGGGCGCGACGTCGCCCAGCGGGGCGCGCAGCAGCCGGCGGGCGAAGGCCCCGTTGCGCCGCAGCGCCACCTGGTCCTCGTCGTCGCTGCCGGCAAGGATCCGCACGAGCCGCCGACCGGCGGCGTCGTCCGGCGTTTCGGGCAGGTCGAGCAGGCCGCCCCAGCGGTCAGGGTGTTCGAGGGCGGCGATCCGGCCGAAGCCCCAGGCGAGTTGCTGCACGGGGTGCGGCAGTGGCTCGCCGGCATCGGTGGAGACCGCGCCCCGGGTGACGCACCACAGCGGCGCGCGCACCCCGGCGTCGCCGAGGGCCTGCGTCAACGTGACGGTGCCGGCGAAACCGACGGGCACCGCCGGGTGGGCGGGGGCCGGCGTCTCGTCGAGCGCGAGCAGGGAGACGATCCCGGCGACCGGTCCGGCCTCGGTGAGGTCGCGGATCCGCGCGGCGAGGGCGACGCGGTCGGTCCGTTCGTCGTCCAGTTCGACGGGGACGACCGTGGCGCCGGCCCGGACGAGCGCGTCCCGGCAGAACGCGGCCTGCTCGGCGGCGGTGTCGGCGGGGCCGGTGACGAGCCACCAGGTGCCGGTGACGGCGGGTTCGCCGCCGTCCGCGACGGGCAGCCAGGCGTCCCGGTAGCGCCACGAGTCGACGGTGGACTGGTCGCGGTGCCGGCGTCGCCAGGCGGCGAGGACGGGCAGCACGTCGGCGAAGGCCGCCTCGGGCACCGCGTCGGTGGCGTCGGCGAGTTCGGTGGTGAGCGCGGTCAGGTCCTCCGCCTCGACGGCGGCCCAGAACCGGGCGTCGACCTCGTCGTCGGCCGTCGGCGTGGCGGACGGGCCGGCGGTGCCGGCCACGGCGGACGGCTGCGGCCAGTAGTGCTGCCGCTGGAACGGGTAGGTGGGCAGGTCGACCCGACGCCCCGACCGGCCGGCGAAGGCGGGCCGCCAGTCCACCGGTACACCTGCCGTGTAGGCCTCGGCGAGGGCGCGGTGGAAGCGGTCGAGGCCGCCCTCCCCCCGACGCAGACTGCCCGTCACCGTCACCGTGGTCGGGTCAGCCGCAGCCAGCTCGGCGCTCTCCTGGATCGCCATGGTCAGCACCGGATGGGCGCTGACCTCGATCATCGTGGCGTAGCCGGCGGCGACGAGGCTGCGCACCGCCTCGTCGAACCGGACCGTCTGCCGCAGGTTGCGGTACCAGTACTCCGCGTCCAGACCGGTGGTGTCCAGCCACTCCCCCACCACCGTCGACCAGAACCGCACCTGCCCGCTCTGCGGAGACAACCCGGCCAACAGCTCCACCAGCCGCTCCCGCAACGGCTCCACGTGCGCCGAGTGCGACGCGTAGTCCACCGGCACCCGACGCACCCGGACCTGCTGGGACTCGTAGTGCGCCACCAACTCGTCGAGGGCGGCCACGTCACCGGAGACGACCACGGAAGTCGGCCCGTTGACGGCGGCGAGGGCGACCCGACCGTCCCAGCGGGCGATCGTCGCCGTCACCTCGTCCGCCGTGGTCGCGACCGACACCATCCCACCGGCACCGGCCATCTCCGCGATGACCCGGCTCCGCAACGCCACCACCGCCGCCGCGTCCTCCAGCGTCAACGCCCCGGCAACACACGCAGCAGCGATCTCACCCTGCGAATGACCCACCACCGCCGACGGACGCACGCCATAGGACTCCCACAACGCCGCGAGCGACACCCCGACGGCGAACAGCGCCGGCTGCACCACGTCGACCCGCTCCAGGGACGGCGCGTCCGGGATGCCGCGCACGACGTCGAGCAGCGACCAGTCCACGTACGGACGCAACGCCTCCGCGCACGCGGTCAGCTTCTCCGCGAACACCGGAGCGGTGTCCAGCAGCTCGGCGGCCATGCCCACCCACTGCGAGCCCTGACCGGGGAACACGAAGGCGACCTCACCGGGCGTAGCGGCGGCGCGGGTGACCACCTCCGGGCCGGGGCGGCCGTCGGCGAGCGCGTCCAGCGCGGCGGCCAGCTCCTCCCGGCCGGCGGCGAACACGACGGCCCGGTGGTCGTGGGACGCACGGCTGGCGACGAGGGACCAGCCGACGTCGCCGAGCGCGGTGTCCGGCATCTCCGCCAGGTGGTCCCGCAGGTCGCGCGCGCGGTCGGCGAGGGCGCCGGCGGTACGCCCGGAGAGCACCCAGGGCAGCTCGCCGGCCGGCCCGTCGGTCGCCGGGTGCGGCGCGGGCTCCTCGGCGGGGGCCGATTCGAGGATGGTGTGCACGTTGGTGCCGCTGATCCCGAAGGAGGACACCCCGACGCGGCGCACGCCGTCGACGGGCTCCCACGGGCGGGCCTCGGTGAGCAGTTCGACATGGCCGGCGGACCAGTCGACGTGCGGGGTGGGTTCGTCGACGTGCAGGGTGGGCGGCAGCACGCCGTGCTGCATGGCGAGCACCATCTTGATCACGCCCGCCACGCCGGCGGCGGCCTGGGTGTGCCCGATGTTCGACTTGATCGACCCCAACCAGAGCGGACGGTCGGCGGGTCGGTCCTGCCCGTACGTGGCGAGCAGGGCCTGCGCCTCGATCGGGTCGCCGAGCGTGGTGCCCGTGCCGTGCGCCTCGACCACGTCCACCAGGTCGGGGGTGAGTCGCGCGTTGGCGAGGGCCTGCCGGATGACCCGCTGCTGGGCGGGACCGTTGGGGGCGGTGAGCCCGTTGGACGCGCCGTCCTGGTTGACCGCGCTGCCCCGCACGATCGCGAGGACCGGGTTGCCGTCACGGCGGGCGTCGGAGAGCCGCTGGAGCACCAGCAGGCCGACGCCCTCGCCCCAGCCGGTGCCGTCGGCCGCGCCGGCGAACGGCTTGCACCGTCCGTCGGCGGCGAGGCCGCGCTGCCGGGAGAAGCCGACGAAGATGCCGGGGGTGGCCATCACGGTGGCGCCGCCGGCCAGGGCCAGGTCACACTCCCCCGCCTGGAGGGCCTGCGCGGCGAGGTGCAGCGCGACCAGCGACGACGAGCAGGCGGTGTCGACGGTGACGGCCGGGCCGTGCAGCCCGAACGTGTACGACAGCCGCCCGGCGAGGACGCTGGCCGAGACGCCGGTGGCGAGGTAGTTCTCGTCGACGTCCCCGGCGGCCATCAGCAGCGAGCCGTAGTCCTGCCCGTTGGTGCCGACGTACACGCCGGTACGGCTGCCACGCAGCGCGGTCGGGTCGATCCGGGCCCGCTCGAACGCCTCCCAGGTGGACTCCAGCAGCAGCCGCTGCTGCGGGTCCATGGCCACGGCCTCGCGGGGGCTGATGCCGAAGAAGGCGGGGTCGAACTCGCCCGCCCCGGCGACGAAGCCGCCCTCCCGGACGTAGCTGGTGCCGAGGTGCTCGGGGTCGGGGTGGTACAGCTCGGCGAGGTTCCAGCCGCGCTCGCCGGGCATCAGGGTCATCGCGTCGGTGCCGGCGGCGACGAGGTCCCAGAGTTGCTCGGGCGAGGACACGCCGCCGGGGAACCGGCAGCTCATCGCCACGATCGCGATGGGCTCCCGGTGCCGGCCGTCGCCGTCGGCGACCACCTCGCTCAGGGTGTGTCCGGCGGTCAGGCCGTGCAGGTGGGCGGCGAGTTCGGCGACCGTGGGGTGGTCGAAGGCGAGCGTGGCGGGCAGCGTCATGCCGGTCTCGGCGGTCAGCCGGTTGCGCAGTTCGACGGCGGTGAGCGAGTCGAAGCCGAGGTCCCGGAACGTCCGGTCGGGCAGCGGCTGTCCGGCCGGGTAGCCGAGCACGGCGGCGACCTGCGTCCGGACCAGTTCGGTGAGCTGCGGCAGGGACCGGCCGACGACGACGGCGCGGACCGGGCCGGTCTGCCCGACGGGCACCCCGGGCAGGCCGGCGATCAGCGGGGTCGGCCCGCCCCATGCGGCGGCGAGGCGTCCCCAGTCGACGTCGGCGACGGTCACCGCCGGGTCGTCGGCGTTGACCAGCCGGCCGAGCGCGGTGACCGCCTCGGTGGCGGGCAGCGGGTTGACGCCGCCCCGGGTCAGGCGGGCGGTCAGTTCGGCGGTCGCCGCCGCCATACCCTCGGCGGCCCAGGCGCCCCAGCCGATGGCGGTGGCGGGCAGCCCCTGGCCGCGCCGCCACGCGGCGAACGCGTCGAGGTAGGCGTTGGCCGCCGCGTAGTTGCCCTGCCCGGCGCTGCCGATGACGCCGGCGAGGGAGGAGAAGAGCACGAACGCGTCGAGGTCCCGCCCGGCGGTGGCCTCGTGCAGCACCCGCGCGGCGCGTACCTTGCCGTCGAGGACGGTCTGCATCCGGGCCGGGTCGAGGCCGTCGAGGACACCGTCGTCGACCACTCCGGCGGTGTGCACGACGGCGGTCAGCGCGGGCAGGGCGGCGACGAGGGCGGTCACCGCCTCTACGTCGGTGACGTCGCACGCGACCACCCGGGCCGCGCCGGTTCCGGTCAGCTCGTCGAGCAGTGCGGCCACGCCGGGGGCGTCCGGGCCACGGCGGGAGGCGAGCACCACTTCGGCGGCACCGTTGGCCAGCAGCCACCGGGCCACCTCCCGGCCCAGCGCGCCGGTCCCGCCGGTGACGAGCACCGTGCCGGAGGGACGCCAGGCGGCCCCGGCGGTCGGGACGGCGGGGACGAGTCGCCGGTCGAACACGCCCTGCGCGCGGATCGCCACCTGGTCGTGCCCGGCGTCGGCGAGGACGGCGAGCAGCGCCTCCCCGGCGGCCGGGTCGAGGCGACCGGTGGGGATCGACCCGGTGCCGGCGGGCAGATCGACCAGACCGCCCCAGCGGTCGGGCTGTTCCAGCGCGACGACGCGGCCGAGGCCCCAGGCCGCCGCCGCGTACGGGTCGGCGACGGTCTCCCCGCCGCCGACGGCCACGGCGCCCCGGGTGAGGCACCACAGCCGGCCGGGCAGGCCGGTGTCGGCGAGTGCCTGGACGAGGGTGAGCAGCAGCGCCGTCCCGGCGGGCACGGCGGGCGTGTCGGGCAGCGGCTCGTCCCGCTCGGGCAGCAGGCAGAGCACGCCGGCCCAGCCCTGCTCGCCGCGTTCCCGCAGCAGTGCCCCCAGCGCCTCACGCCCCACCCCGGCCGCGACCTGGAGGACGTCGACGTCCCCTCCGCCGCGCCGGAGCAGGTCGGCGACCCCGCCCCACTCTTGTCGATCATGGACTTCCGGCACCGCCGAAAGCCACATACCACCTGACTCGGGCGCCACAACTCCATGATCGGCGCGGAGGGTGGGGGTGGGGGTGACGAGGAGCCAGCGGCCCGGCAGGGCCGGGACCGGGTTGGGGCGGATCGGGTCCCACGCGATCCGGTACGACCAGGCGTCCACGACGGCATCCCGCAGTCGGGCCCGTCGCCACGAGGAGAGCACCGGTACGGCCGGGGCGAGGGCCGCCACGGCGTCCGGGTCGTCCTGCACGGCCAGGTGGGACGCCACGGCGGGCAGGTCGCCGCGTTCGACGGCGGCCCAGAAGTCGCCCTCGGCGCCGTCGGCGCGCTCGCCCGACGGGGTGGTCACGCCGTCGCCGGAAGGCCAGTAGCGTTCGTGTTGGAAGGCGTACGTGGGCAGGTCGACCCGGACGGCACGGGTGTCGGCGAACCAGGGCTGCCAGGTCACCGGCACGCCGTGGACGTGCAGCTCGGCCAGGGCCGCCAACAACGCCGGCACCTCGGACCGGTCCCTGCGCTGGGCGGCGACGGCGAGCACACCCTCGTCGCCCGGCAGGATGTCGGCGGCCATCGCGGTCAGCACGCTCTGCGGACCGACCTCCAGGAACGTGTCCACCCCGGCGGCCCGCAACGCGGCCACCCCGTCGCCGTACCGCACCGCCTCCCGGACATGCCGCACCCAGTAGTCGACACTCCGGATCTCGTCCGCGTCGGCGAGCGCCCCGGTCACGTTCGACACCACCGGCACCACCGGAGCGGCGAAGCTCAGCCGGCCGAGCACGGCCCGGAACTTCGCCAGCATCGGTTCCATCAACGGGCTGTGGAACGCGTGGCTGACCGTCAGCCGCCGCGTGCGCACGTCCCGGTCCCGCCAGGTCCGCTCCACCTCGTCGAGGGTCACGGCGTCGCCGGAGACCACCACGGACGTCGGCCCGTTGACGGCGGCGATCCCGACCCGGTCGGTCAGCCCGTCCAGCGACGCCAGCACGTCCGCCTCAGCCGCGTTGACCGCCAGCATGCCGCCACCGGACGGCAACGCCTGCATCAACCGGCCCCGCGCCGCCACCAGCGCACACGCGTGCTCCAGGGACAGCACCCCGGCCACGTGCGCCGCCACGATCTCGCCGATCGAGTGGCCGCCCACGAAGTCCGGGGCGATGCCGAACGACTCCACCAGACGGAACAGCGCCACCTCGACCGCGAACAGACCGGCCTGGGTGAACACCGTCTGGTCCAACAGGGCCGCCTCCGGCGTGCCCGCCTCGGCGAACAGCACCTCCCGCAACGGCTTCGGCAGCACCCGGTCCAGATGCCCACACACCTCGTCGAGGGCGGCGGCGAAGACCGGGAACGCGCCGTACAACTCCCGGCCCATGCCGGCGCGCTGCGCGCCCTGACCGGAGAAGAGCACCGCGAGCTGGCCGCGCGGGGTGCCCGTACCGGTGAGGACGGTGCCGGCCGGCGAGCCGGCGGCCAGGGCGCGCAGCCCGGCCAGCAGGTCGTCCCGGCTCGTGGCGGCGACCACGGCCCGGTGGTCCAGCACGGACCGGGACACCACCGACGAATACGCGACGTCGAGCGGACGGATGTCGTGCTCGGTGTCGGCGAGCCAGGCGGCCCAGCGGCCGGCCTGGGCGGCGACGGCGGCGTGGGAGCGGGCGGAGAGCAGGACCGGGACGACCGGACGGTCGGCGACGGGAGCCGCCTCGTCGGCGGTGGTCTCCGGGGCCGGGGCCTGCTCGATGATGGCGTGCGCGTTGGTGCCGGACACCCCGAACGACGACACCGCCGCCCGGCGCGGCCGGTCCACCGCCGGCCACGGCGTCGCCTCGGTGACCAGCTCGACGGCACCGGCCGTCCAGTCGACGTGCGGGGACGGCGCGTCGACGTGCAGGGTGGGCGGGACCACGCCGTGCTGGATGGCCAGCACCATTTTGATCACCCCGGCGACCCCGGCGGCGGCCTGGGTGTGGCCGATGTTGGACTTGATCGAGCCGAGCAGCAGCGGGGCGGCGTCGCCCCGGTCCTGCCCGTACGTGGCGAGCAGCGCCTGCGCCTCGATCGGGTCGCCGAGGCGGGTGCCGGTGGCGTGCGCCTCCACGGCGTCCACGTCGGCGGCGGTGAGCCGGGCGTTGGCGAGGGCCTGTCGGATCACCCGGACCTGGGAGGGGCCGTGCGGGGCGCTCAGCCCGTTGGACGCGCCGTCCTGGTTGACCGCGCTGCCCCGGATCACGGCGAGGACCGGGTACCCGTGGCGTTGGGCGTCGGAGAGGCGGGCGAGCAGCAGCATGCCGGCGCCCTCGGACCAGGAGGTGCCGTCCGCTCCGGCGGCGAACGCCTTGCACCGGCCGTCGGGGGCGAGGCCGCGCTGCCGGCTGAAGCCGACGAAGACCGCCGGGGTGGGCATGACGGTCACGCCACCGGCGAGGGCCAGTTCGCAGTCGCCGTTGCGCAGCCCCTGGGCGGCGAGGTGGATCGCCACCAGGGAGGCGGAGCAGGCGGTGTCGATGGTGACCGCCGGCCCCTCCAGCCCGAGGGTGTACGCCACCCGCCCGGAGACGACGCTGGTGGCGTTGCCGGTGAGCAGGTGTCCCTCACCGTTCTCGGACTGGGCGACCACCGCCTCGTAGCCGTGCGAGGCCGCCCCGACGAACACGCCGGTACGGCTGCCCCGCACGGTCGGCATGGGCAGTCCGGCCCGCTCGAACGCCTCCCAGGACGCCTCCAGCAGCAGCCGCTGCTGCGGGTCCATGGCCAGCGCCTCGCGGGGGCTGATGCCGAACAGGTCGGCGTCGAACTCCCCGGCGTCGTAGACGAAGCCGCCCTCGGAGACGTAGCTGGTGCCGGGGTGGTCGGGGTCGGGGTGGAAGAGCCGGTCGAGGTCCCAGCCCCGGTCGGCGGGGAACGGGCCGATCCCGTCGCCGCTGTCGCGCACGAGCTGCCACAGCGCCTCGGGCGAGTCGACCCCGCCCGGGTACCGGCAGCTCATCGCGACGATGGCGATGGGCTCGGACTCCCGCGCCTCCAGCTCCCGCAGCCGCCGCCGGGTGCGTCGGAGCTCCGAGGTCGTACGCTTCAGGTACTCGACGTACTTCTCGTCCTCGTTGCTCACCGTGGACCCACCTCACTCGGCATGCCGTGGTCGTTGCGGCTGGCGGTCACGATGTCTCCAGCTCGCGGTCGATCAGGTCGAAGATGTTCTCGGCGGTGGCCGACTCCAGGTCGTCGTCGCCGTCGGCGTCGGCCCGCCGGTCGGCCAGCCGGTCCAGCAGGCCGTGCAGCCGGTCGGTGATCCGGCGGAACTCGTCGCCGGTCGGGTCGAGCCCGTCGAGCGCCGCTTCCAGCCGGTCGAGTTCCCGTCCGACGCCCGCCGACGGGTCGGGGGCGGCCGTGTCGGCGAGGTCGAACTGCGTGCCCAGGTAGGCGGCGAGCGCCGCCGGCGTGGGGTTGTCGAAGACCAGCGTCGCCGGCAGGCGCAGCCCGGTGGCCGCCCCGATCCGGTTGCGCAGCTCGACCGCGGTGAGCGAGTCGAAGCCGAGTTCCCGGAACGCCCGGGTGGGTTCCATGCCGGCCGCGTCGCCCCGGCCGAGCACCACGGCGACGTGCGACAGCACCAGGTCGCGCAGGGCGCGTTCCCGCTTCTCGGCGGGTAGGGCACGCAGGGTGTCGACGAACGCCTGCCCACCGGCCGCCTCGGCGGCGGCAGCCCGCCGGTGGGCCGGACGCACCAGGGCCGCCAGCAGCGGATGGACCGGGGCGCCGGAGGACGCCAGCGACGTGTTGATCTTCGCGGGCATCAGCACCGCCCGCTCCGAGCGCCAGGCCGCGTCGAACAGGGCGAGGGCCTCGTCGTTGCCGAGAGCCACCAGGCCGCTGCGCTCCAACCGCCGCAGGTCGACCGCGTCGAGGTGCCCGGTGATGCCACTGGCCTGCGCCCACAGGCCCCAGATCAGGGAGACCGCCGGCAGACCCAGCGCTCGCCGGTGCTCGGCGAGCGCGTCGAGGAACGCGTTGCCGGCCGCGTAGTTGCCCTGGCCCGGCCCACCCATCAGGCCGGCGGCGGCGGAGTAGAGCACGAACGCGGTCAACTCGTGGTCGAGCGTGGCCCGGTGCAGGTTCCAGGCCGCGTCGACCTTCGGCCGCAGCACCGAGGCGAGACTCTCCGGGGTGAGCGACTCGACGGTGGCGTCGGAGACCACACCGGCGGTGTGCACGACCGCGCGCAGCGGGTGCCGCGCGTCCACCAGCGACAACACGTGGTCGACCGCGTCCGGGTCGGCCAGGTCGGCGGCGACGATCGACACGTCCGCGCCGAGCGCCTTGAGGTCGGCCAGCAGCTCGTCCGCACCGGCGGCGTCCGGGCCGCGCCGGCTGACCAGCAGCAGGTTCCGGGCCCCGTGCGCGGTGACCAGGTGCCGGCAGAGCAGCCCGCCGAGGGTGCCGGTGGCGCCGGAGACCAGCACCGTGCCGTCGAGCAGCGGCGGCTGCGGGATGCTCACGGTCAGCTTGCCGACGTGCCGGGCCTGGCTGAGGAACCGGAACGCCTCGGGAGCCTGACGGACGTCCCAGGTGCGCCGGGGCAGAGGCCGCAGCGCGCCGCTGGCGAAGAGCGCCATCAGCTCGTCGAGCATCCGCGCGATCGTATCCGGGCCGGCCACCAGGAGGTCGAAGACCTGGTAGCCGACGCCGGGGTGGTCGGCCGCGATCCGCTCCGGGTCCCGCTTGTCGGTCTTGCCCATCTCGACGAACCGGCCGCCCCGGGGCAGCAGCCGCAGGGACGCGTCGACGAACTCGCCGCTGAGCGCGTTGAGCACCACGTCCATGCCGCGCCCTTCGGTGCGGGCGAGGAACTCGTTGACGAAGTCGAGGGTCCGCGAGGACGCGATGTGGGCGTCGTCGAAGCCGGTGGCCCGCAGCGCCGGCCACTTGCCGGGGCTGGCCGTGCCGTAGACCTCCGCGCCGAGGTGGCGGGCGATCTGCACGGCGGCCATGCCGACACCACCGGCGGCCGAGTGCACCAGCACCGACTCCCCGGCCGTCAGCCGGCCCAGTTCGACCAGCCCGTACCAGGCGGTCAGGAAGACCACCGGTACGGCCGCCGCCTCCGCGTACGACCAGCCGTCGGGGATTCGGGTGAGCATGCGGTGGTCGGTGACCGCGACGGTGGAGAACGAACCGGAGATGATGCCCATGACCCGGTCACCGGGGGCCAGACCGGTGACGCCGGGGCCGACCTGGAGCACCACGCCGGCGCCCTCGCTGCCCAGCACCTCCTGGTCGGGCACCATGCCGAGGGCCAGCACCACGTCCCGGAAGTTGAGCCCCGAGGCGCGCATCCCGACGACGACGTGGCCCGCCGGCACCTCGCCGGCCTCCGCCGCGACGGGCAGCAGGGCGAGGTTCTCCAGGGTGCCCTTCTCGGTGACGTCGAGCCGCCACGGCGTCCCGTCGCCGGGCAGCGCCAGCGCCCCGGCCTCCCGGGCCCGGACGAGCCGGGGCACCAGGACGGCACCGTCGCGGACCGCGAGCTGTCCCTCTCCGGAGCCGACCGCGGCCGGGACCGCGGTGAGGGAGGAGGCGGCGGCGTCGGTGTCGAGCAGCGTGAACCGGCCGGGGTTCTCGGACTGCGCCGACCGGACCAGTCCCCACAGGGCGGCGCGGGCGAGGTCGCGGGGAGCCTCGCCGGGCGCGGCGGCGACCGCGCCCCGGGTGTGCAGGACCAGCCGGGCCTGCTCCAGCCGAGGCTCGGCGAGCCAGCTCTGGAGCAGCGTCAGGACGTCGCGGGCCGCGTCGTGCGCGTCCACGTCGGCCCGGACCGGGTCGGTCTCCGCGTCGACCCGCAGGTCGACCACGATCTCCGGTACGTCACCTCCGTCGTCCAGTGCGGCGACCAGCGCCGCCAGGTCGGCATGACCGGTCACCGGGTGCCCGGCGGCGGTCAGGGTGTCGGCCAGGCCGAGCGGGTCGGCCCCGAGCAGCGCCCAGCGCGCGGTGTTCCCGGTGCGGGCGTCGGTCGCCGGCAGGGGCGTCCAGTCCAGGTGGAACAGGGCGTTGCGGCGCAGCGCGGCGGTCTCGTCGGCCCGGTCGGCGCCGACCGGACGGAACGTCAGCGACTCCACCGAGGCGACCGGCTGCCCGGCCGGATCGGTCAGGGAGACGGCGATCGTGTCCGGGCCGAGGGACCGCAGCCGCACCCGCAGCCGGGTGGCGCCCTGGGCGTGCAGGCTGGCCGAGCGGACGGCGAACGGCAGCCAGCCGGTGCCGGCGGGGTCCGTCGGGTTGCCGAGCAGGCGGCTGGGACCGGTGGCCTGGAGCGCCGCGTCGAACAGGGCGGGGTGCAGGCCGAAGAGGGGGGCGTCGGCGACCACCGCGTCGGGCAGGGCCACCTCGGCGTACACCTCGTCGTCGCGCTGCCACACCCGACGCAGTCCCCGGAACGCGGGGCCGTAGGTGAGGCCGTCCTCGGCCGACTGGGCGTACCAGGCGTCCAGGTCGGTGTCGACCTCGACGGCGCCGGCCGGCGGCCACTCCCCCGACACCGTCACGGGCGCGGGGAGTTCCGGCAGCAGCAGCCCCTCGGCGTGCCGGATCCATTCCCCGTCGCCGCCCTCCTCGGGGCGCGAGTGGACGGTGACGCCGCGCTCGCCGGCTGTTCCGGGTGCTCCGAGGCGCACCTGCACCTGGACCGCACCGGTGGACGGCAGCACGAGCGGGCTGATCAGGGCCAGGTCGCCCACCTGGCCGGCGTCGACCTCGTCGCCGGCCCGGACGACCATGTCGATCAGGGCGGTGCCGGGAACGACCACCGTCCGGCCGACGACGTGGTCGGCCAGCCACGGGTGGGTGTGCACGGAGAGCCGTCCGGTGAGCACCACGGTCTGGTCGTCGGCGACCGGTACGGCGGCGGCGAGCAGCGGGTGCCCGGCGTCCTGGAGGCCGGCCGAGCCGACGTCCCGTGCCCGGTTGGACGGGGCCTGCAACCAGTACCGTTCCCGGTCGAAGGCGTAGGTGGGCAGGTCGACGGTCGGTGCCGGCGGGAGGACCCTCGTCCAGTCGACGGGCAGGCCGAGGACGTGGGCAGTCGCCAGACTGGTCAACAGCCGCGCCGGGTCGTCGTCGCCCCGACGCAGGGTCCCCAGCGTGTGACCGGCGGACCCGGCATCCTCCAGGATCGCCGCGATCGGCATCGTCAACACCGGATGCGCCGACACCTCCACGAACACGGTGTGCCCCGCCTCGACCGCCGTCCGCACCGCGGCGTCGAACCGCACCGGATTCCGCAGGTTCTCGTACCAGTACGACCCGTCCATCACCGTCGGCTCGGCCCACTCACCGGTCAGGGTGGACACCAGCGGCGTGTGCCCCGGCATGGGGGCAAGGCCCGCCAGGTCCGCCAGCATCCGCTCGCGAACCTGCTCCACGGCCGGGGAGTGCGACGCGTAGTTGAACCGGATCGGCCGCGCCCGCACCCCCTCGACCTGGAACTCCTCCACCAGCGCGGCCACCTGCTCCGGCGGACCGGAAACCACCACCGTCGCCGGCCCGTTCACCACCCCCACCACCACCTCGGGACGATCGACCAGCCGCGCCGCGACCTCGTCGGCGGGCAGATCCACCGCCGCCATCGCCCCGGTCCCCGCGAGCCCAGCCAGAGCCCGGGCACGCAGAATCACAGCCTTCGCCGCGTCCTCCAACGACAGGACACCCGCCACACACGCCGCCGCGATCTCACCCTGCGAATGACCGATCACGAGCCGGGGAACCACCCCCGCCTGCCGCCACACCTCGGCGAGGGCGACACCCACCGCGAACAGAACCGGCTGCAACACCTCCACCCGGTCCAACCACGACTCGTCATCACCGGTCAACACGGACACGATGTCCACATCCAGGAACGGCGCGAACACCCGCTGACACTCGGCCAACCGCGCGTCGAACACCGGACACCGGCCCACCAGGCCGGCCGCCATCCGCGCCGACTGACCACCCTGCCCCGGGAAGACGAAGACGACCCCGGACCCGGTCTCGCCGGCCGGTTCGGTCAGCACGTTCTTCGCCGACGCCCCGGTCGCCAGCGCGTCCAGGCCGGACAGCAGTTCCTCGACGCTGGTGCCGACCACGGCGGCCCGGTGCTCGAACGTCGACCGGGTGGTGGCCAGCGACCAGCCGACCGCCGCCGGCTCCGCTCCGTCGTGCCCGCGCACGTGCCGCGCCAACCGGGCCGCCTGACGGGCCAGGGCGGTCCTCGTCCGCGCCGACACCGGCCACACCGTCACGTCCGCGTCCACCAGGCCCGGTGCGGTTTGCGCCGGCGGCGCGGCCTCGTCGGCCGCCTGCTCGATGATGGTGTGTGCGTTGGTGCCGGAGACACCGAAGGACGACACCGCCGCCCGGCGCGGCCGGTCCACCGCCGGCCACGGGCGGTTCTCGGTCGCCAGTTCCACGTCGCCGGCCGACCAGTCGATGTGCGGCGACGGGGCGTCCACGTGCAGCGTCGCCGGAACCACACCCTCCCGCATCGCGAGGACCATCTTGATCACACCGGCCACCCCAGCCGCGGCCTGGGTATGCCCGATGTTCGACTTCACCGACCCCAACAACAGCGGAGTCTCCCGGTCCTGCCCATACGTCGCCAGCAACGCCTGCGCCTCGATCGGATCACCGAGCGTGGTGCCGGTGCCGTGCGCCTCCACCACGTCCACGTCACGCGGAGACAGCCCCGCCGACGCCAGCGCCTGCTGGATCACCCGCTGCTGGGAGGGGCCGTTCGGCGCGGTCAACCCGTTCGACGCGCCGTCCTGGTTCACCGCCGAGCCACGTACCACCGCCAGCACGGGGTGGCCGTTACGCCGCGCGTCGGAGAGCCGTTCGAGGAGCAGCATGCCGACGCCCTCACCCCAGCCGGTGCCGTCGGCCGCCGCAGCGAACGCCTTGACCCGCCCGTCGGCGGCCATTCCACGCTGCCGGGAGAACTCCACGAACAGGCCCGGGGTCGCCATCACCGTCGCGCCACCGGTCAGGGCGAGGTCGCACTCCCCCTGACGCAGCGCCTGCACGGCCAGGTGCAGCGCGACGAGGGACGACGAACACGCCGTGTCCACCGACACCGCAGGCCCCTCCAACCCCAACGCGTACGCCACCCGACCCGACACCACGCTCGCCGCGTTTCCGGTGCCGCCGAACCCCTCGACCTGGTCGCCGGCCACCACCAACAGGGACCTATAGTCCTGACCGTTCGTGCCCACGAACACCCCTGTTCGTGAACCCCGTAACGACCCCGGAACGACCCCTGCCCGCTCCAGCACCTCCCACGAGGACTCCAGCACCAGCCGCTGCTGCGGGTCCATGGCCAGCGCCTCACGCGGGCTGATGCCGAAGAAGGCGGAGTCGAAGTCCGCCGCGTCGTACACGAAGGCGCCCTTGTCGGTGTACGTGGTGCCGGGCTTCTCCGGGTCGGGGTCGACGAGGCGGTCGAGGTCCCAGCCCCGGTCGGTGGGGAACTCGCCGACGGTGTCCACGCCGTCGGTGACGAGCTGCCAGAGCTGCTCCGGGTCGGTGACGCCGCCCGGGAAGCGGCAGGACATCGCCACGATCGCCACCGGATCGTCGCCGGCCACCACGGACGGGGCGACGGTCCCGGTGGCGGCCACGGTGTCGCCGACCAGTCCGGCCAGCAGGAAGCGGGCCAGCACCACCGCGTTGGGGTGGTCGAAGACCAGGGTCACCGGCAGCGGCTGTCCGGTGGCGGCGACGAGCCGGTTGCGCAGCTCGACCGCGGTCAGCGAGTCGAAGCCGAGGTCCCGGAACGCGGTGCCGGCCGGGATCGCGGTGGCGTCGTCGTGGCCGAGCACGTCGGCGGCGAGTTCCCGGACCAGGTCGGTGAGGGTCTCCTCCCGCCGGTCCGGGGTCAGCTCGGCCAGTCGGCGGCGCAGCGTCGCCGCGACGCCGTCCTCCTCCCCCGCGTCGAGCGGCGCGCCGCCGTCGAGGGCCGCCTTCGCCTCCGGTACGCCCTCCAACAGCGGCCGACGCCGGGCGGAGGCGTACGTGGGGGCGAACCGGGACCAGTCGACGTCGACCACGGTAAGGGTGACGTCGTCGTGGTCGAGGGCCTGGGAGAGGGCGCTCATCGCGACGGTCGGGTCCATCGGGGGCACCCCCCGGTCGCGCAACTTCCGGTCGGAGTCGGCGGTGTGCATGCCGCCCTCGCCCCAGGAACCCCAGGCGATGGCGGTGCCGGCGCGTCCGTCGGCCCGTCGCTGCTGCACGAGCGCGTCGAGGTAGGCGTTGCCGGCGGCGTAGCCGGCCTGACCGGCGCTGCCCCAGGTGGCGGCGATGGACGAGTAGACGACGAACGCGTCGAGGTCCTGGTCGGCGAGGAGGTCGTGCAGGTGCGCGGCACCGGTGGCCTTGCCGGCCGCCACCTCGGCCAGCTCGGTGGGGGTGACCGCCATGAGGGGGGTGGTCTGCGAGACGCCGGCGGTGTGCAGGACGGCACGTACCGGAGGGCCGTCGGCCTGGACCCGGTCGAGCAGGGCGGCGAGGGCGGACCGGTCGGCGACGTCGCAGGCGGCGACGGTGACCCGGGCACCGAGGTCGCGCAGCTCCACGGCCAGCTCGGCGGCGCCGGGGGCGTCGGGGCCGCGCCGGCTCACCAGCACGAGGTGCTCGACACCGGCCGAGGCGAGCCAGCGCGCGGCCCGGGCACCGAGGCCGCCGGTGCCGCCGGTGATCAGCGCGGTGCCGGTGGGCGTGAAGCGCCGGACCGGGGGACGGTCGCCGAGGCCGGCGCGGACCAGGCGGCGGACGAAGACCCCGGAGGCACGTACGGCGAGCTGGTCCTCGCCGTCCGTCCCGGCGAGGACGGCGGCGAGCCGGCTGGCGGCCCGGCTGTCGAGTCGGGGCGGCAGGTCGACCAGGCCGCCCCAGCGGTGCGGAGCCTCCACGCCGATCACCCGGCCGAGGCCCCAGATCGCGCCCTGACCGGGGTCGGCCAGCCGGTCGTACGAGGCGACGGCGACCGCTCCCCGGGTGACCAGCCACAGCGGCGCGTCGAGGCCGGCGTCGCCGAGTGCCTGGGTCAGGGCGAGCGTGCTGGCCAGACCGGGCAGGACAGCACCCTCACCGGCCTGCTGTTCCCAGGCGAGCAGGGAGACCACCCCGGCGACGTCGGCGCCGGCCAGGGACGCGGCGAGCCCGGCCCGGTCGGCGTCCGGTCCGACGGTCAGCGGCAGCAGGTCAGCTCCGGCCTGGGTCAGCGCGGACCGGACGTCGTGCACCGCCGGGTCGTCGTCGAGGCCGGCGGGCAGCGCCAGCAGCCATGTGCCGTCGAGGCGGGCGGCGGTCGGTTCGGGGGTCACCTGCCAGTCGGCCCGGTACCGCCAGCCGTCGAGCAGGGAGTGTTCCTGCTGCTGGCGTCGCCAGCCGGCGAGAACGGGCAGCAGGGTGCGCAGCGACTCGATCGCCTCGGCGTCGTCGACGGCGAGGGTGCCGCGCAGGCCGTCCAGGTCGGCGCGTTCGACGGCGTCCCAGAACCGGTGGTCGAGCAGGCCGGTGGCGGTGGCGGGAGCGGCGGGCTCCTCCGCCGGCACCCAGTAGTGCTGGCGCTGGAACGGGTAGGTGGGCAGGCCGACCAGGCGTCCGGAGCCACCGGCGAAGGCGGGCTGCCAGTCGACCGGCGTCCCGGCCACGTACACCTCGGCGAGGGCGCGGTGGAAGCGGTCGAGGCCGCCCTCGTCCCGACGCAGGCTCCCGGTCACCGTGACGGCGGCGTCGGCGACGGCCTCGACGGTCTCCTGCATCGCCATGGTCAGCACCGGATGGGCACTGACCTCGATCATCGTGGCGTAGCCGGCGGCGACGAGGCTGCGCACCGCCTCGTCGAACCGGACCGTCTGCCGCAGGTTGCGGTACCAGTACTCCGCGTCCAGACCGGTGGTGTCCAGCCACTCCCCCACCACCGTCGACCAGAACCGCACCTGCCCGCTCTGCGGAGACAACCCGGCCAACAGCTCCACCAGCCGCTCCCGCAACGGCTCCACGTGCGCCGAGTGCGACGCGTAGTCCACCGGCACCCGACGCACCCGGACCTGCTGGGACTCGTAGTGCGCCACCAACTCGTCGAGGGCGGCCACGTCACCGGAGACGACCACGGAAGTCGGCCCGTTGACGGCGGCGAGGGCGACCCGACCGTCCCAGCGGGCGATCGTCACGGTCGCCTCGTCGGCCGTGGTCGCGACCGACACCATCCCACCGGCACCGGCCATCTCCGCGATGACCCGGCTCCGCAACGCCACCACCGCCGCCGCGTCGTCCAGGCTCAACGCCCCCGCCACGTGCGCGGCGGCGATCTCCCCCTGCGAGTGACCCACCACCGCCGAGGGGTGGACCCCGTACGACTGCCACAGCGCCGCGAGCGACACCCCGACGGCGAACAGCGCCGGCTGCACCACGTCGACCCGGTCCAGGGACGGCGCGTCCGGGATGCCGCGCACGACATCGAGCAGCGACCAATCCACATGCGGACGCAACGCCTCCGCACACGCCGCCAGCTTCTCCGCGAACACCGGAGCCGTCTCCAGCAACTCCGCCGCCATCCCCACCCACTGCGAACCCTGACCCGGGAACACGAAGGCGACCTCACCGGTCGCACCGGCAGCCCCGACGACGGCCTCCGACACCGGGCGGTCGTCGGCGAGTCCGCGCAGCGCGGCGGCCAGGTCGTCCCGGTCGGCGGCGAAGACCACGGCCCGGTGTTCGAGTGGCGAGCGGGAGACCACCGAGGTCCAGGCGACGTCGACCGGGTCGAGGTCGGCGTCGGCGGCGACGTGCCCGGCCCAGCGCTCGGCCTGCTGCCGCAGCGCGGTACGGGTGCGGCCGGTGAGCAGTACGGGCGCGGGCGCGGACAGCTCCGGCCGGGTGGCGTCGGCGGGGACGTCCTCGGGCTGTTCGAGGATGATGTGCGTGTTGGTGCCGCTCATCCCGAACGAGGAGACGGCGGCCCGGCGCGGCCGGTCGACGGCCGGCCACGGGGTCGGTTCGGTGACCAGGTCGACCGCGCCGGCCGTCCAGTCGACGTGCGGGGTCGGCTCGTCGACGTGCAGGGTGGCGGGGACGACGCCGTGCCGCATGGCGTGGACCATCTTGATGATCCCGGCGATGCCGGCGGCGGACTGGGTGTGTCCGATGTTCGACTTGATCGAGCCGAGCAGCAGCGGGGCGGCGTCGCCCCGGTCCTGCCCGTACGTGGCGAGCAGCGCCTGCGCCTCGATCGGGTCACCGAGCGTGGTGCCCGTGCCGTGCGCCTCGACCACGTCCACCAGGTCCGGGGTGAGCTTGGCGCTCGCCAGGGCCTGCCGGATGACCCGCTGCTGGGCCGGACCGTTCGGGGCGGTGAGCCCGTTGGACGCGCCGTCCTGGTTGACGGCGGAGCTGCGGATGATGCCGAGCACCGGGTGGCCGTTGCGGCGGGCGTCGCTGAGGCGTTCGAGCAGCAGGACGCCGACGCCCTCCCCCCAGCCGGTGCCGTCGGCGGACGCGGCGAACGACTTGCAGCGCCCGTCGGAGGCGAGACCGCGCTGCCGGGAGAACTCGACGAAGGCGCTCGGGGTGGCCATCACGGTGGCCCCGCCGGCCAGGGCCAGGCCGCACTCGCGTTCGCGCAGGGCCTGGCAGGCGAGGTGGACGGCGACGGACGACGACGAGCAGGCGGTGTCCACGGTGACCGTGGGGCCTTCGAGCCCGAACGTGTACGCGATCCGGCCGGAGACGACGCTGGCGGCGGTGCCGGTGAGGACGTACCCCTCGACGCCGGGCGCGCGGTGCATGACGGCGGCGTAGTCCTGGCCGGAGGTGCCCACGAAGACGCCGGTACGGCTGCCGCGCAGCGACAGCGGCGCGATGCCGGCGCGTTCGAACAGTTCCCAGCTCACTTCCAGCAACAGCCGCTGCTGCGGGTCCATGGCGACGGCCTCGCGGGGCGAGATGCCGAACAGGGCGGCGTCCAACTGCCCGGCGGCGTCGAGGAAGCCACCGGACGCGGTGTACGAGGTGCCGGGGTTGTCGGGGTCGGGGTGGTGCAGCCGGTCGAGGTCCCAGCCCCGGTCGGTGGGGAAGCCGCCGATGGCGTCCCCACCGTCGGAGACGAACTGCCACAGCTCCTCGGGTGAGTTGATGCCGCCGGGGTAACGGCAGCTCATGGCGACGATGGCCACCGGCTCGGACTCCTCGGCGGTGACCTCACGCAGCCGCTGGCGGGTCTGGTGCAGCTCGGCGACGACCCGCGTCAGGTACTCGCGGAGCCGCTCCTCGTCCGACATGGTCGGGCGGGGACCCTCGTTCTCCACCGGCACGTTCGCCATGGTTGTCTCACTTCCTCGTTCTGCAGCGGTACGTGACGCGTGCCTCAGGAGAGCCCGAGGTCCCTGTCCAAAAGATCGAAAAGCTCCTGGTTGCTGGCGGTCCGCAGCCGGTCGGCCACGTCGGCCGCCCCGTCGCTCCGCTCGCCGCCACCCCGCTCGGCGGCACCGAGGCGCTCCAGCAGCCGGTGCAGCCGCATGGTGATCCGGACCCGGCCGATGTCGTCGGCCTCGCGGCCGGCGAGCGCCTCCTCCAGCCGGTCGAGTTCCTCGACGGTGGGCAGCGCCTCCACGGACGCCTCGCTGACCAGTTCGCCGCGCAGGTGCTCGGCGAGGGCCTGCGGGGTCGGGTAGTCGAACACCACGGAACTGGCCGGGCTGAGCCCGGTGGCCTTCGCCAGCCGGCCACGCAGCTCCACGGCGGTCAGCGAGTCGAAGCCGAGGTCGCGGAAGGGCCGGTCGGGTTCCAGGGCGTACGGGCTGTCGTGGCCGATCACCTCGGCGGCGGCGGTGCGGATCAGGTCCACCAGCAGCCGGTTCTGCTCGGCGGTGGTGAGGTCGGCGAGCTGCTTGCGCAGGCCGGTGAGGGCCTCGTCGCCGCCGTCGCCGGCCGGATCCGGTCCGGTCCGCAGCGCCGCCACCTCGGGCAGGTCGCTGATGAGCGGACGGGGCCGGGCGGAGGCGAAGACCGGGGCGAAGCGGGACCAGTCGACGTCGGCGACGGTGAGCACCGTGCCGTCACCCTCGATCGCCGCGCGCAGGGCGGCCATCGCGGGTTCCCGGTCCAGCAGGGACACCCCGCGCCGGCTCATCGCCACCGCGTGCTGGTCGCTGACCATGCCACCGCCGGACCACGGTCCCCAGTCGACCGAGACCACCCGGGCCTTCCCGGCGGGCCGGGACTGCGCCCACGCGTCGAGGAAGGCGTTGCCGGCGGCGTACGCGCCGTGGTCGCCGACGCCCCACGCGGCGGCGATGGAGGAGAAGTAGACGACCAGTTCCAGGTCGTCGGGGTCGAGGAACTCGTCGAGGTGCCGGGCGCCGGCGGTCTTGCCGGCCACCACGTCGGCGAGTTCGTCGGTGTCGACCGCGCTCACCGGGTTGAGCCGACCCACCCCGGCGGCGTGCACGACGGCGTGCACCGTCTCGCCGTCACGCCGCAGCCCGTCGACGAGGGCGGCGACGGCGTCCCGGTCGGCCAGGTCGCAGGCGACGACGCGGCCCTGCGCGCCGAGGTCGGTCAGCTCGGCCAGGGTGTCGGCGACGCCGGGGGCGTCGCCACCGCGCCGGCTGACCAGGATCACCCGGCGGGTGCCGTGCCGGGCGAACCAGGCGGCGGCGTACCGGCCGATCGCCCCGGTGCCGCCGGTGATGAGCACCGTGCCGGGCGGCTGCCAGGCGGGGGTGTCGGGCAGGTCGCCCCGGGCGGCCCGGGCGAGCCGCCGCAGGTGCAGTCCGAGGGGACGGACGGCGAGCTGGTCCTCGGCGTCGGTGTTGGTCAACGCCCGGAGCAGGTGCCCCTCGGCGTTCGGGTCCAGCTCGGCCGGCAGGTCGAGCAGGCCGCCCCAGTGGGCGGGGTGTTCCAGGGCGGTGACCAGGCCGAGTCCCCAGGTGGTGGCCTGGGCGGGGTGGGCGATCGGGTCGCCCGGTCCGGTGCTGACGGCCTGCCGGGTGAGCAGCCAGAGCGGTCCGGCCGGGGCGGCGTCGGTGACCGCCTGGACGAGGGCGAGGTTGCCGGTCAGTCCGGCGGGGACTGCCGGGTGGTCGGGGTGGGGTCGCTCGTCGAGGGCGAGCAGCGACACCACCCGGGACGGGGTGCCGCTGCCCGGGGTGAGGATCCCGGCCAGGCTGGTCCGGGTGGCCGTGGCCGGGTCGACGGTCACCGTGCGGACCGTGCCGCCGTGCGCTTCGAGCAGCGCGGCGATCCGGTCGCCGGTTCCGGTGGCCGTCCCCTCCGGGACGACCAGGAGCCAGTCGCCGGTGACCGGGCCGGCGGTGGGCTGCCGCTGCGGCCAGGTGATCCGGTAGCGCCACCCGTCGACCAGCGCGTCGGTCTGCCGCTGCCGGTGCCAGCGGGCGAGGGTGGGCAGCTGGGCGCGGAGCGGCTGGTCGGGGTCGACGCCGAACCGGGCGGCCAGCCCGTCGCCGTCCTCGGCGGTCACCGCCGCCCAGAACGCCTCGTCGACGGTGCCGGCGGTCGGTGCCGGCGCGGCGGCGCCGACCACGGTGCCGTCACCGACCGGCCAGAACCGCTGGTGCCGGAAGGCGTACGTGGGCAGGGTGACCGGGTCGGCGGTGGGCAGCAGCGCCGCCCAGTCGACCGGTACGCCGTGACAGTGCAGCCGGGCCAGCGCGCCGAGCAGGGTCGCCACCTCGTCACGGCCGGGCCGCTGGAGGCCGGTGACCAGAGTGCGGCCGTCGTCCGGCAGGGCCTCGGCGGCCAGGGCGGTGAGCACGGTGTCCGGGCCGACCTCCAGCAGCGCGCCCACCCCGAGGGAGTGCAGGTGGGTGACGGTGTCGGCGAAGCGGACGGCCTCCCGGACGTGCCGCACCCAGTAGTCGGGGGTGCGGATCTCGTCGGGGTCGGCGACCCGGCCGGTCAGGTTGGAGACCAGCGGGATGGTCGGGGCGGCGTAGTCGATGGTGGCGGCGACGGCGGCGAACCCGGCCAGCATCGGCTCCATCAGCGGGCTGTGGAACGCGTGGCTGACGCTGAGCCGCTTGACCCGTACGCCGAGGGCGGTGACCTGCTCGGCCAGTTCGCTGAGCGCGTCGACGTCGCCGGAGACCACCACGGCGGCCGGGCCGTTGACGGCGGCGACGGCCACCCGGTCGGCGTACGGGGTGAGGAGGTCGCGCACCTCGGCCTCCCCGGCGGCGACGGCGAGCATCCCGCCGCCGGCCGGGAGGGCCTGCATGAGCCGTCCCCGGTTCCCGACCAGGGTGCAGGCGTCCGGCAGGGTGAGCACACCGGCGACGTGGGCGGCGGCGAGTTCGCCGACGGAGTGCCCGGCCACCAGGTCGGGGGTGATCCCCCAGCTCTCCACCAGGCGGTACAGGGCGACCTCGACGGCGAAGAGCGCGGCCTGGGTGAAGACGGTCTGGTCGAGCAGGGCGGCCGTCTCGCTGCCCTCGGGGGCGTTGAGCACCTCGCGCAGCGGCCGGGGCAGGTGCGCGTCGAGGTGCTGGCATGCCTCGTCGAGGGCGGCGGCGAAGACCGGGAACGTCCGGTACAGTCCGCGTCCCATGCCGGCGTGCTGGGCGCCCTGGCCGGAGAAGAGCATGGCGAGGGTGCCGCCGGGCTCGGCGACGTCCCGGGTGAGGGCCGGGTGGCCCTGCCCGGCGGCGAGCGCCCGCAGCCCGGCCAGGTACGTGTCCCGGTCGGCGGCGAGCAGCACCGCGCGGTGCCGCAGGTGTGACCGACCGGTGGCCAGCGCACGGGCCACGGCGTGGTCGGTGGCGGACCCGGTGGCGGCCCAGTCGGCCAGTCGGGCGGCCTGGGCGCGCAGTCCGTCCTCGTCGTTGCCGGAGACCGGCCAGGGCAGCAGCGGCAGGGCGGTGGGCGCGGTGCCGGCCGGGGTGGCGTCGACGTCGGATTCCGCCGCTTCGTCCGGCTCGGGGGCCTGTTCGAGGATGACGTGGGCGTTGGTGCCGCTGACCCCGAAGGCCGACACGGCGGCCCGGCGCGGACGGTCCACCTCGGGCCACGGGGTGGGCTCGGCGAGCAACGTGACGGCCCCCTCGGACCAGTCCACGTGCGGGGTCGGCTCATCGACGTGCAGGGTGGGCGGGAGCACGTCGTGCTGGAGGGCCAGCACCATCTTGATGACACCGGAGACCCCGGCAGCGGCCTGGGTGTGGCCGAGGTTCGACTTGACCGAGCCGAGCAGCAGCGGCCGGTCGGCGGGCCGGTCCTGCCCGTACGTGGCGAGCAGCGCCTGCGCCTCGATCGGGTCACCGAGCCGGGTGCCGGTGCCGTGGCCGTCGACGACGTCCACGTCGGCGGGGTCGAGCCGGGCGTTGGCCAGGGCCTGCCGGATGACCCGCTGCTGGGCGGGGCCGTTGGGGGCGGTGAGCCCGTTCGACGCGCCGTCCTGGTTGGTGGCGGAGCCACGCACCACGGCGAGAACCTTCCGGCCGTCCCGACGGGCGTCGGAGAGGCGCTGGAGCAGCACCAGCCCGACGCCCTCACCCCAGCCGGTGCCGTCGGCGGCCCCGGCGAAGGACTTGCACCGCCCGTCCGAGGCGAGGCCCCGCTGCCGGGCGAACTCCAGGAACGGACCGGGGGTGGCCATCACGGTCACGCCGCCGGCCACCGCCGTCTCGCACTCCCCGGCGCGCAGCGCCTGCACGGCCAGGTGCAGGGCGACCAGCGACGACGAGCAGGCGGTGTCGACGCTGACCGCCGGTCCCTGGAGGCCGAAGGTGTAGGAGAGCCGTCCGGAGAGGACCGCGGCGACGTTCCCGGTGGCCTGGTAGCCCTCGGTCTCGGCCCGCGCGGCCATCAGCAGGGTCGCGTAGTCCTGGCCGTTGGTGCCGACGAAGACGCCGGTGTTGCTGTCCCGCATGTCGGCGGGGGCGATCCCGGCCCGCTCGAACAGTTCCCAGCCGGTCTCCAGCAGCAGCCGCTGCTGCGGGTCCATCACCAGCGCCTCGCGCGGCGAGATGCCGAACAGGCCGGCGTCGAACCCGCCGACGTCGGTGAGGAACCCGCCCTCGCGCACGTACGAGGTGCCGGGGGTGTCGGGGTCGGGGTCGTAGATGGCGTCGAGGTCCCAGCCCCGGTCGGCGGGGAACGCGGCGATGGCGTCCCGCCCCTCGGCGACCAGCCGCCACAGGTCCTCGGGGCTCTGCACCCCGCCCGGGTAGCGGCAGCTCATCGCGACGATCGCGATCGGCTCGTCGAGCGCGCTGACGGCCCGGGTGGGTGCGTCGACCTGCGCGGTGACGCCGAGGATCCGGTCGGCGAGCCAGCCGGCGAGCAGCGTCGGGGTGGGCTGGTCGAAGACCAGGGTGGCGGGCAGTTTCAGCCCGACGGCCTCGCCGAGCCGGTTGCGCATCTCCACCGCGCTGAGCGAGTCGAAGCCGATCTCCCGGAACGGCCGGTCCGGGCCGACGGCGTCGGCGGAGGCGTGTCCGAGCACCGCCGCGGCGTGCACCCGGACCAGGTCCAGCAGGGTACGGCGGCGTTCCGGTTCGGCGAGACCGGCGAGCCGGCCGCGCAGCGGGGACGCGTCGGCCGGTTCCTCGTCGTCGCGGGTCCGGGCGGCCAGGTTCCGGGCCACCTCGGGAATGTCCTCGACGAGCGGCCGGGGGCGGGTCATCGCGAAGGTCTGGTGGAACCGGTCCCAGGCGATGTCGGCGACGGTGAGGGCGGTCTCGTCGTGGGCGAGAGCGTCGGCCAGCACGGAGACGGCCAGCTCGGGCCGCATCGGACGGACCCCGGAGCGGAACATGTGGTCGGCGGCGCCCTCGGACTCCACCAGGCCACCGCCGTCCCAGGCTCCCCAGGCGACGGCGGTGGCCGCCCGGCCCCGACGGCGGCGGTCCTCGGCGAGGGCGTCGAGGAAGGCGTTGCCGGCGGCGTAGCCGCCCTGGAGGCCGCCGCCCCAGACACCGGCCCCGGAGGAGAAGAGCACGAACGCGTCGACGTCGCCGACGAGCGCGTCGAGGTTGACCGCGCCGGTGACCTTGGCGTGCAGGGCGTCGGCCAGCCCGGTCAGGTCGGTGTCGGCGATCGGGCCGGCGGCGGCGACCCCGGCGGCGTGGAACACCGCGTCGAGGCGGGTGCCGTCGGCGGCGAGCCGGTCCAGCAGGGCCCGCAGCGAGTCCGGGTCGGCCACGTCGCAGGCGGCGACGGTCACCCGGGCGCCGAGTCCGGTCAGCTCGGCCTCCAGCTCGGCGGCCCCGGCGGTCTCCGGGCCCCGCCGGCTGGTCAGCACCAGGTGGGACGTGCCCGCGCGGGCCAGCCAGCGGGCCACGTGCGCGCCGAGCGAGCCGAGACCACCGGTGATCAGGACGGTGCCGGTCGGCTGCCAGCCGGTGGCCGGGCGGTTGGGGTCCGCCTCGGCGCGGGCGAGTCGGCGGGCGAAGAGCCCGGAGGGGCGGACCGCGACCTGGTCTTCGTGTCCGATCCCGGCGAGCGCGGCGGCGAGCCGGTTGCGTGAGCGCCGGTCCAGCTTCGCCGGCAGGTCGACCAGGCCACCCCACCGATCGGCGTGCTCCAGGGCGACGACCCGGCCCAGTCCCCAGACGAGGGCCTGCCGGGGGTGGTCGAGGGGGTCGGCGCGGCCGGTGGAGACCGCGCCGGTGGTGGCGCACCAGAGCGGTGCGGTGATCCCCAGGTCGCCGAGGGCCTGCACCAGGGCGAGGGTGCCGGCGAGACCGACGGGGACGACCGGCCGGTCGGCGTGGTCGTCCTCGTCGAGGGCGAGCAGGGAGAGCACGCCGGTGACGGCGGCGGTGTCGAGGTCGGCGAGGCGCGCGGTGAGCACCGGCCGGTCGGGGTCGTCGACGGTCAGCGGTAGCACGTCCGCCCCGGCCTCGCCGAGCGCCTGCACGACCTGCCCGACCAGCGGGTGACCGGCGTGCGCGGTGGACCCCACGAGCAGCCAGGTGCCGCGCAGCGCGGTGTGCGGCACCTGGGTCAGCGGTTTCCACTGGACCCGGTAGCGCCAGCCGTCCACGGTGGTCTCGTCGCGGCGGCGTTGCCGCCATGACGAGAGCAGGGGCAGGGCGTCGCCAAGGCTGCCGACCTCGGTCGCGTCGAGGCGCATCGCGGCGGCGAGGGCGTCGGCGTCGGCCCGCTCGACGGCGTCCCAGAACTGCCGGTCGGCCGGGTCGTCGACAGTGGACGCCGGACCGGACCGGACCGGGGTCTCCGGCCAGTACCGCTGCCGGTGGAACGCGTACGTCGGCAGGGCGACGGGCGGGCCGCCGGGGGTCCCGCAGACGGCGGTCCAGTCGGCCTCGACCCCGCGCACGTGCAGCTCGGCCAGGGCGGTGAGCAGGCGAGGCAGGCCGCCCGCGCCGCGCCGCAGGGTGTTGACCACGGCCGCGTCGTGGCCACTGGCGTCGATGGTCTCCTGCGTGCCGAAGCTGAGCACCGGGTGCGGGCCGACCTCCAGGAAGACTTGGTGGCCGTCGGTGAGCAGGCTGCGGACGGCCTGCTCGAAGTTCACCGTCTCGCGCAGGTTGCGGTACCAGTAGCCGGCGTCGAGGGTGGTGGTGTCGGTCGGCCGGCCGGCCAGCGCGGAGTAGAAGGTCACCTCGGCGGGCCGGGCGGTGATCCCGTCGAGACTGGCCACGAGCCGGTTCCGGACGGCCTCGACGTGCGGCGAGTGGGAGGCGTAGTCGACGTCGATGGCGCGGGTGCGCACCCCGTCGGCCGCGCAGGCGGCGGTCAGCTCGGCGAGGGCGTCCGGGTCGCCGGCGACCACGACCGACCCGGGGCCGTTGACGACGGCCACGCAGAGGCGGCCGTCCCAGCGCTCGATCAGCTCGCGGACCCGGTCGACGGGCAGCGAGACCGACAGCATCCCGCCCTGGCCGACGATGTCGGCGAGCACCTGGCTGCGCAGGGCGACGATCCGGGCGGCGTCCTCGATGGAGAGCGCGCCGGCCACGCAGGCGGCGGCGATCTCGCCCTGGGAGTGTCCGACCACGGCGGCCGGCCGGACGCCGAGCGAACGCCACAGCCGGGCCAGGGAGACCATCACCGCCCACAGGGTGGGCTGGACGACGCCGGAGGCGACCAGCGGCGGAGCCCCGTCGGCACCGCGCAGCACGTCGGTCAGCGACCAGTCGACCCAGGGCGCGAGGACGGCCTCGCACTCGGCGATGGACGCGGCGAACACCGGCGCGGTGTCCATCAGCTCGACGGCCATGCCGGGCCACTGCGAGCCGTGCCCGGAGAAGACGAAGACGGGGTTGGTGTTGCGCAGGGCGGTGCCGGTCACCACGGCGGGGACGGCCTCGCCGTCGGCGAGCGCGGTCAGGCCCTGGGCCAGCTCGGTCTGGTCCCGGCCGAGCACGACGGCCCGGTACGCGAACCCGGCCCGGGTGGTGGCGAGCGCGGACGCCACCTCGGCCGGTTCGATCTCGGGGTGCGCGGCGAGGTGCGAGCGCAGCCGGACGGCCTGCTCCCGCAGGGCGGTCCGGTCGGCGGCGGAGAGCACCAGTGGGACGAGCCCGGCGTCGGCGGCGACGCCCGGGGTGAACTCGGCGACGACGGTGGGCTCGGGGGCCTGCTCCAGCACGACGTGCGCGTTGGTGCCGGAGATCCCGAACGACGAGACCGCCGCCCGGCGCGGGCGACCGGTCTGCGGCCAGGGCGTCGGTTCGGTCGCCAGCGCCACCGCGCCGGCCGACCAGTCGACGTGCGGGGACGGCTCGTCCACGTGCAGCGTCGGCGGGACCAGGCCGTGCCGCATCGCGAGGACCATCTTGATCACACCGGCCACACCGGCGGCGGCCTGGGTGTGCCCGAGGTTCGACTTGACCGACCCGAGCAGCAGCGGCCGGTCGGACGGCCGGTCCTGCCCGTACGTGGCGAGCAGCGCCTGCGCCTCGATCGGGTCGCCGAGGGTGGTGCCGGTGCCGTGCGCCTCCACCGTGTCCACGTCCGCCACGGTCAGCCGGGCGTTGGCCAGGGCCTGCCGGATCACCCGCTGCTGCGACGGCCCGTTCGGCGCGGTCAGGCCGTTCGACGCGCCGTCCTGGTTGACGGCGGTCCCGCGCACCACGGCCAGGATCCGCCGGCCGTCGCGCTGCGCGTCGGAGAGGCGCTGCACCAGCAGGACGCCCACGCCCTCGCCCCAGCCCGTGCCGTCCGCCGACGCGGCGAACGACTTGCACCGCCCGTCGGCCGACAGGCCCCGCTGCCGGGAGAACTCGATGAACGTGCCCGGGGTGGCCATCACCGTCACGCCACCGGCCAGGGCCAGGTCACACTCCCCCGACCGCAGCGCCTGCACGGCGAGGTGCAGGGCGACCAGCGACGAGGAGCAGGCCGTGTCGACGGTGACGGCCGGCCCCTCCAGGCCGAACGTGTACGCGACCCGACCGGACAGGACGCTGCCGGAGGTGCCGGTGCCGATGTAGCCCTCGACCTCGGCGGGCAGGTCGAGCAGCCGGGAGGCGTAGTCGTGGTACATGACGCCCGCGAAGACACCGGTGCGGCTGCCGCGCAACCGTGCCGGGTCCAGGCCGGCGGACTCGAACGACTCCCACGACGCCTCCAGCAGCAACCGCTGCTGCGGGTCCATCGCCAGGGCCTCCCGCGGCGAGATGCCGAAGAACGCCGGGTCGAACTCGGCCGCCCCGTACAGGAACCCACCGTGCCGGGCGTACGACGTGCCGCTGTTGTTCGGGTCCGGGTCGAAGAGCGTCTCCAGGTCCCAGCCCCGGTCGGCGGGGAACTCCCCCACCCCGTCCCCACCGGTGGCCAGCAACTCCCAGAGCTGGTCGGGGCTGTCCACCCCGCCCGGGTAGCGGCAGGCCATCCCCACGATCGCGATCGGGTCGTCGAGGCGGGTGCCGGTCGCCGTCTCGGTCGCGGCGGCCGTCGCCCCCCGGCCGCCGGCCAGTTCGGCGTACACCTGGGCGGCCAGGATCTGCGGGGTCGGGTAGTCGAAGACCAACGTCGAGGCCAGCCGCAGCCCGGTCGCCGCGTTGATCCGGTTCCGCAGGTCGACGGCGGTCAACGAGTCGAAGCCCAACTCCCGGAACGCCCGGTCCGCCGGCACCGCCTCCGCCCCGCCGTGCCCGAGCACCTGCGCCACCAGGCCCCGGACGAGGGTGTCCACCCGGTCGCGGGCCTCCTGGGGGGTCAGGCCGACCAGCCGGTCGGCCCAGTTGCCCTTGCCGGCCTGCCGGCGGGCGCTGACCGCGCCGAGCAGCGTCCGCAGCAGCGACGGCACCTGCCCGGCGACGACCTGCGACCGCATCGCCGGTACGTCGACGACGGCGGGCACGAGCGCGGCCCGGTCGCCGGCCAGGGCGGCGTCGAACAGCTCCAGACCCGTTTCGGCGGTCATCGGGGTCAGTCCGGCCCGCGTCGACCGGGCACGGTCCGCCTCGGACACCGACGCGGCCATGCCGGGGGTGTCCCACATTCCCCAGGCCAGGCTGACCGCCGGTAGACCGGCCTGCCGGCGCTGCGCGGCGAGGGCGTCGAGGAAGACGTTGCCCGCCGCGTACGCCGCCTGTCCCGGGGAGCCGAGGACGCCCGCGACGGAGGAGAAGAGCACGAACAGGTCGAGGTCCCGGTCGCGGGTGGCCTCGTGCAGCCACCAGCCGGCGGCGACCTTCGGGGCCAGCACGCCGGCCAGCCGCTCCGGGCTGACCGCCGAGACGACACCGTCGTCCAGCACGCCCGCGGTGTGCACCACGCCGGCCAACCGGCCGGGCACGCCGGCCACCAGCGCGGCCACCCGGTCCCGGTCCGTCACGTCGCACGCGGCCACCTCGACCCGGGCGCCGAGGCCGGTCAACCGCTCGGTGAGCGCGTCCGCGCCGGGAGCGGCGGGCCCCTGCCGGGACACCAGCAGCAGCGACCGGACGCCGTGCGCGGTGACCAGGTGCTCCGCGACGAGGGCACCGAGCGCGCCGGTGCCGCCGGTCACCAGGACCGTGCCGTCGCCGACGGTGGGCGCGTCGCCGGCCGGCGGGAGCGCGGCCCGGACGAGGCGGGGGGTCAGCACCGTGTCGGCGCGCAGCGCCACCTGACCGCCGGTGGCGGAGAGGTCGTCGGTGACGCCGCCCAGCACGGCGAGGGTGGCGGCGTCGGCGTCCCGGTCGAGGTCGGCCAGGACGATCCGCTCCGGGTGCTCCGACTGGGCCGACCGGAGCAGGCCCCACACGGCCGCGCCGGCCAGGTCGGTGAGCCGGTCGGTGTCCCGGGCCACCACCGCGCCCCGGGTCAGCACCACCAGTCGCGAGTCGGCGAGGGCGTCGGCGGCCAGCCACGCCTGCACCGTCGCGAGCACCTCCGTGGTGGTCGCCCGGACGGACTCGGGCAGGTCCCCGTCGGACGGTGCGGCCACCGGCAGGACCAGGACGCGCGGCAGCGACCCGGTCCCGGTCGCGGCGTCCAGCACCGCCGGCACGTCGGTGTACGTCGGCAGGTCCACCGGGTGGTCCCCGGTCGGGTCGGCGAGCAACGCCCAGGCGGTCAGGTCGTCGGCCGGCGTGACCTCCTCGGCCTGCCAGACGACCTCGAACATGGACCGGGCGGCGGCTCCGGGGGTGGCCAGGCCGGTCATCTCCCGCAGGACCAGGGTGTCCACCGACACGACGGGGGCGCCCGCGCCGTCGGTGGCGACCAGCCGGACCACGCTGTCGTGACGGGTCAGCCGGACGCGCAACGCCGACGCCCCGGAGGCGTGCACCTGGACGCCCTCGAACGCGAACGGCACCCGGGGGCCACCGCCCTCACCGGCCAGCAGCAGACCGACGGGGTGCAGGGCGGCGTCCAGCAACGCCGGGTGGACCGCGAAGTCACCCGCGTCACCCGCGAGTTCCTCGGGCAGGGCGACCTCGGCGTACACCTCGCCGTCGGTGGTCCACAGCCGACGCAGCCCCCGGAACGCCGGCCCGTAGTCCAGGCCGCGCCCGGTCAGCGCGTCGTACCAGTCGTCGAGCGGCACCTCGGTCGCGGTGGTGGGCGGCCACGGCCCGAGGCCGGGCTCGTCGGCGGTGGCCGGTTCCAGTACGCCCTCGGCATGCCGTACCCAGCCGGCGTCCGGGTCCTCGTCGGTCTGGGCGTGCACGGTCACCGCGCGGGCACCGGCCTCGTCGGCGGGGCCGACGCGCACCTGCACCCGGATGCCGCCGGTGGCGGGCAGGGTCAGCGGCGCGGCGACGGTCAGCTCCCGGACCCGGGAGACACCGATCTCGTCGCCGGCCCGCACCGCGAGTTCGATCAGCGCGGTGCCGGGCAGCACCACCGCGCCGGAGACCGCGTGGTCGGCCAGCCACGGGTGGGTGGCCAGCGACAGTCGGCCGGTGAGCAGCACCATGTCCTCACCGGCGACGGAGACCGCCGCGCCGAGTAGCGGGTGCCCGGCCGCGCCCAGGCCGGCCCCGGAGACGTCGGCCAGCCGGCCGACCGGCTCCAGCCAGTACCGCTCGTGCGCGAAGGCGTACGTGGGCAGGTCGACCCGGCGACCACCGGCGACCAGCGCGTCCCAGTCCACGACGAGGCCGGCGGCGTGCAGGTTGGCCAGTGCCTCCAGCGCGGCCCGGGGTTCGGGCCGGTCCTTGCGGACCAGCGGCACCAGCACCGCCGCCGGGTCGGTGAGGCAGCTCTGCGCCATGGCGGTGAGCACCCCGTTGGGGCCCAGTTCCACGTACGTGCCGACGCCGGCCGCGGCCAGGTGGTCGACGGCGTCGGCGAAACGCACCGCCTCCCGGACGTGGCGCACCCAGTAACCAGGGCTGCACAGGTGCTCCGGCTCGGCGACCCGGCCGGTCAGGTTCGACACGATCGGCACGGTGGGCGGCCGGAACGTCAGCCCCTCCGCGACCGCCGCGAACTCGGCGAGCATCGGGTCCATCAGGGCGCTGTGGAAGGCGTGGCTGACCCGGAGCCGGTGGGTGGGCACGCCCCGGCCGGACCAGTACGCGGCCACCTCGTCGACGGCGTCGGCGTCGCCGGAGACGACCACGGCGGCCGGGCCGTTGACGGCGGCGACGTCGATCCGGCCGGCGACCCCGGCCAGCGACTCGACCACGGCCGCCTCGTCGGTGCCGACGGCGAGCATCGCCCCGCCGGCCGGCAGGGCCTGCATGAGCCGGCCCCGGGCGGCGACCAGCGCGGCGGCGTCGGCGAGGGTGAGCACCCCGGCGACGTGCGCGGCGGCCAGTTCGCCGATCGAGTGGCCGACCAGGAAGTCGGGGACGAGCCCGAACGACCCGGCGAGGCGGAACAGGGCCACCTCGACGGCGAAGAGCCCGGCCTGGGTGAAGACGGTCTGGTTCAGCAGTCCCGCCTCGGGAGAGTCCTCCGGCGCGAACAGCACCTCGCGCAGCGGCCGGGGCAGGTGCGGGTCGAGCTGCGCGCAGACCTCGTCCAGGGCGGACGCGAAGACGGGGAACGCGGCGTACAGCTCGCGGCCCATGCCGGCGCGCTGGGCGCCCTGGCCGGAGAAGAGGAACGCCACCCGGCCCCGGGCGGCGGCGGTGCCGGTCACCACCGAAGGGGACGGCTCGTCGGCGGCGAGGGCGCGCAGCCCGGCGAGCAGGTCGGCACGGTCGGCGGCGAGCACCACGGCCCGCCGGTCCAGCCCGGCCCGGCGCAGCGCGGACACCGCGACGTCGACCGGCCGGACGGAGTCGTCGGCGGCCAGGTGGTCGGCCCAGCGGCCGGCCTGCGCGGCGAGGGACTCGGGGCTGCGGGCGGAGAGGGGGACCGGTACCAGCGGCGGCACGACGGCCGACGCCGCCGGCTCGGGCTCCTCGACGGCGGGGGGCTGCTCGACGATGACGTGGGCGTTGGTGCCGCTGATCCCGAACGACGACACGGCGGCCCGCCGCTCGCGGCCGGTCGACGGCCAGGGCCGGGCCTCGGTGAGCAGTTCGACGGCCCCGGCCGACCAGTCGATGTGCGGGGACGGCTCGTCGACGTGCAGGGTGCGCGGCAGGACGCCGTGCCGCATCGCCAGGACCATCTTGATGATGCCGGCGGCCCCGGCGGCGGCCTGGGTGTGGCCGAGGTTGGACTTCACCGAGCCGAGCCAGAGCGGCTCCCCGCCGGTGCGGTCCTGCCCGTACGTGGCGAGCAGCGCCTGCGCCTCGATCGGGTCGCCGAGGGTGGTGCCGGTGCCGTGCGCCTCGACCACGTCCACGTCCGCCGGGGAGAGCCGGGCGCTCGCCAGCGCCTGCCGGATGACCCGCTCCTGGCTGGGACCGTTCGGGGTGGTCAGGCCGCTGCTCGCGCCGTCCTGGTTGACGGCGCTGCCCCGGATCACCGCGTGGATGCGCCGGCCCTCACGTTGCGCGTCGGAGAGCCGCTGGAGCAGCAGCACCCCGACGCCTTCGGCCCAACCGGTGCCGTCGGCGGCGGCGGCGAACGACTTGCACCGCCCGTCGGCGGCGAGGCCGCGCTGCCGGGAGAACTCGGCGAAGACGCCGGGGGTGGAGAGCACGGTGACCCCGCCGGCCAGGGCGAGGTCGCAGTCACGCTGACGCAGCGCCTGCACGGCGAGATGCACGGCGACCAGCGACGACGAGCAGGCCGTGTCGATCGTGACGGCGGGCCCCTCCAGGCCGTACGTGTACGCGACCCGGCCCGACACGACGCTGCCGGAGTTGCCGGTGCCCAGGTACCCCTCCACGCCCTCGGGCAGGTCCAGCACCCGGGAGGCGTAGTCGTGGTACATCACCCCGGCGAACACCCCGGTCCGGCTGCCGCGCAGCCGCTGCGGGTCGAGGCCGGCGGACTCGAACGCCTCCCAGGCGCTCTCCAGCAGCAGCCGCTGCTGCGGATCCATGGCGAGGGCCTCCCGCGGCGAGATGCCGAAGAGGGCCGGGTCGAACGCGGTGGCCTCGTAGAGGAAGCCGCCCTTGTCGGTGTACGAGGTACCCGGGTTGTCCGGGTCGACGGAGAAGAGTCGTTCCAGGTCCCAGCCCCGGTCGGTCGGGAAGTCCCCCACCCCGTCCCGGCCGTCGGCGACCAACTGCCACAGTTCGTCCGGGCTCGTCACGCCACCCGGGTAGCGGCAGGCCATGCCGACGATGGCCATCGGCTCGCGGTCCTTCGCCTCCACCTCGCGGACGCGCCGCCGCGCCTCACGCAGGTCCGCCGTGGCGCGCCGGAGGTAGTCGAGGAACTCTTCCTCAGTGGGCATCGAGCCACTCCGTATCGTGGTCAGAGGTCCGGAACATCCGGGTCAGGCCATTCCGAGCTCGTCGTCGAGGAGGTTGAACAGCTCCTCGGCGCTGGCGGTGCTGAGGTTGCCGTCACCCGTGGCGGTGTCGTCGGCCGCGCCCTCGGCGTACGTCCACACCGACAGCAGCTCGCGCAGCCGGGCGGCGACGGCGGTGCGGTCGGTGTCGTCGGCGGCGACCGCCCGCATCGCGGTCTCCAGCTTGTTCAGCTCGCCGAGCACGGAGAGCGCGGTGGTGGTCCGCTCGGCGAGCAACGCGCCGCGCAGGTGGGCGACCATCGCACCGGTGGTCGGCCGGTCGTAGATCAGGGTGGACGGCAGGCGCAGCCCGGTGGCGGCGGTGAGCCGGTTGCGGAACTCCACCGCGGTCAACGAGTCGAAGCCCAGCTCCACGAAGCCCTTCTCCTCGTCGATGTCGCGGATCGAGGAGTAGCCGAGCACCGCCGCCGCGTGGGTGCGGACCAGGTCGGACAGCACCCGGTCCCGTTCCCCCTCCGGGGTGGCGGCGAGGGTGTCGCGCAGCGCGGACGCCGCGTCGGCCGCCGGCGTCGCCACGGCCGGGGCGGCCCCGGCCGGGCGGACCAGGCCGTGCAGCAGCCGGGGCAGCGCCGGACCGAGCCGGCCGAGCAGCCCGTGGTCCAGGCTGACCGGTACGACCACCGGGTCGTCGAAGCGCATCCCCTCGCTGAACAGCTCCATGCCCTCGTCGGCGCCGAGCGGGTGGAAACCGGCCCGGCTCATCCGCTGCTCGTCGACGTGCCCCTGCGGTCCGCCGGGCTCGTCGGGGTTGGCCCACGGCCCCCACGCCATCGAGGTGACGGCCAGTCCGTTCGCCCGACGGTGGTGGGCGAGCGCGTCGAGGAAGGCGTTCGCGGCGGCGTGGTTGGCCTGGCCGGGGCCGCCGAACAGGCCGGACGCGGAGGAGAACAGCACGAACGCGGCGAGGTCGAGCTTCTCGGTCAGCTCGTGCAGGTGCCAGGCGGCGTCCACCTTCGGCCCGAGGACGGTGTCGAACCGGGCCGGGGTGAGGGCCGGCAGCACCCCGTCATCGAGGATGCCGGCGGCGTGCACGACGCCGACCAGCGGCCGGTCGGCGGGGATCTCGTCGAGGAGCACGGCGAGGGCGTTCCGGTCGGTGACGTCGGCGGCGACGACCTGGGCGGTGGCGCCGAGCCCGGTCAGCTCGGTGACCAGGTCCGCCGCGCCGGGAGCGTCGGCTCCGCTGCGGCTGACCAGCAGCAGTCGGGGCACCCCGTGTCGGGTGACCAGGTGCCGGGCGACCAGCCGGCCGATGACGCCGAACGCACCGGTGACCAGGACGGTGCCGGTGGACAGGTCGGGTGCCGGCCGGTCCTGCGGCGGCGGCCCGACCCGGACCAGCCGGGGCACCCGTGGCTGCCCGGCCCGGACGGCGAGTTGCGGCTCACCGGTGGCCAGCGCCGCCGGCAGCGCGACCGCCGAGCGGGGGTCGTCGTCGAGGTCGAGCAGCACGAACCGGCCCGGGTTCTCCGACTGGGCGGACCGGACGAGGCCCCACGCCGTGGCGGCGGGCAGGTCGGCGGGGCGTTCGTCGCCGGCCACGCAGACCGCGCCCCGGGTGACGACCACCAGGCGGGCGTCCGCCAGCGCCTCCCGGGTGAGCCAGTTCTGCGCCAGCGCCAGGGTCTCGTGGCTGACCAGGTGCGCGGCCCGGGCGATGCTCGGCTCGTCGGCGCGGCGTCCCGCGCAGGTGGCGACCACGGCGTCCGGCACGGCCGCCCCGGCGGCCACGGCCGCGGTGAGTTCGTCCAGGTCCCGGTACGCCTCGATGCCCGGCCACCCCTCGGCGTCACCGAGTACGGCGATGCGGGCCGGCCGGTCCGTTCCCGGCTCGGGGGCGATCCAGTCGAGTCGGTGCAGGGACCGGTTGGCGGCGCGGCGGGCCGCGTCGAGCTGGTCGGCGCTGATCGGCCGCAGGACCAGGGCGTCGAGGGAGGCGACGGGCGTGCCGCCGGTGTCGGTGACGGTCGCCGCCACCGATCCCTCGGTCGCGGTGAGCCGTACCCGCAGTTCGCGGGCCCGGGTGGGTTGGACGGCCAGTCCCGTCCAGGAGAACGGCAGTCCGGGCTGTGCGGCGCCGGACCCGGCCGGGGTGTCCCCGGTCCGGCCGAGGGCGCTGGCGCCGATGGCGTGCAGGGCGGCGTCGAGCAGCGCCGGGTGCACCGAGAACCCGGCGGTGTCGGTGGCGGCCGGGTCGGCGTCGAGGGCCACCTCGGCCAGGATGTCGTCGCCGTGCCGCCAGGCCGCCCGCAGCGCCCGGAAGACGGGGCCGTAGTGGTAGCCCTGCTCGGCGAGGTGCGGGTAGAGCGTGTCCAGCGGGATCGGCTCGGCGTCGGCGGGGGGCCAGACGCCGCCCGCTGCCACGGTCACCGGCCGGGTGGGGGCGAGCAGGCCGGTGGCGTGGCGCTGCCACTGCCGGACCGTCCCGGGCCGGTCGGTGCCGTCGTCGACGTACGAGTGGACGGCCACCGGCCGGCAGCCGTCGGGGTCGGCCGGGCCGACGCGGACCCGCAGGTCGACGCCGCCGGTCTGCGGGACGACGAGCGGCGCCTCCAGCACGAGTTCCGTCACGTGGGCGGTGTCCATGGTCCGACCGCTCCAGGACGCCAGCTCGACCAGGGCGGTGCCGGGCAGCAGGACGGTGCCGAGCACGGCGTGGTCGGCCAGCCACGGGTGGGTGGCCAGCGAGATCCGCCCGGTGAGCAGCAGGCCGTCGTCGCCGGGCAGGTCGGCCATGGCGCTGAGCAGCGGGTGGTCCACCGCGTCGAGGCCCACCGACGGTAGCCCGGCCCGACCGGTCCCGCCGCGTGCGAGCCAGTACCGGTCCCGCGCGAACGGGTAGGTGGGCAGGTCGACGGTCGGTGCCGGCGGGAGGACCCTCGTCCAGTCGACGGGCAGGCCGAGGACGTGGGCAGTCGCCAGACTGGTCAACAGCCGCGCCGGGTCGTCGTCGCCCCGACGCAGGGTCCCCAGCGTGTGACCGGCGGACCCGGCATCCTCCAGGATCGCCGCGATCGGCATCGTCAACACCGGATGCGCCGACACCTCCACGAACACGGTGTGCCCCGCCTCGACCGCCGTCCGCACCGCGGCGTCGAACCGCACCGGATTCCGCAGGTTCTCGTACCAGTACGACCCGTCCATCACCGTCGGGTCCGCCCACTCACCGGTCAGGGTGGACACCAGCGGCGTGTGCCCCGGCATGGGGGCAAGGCCCGCCAGGTCCGCCAGCATCCGCTCGCGAACCTGCTCCACGGCCGGGGAGTGCGACGCGTAGTTGAACCGGATCGGCCGCGCCCGCACCCCCTCGACCTGGAACTCCTCCACCAGCGCGGCCACCTGCTCCGGCGGACCGGAAACCACCACCGTCGCCGGCCCGTTCACCACCCCCACCACCACCTCGGGACGATCGACCAGCCGCGCCGCGACCTCGTCGGCGGGCAGATCCACCGCCGCCATCGCCCCGGTCCCCGCGAGCCCAGCCAGAGCCCGGGCACGCAGAATCACAGCCTTCGCCGCGTCCTCCAACGACAGGACACCCGCCACACACGCCGCCGCGATCTCACCCTGCGAATGACCGATCACGAGCCGGGGAACCACCCCCGCCTGCCGCCACACCTCGGCGAGGGCGACACCCACCGCGAACAGAACCGGCTGCAACACCTCCACCCGGTCCAACCACGACTCGTCATCACCCGTCAACACAGACACGATGTCCACATCCAGGAACGGCGCGAACACCCGCTGACACTCGGCCAACCGCGCGTCGAACACCGGACACCGGCCCACCAGGCCGGCCGCCATCCGCACCGACTGACCACCCTGCCCCGGGAACACGAACACCACCCCGGACCCGATCTCGCCGGCCGAGCCCGTCACCACGTTCCGCACCGACGAGTCCGCGGCCAGGGCGTCGAGGCCGGAGAGCAGTTCCTCGGTGCTCGTCCCGAGCACGGTGGCGCGTTGCTCCAGCGCGGCCCGGGTGGTGGCCAGCGACCACGCCACGGCGGCCAGGTCGAGCCCGTCGTGTTCGCGGACGTGCCGGGCGAGTCGTTCCGCCTGGTCACGGAGGGCCGCAGCCGACCGGGCGGACAGCGACCACGGCAGCGGCCCCGCGCCGACCAGCCCTGCGGCGGGCGGGTCGGCGGGCACCTCGGGCGCCGGCTCCTCCGCCGGCTGCTCGACGATGACGTGCGCGTTGGTGCCGGAGATACCGAACGACGACACCGCCGCCCGACGCGGCCGACCCACCACCGGCCACGCACGCGCCTCGGTCACCAACTCCACCGCACCCGCCGACCAATCGATATGCGGCGACGGCTCATCCACATGCAACGACGCCGGCACCACACCATGCCGCATCGCCAGCACCACCTTGATCACCCCGGCGACCCCGGCGGCGGCCTGCGCATGCCCGATATTCGACTTAATCGACCCCAACAACAGCGGGCCGGCGTCGCCCCGGTCCTGCCCGTACGTCGCCAACAACGCCTGCGCCTCGATCGGATCACCCAGCGTCGTACCCGTACCGTGCGCCTCCACCACGTCCACATCGGCAGTCGAGAGCCGGGCCGAGGCGAGAGCCGCCCGGATCACCCGCTGCTGCGACGGGCCGTTCGGCGCGGTCAACCCGTTCGACGCGCCGTCCTGGTTCACCGCCGACCCACGCAGGACGGCGAGAACCCGGTGACCGTTACGCCGCGCGTCGGAGAGCCGCTCCACCAGCAGCATGCCCACACCCTCGGACCAGCCGGTCCCGTCCGCCGACGCGGCGAACGACTTGCACCGACCGTCGCCGGCCAGACCGCCCTGGCGGGAGAACTCGGCGAAGGTGTCCGGGGTTGCCATCACCGCGACGCCGCCGGCGAGGGCGAGGTCGCACTCGCCCCGGCGCAGCGCCTCGCCGGCCAGGTGCAGGGCCACCAGCGACGACGAGCAGGCGGTGTCCACGGTCACCGCCGGCCCCTCCAGGCCGAGGGTGTACGCCACCCGGCCGGAGATGATGCTGTGCGCCCCGCCGGTCATCAGATAGCCCTCGGTGCCCTCCGGCACCTCGGTCAGCCCGGTCCCGTAGCCGGAGGTGGACGCGCCGACGTACACGCCGGTGCGGCTGCCCCGCAGGCCGGTGGGGTCGAGCCCGGCCCGCTCCAGGACCTCCCAGGACGCCTCCAGGGTGAGCCGCTGCTGCGGGTCCATGGCCAGCGCCTCGCGCGGGGAGATCCCGAAGAACGCCGGGTCGAAGCCGGTCGCCTCGTAGAGGAAGCCGCCGGCCGGGGCGTAGCCGCTGCCGGGGGCAGGGACGTCCCACCCCCGGTCGGTGGGGAACGGACCGATGGCGTCGACCCGGTCGGCGACCAACCGCCACAGCTCCTCGGGGCTGCCGGCGTTGCCGGGATAGCGGCAGGCCATCCCGACGATCGCGATCGGCTCGTCGACATCGGCGACGACCGGGAGCGCGGCGGGGGCTTCGGCGGGCGCGCCGAACGCCGTCTCCCGCAGGTGCCGGGCCAGGTCGGCCGGGGTGGGGTGGTCGAAGACCAGGGTGGACGGCAGTCGCAGCCCGGTCGCCTCGTTCAGCTTGGTACGGAAGTCCACGGCGGTGAGCGAGTCGAAGCCGAGGTCCTTGAACGGTCGGCCGCGCAGGTCGTCCGGGGTGGCATGGCCGAGCACCCGGGCGGTCTGCTCGTTGACGATCCGCAGCAGCGCGCGTTCCTGGTCGGCCTCGGACAGCTCGGCCAACGGGCGCAGCGCCTCGGTCATGCCGGCCGGCGCGGCGGCGGTCTGCGCCTCGGCCTCGACGAGGGCCCGCACCTGCGGCAGCTCGGCGAGGAACGGGCTGGGCCGGGTCAGGGTGAACGCCGGGTGGAAGCGGCTCCAGTCGACGTCGGCGACGGTGACGCAGGGGGTGGGCCGCTGCGTCGCCCGGTCCAGGGCGACCAGGGCACGCTGCGGGTCGATGGTGGGCAGGCCCATCCGGTGGAGCTGCTCGGTGGCGGTGTTCTTGGCGGCCATGCCGTCGGCCCCGCCCCAGGCGGTCCAGGCGACGGCGGTGGCCGCGAGTCCCCGGTCCCGGCGGTTGACGGCGAGCGCGTCGAGTAGCGAGTTGCCGGCACCGTACGCGCACTGGCCGGCGCTGCCCCAGACGCCGGAGATGGAGGAGAACAGCAGGAACGCGGTGAGCGGCCGGTCGGCGAGGCACTCGTCGAGGTGCAGCGCGCCGAGCACCTTGCCGGCGACGACGGTCGAGAACTCGTCGAGGGTGGTGCCGGTGAGCGGCGTGAGCTGGTCGGTGCCGGCGGCGTGCACCACCGCGGTCAGGTCGGGCAGCGAGTCCAGCAGCCCCGCGACGGCCTGCCGGTCGGTCACGTCGCAGGCGGCGGCGGTGACCCGCCCGTCGGCGCCGTACTCGGCCAGGAGCCCGGCCAGGCCGGGAGCGGCGGCACCACGCCGGCCGACCAGGACGACCTGTCGGGCGCCCCGCTCCAGCAGCCAGCGGGTGACGTGCCCGGCGAGGGCCCCGGTACCGCCGGTGACCAGGACCGTGGCGTCGGTCCACGGGTCGTCCGCCGTCCGCTGCACGGCGGGGGCCGGGGCGAGCCGGCGGCCCCACACGCCGCCCGCGCGGACGGCGACCTGGTCCTCACCGCTGCCACCCGCGAGGACGGCCGCGAGCCGGCGCAGCACGGCCTCGTCGACGCACGCCGGCAGGTCCACCAGGCCACCCCAGCGGTGCGGCTGTTCCACGGCGGCAGCGCGACCGAGACCCCACACCAGGGTCTGCAACGGGTCGGTGACCCGGTCGGCGGGGCCGGCCTTGACCGCGCCACTGGTGAGGCACCAGACGGGGGCGGCCAGGTCCAGGTCGGTCAGGGCCTGGAGCAGCACCAGGGTGGTGGCGGCGGCGACGCTCACGCCGGGGTGCGCGGTGAGCAGCCGGTCCTGCCCGGCGACGACGTGCAGCACGCCGGCGACGGGCTGGTCGCCGGTCGTGGCGCGCAGCCGGTCGGCCAGCGCCGCCCGGTCCAGGTCGTTCGCGTCGACCCGCAGCAGCGTCGGCTCGTCGCCGGCCGCCCGGAACAGGCCGACCAGGTCGTCCTCCCACGCGGGCGTGCCGTCCGCCGGCAGCACCAGCAACCAGCGGCCGGCCGGCCGGTCACCGTCGGCGACCGTCACCGGCTTCCACACGACCTGGTACGACCAGTCGTCCGCCACCGAGCGGTCCTGCCGGTTACGACGCCAGGAGGCGAGCACGGGCAGCGCGGGCAGCAGGGCGTCCACGGGGTCGGTGTCGCCGCCCGGGGCGGTGCCGAGCTGGTCGCGCAGCGCCTCGACGTCGGCCTGTTCCACGGCGGCCCAGAACTCGGCGTCCGCGCCGGTGCCCGTACCGGTCGGGGCGGGCGGCGGCTCGGGCCAGAACCGCTGGCGGTGGAAGGCGTACCCGGGGAGCCGGACCCGGCGGGGGTCCGCGCCGGTGAACAGCTCCCGCCAGCCGACGGCGACCCCCGCCACGTGCAGCTCGGCGAGGGCGGTGAACAGGGACAGCGGCTCGGGTCGGTCCCGGCGCAGCAGCGCCACGGCGGTGGCGTCCGCGCCGACGATCTCCCGGGTCAGCGCGCTCAGCACGCCGCTCGGGCCGACCTCCAGGAACGTGCCGACGCCGAGGGCGCGCGCCCGCTGGACGCCGTCGGCGAAGCGGACCGCCTCGCGGACGTGCCGCACCCAGTAGTCGGGGCTGCGGATCTCCTCGGCGTCGACCGGCGCGCCGGTCAGGTTGGACACGATCGGCAGGGTCGGTGGCTGGAAGGTCAGCCGGGCCAGTTCGGCCCGGAAGTCGGCCAGCATCGGCTCCATGAGCGGGCTGTGGAAGGCGTGGCTGACGGTCAGCCGCGTGGTGCGTACGCCACGGTCGGCGCAGCGGCGGTCGACCTCGGCGACGGCGTCGGCGGCACCGGAGACCACCACGGCGGCGGGCCCGTTCACCGCGGCGACGCCGATCGGGCCGTCCACCTCGGCGAGTACGGCCTCGACGTCGGCGAGGCCGGCGGCGACCGAGAGCATCGCCCCACCGGTCGGCAGGGCCTGCATGAGCCGGCCCCGGGCGGCGACCAGCGCGGCGGCGTCGGCGAGGGTGAGCACCCCCGCGACGTGGGCGGCGACGACCTCGCCGATGGAGTGACCCAGCAGCACGTCCGGGGTGACCCCCCAGGATTCCAGCAGCCGGTACAGGGCGACCTCGACGGCGAAGAGCCCGGCCTGGGTCCAGAGCGTCTGGTCGAGCAGGTCGGCGTCCTCGCTGCCCGGTTCGGCGGCGAGGACCGGGGCGAGCGGGCGGGGCAGGTGCGGGTCGAGCGCGGCGCAGGTCTCGGCGAGCGCGCGGGCGAAGACCGGGAACACCCCCAGCTCCCGGCCCATGCCGGCGCGCTGGGCGCCCTGGCCGGAGAAGAGGAAGGCCAGCTGCCCGCCGCGTGGCCCGGCACCGACGACCGGGCCGGCGGCGGTGCCGCCGTCGGCGAGGGCCCGCAGGTCCCGGGACAGGTCGGCGCGGTCGGCGGCGAGGACGACCGCCCGGTGTTCCAGGGCACCCCGGGTCGTGACGGACGACCAGCCGAGGTCGACCAGCTCGGCGGCGTCGGCTTCGGTGTCCAGCCAGTCGGCCCAGCGCCGCGCCTGCGCGGCCAGTCCGTCGGCGTCACGGGCGGAGAGCAGCACGGGCACCAGTCCGGCGTTCGTCACCGGGGCCGGTCCGGTCGCGACCTCCGGCGCGGCCTGCTCGGTCGGACCGTCGGCCCCCTCGGCGGCAGGGGCCGGGGTCGGCTCGGGCGCCTCCTCGATGATCACGTGGGCGTTGGTGCCGCTCATGCCGAACGAGGACACGCCGGCGCGGCGCGGCTGTTCACCGCGCGGCCAGGGCAGTGCCTCGGTCAGCAGCGACACCGCGCCCGCCGTCCAGTCGACGTGCGGGGTGGGCTCGTCGACGTGCAGGGTCGCCGGGAGCAGGCCGTGCTGGAGGGCCAGCACCATCTTGATCACTCCGGCGACACCGGCGGCGGCCTGGGTGTGCCCGATGTTCGACTTGACCGAGCCGAGCCGCAGTGGCCGGTCCGCCGGCCGCCCCTGCCCGTACGTGGCGAGCAGGGCGGTGGCCTCGATGGGGTCGCCGAGGTTGGTGCCGGTGCCGTGCGCCTCCACCGCGTCGACCTGTTCCGGGGCGAGCCGGGCGCTGGCCAGGGCCTGGAGCACCACCCGCTGCTGGGAGGGCCCGTTGGGGGCGGTCAGCCCGTTGGACGCGCCGTCCTGGTTGACCGCGCTGCCGCGCACCACGGCGAGGACGGGGTGGCCGTTACGGCGGGCGTCGGAGAGCCGCTCGACCAGCAGCACGGCGACGCCCTCACCCCACGCGGTCCCGTCGGCGGCCCCGGCGAACGCCTTGACCCGCCCGTCGGCGGCGAGCCCCCGCTGACGGCTGAAGCCGACGAAGGCGGCGGGGGTGGACATGACGGTAGCGCCGCCGGCCAGCGCGAGGGAGCACTCGCCCTGCCGCAGGGCGTGGCAGGCGAGGTGCAGCGCGACCAGGGACGACGAGCAGGCCGTGTCGACGGAGACGGCGGGGCCCTCGACGCCGAGCACGTACGAGATCCGACCGGAGACGACGCTGGCGGCGGTGCCGGTGAGGACGTACCCCTCGACGCCGGGCGGGGGCGACTGGAGCAGCGCGGCGTAGTCCTGGCCGGTGGTGCTGGCGAAGACACCGACCTGGTGGCCGCGCAGGGTCGACGGGTCGATGCCGGCGTGCTCGAACGCCTCCCACGAGGTCTCCAGCAGCAGCCGCTGCTGCGGGTCCATGCCCAGCGCCTCGCGCGGTGAGATACCGAAGAAGCCGGGGTCGAACTCGGTGGCCGAGTCGAGGAAGCCACCCTGCCCGACGTACGAGGTCCCGGGGTGGTCGGGGTCGGGGTGGATCAGCCGCTCCAGGTCCCAGCCCCGGTCGGTCGGGAAGTCGGAGACGGCGTCACGGCCGTCGGCCACCAGTCGCCACAGGTCCTCGGGCGACCGCACCCCGCCGGGGAAACGGCAGCCGATGCCGACGATGGCGATCGGCTCCCGGTTCGCCGCCTCCAGCTCCCCGAGCTTCCGCCGAGTCTGGTGGAGATCTGCGGTAACCCATTTCAGGTATTCCCGGAGAGTGTCTTCAGTCGCCATTAGCGCCACCTTTTCGGGCCGCAAAAAAGCGACCCGATGCCGTCTACAGACGCCTCAAGCCGCGACACCACAGCCCATTCAGCCCGACCACGAATTGCAGATAACCCAACAGCGTCGAAGCGCCGACCGCGCCCTACTTACCGGAGGAAGGTATTGGTCGGCCGGTGACGGTCACAACCCCTAGGCTGCCCCTACGGCCGCCCCTAGCGCAAACGGCCGTTCAAACGGCCCCAGGCTGGCCGGGGGCCGCCCGGTCAGGAGCGGGTCCGGCGGCTCGGCGGAGCGGGTCGCGGTGACCGTGACGGTCACCGCGACCCGCTCCGCCGACGCCTGTCGACAATGATCGGCGACAGGTCAGAAAACGCCGCCGACATTGCCGCCGGGGCCGCCGAGCTCCCGGTGGATGAAATCGAACAACTCGGCGTCGCTGGCCCCGTCGAGGGTGGGCACGGCCGGCGCCTCGACCGGGGTGGCCCGGTCGTCGCCCCAGCGGGCGAGGAATGCCTGCATCTGCACCAGCAGTTTCTGCCGGGTCAGCGGATCCGGTGCGCTGGCGGCGAAGAGGCCGTCCAGTTTCTCCAGTTCCGACAGCAGACCGGCGGTGGCGGCGACCCCGTCCTCCACCACCAGGGTCCGCAGGTGCCGGGCAAGCGCCAGCGGGGTCGGGTAGTCGAAGACCACACTGGCCGGCAGGGTGACCCCGGTGGCCGCCCGGAGCCGGTTGCGCAGCTCCACCGCGGTCATCGAGTCGAAGCCGACCTCCCGGAACGCGCGGGCCGGGCCGAGGTCCCCGGTGTCCGGGTGGCCGAGCACCGCCGCGGCCTGGGTGGACACCAGCTCGACCAGGACGCTGTCCCGTTCGACGTCGGACAGGGGCCGGAGCCGCTCGCGCAGCTCCTCCGCCGCCCCGCCGTCCGCCGGCTCCGCGCTGTGCAGGTCGCGCAGCGCGTCCCGGGCCTCGGGGATCTCGGCGAACAGCGGCCGGGCCCGTACGGCGGCGACCGCCGGCACGAACCGGTCCCACCGCACGTCGGCGACCACCACCTGGGTGCCGGCGACGGCGGCCTGCCGCAGCGCGGCGGTGGCCAGGTCCGGTGCCATGCCGGGCAGGCCGCGCCGGCTGAGCTGCTCCAGGTCGGCGTCGGTGAGACCGTCGGCCCAGGGTCCGAACGCCACCGACGTCGCCGGCAACCCGGCCCGCCGCCGGTTCGCCGCGACGACCTGGAGGAGCGCGTCACCAGCCGCCTGGCCGGCCCGCCCGCCCGAGCCCCACACACCCGAGGTGGAGGAGCAGAGCACCAGCGTCCCGAGGGACTGGTTCTCCGGTTCGTCGACGTACCGGGGGATGTCGCCGATGGTGGCGGCCAGGTCGGCGGCGAGGCCCGCGAGGGTCAGCTCCGCCAGCGGTACGGTGCCGGTGTCCGCCGGCACGTGCAGCAGCGCGGTCACCGGGCGACCGTCGGCGGCGAGCTGGTCCATCCGGTCGGTCAGCTTCCGGCCGGCCGGCTGGTCCAGTGGCACCACGGTCACGCCCTGCCGTTCCAGCCAGCCGGCGGCGTGCCGGGCGACCACGCCCGCCCCACCGGTCACCAGGACGGTGCCCTGCGGCGTCCAGCCACCGTCCGTACCGCCGGTCGGGCCGGCGTCGCGGACCAGCCGCCGGACGTACGCACCCGAGGCTCGGACGGCGAGCTGGTCCTCTTCCTCGGTGTTGGTGAGCGCGGCGACCAGCGCGGCACCGAGGTCCCCGGTGACCGTGCCGGGCAGGTCGACGAGGCCGCCCACATGCCGGGGGTGTTCCAGGGCCGCGGTCAGGCCGAGGCCCCAACTGGTGGCCTGCCACGGCCGGCCGGCCGGCTCGTCGTCGGTGGCGACCGCACCGGTCGTGGCGAGCCACAGCGGCACCGGCGTGGCGACCTCCCGGCCGACGTGCGCCTGGAGCAGCAGCAGGTTCGCCGCGAGCCCGGACGGCAGGGCGTCCTGGCCCGGGTGTGGTGCCTCGTCCAGGGCGAGCAGGGAGAGCAGCCCGGTCGGCTGGTGCTCCGCGCACGCTCGGGCCAGGTCGGTGGCGAGCCCGTCCCGGTCGGCGGTGGACGGGTCCACCGTCAACAGGTGCACGGTGGCCCCACCGGCGCGCAGCGCGTCGGCGATCGTCCCGGCCGCCGGCCGTCGCGGAGCGACGACCAGCCAGGTGCCCGGTTGGCCGGCGGTGAGCCGCTGGGGCCGCCAGGTCACCCGGTACCGCCAGCCGCCGATCGTGCCGTCGGTGTGCTGCCGGCGTCGCCACGAGTCCAGTTCCGGCAGCAGGTCCTTCAGCGGCTGGTTGGCGTCGATGCCGAGCCGGTCCAGGTCGCCGTCGGTGACCGCCCGCCAGAACGCGGTGTCGGCGGCGTCGGTGCCGCCGGTCAGCGGCCTGGTCAGGGTGGGCCAGTACCGCTGTGGCTGGAACGCGTACGTGGGCAGTTCCGGCAGGTCACGTGGGGCGGGCCGGGGGCCGGCGAGCGGTGTCAGCACCGCCGCCCAGTCGACGTCCCGGCCGCCGGTGTACCGGGTGGCCACGGCGGTGAGCAGCGCCGTCACCTCCGGCACACCGGTGCGCTGGGTCGCCAGGGTGGTGGCGTCGCCGGGCAGCAGGTCCGCGTTCATGGCGGTGAGCACGGCACCCGGGCCGACCTCGACGAACGTGTCGGCGCCCACCTCCCGCAGGGCTCGCACCCCGTCGGCGTACCGGACCGCCTCGCGGACGTGCCGCACCCAGTAGTCCGGGGTCCGCAGTTCGTCGGCGGCGGCGATCGCGCCGGTCAGGTTCGACACCACCGGCAGCAACGGCGCGGCGAAGCTCAGCCCCGCCAACACCGCCCGGAACTCGTCGAGCATCGGCTCCATCAACGGACTGTGGAACGCGTGACTCACCGCCAACCGACGGGTACGCACACCCCGATCCCGCCAGGCCGCCTCGACCTCGTCCAACACCTCGACCGCACCGGAGACGACCACCGCGCTCGGGCCGTTGACGGCGGCGATCCCGACCCGGTCGGACAGCCCCTCGATCGAGGCCGCCACCTCGGCCTCCGACGCGGCCACCGCCAGCATCCCACCACCGGACGGCAACGCCTGCATCAACCGACCCCGCGCCGCCACCAGGCCACACGCATCCGCCAGCGACAACACCCCCGCCACGTACGCGGCAGTGATCTCACCGACCGAGTGCCCGCCGACGAAGTCGGGAACGATCCCGAACGACTCCACCAGACGGAACAACGCCACCTCGACCGCGAACAACCCGGCCTGCGTGAACACCGTCTGATCCAACAACTCGGCCTCGGGCGACCCTGCCTCCGCGAACAGGACCGGCCGCAACGGCTGCGGCAGCAACGGATCCAGCTGGACGCACACCTCGTCCAACGCGGCAGCGAACACCGGGAACGTCGCGTACAACTCCCGACCCATCCCCGCGCGCTGCGCACCCTGACCGGAGAAGAGGACGGCGGTGCCGCCCGTCGTGGCCGGGAGAGCCGGGACGAGCGCGGGGTGCTCACCGCCGGTGGCGAGGGCACGCAGCGCCGTCAGCCGGGTCTCCGGGTCGGCGGCGACGACCACCGCCCGCTGGGCCAGGTGGGCC